>JACPPF010000011.1 GCA_016191165.1 Planctomycetota bacterium
ATGCAAATCGCCAAAAGTCTGGCGTGCAGATCGATCCCGCAGTAGAATTGGTGTTGTCTGTTGTAGAATCGCATCATGGTCTCCTTGGGTTGGGCGGGCTTGATCCCGCACACATTTGGGACGAGAACTCGTCGCTGGGTGTCTCGATCCCTTATACCAACTTGGGACAGGTTTCCGCCCATCCCAACGAGGCCATGAACAGTATCAATGTGGACTGGCTGACCAACGCCCTGCGGCGCCACCACTTCCGAGCCGTGGTCGGCGTTCACGGCCTTTCGTTTCGGCCTCCGCATCGATCCTACCTTCGGGATCGCCTGGTTCAGCATTTTGCCGCGGGCAGCGTGATGGACTGCCACGTCGATGAGCTTGGTTCGGGGACCATCGCCTTCCATTCGCAATTGGTCAGTTTTCATCCGAGAAAGTGGCGCCACCACACCATGACCGACCTGATGGTTGCCATCGAAGCCATGCAACAGGGGGTCCCGCGGATTTCCGTACGTCGGCCGGCCAAGTTTTTGCGCCCCCTGGAAGAGGGCCAGCCTGACAGCCTCTGGCAAGCATTGCAGCGGGATGAAACCCGTGAAACAGCCATCATGCACGCAGCCCTCGCGGCATTCTCTCCGCTCTGGCAGAATTGTGATGGGGTCGCTCACCGTAAGTCGAGTCGGCAGGCCCTGGGGTTTATCGAGTAGGGATTTTTCTCTTCTGAGTGCGGCGAGGCCGAGCGGTTGGCGGCGTGTTTAATGCCACGGCGGCGCGAATCAGCGCCGTCAACGCCTGCTCATCGATCGCGTCCCCCTCATGGAAATCGATGGCCCGCCGGGTGTCGCCTTCGAGGCTGGAGTTGAAGAGCTTGGAAGGGTCCGGCAGCGAGGCGCCCCTGGCGAAGGTCATCTTGACGACATTCTTGTACGTCTCGCCGGTGCAGATGATTCCAGCGTGTGACCACACCGGAACCCCCGCCGGATTGGAGGGCTTTCTCCATTTCACTTCCTCGACCACTTCGGGATCGGCCTCTTTGATGAGCATGCGGATCCGAGCGAGCGTCTGGCCGCGCCAATCACTCTCCTTGATTTTCGCATTGATCCGCGGAGAGGGAGAGTCTCCTCCTTTTCCATCCTTCGAGCCGCTCTTCGTCTTCTTCATGGTTGTTGTCGCATTCTTCAAAGTTGTTGCCGCTCGCGCGAACTCCCGATTCTCAACTATTCAAGCATTTTGCGACGCCGCCAGCTTATTGAGACGCCAATCTTGCGGGCCAAATCACCGTCCCAATCGGGTTCGAAACCCTCGTCGCGCAGACAGTCACAAACCTCTTGGGCAATACCGAGTGCATTCGCCTTGTAAAGGTCAGGAGCGACTTCTGAGTCGTCTCGCGAGTACCAGCCGTAAGCAAGATAGACCGACATCAGGGTGTTTTCAGCCAACATTTCGGGCATGTTCTGATCGATGAAAAAGGCATAGCCGCGGATGCCGTCTCGAAACCCTGGATATCTGTCGTTGATCACGTCGATCCGATCTGGAAGTTCAGATCCTGTACACGTGTCACAACAAGGAGAGGCCTGCCAAAGAAGTATGCCTCGGTCGCGCAAGGCAATTTCGACACGATCAAGACGATCACAATCGGTCTCCTCCGGCCACGTAGCCATTTCGGATTCAAGCAAAGCTACACCACGATTGATTTCGTCGGCTGTAAATTGAATGAACTTGTCGTATTCGTCCTCAGGACAATCATCCTGAATGTAAACTTCGCGGCAAAACTCAAGGATTTCGTCGGGCCCGCGCTTTGCCATTCGAAGTTCACCGATAATGGCCCACCGTAGCGTCTCAACGAGGTTACGCCGCGTATCGTCGTTCCAAACCTCTCTGCTCATCTGCGTCTCCTTCAATGACTTGCCGACCGCTACGCGCTCGCATTGCTCCAGCCTTTCACATTCGTTCGCCGGGCCGTTGGCTGGCTTGCTTCACCCAGGCGGCTAGCTGAGCTTCGTCGAGCGGGTCGTCCTTGTGGAAATCATACCGTCCCCAAATGAATGACGAACGGGAAGTCTTTCTGGACGTTCTTGAGAAGCTTGTCATCCACGGTGACAAACTCGCACCCCTCCCGCTCGGCCAGGGCAATGTAGAGGCAGTCATGCAGGCCGCTTCGCGTTTTTGAGGAGATTTCCGCCACTCGGAAGAGCAGCGGATCGTAGGCCTGGAGCACCGGTACGGTACTCAGAATGTCAGTGAGGAAGGGTATGGCTTCACCGACGTTGATGATTTTCTGTCGCTCCGCCTTCGTTAGACCGCTTGCGATTTCAGCAGGGAAGGTGGAAGGGGCGATAAGCTCGTGGATGGCGTTGCGGTAGTCATCCCGAAGGGCATCAGCCTTAAGCGTCATAGGACGCGGAATAACCCACGCCAGCGCCACAGAGGCATCCAGGACGTACTTCATTCCTCTTCCAGGAGTTCAGCGAAACTGGCGTCGTCGATAACGCCGTGTGTGCGTCGAATCCTCTCCGTAATCTGAGATGCTCGCTCACGAACGCGGCGAGCTACATCCGGGTCCAGGGGCTTGCCGTGGAATGCATGCTGGAGGACGGCTTCAACGTCTTCTTCAATTACCGTGGATTTCATGTCCGTGCTCATGAAGGGCATTATACAGTAAGCAACCAACTTGTGGCCATCAGTCGGCACTGGCCGCTCACATGCGTTCGCCATGCAATTGGCTGGCCCGCTTCACCCAGGCGGTGAGTTTAGCAAACTACGCCCGGCGCCACCGCCTACGTCAATCGCTCCAGCTTGCCCTTGCGCTTCACGATGTTCTTGTAGTCCCACTGGCTATCGATCGCTTTCTTGAGCCACCTCTTGAGGTCCTTGGCCTTGATCTGGTCTTCCGACGTGTAACGGGCTTCGGCGGCCTTGAAACTGCCTTCGGGCTCAAGGCCAGGCTCGTCGAAGGATTGGCCGCTCCAGAACAAAAGGCGGACGCAGTCCTTGAGCTTGCTGTAACCGACGATCGGATTTCCGTCCAGGAACCACACCGGATGGCGGTGCCAGATCTTGCACTCCGCGTCTTTCAGGTGTTGATCGATGGCCCTGGCGAGGGTAGCGCAGATGAGCTGGTCGTCCGCCGACTGGGCCGCGTTGTAGGCCAGGATGTCCTTGTGAATTGGCATGAGATCCCTCCTGCGCCCGGGGTGGGCCTTTGCGACGTCGACACATGGTTGTTTGCAGGTCTGCTGGACTCACCCGAAGTCGACGCCGCCGCCGCCCTGCCGCCCCTCGATGGCGGCGAGCAGGATGGCTCCGGCAAGGATCATTCTCGCGTCGACGTTGTCCGCATCGGGGTCGATGGTGACGTTCAGTTTGTAAATGAATGGGTTGCGGCTCGTGGCCATGTCAGCCGCTTTCGCACCGTCGATTTCGACGTTGTAGGCCTGTGGGGCGATCAGGTTGGCGATATTGCCGAAGAGTCGGCGCACGATCGCCAGGCCGGCGCTATCCTCCTGAATTCGGCCGACGTCATTTTCGTCCGCGTCGAAGATCATCCATTCGTCGCGCACCAGGCTCGTCCAGCCCTTGCGCCGATAGGAGCCGATTGACTGATCATCTTCGGCCGGGTCGGTAACGTCGTAGGTGGCGCCGAAATCGATGATGTTGCGCGCCTTGATGACCAGCAATTCTTCCGTCATCGAGTCGTCGGTGTAGACGCGGATGTCTTCCTTCAGTTTGAACGCCTTCTGATGGCTGTAGCCGATGACCTCGCCCGCCTCGTCCAGCAGGTAAAAGGCGGCGCCGAAGAACTTGAAGAATTTTCTACGAACCGTGTACGCGGGGTGATTGAACGGGCCGGCCCCCGCTTTTTTGCGTCGCTTCACTTTTTCTTTGGCCATGACTTTCCCCCTTTTTTGGCTACCCGGCTGGTCCCACGGACTGGCACAAGGGAATCGGCGTCGGTAGCGTTCTGAAAGATGATGTATCAAAAAACCGTTGAATTTTCCCCAGGAGCCGCGGTTTTCGGCTACCAGCCTCCACGTGGCCGAGTGATGCGTTCACATCCGTTCCCCGGGTAGTTGGCTGGCTTGAACCACCCAGGCGGTGAACTGGGTTTCGTCGATCGGGTCGTCCTCGTGGATGTGGAGGTAGCGAACTTCCTTTTGTCTGGATTCGACTGGCGGAACCGGACTCAGTGACCTGCCGCGGAAGAAGGCCACCTTGACGTATTTGGTGATGCAATGGAAGCCGAGGAACCAGCCCTGGCCCTCGATGCCGTAGAGGGGCGTGTTCCATTTGACTGCCTTGTACACGTTGGGAACGGCAGCGACGATGAGGGCGTCGAGGCGACGGCCGACGTCCTGTTTCCAGCCCGGCATGGCCGCGATGAAGGCCTGCACGGGGGCGTCGCCGTAGGCCTTCGCGATCTGCGGGTTGCCGCCGGAGAGGAGTTTGGGCTTCGCGGCCACCCGTTTGGCGATGGCCTTTTTTGCGCTGTTCGCCGACTTCTTGGACGTGTTGTGGGCCATGGTGTTCACTCTTCAAGTTTAATGGCTCAACCTGGCGATTTCGGTCCATTCCATCGCAACCGGGTTGCGATGTCAAGCAACCTTCTCCTTGCATTTCAGGAATTAATCCGCCGACTGAACCCGTGAGTTCATTTATGCCCTGAGCCCCTCGAAACGTGCGTCCCCGGTCCCTCCTTGCCGCTAAAACGCGTAGGAATTCATGGTTTTCGGCGTTTTGCAGGGACGTACGGCGACTGCGTCGCCTACTCCCTTTCGTGGGAATCAACAGGATACCCCCCGCGCCCCGTGAGAAGTCCTCAAAAAAATCGTGGTAAGCAATTATTTGGTAAGGAGTTGCGATCAGGGAGGGACTTCTCACATGAGCTGGCGCTAGAATCGAGGGCGTGGTTCTCAGCGTTCCTTCATAATACCCTGCGATAATTCTGTAAGATTCCTGCTTCGACTGTTAAGAGTATAGGGAGGCAGAATCGCCCCTTGCCGGGATGTTTGGTTTTGATGTCCGACCCGCCAACCCAACCCGGGCCGACGCCCGAGTTTCTGTTGCTGCTCACCAGCCATCAGAGCACGCTGTATGCATCGATTTCCGCCCTGCTGGGCGGGGTCGAAGGCGCGCAGGATGTGTTGCAGGAAACCAACGTCATCCTGCTTCAGAAGGCCGGCGAGTACGACCCCGCTCGCGGCTTTGTGCCGTGGGCGGTCACATTCGCTCGCTTTCAGGCCCTGGCCTGGCGTCAGCGGCAAACGCGGGATCGGCTGGTACTCGACGATGCGTTGTTCGCGGCCGTGGCCGACCGCCTGGCGATTGAGCCGGTGGCGCCTAATCGCCGCCTGGACGCGATCGAGGGCTGCCTGCAAAAACTGCTGCCCGACTGGCGCAGCCTGATTGATGCTCGTTATGTGCATGGCGAATCGGTGACCGACATGGCCCGGCGGCTCGGCTGTTCGGTCAACGCCATGTCGGTGACGTTGTTCCGGATCCGCCAGACGCTGCTCGATTGCGTGAACGCAACCCTGGCGGCCGAAGGAAATGTGTGATGAACCCTCAAGCCGAACTCGAAAGCTTGCTCGCGGAACAGTTCGACGGTCTGCCGGACGAGGCACGGAACCAGAAGCTGCGCGATCTGCTTCATGCTCACCCGGAGTTGCAGGAGCGGTATGTTGCCTTCATGCAGCTGCACGCCCTGTTGCAATGGCGTGGCGGGGCGGCGAAGCCGGAAAAGGCGACGCCGGCGCGCTGGCGCCCCGCACGCGGCTTGACGGCGGCGGCGCTGGTCCTCATGGCGGCGAGCGTGGCGGCGTTCTTCCTGTTCCTCGCGCCGGCGCCCACCCATGCCGACGTGGTCGAGAGCCTGATCGACTGGAATCTCGACATCGCCAAGGCGCCGCCGTTTGAGGAACGCGGGCGAATCTATTCGGAAAAAGTCGCCTCCTTGAAAATCACGATGGCCAAGACCGACCTGAAACCCACCGAGCGCGAACTGGCCGACTCGATCCTGGAAACGAGCACCTGGCTTACGAAGAATGACGAACCCGTGGCGAAGGCGGAGCGGTTTGACGAGATTGCCGACAAGATCGTCGAGCGCCTGGCGACGCTGACCGAATCGCGCGATGAGACGCGCGTCGTCAAGCTGGCGGATGCCTATCGCCGCATGGCCGAGCAGGCGGTCGAGCCGAGCTTTGTGCAGGCCGTCGGTGTCGCCAAGCTGGGCGCGGGTGACAAGAAAAAGCTGGAACAAGTCGTCAAGCACGACGAGCTTCGCGCCAGGAAGCTGGAACAGATTATCGAGCGCAACCCCCACCCTTCCGGCAAGTGGATACGCCGCGGCATCAAGGGCCGGTATTTGCCACGTTTGCGGAAGCACATGAAATCGATTCGCTAGAAGTTTAGCCGCTCGCCTCAGGCGAGCGCGCTACGATGACGAACCCCACCGAAGCCACACACCATGCCAACCACCCTTCAAGCACGAAGCGAACAAGCGAGTCCGGAAATCTGGGAGTCAGCGCCAACCCGAAGGCCTGTGCTTTTGCACGAGTTCTTCGAGGAAGCGGCCCGGCGCTGGCCCGATGCACCGGCGGTGGATGTGCCGCCGTCGTCCACGCGAACGAAGCGGCGCGTCGTCACCTACGCCGAGATCAAACGGCAATCCGATGCGCTGGCGAACCTGCTGCGTGAATTCGTGCGCGAGGAGTGCGTGGTCGCGATTCTGCTGCCTCGGGAATCGGAGCATCTATATGTTGCCCAACTCGCCGTGTTGAAGGCGGGCGCAGCCTATGCGTGCCTCGACCCGCTGTTTCCGGACGAGCAGATGCGGGCCGTGCTGGAAGATTCGCAAGCGGTGGCGGTGCTGACCGATCGAGCGGGCGCGCAACGCGTGCGGCGCGTCAAGCCGGACGTTGACTTCGCACTCGACGTGGTCGCGTGGTCCGACGCGATGTCCGGGCCTGTTGAACCGCCGCCGCCGGCGCCCTGGCTGACGCCGAGTAGTCTGGCGTATGTCATCTACACGTCGGGTACAACTGGCCGACCCAAAGGCGTCATGATCGAGCACGGCAGCATCGCGAATCTCGTGCGCGGCAATGTGCCCGAGTTTGAGGTTGGGCCGGGCGATCGCGTGAGTCAGGGTTCGTCGAGCGCTTACGACGTTTCGGTCGAGGAAATCTGGCTGGCGTTCTCGGCCGGCGCGACGCTGGTGGTGATGGACGACGAGGCGGTGCGGCTCGGTCCGGACCTGGTCGCCTGGCTCCAGCGCGAACGGATCACCGTGCTGTCGCCGACGCCAACGCTGTTGCGTTCGACCGGCTGCGACGATCCGAAACGCGCGTTGCCCGACGTTCGGCTCGTCTACGTGGGCGGCGAGGCGTTGCCCGACGATGTCGCCGAACGCTGGGCGGGCGGCCGCTGCCTGATGAATGGCTATGGGCCGACGGAGACGACCGTCACCTCGCTGCGCGGGGCGATCGAAGCAGGCGAGCCGATCACGATCGGCCGACCGGTGCCCGAAGTCGACGCCTGGGTGCTGAACGACCAACTCGAAGAAGTCGCCGACGGACAACAGGGCGAGCTGTGCCTGGGCGGCGTCGCCCTGGCGCGCGGTTACATGAATTCGCCCGAACTGACCGCGCGCAAGTTTCCCGTCCATCCGCGCCTGGGCCGAATCTATCGCACCGGCGATCTGGTTCATCGGGGAAGCGATGGCAATTTCTTTTTCCACGGGCGCATTGACGCGCAAGTCAAGGTGCGCGGCTATCGCATCGAGCTGGAGGCGATCGAGACCCGCCTCGTCGAATGCGAGGGCGTGCGTGAGGCCGCTTGCCGGGTGCAGGGCGAGGGAACGAAACAGAAGATCGTGGCGTTCATCGTGCCCGACCCAGGCGGTGCCGGCCCGGATTTCGAAAAGCTCAAGGCAAGGCTGCGAGAGGTGTTGCCGGAGTATATGGTGCCGAGCCATTTCGGGATGCTTCCCCAGTTGCCGACAAGCCTGAGCGGCAAGTTGAATCGCCGGGCGTTGCCGGTGCTGGAGATCAAGGTTCACGAGGTGAAGGAACCGGTTGCGCCGAGCAACGCTTTGGAGGCCAAACTGGGCATGGCGATGCAGGCGATCCTCAAGTTGCGTGAGCCGGTGTCGGTGGCAGATGATTTCTTCAACGATCTGGGCGGCGACTCGCTGCTGGCGGCGCAGTTGATTTCGAAGTTGCGTGATGATCCCGTGACGGCGAGCCTGACGGTGCGGGATGTTTATGAAGCGCGGACCATAGCCCATTTGGCCAGACGCGTTCAGGACCGAGCGACCAGCGTGCCCGTTGGGCGTGCGCCGCGACAGCGTTCGGACGGCCGACCGGTGCTGGCGACGCTCGTTCAAACGGCGTGGTTGCTGCTTGGCCTCTTGATCGGCGCGCCGGTTGCATATGGCCTGGCGTTTCATCTCCTGCCGTACGTGACCGACCATGTGGGCATCGTGACCCTGGTCCTGGTGACGCCAATAGTGCTGGCGCTCGGGTACTCGGCCTACACCCTGGCGACCGTGGGTTTCGCGGTCGCCATGAAAAAGATTCTGATTGGTCGTTATCAGCCGACGCGGGCGCCGGTGTGGGGCGGGTACTACATTCGCAACTGGATTGTGCAGCAGGCGGTGCGGCTCATTCCGTGGCGTGCCCTGGAAGGCACGATCTTTCAACTCACAGTCCTGCGTGCCCTGGGCGCGCGCATCGGTAACCGGGTCCACATTCACCGCGGCGTCAACCTGGGGCAGGGCGGCTGGGACCTTCTGGAGATTGGCGACGATGTGACGCTCAGCCAGGATGCGACCATCGGCATCGTCGAATATGAACACGGCGAGGTGGTCGTCGGCCCCGTCACCCTTGGCGCCGGCTGCACGCTGGATATTCGCGCCGGCGTTGCGAGCGATACTCGCATGGAGCCGGAGAGCTACCTGGCGACACTGTCGTTTCTTCAACGTGGCGGCCGCGTTCCGCGTGGGGAGCGCTGGGACGGGATTCCCGCTCAGCGCGTGGGACGGGCGCCCGCCAGGGCAGAGCTGCCGTCCGGGCAAGTCGAGCTCTCGCCGCGCGTACACGGTTTCGCGCTCGGGCTTGGCCGGGGCGCCGTCGCGCTGTGGGCGGCGCTGCCGACCCTTTTGTTGACGTTTCTGCTGTCCACTTTTACGGAATTCGATGTGGACGACGCGATCCATTGGCTCTTCGATTCGTCGATCGAGTTCACCGGGTTTTTGCTGGCCATCCTGATCGTGCTGTTGCACGTGCCGATGACGTTGCTATTCGAGGCCCTCGCCATGCGCCTGATGGGCCGCGTGCACGAGGGGGTCATCAGCCGCTGGAGTCTCGCCTACGTGCGTGTCTGGCTCAAGTCCGGCCTGGTGGATTCGGCCAATGGCTGGCTGACCGGCTCGCTATACTGGCCTATCTGGCTGCGGCTCGCGGGCATGAAAATTGGCCGGGGCACCGAGATGAGCACCGTCATCGATACCGTCCCGGAGATGATCGAGGTCGGCGCCGGCTCGTTCTTTGCGGACGGCATTTATCTGGGTGGGCCACGCATTCATCGCGGCGCGGTCACCCTGGCGCGGGTGCGCATGGGCGATGAGATATTCCTGGGCAACAACGTCGTCATCCTGGCGGGGCAGACCATTCCCGATCGCGTTCTGCTCGGCATCAGCACGGTGGCGGATGAATCCAAGATTCGGCCCGGCACGTCCTGGTTCGGCCAGCCGGCGTTTGAGTTGCCCAAGCGCGAGATTGTCGCGTGCGATCGCGGCTTGACGCACACGCCCCTTTGGCTTCGTTACGCCAGCCGATTGTTCTGGGATACGCTGCGCTTCGCGTTGCCGCTGGCGCCGCTGGCGATCATCGTCGTGTGGTTCAGGCTGCTGGCGCTGGCGGAGGAATCGGTGTCGCTGCCGACGTTATTGCTGGGCGTGGTGCCGGCGTTGGACTTCGGCGTGCTGGCGGGGCTGTGCCTGTTCGGCCTCGCGCTCAAGTGGGCGCTATTGGGCCGGGTGAAGCCGGGCGTGCATCCGCTCTATTCGAGCTGGTGCAGTCGCTGGGAATTTCACTATATCGCCTGGGATATCTACACCGCCGGCCCGCTTTCGGCCCTGGAGGGGACGCTGTTGCTCAACTGGTTTTTCCGCGCGATGGGGATGAAGGTCGGCCGCGGCGTGTACCTGGGCAGCGGCGTGGTGCATCAGGTCGATCACGACATGCTGGAGCTCCAGGATGGCGCCACCTTGACGTGCATGTTTCAGGCGCATACCTTTGAAGATCGCGTGCTCAAGATCGACCGCGTCAAGATTCGCAAGGAAGCGACCGTGGGGCAAATGGCGGTCGTGCTGTATGGCGCGGATGTCGGTGAATCAACCTATGTGGCGCCGCACAGCGTCGTGATGAAGCACGAGAAGCTGCTTGCCGATCAGAGCTACGCCGGGGCGCCGACGCATCTGGTTTAGTTCGTCGAAGAACACCTGACCAGCCCCCAGCGCGAGCTGGGGGTTTTGGAAGGCTGCCCGAACCCCACGCTTGCGCGTGGGGCTGGTTTCACTCCGCTCGACGAACGTTCTTGGGTTTAGCCGTTCGCCGGAGCGCGCGCGGTTGTCGGTCGGGAAGTTGGCCTGACGCCGGCACGAGTCGCGACGATATTGCGGCGCTACGGAATCGAGCGCCGGCCCGCGGGTCCAGACTTGGCCATTCATGGAATGACCAAGAAAGACCGCGAGCAAATGGCCGAGCGGTTGAGGACCATCCGAATTGCGGCTGGTCTGACACAATATGACCTGGCAGACCTCACCGGCATCACGCAGGTAACAATTTCAGCACTGGAGAATGCGCGTCAATCACCGACCAGACGCACCATTCTGCAGTTGGCGGAAGGCTTGGGCATGGCGCCGACAAAACTCGTCGGATAGCCGCTTTGTCAGAGGATTCTCTGACACGAAAAGAATGCCGATCGTCGTTCGTTCGCCGCAGGCCGCAATCGTTGGCAGGCGCGTCTTGCAAATGGCAAACTGCCGCCCTTCTGTCCCGCTGCGCGGTTGATTTCCCAACCCCGCCAGCGACGATCTCGGCGCTGGAGAACGCACGCCAATCAGCCACGCGACGCACCATCTTGCAGTTGGCAAAGGTGCTCGGCGTGATGCTCAGAAGACTTGTCGGTTAGCTGATTCTTCGTTCCTCACGGAAACGCGTCCGGCCACGAGGTTTCTTGCCATCGCATCAGCTCCTTTTGCCAATCGCTTCCGATGGCCTCGCCCCATGGATTTGCGCCGCCGGCAGCCTTGCAATGGTCGCCATGTCCTCGCGCTTTTTTCTTGAATTACCGTTTCACCTTCCTGCCTCGCTACTTATAATGACCGATGATTAGGGGCATCGCCCCTTTGATCCATCCTCTCTCAAGGCACTCGGGAGACGGTCACAAAAAGACCGAGTGCGCCGTGCCAGTCGTCGGCACGAAAGCCTTTCAAAATTGACGGCGGTATCCAGCGTTTTTTTCAGCGTTCGTGCGCGCTCCATTCGTTCAGCCTCATCGGTCTGCTTGCGGGCCGACGACGGTGAACGACAGCAGTGCGCAAGAAGGGGTGAACTGCCCGTAGGTTTGCTCCGTCGCCAGTCATCACATTCATCGGGACAGGGCCAGATGGCCCTGCAAGCAAGGCCGGTGGGCCTGGCCGGCTGGCCTTAAACGCAGTGATGACCGGAAATCACGAAGGGAGGTGTAGCTGAAACAAAAGCAGGAATGACTATGGTCTGGTTGCTTGATCTTGAGTGGTCCATGCAGTTTATCCGAGAAGACATCGGGTGGCCTCGCGTGGCGCTCTCACAGGAGGTTTGGGAGCAATTTGTCGCAATCCCTGATGGGGTTCGCGGCCAATGTGAAGGATGTCGCATGTGGGATCTTTTGTGCTTTCTGCGTTCGACAATCTGGCTCCTTCGCCATGCTCGCCAGATGGTCACTCGCGTGCGCTTTCTTGCAAGCGTGGTGAATGACAATCGTGAATCCGGCGAGGAGATGAATGACGAGGACTATCGGCCGACCGATTTCTGGCTGGTAGCCCATGCCGTAATTGACGGGGCTGGTTCGCCTTGCCTCGTCGTGACGCTGCCTCATGAGGAGTGCCTCGTGTAGCGTCGGTTTTTCCGGTTCTTGAGACCCAGGCTTGTTGCCTGGGTCTCTTCCCCAGGGGGGACCTTTTTTGCAACGGCATTCTTGGCAAATCTGCGGTTCTGCTTTTCCGGCCTCATTCAGCTTGCCGAGGTCGGAAACGGAGAGCGTGGAATTCGCCATGCTGCCGATTGGACGTGCAAAAAATGGAGAGATGCAAATGAACCTGGAAATCGCAGAAAAGTTGCAGCAGTTGGGATTCCGGCTGAGCAAGAATGGAAACAGCGAGAACAACTCGTGGAGCCAGCTCGTTCAGGTCGGGAACGCGAAAGCGGTGCTTTGCGTTCGTGAGTTCGGCACCGGCTTTCAGTATCGCTTCTTGGTCGCCAATGCCAGTAAGGCACGGGAACAAGAGCAATGGCTGGATGCTGATGACATTACAAGCGCAATTTATTCCCTGCATGCAACGCCGTCGATGTGTCAAAAAACGAGGCGCGAATTAGAAGGCGGCCTCGTCAGGCGAAGATTGCGGGAGTTTTTTGGCCAGCAACTTTCGCTTGCGCATCGCTGGCTGGCAGGTGAGCACGGAATTCGCCGTGCTGCCGGAAAGGAGGTGCAACAAGGAGGAGCAAAATGAACGAACAAATAGCAAGACGATTGAAGGAAATGGATTTCCGTTTGGCCGTGAATTCATGCGCAGACTGCGGTTGCGAGGTTTGGTCCCGGACCGTCGAATATGGCGATGTAAGGTCTATTGTCCATATTCGAGTGACCGAAGTCGGATTTGACCACCACTTCGTTCTCTGCCCATCGGAGAAGCAAGAAAGGGCAGGAAGGCAGTGGTTTGACGATCCAGAGCCGCGGGACGCAGAAGACTGTTTTCGCGACACGCGGATCGTTTTGCGAGAGGCGAGACAATGCCTCGAAGGAGGAATTGTCCGCCGTTGTGTGAGAAGGCTGCTGGAAAAGGTTTCTTAGCAGTTTTCGACAGGAGCTCGGCCGTGCCAGGCCGGGCTCCTGCTTTTTTTTGCAAGGAGGGAAATTATCAGCAACACGACACGACGGCAAGTATTTCCAGCGGAAGCACTCCGGCGGTGGACAACTTAGGGATGGTGGGATCTGGCGGAAATCCGTGGCGGGGCATGGCATACAGCCGAATGCCAGCTTGGGGCCGAGCAGAAGGTGAGGTGGTCGAGTTCTTGCGAAGAATATTCCAGGGGCGATATCCGAAGTATCGTTGCGTAGGCCAAGAGAATTATTGCGGCTCGGATCGCTTTTCGAGAAATAGGCTCGACTAATTTCCGAAATTAGTGACGCAATGGGCGAAAAATCCAGCGCAGGCTCCCGGAATTACTGACAACTGCTTTCTGGTTTTTCACGCGCGAGTGGTGATTTCGCCGGCCGGCATTCACTGATTGAGGGCAAGCAGGTGCCCACCTTCGCGAGCGGCCTGATTCAGAAGTCGGAGGGCTGCCGTGTTCTCCCCTTCGTCAAGCAAAGCGAAGATGTCGTGGGCCGCTTCGATGGGAAGGACCGCCCAGAAAGCGACGCGAGTTTGTTTCCGACCGGCGCCAACAAGGCCTTGAGCGCGACGAAGCGTGTCGTGCCGTTCAATTTCGATTCGGCACAAACCTTGATGCGAAGCAATTCCAACGTAACCATTGGCCATGAGATTTCCTAGCATGAGTGCGAGGCGATTTGCCACATTTTTGCACGTAGCTGAATTTGTCGCTTGGCGCAGGCGCCGACGAACCGTGTCTGTTCCACAAGGCAGCGACCAAGTGTCCAGAGTGAGTTGGGCCGCATTTTTTGGGCACAAAGAATCGTCGGAAAACGTGGAAAAACGGCACAAACCATGGAAATCGCGAAAACTCACAAAGCGAATTATAGCTGGGAGATACGGCAATGATCAGGATCGGAATCGTCGGCATCGGTTTCATGGGCATGATCCATTACCTAGCCTCCCGGAACGTCACCGGGGCGCGCGTTGCAGCGGTCTGTAGCCGCGATGAAAAAAAACTTGCTGGCGATTGGACTTCCATTCAGGGCAACTTTGGGCCGCGCGGGGAAATGATGGATTTGACCAGCATCAAACCATACCGCGACCTCGATGAGCTTTTGGCGGACAGGGACATCGACCTGATCGATATTTGCAACCCGACCCATCTGCATCCCGAAACCGCGATTAAGGCGCTAAACGCGGGCAAGCACGTGCTTGTCGAGAAGGCGATCGCCCTGGAATCAAAAGACGCCGACGCGATGCTCGATGCCGCCAGAAAGGCGAATCGGCTCCTCATGGTCGCGCATGTGCTGCCGTTCTTTCCGGAGTTCGCCTTCGCCGCCCAGGCGATTCGCGGCGGGGAGTACGGGAAACTTCTAGGTGGCCACTTCAAGCGCGTCATCTCGAAGCCCGATTGGTCGGCGGAGATCGGCGATGCAGCCAAGACCGGCGGACCGGCCATCGATCTGCACATCCACGATACGCATTTCATCGGCCTGGTTTGCGGCGTGCCAAGCAGCGTTTTCTCGACAGGCATCGTTGCAAATGATGCGGTTGATTATCTGACCACTCAGTATCGGTACGGGCCGGGCGGACCGGCGATCACGTGCTCGTCTGGCGCGGTCGCGATGAAGGGCCGGCCATTCGTTCACGGGTACGAAATCTACCTGGAGAAAGCGACGCTGGTTTACGAATCGGGGACCTGCCCGTTAACCGTGCTGCACGCTGACGGAACTAACGAAAAACCCAAAATTGCCGGCGGCGACGACGCAACCGCCGCATTCACCCTGGAAATCCAGGCGGCCGTAGATAGCGTGGCAGCCGGCAAGGCACACGATTACCTGAGCGGCAAACTGGCGCGCGACGCGCTGGTGTTGTGCTACCGTGAATGCGAATCGGTCAAGACGGGAAAAGCGGTGGCAATCTAAAACCGCTGCTGGCGGCGTAGCGATCCCACGGCGATTCGTTCACGCCAAGCCGCCAGCAGGTGGGACATCAATATCGGAAGATCAAATCCGTCGTCAGACGAAAGCGATCCAGGTGCTGGCCTGTGCCATTGGACAGCACGTTGAACTCGGCGACGATGCCCCACGTGATGAAGTTGTTGAGGTTGATGCGCCCGCCCAGTGCGAGCGTCAATTCGTTGCTTCCGGCTATCGCCGTCGAGCCGTAGTTGGTCAGATCACTGCCTTCAAAGGTCAGCGGACGAGCGCCACCGCTGCGGGCGTAATACCGCCAGTTGACCTCGGCCAGTGGGTAGAAACGCTTGCCAATCTCGTAATCCAGATGGAAGCTACTGTAGAACGATTCGCTTCGGCTGGAATCCGTGCGGAAGGTGTAGCCGGTGGTGTTCATGAAGTTGAAACTGCCATAGGCGCTGCGGCCAAAATTCTGCGCGAAGGAAAAGTAGGGGATGATGGCCGTGTTGCCCGTGTTTTGCTGGACGCTGGCGGCGCCGACAGGGATATCGAAAGTGACGCCAAAGGCGGCGACGGTGTTGGAGGCCTCGCTACCGAAGGAAAACTTGGGACCGAGCATCAATTCGGACATTCCGGTGGCAGAACCGATGCCGGGGATGCCGGGGCTTGGATTGTGCGTGGAGACGCCAAGGCGATTGACAACGATGGAGATATTGCGTGTGACAGCGACGCTGCCGCGGAGGGCGTACTCGAAGTTATTGCCGCCGCCATAAACGGGATTGGCGCTGGGCGTGCGTTGCCACATGAAGATCGGTCGAATCTCGGTAAGGGCGCGGGGATCCTCAAAGAAGTACGGGTTGGAAACAGGCGAGGTAAAGACGTCAAAACGATGGTCGCTCTGGAAAGGGGAGCGGTTGGGTCCTGACTGGAAGGCCTCGCCGGCGCCGCCGATGACCTCATCCCAGCAACGTCGCAGCTTGTCGCCGGTGCGGGTCCAAAAGCTGCCCAGGTCGGCGTCGTTGTTGGGCATCCCGCGATTGTAGATGTCGGCGCCGCTGGCGCCAGGCGTCGGGAACACCGGAGGCGCGCCGCTGCCCGGAAAGACCGGCGGCTGCGGTACCTGATCACCAATCTGACCTCGCGCGACGCGCGGCTGAGTGTAACCAGTCTGATGAACGCCCGAAACGAGCGGCGCGCCACCCAGCGGCTGGGGTTTGCCCAGCGAAACCGGGATCGGCACGTCCTGACTCGGCCGGGCGGCGCGCCAGGTTATGTCCTGAGAGAAGGCACTCGCCACCGATCCAATCCAGATCAGTCCGACGCCGAGCATGGTTTTGACGCGCATCCTTGCATCCTCCGTTCTTTCGACCCCGCGCGGAGTAGAAAGACATTCCATCGCCCGCGTCTATACCACGCCGGCAAGGAGAATCCATCGCGTTTATCCTTTCGTCCCGTTTTGTGCGACAGGTCCACCCGTTCGCTTCTGCCGGGCATCAGAGGGAAAAAGCACAGCTGTCATAGACGGCGCAACCGCGCGAAACAACAGACTTCAGCAGTTGCTGGCAGCTAATCTGGTGTAGTTGGGAAATATGGAAAAATTGTCGTCACCTCGCGGCTGCCACGTTCAACAAGCCAATGGAATTCCGGCTCTGCACCAAGTTTGCTGATTTGGTCGGTGTCGCGTTAACTTGCTAAAGTAGCAGCTGGCCGCCCATCGTCAAGGATCACGCATCGTCAAGGGGGATTTGTCATGTGCGAGCAGGACCAACTGGCTTTCTGGACC
>JACPPF010000012.1 GCA_016191165.1 Planctomycetota bacterium
CAGAAAGCCAGTTGGTCCTGCTCGCACATGACAAATCCCCCTTGACGATGCGTGATCCTTGACGATGGGCGGCCAGCTGCTACTTTAGCAAGTTAACGCGACACCGACCAAATCAGCAAACTTGGTGCAGAGCCCTTTTTTGTTGCGCATCGGTCAGCCCGGATAAGGCAAAATTTATCTTCCGCTCATGAGCAGCTTATAGAGGGCTGGTATGCTCTCTGGTCGGGGCGGCGGTGCGAACCTTGACAAGGGCGTTCGAGTATTCGGTCATGGCGATGCGATTGCTGGTAATTGAAGACGACGACGAGATCGCGGAATTCATCGTGCGTGGCTTGCGCGAGGAAGGATTCGTGGTTGATCATGTCACGGACGGCATATCGGCCTGGCACACGCTGCAATCGTCGGAGTGGGATGTCGTCATCCTCGACCTGTGGCTTCCGGGACAGGACGGGCTCGCGGTGTTGCGAAAAATGCGACAAGCGAACAATGCGACACCGGTTCTTATCCTGACCGCACGGGACTCTGTCGAAAACCGGGTCGAAGGGCTCAACGCCGGCGCGGACGATTACCTTGGCAAACCGTTTGCCTTCACCGAATTGCTCGCCCGCGTCCACGCCCTCCTGCGCCGGCGAACGGGTCTTGGCGGCACTCGCCTGCAATACGAGGATGTTTCCGTGGACATTGCATCGCAGCGAGCGGAACGAGCCGGCCAGCCTCTGACGCTGGCGGCACGCGAGCAAGCGCTGCTGGTGTTTTTCCTTCGTCATCCCGAAGAGGTCCTCACGCGCACGCGCATCTACGAGCAGGTCTGGGATGAACGATATGACGGGATGTCCAATACCCTGGAAGTTCACGTGATGGAGCTGCGCCGCAAATTGGAACAGCATGGCCCTCGCCTGATTCATACGGTTCGAGGACGCGGATACGTTCTCAGCCGGTCTCCGACCAAGGAGGCAGACGGATGAGCCTGGTTACACGTTTGTGCGCATTTGCGCTGGCGGGGCTCGCGTTCGTGCTGATCGGGTTTTCCGGCACGCTGTTCTTGCTTGCCAGGCACTATCTGATTCATCGTGCGGATATGCGGCTGAACACGGCCATGGAGACATTGATCGCGGCGGTTGAAGTTCATCCGAACGATGTTGAATGGGAGCCGTTGCAGAGGCGCATCACCCTCGGAGATGATCCGAGCGACGATCAGGTTCGCTGGATGATCCATGATGAAAGCGGAAAGCTGGTCGATTGCTCGCGAAACCTCGAATCGGAATCGCACACGTTTGGCTTTGACAATCAAACGGTCTGGCAGTTTCAAGTCACGCGCCTCAAAGCCGGGCAATTCCAGTCAAAGGCAATCGCGGTAGACACGAATCCATTCGACGAGGCAACGATCCGGCGGCTAGCTCTGAAGCCTCCCGGTCGTCCGACGGGATTGCCGGAAGATCGTACTCGTCAAGCTCAAGCGTTTACGCTCACCGCCGCCATTCCTTTTCAGCCCGTGGCATCGTCCATTCAAGCAGCGGCATGGACTCTGGCAGGCATCTCGATCGGTATCTGGCTTGTCGCGGCATTATCTGGGCGCTGGGTATGCCGACGCGCGTTGGCTCCGGTGTCGTGCATGGCAGCGTCCGCTCGATTGCTGAAAGCAAGTACTCCATCGTTACGGTTGGAAGTCACCACCAGCGGCGACGAACTGGAGCAGCTTGGCGACGCCTTCAACGAATTGCTCGCGCGCTTGCAGGCGACCCTAGAACGTCAGGAGCGATTCACCGGGGATGCCGCCCATCAGCTACGCACGCCGCTCACCGCCGTCCTCGGTCAGGTGGAAGTCGCGCTTCGGCAGCGACGCTCGGAAGAGGATTATCGGAAGGTGCTCGAAATCGTGCAACGGCGCTCGCTCCAACTCCGACAAATCATTGATGCCTTGCTGTTCTTGGCGCGAGCGGACGAGCCGTCGGATATTCCCGATTTGCACGAACTCGACTTCGGCGCCTGGCTCCATGCGTACGTCGCCGAATTGAGCGATCACCCGCGCGGCCAAGACATTCGATGGGATGACAAGCTCGGAGCCTGCTTGGTGCGAGGGAATCCTCAACTCCTGGACCCGTTGCTTTCCAATCTTCTGGATAATGCTTGCAAATATAGCAAGCCGGGCACTCCGATCGAAGTGGTCTGTCGTCCAAAACCTGACGGCGTGGAGTTGACGGTGAAGGATGAAGGTTGCGGCATTCCCGCGGAAGACTTGCCGCACGTGTGCGAACCCTTCTTTCGCTCTCCCGCAGCCCGGCTTGGCGCATACCCTGGCGTCGGTCTCGGCTTGGCCATGGTCGCGCGCATCGTGTCGATTCTGGGTGGTCGTCTGAATATCTTCAGTAAACCAGGCCACGGAACTCAGGTTGCAATTTGGCTTCCTTGCAACACAGTCCAGCCCGAAAGGCGCGAAGCTGCGCAATTGGGGAAGACAGACAAGGGTTTGGATGAAATGGAGTTAATAAATCATTTGCGGAATTAGCCGATGATTTCGTTGAGTCTGATCTCGTTCGTGCGTTTTGCGAGATTTTTTTTCGGATTCGGTGAAGCAAGAGGAGCCGATGATGATGGATCGTATCGGAAATGGCCTGAGCGGACCTCAGCATCGAGTCCCGTGCTGCACTTCAAAACGTGATGCTGTGCGTGTACTGCTTCTTTGCGCGGCGGCGTTCCTTCTGGCTGGCTGCCGCAGTGTCAATGGCGTTTCCGAGCGATTCCCCTCACTGTCAGCTCAGCAAGACAATTTCGCGAACACGGCGCTTTGTAAAACGCCCGTGCAGATCGGATCAATGCCGGCGACTTCCTCATCTTCAATCTCTGAATCGCGAAACGGCAAGATCGTGGCCTCATTGGGCACGCCGACAACGGAGCGAACGGACCTGGTACTTGTGAACCACCAAGAAGACAAGAAGGATGGGCCTTCAGTCGACACCGCAAAAGGCCAGTTTCGCGAGAATGATTACGGAGTCATCGGGCTAACTCTGGAGTCGGCACTGGCTCAAGGACTGACAGCGAATCCGGATCTTGTGGCCCTGCGCGGACAGGTAGATGTCAATCGGGCGATGGTGAAGGTCGCCGGGACTTATCCCTGGAATCCGTTCGTGCAGGCCCAGTATTTCCCCAATGGTCGCCCGTTCGTTCGATCCTCGGAGCCTGGAGGGCCGTTGGGACTATCGAACTATTACATTTGGGCCATGCAACGCTTTGAACTGGCCCATCAGACCAGATTTCGCAAAGAAGCGGCGCTAGCCACTCTGAGCCAGGTCGAATGGAACATCCATCAAGCGGAGCTGAACACCATTGCCCAGACGATGCGACTCTACTTTGCCGCGATGTATCAAAAGGAGATACACGACCTGGCCGCTGAAACAGCGGCATTGCACGAGAAGCTGGCGGATGTTGTCGATCGGCGTTTCAAGGCGAATCTGGCAAAAGCCGCAGATGTGACCACTACGAAAGTCGCGCTCCGGCAATCCAAGCGGCAACTCGAACTTGCGCAGGCAACGTTTCAGGCCTCCTTGCTGGCCCTGAATCAGCAGGTGAACCTGCCGATGGATTCCCGTGCTGCCTTCCCAATTCGTTTAGCGGATCATCGGTTCGTGTCCCTCATTGGTCTGAAGGCGCCGGGTACCGCATCCAGCGACGGTTCAAAATTCGCCCAAGAATTAGTGGAAGGACGGCCGGATGTGATGGCAGCCCAAGCGGGCATCGCGATTTCGGATGCCAACCATCGGCTCGCAAAGGCGGCTCGCATTCCGGATGTCCAGGCTGGACCAATCTACGAAACGGGTTCGGACGACACACGGTTCTTGGGTTTGCGATTGCAGATGGAGATTCCCGTCTGGAATTCTGGGGCGCCGTTGATGCGGCAACGTGAGGCTGAATTGCGACAGCAAGCGTTGACTCATGACCAACTCAAGATTCGCGCGGCACTCGAAGCCCAATCAAGCCTTGATCGCTATGAGCGAGCCTTGAAATTGCTGGCCGCGGCCCAGTCGGATGTTTCGTCCTCGTCCAAAGGAGTTTCCGACGAGGTGCAGGGAATCATCCGGCAATTCCAGGCGGGGCAGGCAGACATCCTCGCCGTGATTGCCGTTCAGAACAACCTGATCCAGGAACGCCGAGCGCTTTTAGATCTCCTGAACGAGCTGGGGCAATCGGCTGCTGGCGTGGTGCAGGCGACGGCGTTGCCGCCCAGCCATTTAATCGCAAACGTGACGCCGGTCCGGACCGACAAATAGCGTCAGCGCCGATTCCGCTCGCGCGACTGCAAGGCACCTGTGCTTTTCAACTGAGGGCTACCATGAAAAACCGAACGCTGGCCGTATCGCTTGGCCTGGTCTTATCCGCTCTCCTAACAGGTTGCAAAGGCGCCACGCCGCCCGCGGAGGAGGCGCCGCCCCAAGCTCCAGTTCACGCTGGCCCCGCGAAGAAAATCCTAATGGGTGAGTGGACCGACCTGTTCGGCACCACGCAGCCGCTTCCCAACCATTCGGCCCGCATCAGCACCGCCGTGGAAGGACATGTCCTGTCGGTGCTCGGCGACGGCAAGGGCGCGGAGGTGAAGGAAGGTCAGCAGGTCAAGCCGGAGCAGGTGATCGTTCGGCTGGACGACCGCGTCTTGCGTGCGAACCGCGCCAAGCTGGAGGCGACGCTGAACGATTTTGAAGAGCAGCAGAAGCAAGCCGGCTTCGCTGTGGACCTAGCCACGATCGATGTCAATCGACTGAAGGACTTGTTGCGCACGAGCGGTAGTTCGCTGGCGCTGGTTTCCCAGGTGGAGTTGGATAAGGCCAATGTCCTCCAGAAGGACGCGCAATCGAAGCTGAAGAGTTTGGCTGCCAAGCAAGCCGGCGCTCGCGCCGATCTAAAAGCACTTGACGAACAAATGGAGTTTTACACGCTGAAGGCGCCGATCGCCGGGCGTCTGAGCATCGTCCAGGCGGTGCCAGGACAGACCCTGGCGCCGGGTACAGTCGTCGCCGACGTTCTCGATCTCAGCGAAATTGATGTGCTGTGTTACGCTCCCCCAGCTGCTGTCGCTCGGCTCTCCCTAGATCAGCCGGCCAAGCTCATTCTGGAGGAGCCGACGGCCAACGACGATAAGGAGCCCCTTTTGGGCAAGGTGGCGTTCATCGGCGTGCAGGCTCAACCGGAGACGGGCAACGTTGCCGTCAAGGTGCGGTTCCCCAATCCCAAGGAGCGTATCCGCGCTCATGCAGTCGTCCGAGTTCATGTCTTGACCGAGCCCGAAAAAGAACGGCCGTGCATTCCGGAAGCGGCGATCGTCGCTGATCGTGATGTCCCCACTGTCGTTGCGGTCGAGGCTGTCAAAACTGAGAAAAAGGGCGACGAAGAGCAAACGACCGGAAAGGTAAAGCTCCTTCAGGTTCGCCTTGGCATTCGCAGTCGGGACCAGGGCGTCGTGGAGATTCGGGGACTCCAGGACTCAGCGACGAAAGAACGCGTCGATCCGACAGGGCTGTTGTTCGTGACCGCTGGCGGCAACGGCTTGCAAAACGGCGATCTCGTGAAGATCCAGGCCCCTCGTAAATGAACTGACTCCAAGGCGGCTCATCCATGTTCAATCTCGCATCGAAAGCTCGGCCTTACTTTGGCGCCGTGGTCCTCACCGCTGGCCTATTGACAGCGGGAGGCATCTATAGCGCCACGCGCATGCCCAGCGGCGTCTATCCCGAGGTCACCTTTCCGCGCGTGGCCGTCGTGGCCAAGAAGCCCGGGCTCGATCTGGTTTCAATGGAACTTCAGGTGACCAGGCCCCTGGAGATGGCTGCCAGCTCTGTTCTGGGCGTGCGCCGCGTTCGCTCCACGACCATTCGTGGCGGCTGTGACCTGTCCATCGATTTCGCGCCGGGCACAAACATGGTTCAGGCCCTGCAACTTACCTGGAACCGCATCGGCGCGGCACGGGGTCAAATGCCTCCCGATGTCGAGCTGACCGTTGAGCAAATGACGCCGTCCGTCTTTCCGATCATGTCCGTGGTCCTGACCGGTGGCGACAATCCGGGGCAATTGCGCGACTACGCGTTTTACGATCTTGCCCCGCAGATCAAGACCATTCCCGACGTGCTCTATGCCAACGTCGCCGGCGGCGACATGCGCGAGATTGAAGTCGTGGTTCGGCCGAATAGCTTGTTGGCTGCGGATTTGTCCGCCGCCGACCTGGCCGACCAGATCGGACGAATGCACCGCTTGCAACCCGTCGGCCGTCTGGAGGAACCGCCACTCGCCTTCGCGATCCTCGTGAACACTCAAGGGGAAACGGCCCGTCACATCGAGGATTTGGTCATCTCCACCAAGAATGGCCAGCCTCTCCGCGTCAAGGACCTGGCCGACGTGAAAGTCATGCATCAGGACCGCGCGCACTCCGTTGGTCTCGCCGGCAAAGATGCCGTCGTGGTCACGATTTTTCGCCAACTGGGCGGCAACACCGTGAACATCTCGGAAGCAGTTCGCGATCTTCTGAAGCAGCATCCGTTCCCCGGCAACATCCGCGCGACGGTTGCCTACGATCAGGCCCATTTCGTCAACACGGCCGTGGATAACGTTCGTGACGCCATTTTGATCGGCAGCTTGTTCAGCATCTTGATCCTGTTTGCGTTCTTGCGAAGCTGGCGAGCCACTCTGATCTCCGCCTTGGCCATTCCGACGACGCTGGCGATCACGTTTCTGTTCCTCCACTGGTTCGGGGCGACGCTCAATCTGATGTCGCTCGGCGGACTGGCCGTTGCGATTGGCCTGATTATCGATGATACCGTAGTTGTCGTCGAGAACATCGCGCGCCATCTCACCCCCGCGCAGATGGGCCGTGCGACCCGCGCGACGCCTGTGGCCTCGCTAGCGGTCTGGTACAAGCCGTGGACGTGGGGTTGGAGGCCCAAGCCTGCGCCGGCAGCCAACCCCGCAGCAACCGCGGACCCGCCCAAATCGGCATCCGCTGCCGTGAACGCGGATCCGGTGGATGCCGCCTCGTCCGAGATTACCGGCGCCGTCATCGGTTCCACCATGACGACCGTGATCGTTTTTCTGCCCCTGGCCCTAATTACGGGCGTGTATGGACAGTTCTTCGCATCGTTGAGCATGTCGTTGTCGATTGCGGTGCTGGTATCGATGGTCATCAGCTTGACTTTGGTTCCCGTTTTCGCGGCCAAGTTCCTGGCGAACAAACCGATGCCCGAGCCAGGGCGCGTCTACAATTTCATCGCGGATCGTTACGAAAAGCTTTTCGAGACGACCCTGGAGCATCCCTGGGCCACGATGATGATCTCGGTCGGCGCGATCGGCGTCGGCGTGTTGCTGTTTACGGGTATTCCGAATCCGTCTGCGGAAAATGAACCAGGGCATCCTAGGGAACCGCTCGTCAAGGGAGTCGAGACCGGCTTGATGCCAGCGATGGACGAGGGGGCCTTTACGCTCGATTACTTCGCACCGACGGGCACTCCGTTGAAGAACACCGAAGAAATGAGTCGCATCCTCGAGGAGATTCTTTTGGAAAACCCCGACGTCGACGTGTACGTCCGGCGGACGGGAACTCAGATGGGATTGTTTGCCACGAAGACGAATCGCGGCGACATTCAGGTCTCCTTGCGTCCCGCCGAAGATGATCTTTGGAGCATTTTGACGAAACCAGTGCGTCCCGACCTCGAAAAGATCGAAGACGAAATGAAGCAAATCGGCAAGGAGGGGATTCGCCGCAAATATCGCCGTCGGCCCATGAACAAGGTCATGCACGAGATCGAAGAAAAGATCGGTGACCACTTCTCGCCGAACCAGCTCAAAACGGAACTGATCCAAATCATGCAAGATCAGCTCAATGACCTTTCTGGCCAAAACAAACCGATCGAAGTCAAGCTCTTCGGCCCCGACTATGGCGTGCTGCGACCGATGGCCGAATCCGTGGCGGGGACATTCGAAAATAAGGGCAAGGGACGCGGCTTCACCGGCGTGAACAGCCATGTCTTTGCGGGCAATCCGGACTTGATGGTGCAAGTCAAAGGCTACTGGACCGCGCGGGGCCTCACCGCGATGGAAGTCGAACGCCAATTGCGGGCGATGTACCTCGGCCAAATCGCGACGCAGGTGCGTGAATCCTCGCTGCGAGTCACGGACGTGCGCGTCCGCTATCCCGATCTGCTTCGATTCGGTCACGGCCATTTCGATCCCGACATGGTTCTTCAGCAGCCAATCCTGTTGCCGCAAGGAGTCGCCCTGACTCCAGGGAACGTGGGGCCTCCTTTGCCTGGCCCAGCCCGCATGGTGCGACTTGACGCGATTGCCAAATTGGAACGTCTCCGCACCCCCGATGAACAAGTTCGCGAAAACCAACAGCCGGTCGTCATCGTCACGGCCGAACAGAAAGAAGAGGAAGCCGGCTTGGGTTCCGTAATCGCCGATATCCGCCAATGGATGTCCGAAGTGAACATGCCGCCGGGCTATCATTGGGAAATCGGCGGCCATTACCTTCAACAGCAGGAAGCGTTCCGCAGCTTGACCATCGTCATGATCGTGGCCATCCTGCTCATCTACATCATGCTGGCCTTCCAGTTCCGCTCGGTAGTCTTGCCGCTCTTGATCTTCCTGGAACAACCGCTTTCGCTCGTCAGCGGATTGTTCGCCCTGTGGATTACCGGTACACCTCTCAATATCTCCAGCTACATGGGGGCTATCCTTTTGATCGGACTCGACATGAAAAACGGAATTCTTCTGGTCGAGTACATTCAGCAACTGTTGCACGAAGGGATGGAGTTGCGCCCCGCGTTATTGCTCGCGGGCCGCGTACGGTTTCGACCCATCCTGATGACGAGCCTGGCGGCGATCTTGGGCTTGCTTCCTCTAGCGCTTGGCCTTGGACCTGGAGCGCAAATGCAGCAACCGCTCGCAATCATGGTCGTCGGCGGATTGACCGCCAACATGCTGTTCACGCGAATGGTCATTCGCGCAGGATACTTATTGCTGGAACGAAAAAAGGCTGCTCGTGCAACCATGCCGTGAAAGGAATGAATGCACTCCGCCCGTGGAGAATCTCGCTGACCCGCCGGACCGGAAGCTCGAACGGCTCGCAGGGTTTCTTCTTGAGAGGGAGGGCACTCGTCCACATCCCCTCCGCGCCGAAATTCTTGGGGGCAAATTGGGGGCAGGCGTGCCCGTGCAGAGACATCGTGAGTACAATGCAGGTGAAGCCTGGATGTCGCGGAAAGTGCGGTTTCTCCAGCTTTTTCGACGAAAATGCGGATAGGAGCAACATAGCTCCAACGCAAAAAGAAGCGGAGAGGGAGGGATTCGAACCCTCGGTGGGCTTTCACCCACACCGGTTTTCGAGACCGGCACAATCGGCCGCTCTGTCACCTCTCCTGTTAGCGTTTCTTCAATTTTTTACGCTGTTTTTATCACTTTTGAGAATATTTCATTTTCCTCTGTACTACCGTTTGTACTACCGATACAATAATCGACGGTAGTACAAAATTGCTCCCGACAGTTGTCACCTGCCGAGAGCGACACCACCTAACCCCTTAATGATGAGGTGATGCATGAGCAATTCTAGCGAACGTCGCACGTCCCGTAAACCCAAACTCGTCAAGCCGCCGAAACCCTATGACGACTTCCCATTGACCCCGCACGCATCGGGCACGTGGATGAAGAAGATCAAGGGCAAGATTCGATACTTTGGCCGGTGGGGAAGGCGGGGCGATGGGAAGATGCAACGCATCGACGGCGACGGTTGGCAAGCCGCCCTTGAACTCTACAAAGCCCAGGCCGACGACCTACATGCCGGACGCGAACCGCGAGCTAAACAGGACGGCGAGGGCCTGACCGTCGGCGTCCTCTGTAATCACTTCTTGACCGCAAAGCTACGAAAAAAGGACTCAGGCGAAATCACCCGGCGAACCTTTTGCGAGTACAAGACCACTACCGACCTACTCGTTTCCAAATTCGGTTCCCATCGGCGGGTCGATGACATCACGCCCGGCGACTTTGAATCCCTTCGCGCTGACATGGCAGAGAAATGGGGCCCTACCCGCCTTGGGAAGATCATCACCTTTGTGAAGAGCGTTTTTCGGTATGCGGAAAAAAACGACCTGATCGGAAAACCGGTCCGATATGGCAGCGAATTCGCGAAACCAGATAAAGCCGTCATGCGTCGCCACAAGACCGCAAAGGGAAACAAGGCCCTGACAGCGGAGCAAATCCGCAAGATGCTGGACGCAGCCGATACCCTTTATCGTGCCCTGATCCTCGTCGGCATCAATGCCGCCTATGGGAACCATGATTGTGCCGCCCTGCCGTTTGAATCCCTGGACCTGAAAGAAGGATGGATTGATTTCCCCCGTCCCAAAACATCCATCGAACGTCGATGCAAACTTTGGCCCGAAACCACCGAGGCGATCCAGGCATGGCTTGCCGTAAGGCCCACTCCGAAAGATGACGAAGCCGCCAAGCTGGTATTCTTGACGGAACGCGGAACGCCCTTGATTCGTGAAACGGAAAGCGGACGAACGGACAACATCGTCCAGACGTTCACCGCGTTATGCAAAGCCGCCAAAGTTCATAGTGCCGGTTTGGGTTTCTACGCTCTGAGACGAGCTTTCAGGACATCCGCCGATGCTACCCTAGATCGTGCCGCGTGTGATCTTGTGATGGGCCACAGCGATCCATCAATGGGAGCGCACTACGTCCAGGGAATCGACGATGCCCGCCTGGAGCGCGTCGCCGAACACGTCCGCCAATGGTTGTTTGAAGTGGACCCCAAAAACTGGACCACTGCTGAGGGAGTGATCTTGTCCGAAGAAAGCCCTATGGAGTAGGGTGGGTTGATCTCGATTCAAAGGAGTGAATCATGCCCCGTAAGAAGAAAGTTCGCAGCGCCGAACTCAAGGCCAAGGTCGCCATCGCGGCGATCCAGGAGCAGAAAACGGTGCAGCAGCTCGGTGTGCTTTTCGATGTGCATCCGACCCAGGTCCAAGTTTGGAAGAAGCAACTGCTCTCCGGCGCGGCCAGCCTTTTCGAGACGCGCGATCAGGCCCAGGAGAACGCGGCCCAGCAAGCGCGCGAGGCCGAACTCTTCGAGCAGATCGGCCGGCTCAACATGGAACTCGATTGGCTCAAAAAAAAAAGTTGCCGGCCTCGGCTGAGACGCGACGCGCGCTGATCGATCCGCGTCATGACTCGTTGAGCATCCGTCGGCAATGCGAGTTGCTCGATCTGCCGCGCAGTACGTTTTATTACCTACCAGCGACGGAGACCGAAGAGAACTTGCGGTTCATGCGTTTGCTCGATGAACAGTACCTCCAGACGCCGTTCTGGGGCAGCCGAAACATGACGACCTGGCTGCGTCAGCAAGGACTCCGGATCAATCGCAAACGGGTGCAGCGGTTGATGCGGCTCATGGGGCTCGAAGGGTTGGCGCCGCGGCCCACGACGACGAAGCCGGCGCCGGGGCATCGTGTTTTTCCCTACTTGCTGCGGAACGTCGCGATCACGCATGCGGATCACGTGTGGAGCACGGATATCACGTATATTCCCATGCGCAAAGGCTATCTGTACCTGGCGGCGATCATGGATTGGCACAGCCGATACGTGCTGTCGTGGCGGTTGTCGAATCGGCTGGATAGTTGTTTTTGCGTAGAGGCCCTGGAGGAGGCATTGACGCAATCGCAACCGGAGATTTTCAACAGCGATCAGGGATCGCAGTTCACGTGTGAAGACTTCACGAGTCGGCTCTTGGATCGCGCCGTGGCGATCAGCATGGACGGTCGTGGCCGAGCGCTGGACAACGCATTCATCGAACGGCTGTGGCGCAGTGTGAAGTACGAGAACATTTACCTCAAGGATTACGCCACGGTGGACGAAGTTTATGAAGGGTTGAAGGATTACTTTTGGTTCTATAACCGCGCGCGTTTTCATCAGGCTTTGGATAACCAGACGCCGTACCAAGTGTACCACTGGGGGCCGGCGAAACGGGTGCCGTCACTCCCTGCCAGGAATTATGCGGCCATTTCGAAAGAATTCGTGTCTACGGTAACCTTAGTTCGCCCTTCTGCCTGAGACGAGCCCTTCACATACGTTGCGAACACGTTGCGCCACAGCTTGCTGA
>JACPPF010000013.1 GCA_016191165.1 Planctomycetota bacterium
ATCCCTCGCCAGAGGTTGAGGCGGAAAGAATGGCTCCAAGCTACGACCAAATTGAAATCGAAAACAGTCATGACCGAACCTAGATCATTGCTACAGTATAAGTTGCGTCAAAAACCAGAAACGCTAACCGGACAGTAGTGGAAACTTATGCCAGGAAGTGGGGGTCAATAACCCTTTTCGCACCCGATGTCAAGCGCGTCTTGACTGGGATCGGCAAAAGCGGGTAGCTGGCGGGATGTGCTGCATGAAACGGCGATCAGCCCTAACGCTGCACCCGCGCCGAACCGCCCTTGGCAAGGGCCTCCACCTCGTCGAGGCGGGCCATCGTGATGTCGCCGGGGAATGTGGTGAGCAACGCGCCATGCGCCCAGCCCAAACGCAGCGATTCGTCCGGCGTTCGGCCCTTGATCAAGCCGTAGATGAGGCCTGACGCGAAGCCGTCGCCGCCGCCGATGCGGTCGTGAACGTCGAGCTGACAGGGCGCGTCGATCCTGTATTCCTTGCCTTCGAGCCACATCACCGCGCTCCAGTCGTGGCGGTTAGTCGAATGGACCTCCCGCAACGTGGTAGCGACCAGTTTGATATTGGGATGCTGCTTGACGACGCGCTCGATGACGTCGAAGAAGGCGCCCGTATCGAGTTTCGAGGCCACACCTTCAACTTTTGGCCCCGCGACGCCCAGCGCCTTTTGCAAATCCTCCTCGTTGCCCAGGAGCACATCCACCTGATCGGCGATGCGCCGGCACACCGCCTGGCCTTTCGCTTCGCCGCCGACGGAAGCCCAAAGCTTGGCGCGGTAATTGAGATCGAAGGACACAATTGCTCCGGCCGCCTTCGCCGCGGCCATGCCTTCCAGGATCAGATCAGACGTTTTCTCGCCGAGTGCCGCGAAGATGCCGCCGGAGTGAAACCAGCGGACCCCGCGTTTGAAGATGCCAGCCCAGTCGATATCCCCGGGCTTTAGCAGGGCGCCGGCCTCGCCTGCGCGATTGTAGAAAACGATGGGCGGCCGCACGCCGTGGCCGCGATCGCTGTAGACCGTGGCGATGTTGGGGCCGCGCACGCCATCGTGGTCGAACCATTTGTAGAACGGCGTCACGCCGGTCTCGCGCACGCGCGTCTGCACGAGTTCGCCGAGCGGGTAGTTGACCATCGCGGTGGCGATGCCCGTCTTCAGGCCGAAGCAATCGGAAAGATTGGCCGCAACGTTGTACTCGCCGCCGGAGACATGGATGTCAAGCGAGCGCGCTTTGCGAAACGGGATCACGCCCGGATCGAGCCGATGGACGAGAGCGCCGAGGGAAAGAAAGTCGAGGTCGCAGGGGTCCTGGCGGATGTTCATGGGGTTCCCGAATGTTTAGCCGCTCGCCTTTGGCGAGCGCGAACAACCCGCTCGCCAAAGGCGAGCGGCTAAACACTCTTTTTACGCACCGATTTCGCGCTCGGCACCTCCAACTTCGCGACCACGCGTTTCGGCGCGACGGCGCGGAAGCTTTCATCCATCCATTCCAGCAGCATGTCCATCGGCGCCTCGTCGCCAGAATTGAAACGCAACGTGACCCAGCCGTGTTTGCCCAGACCATAAGGCGTCGGCGTCGCAAATGGCAACGTCAAGGCCATGGTTCCCGATACCGGCAGTTTCATGCTTACATTCAGCCAAACCTCGTCCTCGTTCAAACAACTGGCGACGAAGATTTTTCCTTTCACCTTGAAGGCGATTTCGCCCCACGGGTGATCTTCGACCGCTTCGGGACACGCCAGGGCGTGCTTGCGCAGCGAGGCAATGGTTTCTTTCAGGGTTTTCAACGACGCCATGGTCAAGGTTCCTCGGAGCGAATCTCGGTCGACGGGGACTCGCCTGGCGCCGGGCGGGAACCGGAAAAGTCGCGATCATCGTCGGCATCGTTCAGGCCCGCGTGGGAAAAGCGTTGTGGCGGTGGAAATACCTGACGGTAGGCAATCGCCAGCGCAGCAATCTGCAATGGGGCCTCCAGGATCTGACCAACGAAACAAAGAAGCGAACTCGCAAGCCGCAGCAACACCAGCAAGATAAACAGCCCAATCAGGCCACCAAGATTTCCCAGCGCGGCGCGCACGCTCAACTTGACTGCGTTCCAGCCCGACATCTGGCGCTCGACGATGAGGGGGAATGAAAAAAGGAGAAACATGTTGATGGCCTGCGAGATGAAGACAATCAACAGGATGAGTCCGAAATAAACCCCCATGGGGCCCAAAATGAATGCCGGATTCGGTTGACCACCCTGTTGCTGCTGATTTACTTCCACGGCGAGCGCGGAAAAGAGCAAGATCATGTAGATGGCAACGGCTCCCATCACCATGAACAAAGCCGGGATTGTCATGGCCAGCGACGGGACGAGGCCGGGGATGAAATAGTCGAAGCCCTTGAAGAGCAGGCTAAAGTCGGCCTCCTGCCCGTGCTCCCGCCGAAAGAGACACAGGAAGAACCCGCAAAACATTGGGCCAATCAGAATGCCCATGGGACCCAATCCGGCGATGAACCCGCCCACAAACACGATGCCAACGAAAAGCCAATACTGCTCACGGATGAGCTGCCAGCCTTCACGCAGGCACTGCATCGGGTGGATGGCGCCGCGGTTGAATTCGACGGGGTCTTCGGACATGCGGGGGGAACTCCGAATCCCGCAGCCTTTTGGCTGCGGGCGTGAGCGGGTCATCAATCGTTCTTGGCGCGGATTTTTACGTCATAGGTACCGGCTGAAGTGCTGTTCCAGCGACTCGGGCCGATGTGGAGGTAGAGGTTGCCTTCGGTTTCTGGGAGGTCATCAAAGTTTTCACCGACGACGAAGATTTCGCCGTCCGTTCCGATTTTGCCCAGCAACATGCCGGCGTGAATCTGGGGATTGACGCCGCCGCCGACCTTTTGGCCTGTCATGTTGAACGCCCTGCCGCCGCCGCCGAACCCATTCTGGGTGGCGGTGTAGCCATTGGGGTTGGACATGTACCCGCCCCCGCCCTGGGGCCAGATGTTGATCATGCCCTTGGCGACCACCGATATCCGCGTGCGCCCGTCCACCGTGAAGCCGGTGTCCAGCCATTGGCCGGCATTGGCGTACTTGGCGGCATCGATCGTCACGTCAACATCGGCGCTGGTCAAACCCAGGGCCCGTAGCGAACGCATCTTCGCCAGCGACAGATCGACTTCCCCGAAGTATTCGGATTTCGATTTGATCGTCGATGTCAATATTCGCCCAACGATCGTGAAGCTTCGGGTCATGACCCGATCCTCGACCATGGTCTTCAGGTCCTTTTTCGGGAATTTCTCTTGCATCTTCTTGGCGATTTCCTTGGCGCGATTGGCAACCTCCGGCTCCTTGCCCCGGCTCGCCTCCAGGATGGCGGGGTAGGCGATGGGGCCCATTCCGGAAAGCGTCTTGTCGGCCCGGCCGCGCTCGCGGTAGTCGCCGCTCCCCAGATCCTTGATCGCCTGGGTGATCTTGGCTTCCACGCCGGCGGGATAGTGCAGCCCGAACTCGATGGCGCGTACGTCCTTCACCGGCACCGCCAATTTGCCATACAGGGTGGCGATTTCCAGTGATTCCGATTGCACGTTCATGCGAACCTTGCTGCCGTTGACGAAGAAGATTTCGCATTCACCCGGCGTAACCGGCTGTGCAACAGATTTGGGCCGCGGGTCGGAGCCGACTTTTTTTTGGAGTGGAAACGGATCCTTCTTGTCGTCCCCCTTCTTGTCCTGCGCGAGGGATACGGTCAGGCAAACACCAAGCATGCACACAAGGCCAGCGCCGAGGCGAAACATGAGATTCTCCCGAGATAAGAATTGGCGTGAATAGGGACCAATTGCCCAATCGTAACCAACGACGACGCAAGTTCAAGAAAAAAACAGGAATGTCAAAAAAAAATCGCCGCGCTACATCTGCAAAACGGCTGGCGCCGGCCGCGGTTGCCGGCGCACGAGCATCAGCAGGATGAACGCCGCCGCCAGTCCCGCGATGAGATGTTTGACCGTGTGCCCGCTCACCAAGGCGCCGACGCTGTAGAATTCGCGGTCGAGCAATTCGCAAAGCTTGGCCAGCCCATAGCAAAGCAGGGATGCCAGCAAGTCCGCCGTGCGGGTATAGCGCGGCGGATAGAGCAGCAGCAAGAACGGCAAAGCGATTAGCGGGAAGTACTGCACGACGAAGTAGGGCCGCAGGTCGCCGATGGCGTGTCGCTCAGTCCAGTCCCAGTAGAAAACGCTAGCCGCCCCCAGCACCACAAGCGGTCCAAGCAGCCAGTTCGCGCAGCCAGGATGGATTCGCTCGGCGAGGATCGCGGTGAAAAGCCCCATGAATGCCACGGTCAACGGCAGCCGATCCCACACCAGCGTCGCGTTGTTTGGATTGGCGTGATAATACGCCGAGCCGATCCCAGTCCACGTCAGCCCGATGAAATACACCCAGTATGGCCAGCGCTCCGATTCGTCCACAAACACACTGGGCCGGCGCGCCAGGTACGCCAACCCGGCGACGCCGACGAGCACGAATGGCAGATTGGACAGCACATTGAGCGAATGCGGCAACCCGGCGAGCGGCCGTTGATCCGCGAAGTCGTGATAAACCTGCGGCTGCGGGATCGGCGCCCAAAGGACAAAGAAACCGCCGATCAGCACGAGGCTGAAGATCGAGAACAACGCGACGCGCACACGCACCGATTGAAACACGGCCATGCCCTCCCCGAGGGCAATGTTAGCATATACTAACCATTTGTCAAGAGGCTTCTCGTCGCAACTGCGGTTCGCCCGCGCCAGGCGTTTGAAATGGCCGGCGTGCCGAAGTTTCATACGATGATCGGCAATGGACGAAATGTCAAGAAACGGAGTCCAACCATGTCCCGCAACGAGTCACGCCGACAGAAACAACTTGCCAAAAAAAAGGCCAAGCGCACCGAGAAGCGAACCCTGATCGCCAAGCAAAACTCGGACAATCCCGTGATCCGGCTCGCCGGCGCCGAACGCTGGCCCATCGTCGCCGCCCTCGTTCCCGAACAACTGGGGGAGACGGGCATCGGCAACCTGGTGCTCACGCGCCGCTGTCCCGATGGACGACTCGCCATGGCCGTCTTCCTCGTCGACACCTATTGCCTGGGCGCCAAGAACGCGTTCTGGCGCATCCTTTCCGACTGGGAATACGAGAAATTCCTCAGGCAAGTCAGCACGCGCGGCAAGATGAAATCCGTCACGCCGGAATTTCTGACCAAGCTCGTCTATGATGCCGTCGCCTATGCCGAATCGTTCGGCTTTCCGCCGCACCCGGACTATCGTCCCGCGCGCATGTTGCTCGCCGGGATCGATCCGGCGCTTTGTGCCGAGACGTTCACCTTCGGCAAAGACGGCAAGCCGTTTTACATTGACGGACCAAACGATTCGCCCGAGAAAATCCGCGTCATCATGCACCGCGTCAACCTGGCCGGTGGACATTTCGTCGTGAACGCAAGTCGGCTCGAAGAACTGGATGGCTTGATCGAACCCGCCAAACTCGACCCCGCGGCGATGGACGAGCAAGCGAACTGACGCATCCGAGCCTGAAGCATGAACGAAGGAGTGCCAATGCGGCCATTCTTCGCTTACGCTTCAGGCTCGGAAAATGCGACGAACGTGGCACAAAAAAACGCCCACGCCGGGTGAACGGCGGGAGCGTTCAACGTGTACTTGGCAAGTTGCTTTACTTGACAATCTTGCTCACGTCGGCGACGATCTTCGTCACGTCGCTGGCGCTCAACTGGCCCTTCTTGAAGGCGTAGTTGGCGATGACCTTGGACTTGTTGTAAAGCACCACGGTCACGTCGGCGTCTTTCGAAATCTTGTACGCATCCGGCCCGGTCGGGTTGTCAACCGCCAGAACGAAGCTCTTCAGCTTTTGTTTCGCGGCCAGGGTCTTCAACTTCGCAGGAAGGTCTTCGGCGTCGTTGCAGAACACGGCGAAGCTGCCCATCTTCTTGTCAGCATTCTTCACGGTGGCGGCATCGAGCGCGGAGATCAGCTTGACGAGGTTGGCGTTCGCCTGGCGCCGCGCGCGAAGATCATGGCGACCGGGTTGTTGCCGTTACGGCACACCCGGCACTGCTTCTGATCCGGCGTCGGGCCGTTCAGATTCAGCGGGAAGAATGGCTTCGGGCGGGAAATCTGGCCGACCTGCGGGCCAGACTTCAGGCCGTCCTGCGCATTGATGGCCTGGACGACGATCAAACCAGCCGCGACAAGCGCGACGATCGAGAGGCACTTCTTCATGGACAGTTCTCCTTGAGGAAAAAGGGTTTGATCTACTGGGGCCGGTCATCGACCCGCAGCGGAGCCGCAATGAAAAAAGGCGAGGGCGAAGGCAGGTGGCGACGCCGAGATCATAATAACTTATGAATGTGTAATAATAAAAAATGATCGACATGACATGAACATTATCAATGGAGGAGTGCGGTTTTTCGCAGAAAAAACGAGGCGTTCAGGGCAGCGCGTTTATTCATTCTCGCCAAAAATTCATATAGCCCGCCATTCATGGCGGGTGGGGAAACGAAAAAACCCGCCAAGAACGGCGGGTCGTTTTGCGAAACGCCGCCATAAATGGCGGGCTAAATTGGACATCACGGCACGCGCAAGCCATCCTGGTACAGCTTCTCGAGGTCATCCTTGGTCAGCGTCTTGGAGGCGATGCCATTCGCGGGAATCTCAAGCCCGGAAGTCCACGCGGCGGCGTTGAGGAGCAGGGTGCGGAAGCTGTCGTTGGCGAGGTTGCTGTAGTTGTGATACCCGGTGAAGCCGAAGCCGCGGCCGCCGTCGGGTCGAACGTAGGCCCAGGCGACGTGCTGGGGTATTTTCGCCTTGACGGCTTCGTAAACCGCGGGGTTCCCGCCGCGCGCGGACGTCGTCTTGCCGCCGCCTTGCACGGTCTTCAAGCTCGGCACCGCGGACAGCACGGGCGTCACGCCTTTCATGTCGGGCACGAAACGCATGTGATAATACCACTCATCATTGACGGCGAACGGCTTCACGCCGCGCGTGGTTTCGTGCTCGGGGATCTTGTCGAACTTGGCGACCCAGTGCGGGTTGACCGACCAGCCCGTCTCGAAGTAGCCGCCGATCCATTTGAGGAAATTGTCCCCTTGAGCGCCCTTGTTGACCTCGACGCCGTAGTGAATGGCCATGAAACCCGCGCCGCGCTTGACGGCCGCCTGAATTGACTTGTTGGTCGCCGCCGGTCCGCCGTGGTTGAGCAGGACGATAATGCAGTCGGCATCGGAAACGTCCTTGGGCCAGTTGGTATTCTTGTAAACGACGGCAAAGACGTTGGGATAGGTCGCGTTGAGGGTGCGGGCCAGGTAGATGGCGCCGGCCTTGAACTCGTGGTTCCCCTTGCCGCCGTGCCCTTCCTGGGCGGCGATGAAGACGATGCGCTTCACATCCTTGCCCGCCTTCTTCTGGCCGACATAGTTGAAAACGTCACGCTCCTTCTTCTGCGCGCCGGCGGGGACGAGGATGGCAGCGGTGAGGGCAAGGGCGCTGGCCCACTGGAAGAGGAATTTCATGGCATGGCTCCGTAATGTGAAACGGGTATGGTGTTGGCGATTATACGCGGAAACAGGCGCCCCGTTTAGCCGCTCGCCTTTGGCGAGCGGGTTTTGTACCAGCGCGCCGGTCGAACCCCCGCTCGCCAAAGGCGAGCGGCTAAACAATTGCTGTGCGCGCGCCGCCTCCCCAAACGGCGTCTCTCTTGCAGGACGGCCCATGATGGAACCCGACAACACCTTGGTTCAGCGTGCCCAGGCGGGCGACCGTGCCGCGTTCGAGTTGCTCGTTCGCCGCACGTCTCGGCTCGTCTACGCCCGGCTCTATGTCGAGGTCGGCGACACCCATCATGCCGAGGACTTGCTGCAAGAGACGTTGTTGACCGCGTTTCGCACGTTGAAACAGTTGCAGAACCCGGACAAGTTCCGCGCCTGGCTTTTGCGGATCGCCCAGAACGTCGTCATCGACGCCGCCCGCCGCGATGGCCGCAAGAAGCGAACTCCGGTGCTGGCGTTGCACCAATCCGAGCCGACGACGCCGGAGCCGTCGGAAATCCTCGAACGCGAGGAGACCAAGCAGCAAGTGCTGGCGATCCTGCGTACACTGCCGGACGAGTATCGCCTGCCTCTGGTCCTGCGACACATCGTCGGCGCGGATTACGAGACGATCCAGACGCAGATGGGTTTGACGAATGGCGCGTTGCGCGGCTTATTACATCGCGGGATGGAGCACTTACGGGTCGCGATGCACGAGGCGCTGGGTGAGGATTACATATAGCCCGCCATTTATGGCGGGTATTGCACAACAAAACATTCCCGCCATAAATGGCGGGCTATATGGGTGATGCCATGAACGATCACGAATGGCTGCACGAAAATCTCGACGCCTATCTGGCCGGCGGGCTGGACCTGGACGAGCGCGTGCGGGCCGAGGCGCATCTGGCCGCCTGTGCCGATTGCGGCCATCTGCATCAGAACGCAAAAGGACTGGAGACTTACATGGCAAATCTCTTCGCGGACGCCCGCCCCGACTCGGCCCTGGAAGACCGCGTGGTCGCCCGGCTGCGCAGCGCGCCGGTGCGCCGCGCCGGCTGGCTGCGTTTCGTTGCCGCCGCCGCCGCGATGATCGTCGTCGGCCTCCTCGGCGGCATCGTGCAGGCAGTGGCGCTGGAGGGCGGGGTGCCGTTTTTGAAACTGGAAAGGTCGATGACGTTGCGAAATCATCTGACGCCTCTGAGAACCGATGCGCAGACGACCTTTAGCAGGGTTGGCAGCACTATTGGCGGAAAAGCCAAGGAGGTTGTGATAGACGAACACGCTATCAAGGGCGCTGACAACAAGGCGTTGGATTTCGACAAGGATATCCAATACGGAGTCAATCGCATCGAGGATGTCAGCGTTCCTGGCGCGCTAAAGCCGAGCGAGGCACTTGGCTTTCAAGGCGGCGACAAGCAAGCCCCGCCTGTCAACGGGCCGATGCAGCAAGGGTTGGGGTTAGCGGGCGGGGGAGGTTTCGGCAAACCCGGAAAATTGACCCCACCTCGTAGCGAGGTGACCAAGGGGTTTTTCAACGAATTGAACGGTCGCATAGATCCACACGACCTCTACAACATTACGGTTCGCCCCGATTCCGGCAAAAAGCAATTGGGCGCTTCCTATTTCTATGGGGTTACACCCATTTTCAATATCCCACCCAAGAAAAGCGACGGCCGGCAGGTGCCGAAAAATCAAGAAGCTAAAGACAAGGAAAAGGAAGGCCTCAAAAACAATTTGGCACTTGGAAAGAAAAAAGGAATCCAGCCCGAACCCGAACCCGACCCAGGCCTCAAGATCATCCGCACCGGCGAGATCGAGTTTCAGGTCGAATCCTTCGATGACGCGGTCGCCAGGGTCGTCAAGCTCATCGGCGCCGTCAAGGGGGGCTTCAAGCTCAAGGAGGACAGCAGCAAGCAAACCAATGGCAAGACGCGCGGCTTTGTCGTCGTGCGCATGCCGCCGCAGTTTCTCGATCAGTTCGTGCTCGATCTGCGCCGCGAGTTGGCCAAGATGGGGGCCGACCTCAGGACGCAGAAGATCGGCAGTCAGGATGTCACCAAGCAGTACACCGACACCGCCAGCGAGCTGCGCGCCGCCCGTGCGGTCGAGGGCCGCTTGATCGAGATCATCAAGACCGGCAAGGGCGAGGTCAAGGACCTCATCGCCGCCGAGCGCGAGCTGGGAACCTGGCGGATCAAGATCGAGAAGATGGAAGGCGAGATCCGCTATTACAACAACCAGGTATCCTTGAGCACCTTGACGATTCAACTCGTCGAGAAGGAGATCGAGGCCGCATCGGCGCTGGTGGTGAATTCCACGGTGCAGATGCGCATTGAGACCGAGGACGTGAGCAAGGCACGCAAGGCCGCGGAAAAAGCGGTCGCCGATTTCAAGGGCCGGCTCATCAAGTCCGACGAGAAGCAGCACGCCGCCGGGCAGATCGAGGCGATCCTCCACGCCGACATCCCCCCCGCCAACAAGGACGCCTTCAAGCAAGCCCTGACCAAGCTCGGCATCGTCTCCGCCAGCCAGGCCATGCAGGCTCAGACCACGCAGGGGGGCTCGGGCCGGGTCTTGAAGCTGACGCCACAGGTCAAGGACGTGCGTTTTGAAGTCACGTTGATGAACATCGTCAACATCATGCCCAAGTATTCCGTCACACTCGACCTGGCGACGGCCGACGTGTCGGCCAACTTCGTCAAGCTCAAGGATGAAATTCTTCGGCTCCAGGGGCAGGTTCGCACCGCAACCAAGAACGAGGCCAACCCGGAGAAGGTGACCGCCCAGCTTTCGTTCAACGTGCCCAAGGAGCACAAGGCTGCGCTGGACAAGTTGCTTGCCGAGGTCGGCCCGGTCCTTAAACGCGAAGCCAGCCAGGCGACGGTGACCGATGTCGCGACCGATCAGAAGTTCGGCTACGCGGTGAACCTGTACAGCGTCGCCGTCATCGCGCCGCGCGAGACGGTCACCATGCACATCGAAGTGACGGACGTGGACGCGATCGCCGCCGAGATGCTGGCCATGGCGAGGACCAGCAAGGGGCAGGCGAGCAAGGTCAAGAGCAAGATCGATCCGCAAGGGCGGCGCAGCGCGAAGCTCGTCATGCGGGTGCCCCTTGCCGCCAGCGATGCCCTCGTCAAGCAATTCATGGCCCAGGGCAAGATCATCGACAAGGACCAGACGCCCAACCCGCAAATCCCAGAGAACGAACTATCCACCGCCCACCTGGTCGTCGAACTGACCGGCGGCGACCCGATCGTGCCGCGGGATGAAGGCATGAGCGGATATATGCGCCGCAGCATTTACCTCGGCTATACCATCCTGGTGGTCATCATGACGTTCGTCTTGACCGGGTTGATCGTGCTCGTGCCGTGCGGGTTTTTCGCCTGGGTCGGCTACAAGATATTCGGCTCTTCCGTTTTTAGGTGCACGCCGCGGAGAAAATAGGCCGGAACGCGGCCGCGGTCTCGCGAATCGCTTCGATCGTCTGGCCCACTGCCTCGGCAGCCAAGTTCAGATCCAGAACCAATCGCGTCCACAGGCTC
>JACPPF010000014.1 GCA_016191165.1 Planctomycetota bacterium
CTTGACACCAACGACCTCATAGAAGGAACCCGTAGCCACGCCTTAAAGCACCTGTACAATCCCCTGAGCGTTTCAAGGGATGTCATCCTTTACTCGCTAACTCGAACGTGCGATCTTCCAATTCAGGCTGAACCAATACAGTTCCACTGGTGGAGGTCGGCAACTAGGTTACTTAATCCAAAAAACTCATAGCGCATGAGTCAAGTTTGCATACTAGCCCGAAGCGTTAGCGAGGTTTTCCGTTGCAAGCGATCCCTCGCTTACGCTTCGGGCTAGTATGCGTGGGTTGCTTTGGTCTGAGGTGGAAACCTCGCTAGCCGTTCGGCAGGAAAGCCGTGGGAAAGCCGGCTGATCGGCATGGCTCGCCAGCCGAGGTAACTGAGAATGGTGAGCACATTGCCACACGTGCCACCAGCAAAGAAAGCCGGCACGCATTGCGACTGGGCATTGCAAACCACGTCCAGCGCGACGAGGCCAGTGCCAGTAATGGTGGGACGAAGACGACTTGTCGTGGCGCGCTTTTTCATTGGCTGAGCCCTTCCTTGCTGCTTTGGCCAACGTAGGCATCACCGTGGAGCCAAATATGAACTAGCTCGCCGCTCGACGCGGCGACGGAATTTAACACCGTAAAGTTTACGTTGTACGCGATGGATTCGACGGAGACAACGGCAAAATCACGCTCCAGGGCCGCCATGAGTATCCCGAGCGAAAGGGCCTTGTTCCCCATCGGCGAGAGAATGAGCTGGGAACGACCCATCGCCTCAAACACCGGTGTTCGCGCATCGTCAATCCGGAGAATGGTGCGGTAAAGATCTACTGGGTTTTTCTGATGCGCAAAAACGAGATCGCGGGTGTCGACATGCCAGGTGGTTTCAAAAGGGTCGCCGATGGAGTCGAATAGGTCGCCATACTCTTCAATCAGCTGGTCCGGATCTCGCGGATGAGTTGCCGGAAATGGAAGAATTGGGCAAACCGCATGGGGCTTGACCAACTGGTGAACCAAACGAAGGACCTCCCTCTTGCCCGGCCCGAGTTGGGGTAGCCAGAGCCTGGCCGCGTCGGTCATGGAGTCAAGGTTGAGACCGCCTTGAAAGGCATGCAATGGGCTGGCCTTGCCGCAAGATTCCGCCACAATTGCGCCGTCCGTTTTCGGATTGTCGAGAACAGCGACGTGAAGATTCAGTCCGGAGTTTCCCCCGGCTCGTTGGTAAAGGTACTTCGCGATGGGAAAAAACACTCCGACGGAAAGCGCGCTACAGTCAAGGATGACATCCGTAATGTTCGCGAGAGTGAGCAGCTTGTTGAGCAGGGCAGTTGCCCGGCGCCCACCAACGGCGGCCTCATCGATGTCGAAAATATCGAGGCGTTCGACTGCGCACCCAGCGCAAAGTCCGCGAAGGCTTTTTTCGTTTGCGTCGGCCACGTCGACAATTTCTTTGGCTGGTGACGGACGTTCTTCACGAATGAACAAAGCAGACAGGCGGGGTCCAGCGGCCTTTGAGAGAATCTGTGGCAACTGGGAGGTTCGAGGGTCGAAGCCGGCGCCAGCGATCAGTTGAATGCGCCGGTCGTCCTTGGCGAAATACTCCTCCACGAAGCGGACGGCGTCGTCGCCACGGTGGCTGATGCAAGGATCCCATCGTCGTGGCCGGTTCATGGCTTCGTCTCCCGCGTGAAGCCGGCAACTTCGTCGGCGAAACTCTTGATGAAGCCGCCACGCTTGAGCGTTAGACCGCTGGCAAGTAGCACCATGCCGCCAAGCTCAAGCAGACACCATTCGTCCTTTTGGCATGAGTAATGAGGAACAAGCGTGATTGCGTTGTATGCGACAGCGAACTGTAACAGCCGCGAGGTTCGAGGCAAAGGAATGGCGGAAGGCGTGGTATCCGCGGAGGACGTGCCACTTCGAGCCTTTCATTCCCGTGAGGAACGCTTTCCACGTCTGTCCATCCGTCAGCGTCACGTTCGGCTTTGAGCAAAAGGCATACACGCCGCCCGGATGGTTTTCGGCGAAATACGTCCGCATCACCGATTCGAGAAACGGCGTCATGTCCACGGTGCGGAACGTCTCGCGGTCACGGTTCCGTTTCTTCTCCCGCAGAAGGACGAGTTTTGCATCGAAGTCCATGTCTTCGATTCGCGTCCGAAAGAGTTCGCTCCGTCGCGCGCCGGTGTGAGCTGCCGCGACGAGAAGCGGATAAAGATAGCGGTTTCTGCCTCTTCCACGAACGTGTTCGAGGACATCTGCAATCTCGGCAGGGTTGAGGAAGAGTCCGTCCCAGAGTTCCCGCTCTCGCCGTTTGTCGATGCCGCCTCGGGCAATAATGGCCTGAATCTGGGCGTAGGTGCGGAAGGGCTCCGGCTGCTTTTCTTTCGGGAAGACTAGCTTGACTTCCGGAAATTTGCTCGGGACGTGTCCTTGGCGGTATGCCCAATTCCAGACGACGCGAAAGGTTGCCACGGCCTTCCGGACCGTCTTTGCCTTGACCGGGTGGCCGTTGAATTCCTCTCGGCTTCGCGCGTCCACAAATCTCTGCACCGTGCCGGCCGTCACTGAGGCAAGCAGCGTGTCCCCACCGATGATGCGGGTGAGGTGCTTCATGTGAATGTCTTCCATCGCACGAGTGATGACCTCCTTCGCCCCGGCGGTGAATTCGGTTTGATAGGTACGAAATAGCTCGCTCAGGCGAACCGCCCGGACCACTTCGACGGGCTTCTCCAGCCTACCGTCCGAAATCAGAAAGAGGCCTAGGTCGGCGCCCGGCGGAACGTCGAGCCTTCCCCGTTCGACGAGGCGGAGGTTTTCCTCCAGGCGAGCAAGGCAGCCGTTCGCCTCCTTCGGTTCGGTCGCCTTGAGATTGACGCGGAACTTTTCGCCCCTAAAACGAAACGCAATGCGAAATTTGTCGCCACGCTGTTCGAGCCAGGCCATGCAGCACCCCCGATAGTATTCGAATGGAACCGTGGGGTGAGAGCAATCGACGTAACCCCAACGCAGGGTCACGGCTGCCCCCAAATTGCCCCCAAACCTGGCTTCGGGAAGAAAAAAGGCTTCTCGGGAGAACCCGAAAAGCCTGGAAAACGCACGGTTCTTGCAGTTTTCGACGTGTCAATCGCTGGAGGGTTCGAATCCCTCGCCTTCCGCTTTCTTGCGCCTCGACGGCGGTTCAGGACCTCAGGAATTGGCGGGGCGCCCGAAACACAGGAGCGTGATGTCGTCGTATTGTGATCCGCCCTCGGCGTGTTTCTGGACCGATTCGACAAGCCGTTCACCCAGCTTGCGAGCGCCGTGCGCGGCGTCTTTTTCGAGGACGGCGTGAATGCCCTTCATGCGGAACGGTCGCCCGTCCACGTTTTGCGCATCGGTGACGCCGTCGCTGAACAACACCAGCGAATCGCCGGGATTCAAGGTGATCTGGTAGCATTGATAGCGGCAGGCAGCCTGGTGGCCCAGCGATTGGCCGTCGTCTTCCGGCGGAATTGCCTTGGAGAATTTTCGCGCGGCGCCATGATAAAAAAGCGGCGTGGGGTGCCCCGCGTTGACCAGGGTCACCGTGTGGGAAACCGGATCGAGCACGGCCGCCACCAGCGTCACGAAGCGGTCCATCGGACTGGTGAACGGGTGCAGCAGCGTATTGAGGCGTGCGATGGCCGCGGTCAGCTGCCGGTCGGTCAGGACGCACGACCGAAACTCCGACGACAGTCTCGCCATGAGCAGCGCCGCCGGCATGCCCTTGCCGGCCACGTCGCCGACGGTCAAGGCCAGGCGGCCCTCGGGCAGGACCAGGAAATCGTAATAATCGCCGCCGACCTCGCGCGCAGCCTTGTAGTAGGCGAAAAACTCATACCCGGGCACATCGGGCACGCTCTTGGGCAGGAAATTGAGCTGGACCTGCTGGGCGATGGCGAGTTCGTTCTGCACGCGTTCCTGTTCGTTGCGGGCGCGTTCCTGGGCCAGTTCCTGCGCGAGACGCAGCTCTTGCAATTCGCTCTTGGCGCGCTCCTGGGCCAGCTCTTGCGTCAGCCGCAGCTGGTGCAGGCGCACGTTTTCCATCGCCAGGGAAACCTGGTTGCCCACGCCCCCGAACAGACGCAGGTCGTCCTCGGCGAATTTCTTGGCGGCATCCTGGGTATCGAGCTGGATGACGCCGAAGGGCTCGCCATTGGACAGCATGAGCGGCACGCACATGACCGACCGGATGTGAAACAGATTGACGCTATGGCTGCTCGCGGGCAGCTTGTCCCCTTCACGTAATAAAAGCGCCTGGGCGGTCTTGAGGCATTGATGCACGATCGTCTTGCTGAACTGGAGGCGAACTTCGTCCACCTGGATGCGCGCCTTGGCGATCTTGGGCGTCAAGCTGCCGGCGGCCGGGTCGTACAGGATCAGAAAGCAGCGATCCGCCTGAGGAAAGATCTCCAGAAGCCCATCGACAACCGCCGGCAGTTGCTGATCGAGTTCCAAGGTCTTGCTCAGTTTCGCGGTGATTTCGAGCAAGAGCGCCAGCTTCGCCGCCGGCTGGGTTTCGAGTTTGTGATCGCTTTTGGAACTCAGCATCGCCTCGACGGTGGAATCGTTGTCCACCTCGAGAAACGTCGCCTCGAAGTCGCACATCTTGATATGATCTTGATGGTTCAGCGCGACCTGCGTGTGATACTCCAGCCGTTGCTCGTTGACGTAGGTCCGGTTGCGGCTCTCCTTGTGATCCTCGATGTAGCACTTCTCGTTGATACGCAGGATGCGCGCGTGATATCGGCTCACCGAATCGAGTTTACTGATGATCTCGTCACAGTCCGGACTGCGTCCCAACACGATGACGTCGCGATCGAGCTGGATGATTTCGCCCTGTCGTTCCCCGCGATCCACGTGGAGCAATGCCATGATGCCCCCTCCGCCGAACGGATGTCAAATTGCCAAAACCATTGTACACGGTTTCGCGGTCCGTCGAAGTGGTAAAAAGCCGAAAAATGGCCGCACGCGAAGTCAGCCGACTCGCCACCTGGCGAAAAGCGCGTCATTTTCGCGGTGGCAGCGGCAGATAGGCGGCGGGGGTGCCGAAGACGCGCTCGTGGTAAAGGTGTAATCCGTGGGCCGCGTGGTAAAGGGCCCCGCTTTCGACGTTTTGCTCGCGCGCGTCCAGGATGAGCATCGCCAGGGCGTTGACGGCATACTGCATGCGGCGATCCCTGAGCTCTTCATCGGTCATGGCCAGCGCGAGCCATTCGACGATGTGCCCGGTGGTGCTGATGCGCGATTGCGGGTCGGGGTTGAAGTCCCTGGTCTTGAAGTAATCGGTCGAGAAAACGCCGTCCCCGTTTTGCATCTTCAATGCCTTTTCCTTGTACTCGTCGATCCTGGCTTCGACGTCTTTCCAGACGCCTTCCTTCTTGCCTCCGTTCTTGAGATGGAGGTGATACGCCCAGGTCAGTCCGAAGAGGCGGTGCGTGCCGCCGCAGGCCGCCTCGTCGATGGAAGCGTTCAATTCGTAGCGAACAACGTCGTGGTAGTTCAGCGTCTCCCCAAAGCTGTTCACCCACGGTTCGGGGCCGGTGCCATAAAACTGTGCGACGATGATGATCGCCCAGCTCAGCTCCTGCTGTTGCTTGACGCTGGCGCGCATTCGGCTCTGGCGGACGAAGTCGTCGAAGGTGTAATCTCGCCCAGCGACGCGGAACTTGCGATCCTTCTTTATGCCCCACTGCGCCATCTCGGCAATGAACTGGTCTTGATGGCCTTGCGCGACGAATTGCAGGTCAGGCCGCGTGCGGACATCGATCACGTCCAGCCCATGCTGAGTTGGCGCGAACTGCATGCCGCGGATCTCGCCGCCGGCGCAAATGTAGTCGATGGCGCGAACGCGTTTTTTGGTCTTGGGATCGGTGAGCATCGTCTTATCGGGCCCGGTGCCCAGGATGCCATGAAAGACGGTCCAGAATGCGTGCGTGGTCAGGAGGTCGCGGTCGCGCACCTGCTTGAGCGCGTCCTCGATCCGCGTCCGAACCCCATCGGGCGCCTCGATTGGCGTGTCGGCCTTGTCGGTGATCTTGACGCGGCCAGGCTTGACTGGATCGTCCTTGGGCGCCGGCGGACAGCCGATGCTCGTCAACGACATCAGGGCCAGGCCCAAAAAAAGATAACGACGCATGGCGCCCCCGTTGAACGGACTATTTCCTGATGGCCGTCGTTTCCGCCAGATCTCTTGACTTCATCGCGCCAGCGTCATTCTTTTGGTTCGCCACCCGGCTGATCACGCCGAGCAGCCTGGACTTGATCCATGCCCATTCGTCGGCGCTCAAAAAACTCACGCAACCCAGACAAACGAACGGACCCCATAACGGCAAACGGTAAAGGAAGAACGCGCCAAGCCAAAACACCACGGCGCCACCCAGCAAAAGGGACCGCCACGCCCACCCGCGACGCCACGCAAAAACCGGAAAGGCAAGCTGCCAGGCCAACGCGACGTATTGCGTCACACTCATCCAGAACAAGGTGAACGTGGCCCGCGGCATCTCGCGCTGAATGCTCTCCGCGGTAGTCTCGAAGGGCGGGTGCAGCGGAAACCAGAACGCCACCCCGGACCACCATTCCGCCATCTGAAGCTTATGGAGCACGCTGGTCACCATGATGATTGCGAAGTGGACCTGCAATAAACGAAGCGAAAAGTTGGTCGCGTAGCTCACACGCCCATTTTCGGCAGCGCCGCCAAAAACCCAGCGTGCCAGGAGGAAGTCATGGCGTGAACCCAGGATGCGCTCAGCGAGCGTCAGGCCCCCGTTCACCTGCCCGGTCAAAAGATGGCCAAGCATCAGGTAAAACGCGAGGACGCCGAGCAGGTAATCCCCTTCATAGTTGATGACCGGATTGACGAGGAACGAGACGACCACCACCCAGGTGAGCACGCCAGTGACGCGCGTCGCGATGCCCAGCGTGAAGAGAATCACCACGGCAACGGACAGTCCATAGATCGTCTGGAACGCGCCCTCGTTCTGGCCCGCCAAAAAAACGATCGACCAGCCGACCGGCGCCGGGCCCAGCGGCTGCTGCCTTTGGATTTCGCGGTAACCCTGCTCATCCAGCCAGCCGTTCAAACTGAAGAACTCCGCCTGGTGTCCCAGGAAGGACAGGAGCCAGGCGCAAAAAAGAACGCCCGCGCAAACACGCAGAAAGCGCAGCCCCGTCAGCGGCGTCGCGGTGAACCAGAAGCGCGACCAGGCGTTTTCGCGCGCGGACGCGTCCGCGCCTGGCGTGTCGTCCGAACGGTCAATCGTCACGGCGGAATTCTCCAAAATGGCTCTTGTAGATCGTGAAGTCGCCCGCTTGCGGCCCCAGCAGCAGTCGCTCCGGCCTTACCTGTGGCTGATGATGCCGAATCAGCTCGGCGGAGGCCGCGTTGTGTTTGCGGCAAAGATGGCGCAGGTAGGCCTGGGCCAATTTCTTGGATTCCTCGGACGGGCGTTCAAAGGGAACCTCACGGGGCAGAAGGTGTTCCTCGACGGTCTTGAGTTGCCAATTCTCCATGTCGGTTTTGTCCCAGAAATCAACCTTGGGCATTTCCTGGCCCTTGGGGGCGAGCACCTCGGTGCCGCGGCGCGGAAGAGCCTGGTCCTGGGCCAACAGGTGAGCGAGGATTCCCTGACGATGGCGCACCCAGAAGTTGGCCTTCGGGTCCGGGATGGTAATCGTTTGGATGACCTCGCCGGCTTGATCCTTCAACTTGACTTCGAAAAAAATTCCCAGGACCGCGGGGCGATTGGTTTCGAAGTGGTAGTTGTGCGTCATGCGCAGCGGGCGAAGGTAGTAGGGCTCCGTCGCCTTCATGGTGATGCGCACGGCGAAGTCGGGTCCCTCGGCTGGGCTCGGCTGTCCATTGGCCATGAGCCAGGGACCGCTTGCCGCCCCCAGAGCGAGCAGCCCAATCGAGGCGAGATGCCCGACCGCGAAAAGGCTGCCCAGGGCTTTGATCATCCCCGGCAAAGGCAGCGGCGCCTGCGTGTGCGTGGAGTTCATGATGCTCGACTCCGTTTCGCGATTCGGTTTTGAGAAGGGCCATCGCCCTGCTGCATCGAAACGGCGGAACTGGCGACGTTTCGATTTAATGTGACAATGGCTAGGTATAGTTTACCGAATCGAATCGATGATTAGAAATGAATTCGCCAGCTTTCGTATCCTTCCCAGGATCACACGGCGGTACGACCCATGCGGAAGGTAGAATCCATCGAGGCCGAAGTGAAAGTAAGAAGCGTATTACCTGGCGTGCCCTTCATCGCTCGGACTTGATACAACGAAGGAGCGCCTGGTTTCAGGATTCCAGATAATCCTTCAGATATTTCCCCGCGGAGAGTCCCTTACTGCCTTTACCGCCGGCGGCCTGGTCGGATTCGTCAGGCGTTCCGGAGGGGGCGGGGTCGAGGGTCGAGAGATCGATCATCTGCGTTGAGACGGCGGGGTCGAGCACTTCGGAGTCATCGCCGTCGACCAGCAACCATTGAACCGAGTCCTCCGCGAAGCCTGGATCGACCTCGTTCGGATCCACGGAAATGCGAAAGGCAAAGGAGAGATCGCCGACGTCGAGCACGTCGCCGTCGCGCACTTCGATTTGATTTTGAATGCGCTTACGATTCAGGAATGTCCCGTTGGCGCTTTTCAAATCGCGAACCAGCACGCGCCCGCCCCAGCAGGCAATGGCGCAATGGCGACGGCTAACCAGATCGCTATGCGGGCGCAGGTGACACAGCGGATCGCGGCCGATGATGAACATCGTCGCGGGAAGGGGAATCTCCCGGCCTTTCTGTTTCCCGGCCATTACCACCAGGTTAGCTCGCATAAAACAACCTCATCGGTTGGTATCCTTTTGGAATCCACCTGCCGGTCGAAGCTCGAACAAACACCAGAGTTTACCGAAAACCGGGGCGCAAATCCTCTGATTTTATACTCCGCGCGATCGGGATTGACCCAGGTACCAGCCCGCAGCGTAAGCAAGGGTCTGCTCCCATTACCCTTGCTTACGCTGCGGGCTGGTATATCCCAATGGGTCAAACCTGCCCGTGCAAGGGATACATCAAAAATCCTTCAAAACTTGGTACGCAGCCGGAAAAAAGAACCAGCTACGTTGGCCGCCTGGCATCTGGGAGAGGTTTTTGCGAACCTGGAAAAGCCGGGCGACCGAATTCATTCCTACGCCGAGACGAGATGACCGGTTCGATTAGCATTTCTTTTTCTTGGCGCGATCATGCCAGCCCAGCCATGGCTGAATCTTCATCGGGAAATATCTTGAATATCTTGTCCAGTTTCGTGATTGTGAACACCTCCAGAATCTGCGGAATCACGTTGCACATGGTCAGTTTGCCCTTGAGGCCGGTCAACTTCTTGTGCAGGTTAATCAGTTTCCCGAGCGCGGCGCTCGACATGTATTCGACGTTGCTGAAGTTCAGCAGCAGTTTCCGACGGCCGTCGTCATCCACGAGCCCGAACAACTGTTCGGCGATGGCCTGGATGGTCGGCTCGTCGATGATTCGTTTGTCCAGAAAATGAATCACAGACACATCGGCAATCTGTTCAACTTTGAGGCGCTGAGCGGCCATGGGAAATCCCTCGGTAATCTTTCATCTCGCGGACGAGCCTTGCCTGACTCTTAGTCTATCGGGCCAGCCCAAAACGGATTCTCTCGAATCGACTACTACCCGGATCGGATGCTGGGAACAACTGCGATCTTTTGTGGCGGAAATTCATATCGGCCTGATTCTACGTGAACTTTTACCTCACGATTGCCCGCCAAGACCATGCCCGAACCTGCCGGTTTCTAATTGGTGGTTCGGCGGTCACGTGGCAAATCGCTCGAGCAACACCACCGAGGTGTCATCGTGCCGGCCGGATCCACCGGTGAATTCGGCGGTCGTCGCGAACAAATAGGCGAGAGTCTCCTCGATGTTCTTGGCCTGACAATTCTGCAAAGCCTTGACCAATCCCTGGGTGCCAAAGGCCAGATCGCTGTTGGCTCCACCCTGGGGGGGGAGGGCGTCGGTCAGCCCGTCCGAATAAATTAATATACGGCTGCCGGCCGGGATTTGGAAGGTGGAGGAGGTGTATTCCACATCGGGATAAATCCCCAGCGGCAGGCCGGTTTCGTCGTCGCTGCCAATCGGAGCGACTTCGTTGGTAATGAGGTTGTGCATTAACGCCACCGGGTGACCGGCGGACGTCCAGTGCATCACGTGGTTGTTGGTGTCGATCGCCGTGTAAAACAGCGTGATAAAACCGCCGCCCGATTGCACAATCGAATTCTCGCACAATCTCGAGTTGATCTCGCCAACGAACTGCGCTGTTTCGCGATACCTGGCTCCCGTAAACATACGGATCAACGTGTGCATGGCCATGATCGACATGCACGCCTTCAGCCCGTGCCCGGAGGCGTCGCCGACCATCAAGGCCAGCTGATCCTTGTCCGGCAGAAACAGGTCGTAATAGTCCCCTCCCGCCATCACGACCGGCATTTCCCCGATGACCGCCACCTGCGCGGGCTCGTACTTGGCCGTCATCGCATAACCGGGCGGCGGTGTCAGGCCCTTGGGGATGATCGACTCCTGCATGCGGCGAACGCCGTCCATCTCGTCGCGCAGCAACGCGTTCAGTTTCTTGGCCTCCTCGGCCCGCGTGGCCGCCACCGCCGATTCGAGACTCGTCAACGTCAGGAAAATGAAATCGCCGTTGTCATCGCGCACCAAATAAAACCGCAATCCATGCGTCATGAATCGCGGCAAGTTGAGCATCTCGTGTTGCCTGCACGCCAGGACGGCCGGCACGCCTGGCATTTGTTCTTGTTGTTTCAGATAGGTCTGGTAGCCATCCTCCGGTGTTTTCGGAAATGTCATCGCGATCAGCACGACATCCCATTTTCCCAAAATATTCTCGGCCGCAAATTCCTCGCCTGTCAGGCAAACCTTGATGGTGTTCCCCTCGGCCCCAAGGTAGAGACCCATCAAGTCTGCCTGGTCAGAATCATCCCACGCTACGAGAATCCTCATGTATACCCTTTCCAGCGACAGGCGAAAGGCCGGGCGATTTCCCGACCTCCTAACGGGCTACTAAATCCTACCAAAAAAATCTGGCAGGGGAAGTCGGCGTTTTCCTGATTTCAACATAGGTGTCATTTTTTTTCCGTCAAACGCGAATAGGAAAACTGCGCGGGGGCGCATCAGTGCTTGTGATGCTCCCCGGCCTGGAAAAGCGGATGCTGCCGATTCCCACGCGCGGTCAGGTACGCGATCAGGTCGAGGACTTCCTCCCGCGTCAACTTGTCCAACATGCCTTTCGGCATGATCGAGATCGGCGACTTGGCTCGGGAATCAATGTCCTTGACGAGCAACGTGATTGGCGTGGCCTTGGCCAGCGGGTTTTCGATCAGTTGAATCTCCTTGGGCGATTCCTTCAGAATCAGGCCGGTGATGGTTTTGCCCTTCCTGGTCTCGAAGATCCAGGTCTGGAATTTCTCGTTGATGCGATGCGACGGTTCGATCACGTCCTTGAGGATGTCGAGCGATTTCAGCTTGAGGTCGAGCTTGGCCAGGTCCGGACCGAACTCGTTGCCCTGCCCGTCCATCTTGTGGCAAGCGACGCAGTTGGCGACCTTGAACATCGCCTGGGCGTTGCCAAAGTTGCGGCCCGGTTTCATCAATTCGACATCGGAGGCGAGATCGACGTATTTCCATTCGGTGCGCGGCCGGCGGTCCTTGAGCAGCGGGTCCTGGATCTTGAGCGGATGTTTGGCGAGGTAGGCGTCGGGGTTCGCCAGGTACTCGTCGAGATTGTCGACCACGTAGAGCGCGCCGTGCATGCGCATCCAGTGGCCCGGATACGTGCAGACATAGGGATAAACGCCCGGCGTATCCGGCGCGAAGAAGCTCAGCCGTTGCAGCTCGCGCGGCTGCAGCAGCGCGCTGCCCAGCAACACCTTGTTCGATTTCGGCACGAAGGCACGGGCCTGGAACGCGGGGTCCTGCGCGTTCGCCTCGGCGTATTTGCCCAGTTCTTCCATCGAGCCTGGCACGCCGATGACCAGATTGTGGGGCATCAGATCGTAGTTCTCGAAGAGAAACTCGACGGCCTTGCTCTTCTCGACGACGATTACTTCCTTGTCGTAGGACATGCGCTCGGGCAACGTGCCCAGGCGAATGACGCGCACGCCGAGTTGGCCCAGTTCGGCGCGAACTTTCTTGGCCTGTTCGGGGACCAGGTGCGTCGTTAGCGCGTGCGCGAACTCCAGCGCGTCGAGGGCGTCAGGCTGCGTGCGATTCTTGACGGGGATCTTGCGAATGTGTTCGAGCATCAGATCGACCAGCTTGCCGGCGTCATCCTTGGGCCAATACTGCTTTGGAATGCGCTGCATGGCTCGGATGGCGGCGAGGCGGTCGGTGTCGCTGGTCACGAATTTTGCCAGCGTCTGAAACGTCTTGGCTTCCTGCCCACGCACCGTGGTGAGCGCCGTCATCGCGGCGCGGCGGATCACCACCAGCGGATCGACCGTGCCGAAGACATGGTCGGCCTTGACCATCGGCGCCGGCTGCTTGGCGATACGAAAGACTTCCTTCCGTGAGCGGTCGAGAATCTTCAGGGTGTAGTTATTGAGTCGGCTGCCGAGGTTGCCATCGGTGCGGTTGAAGATGGCGATGGCTTCGATGGGAAACTCTCTGCCGAGATCGACCTCCCACCAGGGATTGGTGGTTCCCTCGGCCGTGTGGGTTTGACCGCCGCCCTGGAAGCTGCCGTTCTTGTTGCCATCGATGGCGCGTTTGGCGACGCCGCCAAAGCCGGTGCTCGATTGCGACGCCTTGCCGGCGCGGGCGACGTTTTTGCCATCGGAGAAGATTTCAACCTCGGCGAGCGTCAACGTGCGAAACTTGCCGGGCAGCTCGATGCGCACGAAGCGGCCGACGTGCCCTTTGCCGACCGGCGTGGTCGGCGCGAGGTGCGCGGGGAGTTTTGCGAGCAGCGGTTCGATTTTCGTGTAGAGGTTGGCGCGCACGCCGGCGTCAGAGATCATCGGCATGGCGCCGAGGAAATCGCGCAGCGCCGGCACGGACTTGCTGGCGAGCGCCCAGGCCTTGTCGGGCGAGCCGTCCACGTTGATCAGCGACACGTAGCCGATCTGGCGAATGACGGGTTGCCGCGCGTTGGCGGCGAGCTTCTCGAGTTCTGAGCGTGCCTGCTTCAACTCGGCGGGGCCACGCGTGGTCAACATGCGAACCAGATCGAAGATGACGTTTTCGTCCCGTTCTTCCTTTTTGTTGTCGATGCGCGCGATGGCGTTCAGGAGGATTTGCATTTCTCCTTTGCTTTCGAGCTTGGCCAGCTCCGTCACGGCTTCGCGGCGCACCTCATCGCGCAGGCCGTGGCGCAGGAGAATCTCGTTGAATACCGCGTGATTCTTCTTGGCCTTCAGCAGGGCGTCGTTGCTGAGGCTTTTCAGAAAGAAACTCGCGCCGGCCGGGCTCGTTACCGGAATCGTTTGTCCCTTGGCGACCGCCGCCTTCCAGTACGGGTCGAGCGTGCGCCGGGTTTCCTTCATGCAGTAGTCGAGGTAGTAATCGGTCGCGTGCTCCGCCGCGATCAGGACGACTTCGATGGCGTCGGGGTTATTGAAAAAGCTGGCCGCCCGCACCGCTTCGAGACGGACGCGCGGGTGCTTGTCGTTGGCCAGTTCCTTGAGCATGTCGAGCGCGTCGGAAAGCAGCTCTCGTTGATAACACAGCACGCGGGTCGCCGCCGCCCGCGCTCGGCCATCCTTCGACGCCAGCACTTTCTTGAGCAGATCGCGATTGGCGACGTTGTGGTTTTGATGCACCCACAAACCTTCGAGTTGATGATGCTCGAACGCGGCGTCTTTCGTGTCGAGCTTGTCAAGCCAGGCGCCGGTCTTGGCGATCACGTCGTCCGTTTTGCGAGCGGACAACTCCAGGCGAGCGCGATAACGAACGCGATCTTCCGGATGCTTTAACGCCTTGAGCAGTTGTTCGATCGAGGCGCCGGCAATCTTCGGCGCCTTCGAGAGAGGCCTGCCGTCATACGTCACGCGGTACACCCGGCCATAGATGCGATTGCGATTGGGATCGCGCAGGTTGTGTTGCATGTGGCCGATGATGGGGTTGTGCCAATCGCTGAAGTAGATCGCGCCATCGGGACCGACCTTCACATCGGACGGGCGGAAATTGGGATCGCTGGAGTAAACGATCGGGTCGGCCTTGCCATTGAACTTGGCTTCCTCGGCGCTGAAGCCGGAGCCGTTTTCCTTGACGTGGTAGCGGATGATGCCCTGAAAGCCGATGACGTTGGCATTGAGGTAGTTGCCCTGATACTCCGGCGGGAAGTGCTGGCTGGAAAGAATCTCATTGCCTGGGCAGGGGCGCGTCTTTTGTTGAAAGAACGCCTTGTACCCGCTGTGCCGGCTTGGGTACTCGATACGGCCCGAAAAAGGAGCGGCGAAGTAGTTGACGTTGCCTGTGCCATCGGTGATGAAGTCCTGACCCCAGCGATCGAAGACATGGCCATGCGGGTTGGCAAAGCCATAGTTGATGTAGGTCTCGAACTTGAAGGTGCGTGGCTCAAAGCGGAAGGCGCCGGCGTTGGCGTTGCGCACGGGCGGGCCCCAGGGTGTTTCGACCTGCGTGTGATGGAACGTCCCTTCCTGGAAATAGAGCGCGCCGCCGCCGTCGATGACGAAACTGTTGAGGGCGTGATGCGTGTCCGCCGAGTCGATGCCGTGCAGGACGCGCTCGCGATAGTTCGCCTTGCCCTTGCCGTTGGTGTCCTTCAAGAACATCAGGTCCGGCTGCTGTCCGACGAGCAGGCCGCCGTTCCAGAATTCCAGGCCGGTTGGCACGTGCAACTTGTCGGCCCAGACGGTGCATTTGTCAGCGACGCCGTCGCCATCGGTGTCTTCGAGGATGATGATCTTGTCATTCATCTCTTCCTTGGGCTTCCAGTGCGGATAGCTGGGCATGACAGCGACCCAGAGCCGGCCCTGGTTGTCCCACGCCATCTGCACCGGGTTCGCCAAATCCGGGAATTCCTTTTCCGAGGCGAAGAGGTTGATCTTGAGATTCTTGCCCAGCGTCATCTTCTTGATCGCTTCCTTGCCGTCCAGAAACAAATGCTTGAGTCCGGGGAGCGGCCCTGGCTTGTTGGTGAAGATTTCGATGAAGGGCGGAGTATTCGAGTCGTCGACCTTGTACTCCTTGCCCTGGGCGGTAGCCCATACCAGCTTGTCGCGGTTGGCGGTCATGGCGTCGAGGATTTCCATCTCCCGTTGAGCGATCTCACGATTGGTGTTGATCTTGCCCGTCTTTTGGCGCGTCACCGGGTCAATCTCTTCGAAGCGGAGCCCGGCCCGGCCGCCGTAGATCGAGTAGCCGTCCACGGTGCGATAGCGGTTGAACCAGTGGAAACTACGGTCGAGAACCGCGGCACGAGTGGCTTCCAGACGTTTCTCATCAGGTTCTTTGGCAGGACCGAAAAGGCTGCGGGCGATGATCTGCCCGACCCGGCGATCGCCGAGCTCATTGAGGTGAATGCCGTTGATGGTAAAGGGCCCCTTGTGGTTCCCGAACAACTGACGGGTGGGATGCCACAGGTCGACGAAAACAACGTTGTTTTGCTCGGCAACAGCCTCGATGGCCGCGTAATAAAGCCGGAGTCGTTCGTTGTTCTCTTTGCCATCGGGCAGGTTCTTGTCCTTCAAATCCTCATGGGCGATCGGCGAGAACAGCACGACGCGCGGCGCGCTGACGCCATTGTACTTCTTGCTCTTGAGGTTCTTGACGTAGGCGTCCAAGTCACCCTTGAACTTCTCGACGCCGTCCTTGCCCTTGAACGATTCGTTGTAGCCGAAGAAGGCGAAGACGACGTCGGTCTTGGTTTTGGCCAGCCAGTCATCGGGTGAGCCGAAGCCGGCGGACCGGAGCCGCGTGGTGACTTCATCGCCGGAGAAGCCCAGGTTGCGGAAGACGAGATCATGTTTTGGGAAGCGCGTATGAATCAACGTCTCCAGCCAGCCGTGGTGCTGCATGCGCTCGGCGAGCGTGTTGCCGACGAGGCTGATGCGATCGCCTTTTTTAAGAACGAGCGGTTGAGCCTGAATGGCGGTCGCGGCAATCAAGATGGCGAGAGAAGCGACGAGGTGCTTCAGCATGCGTGGAATCCCCTAGGTAGCCGGCGAGTTTGCTCGCTGCGGGAACAAATGGTTTGTTGTTCTTTTTATACGGGAAGGTTGGATGAAGCTCAAACGGAGATACGGAAATAGGCCTTCGCTTCGCGCCAACCAGACCCGCTCCGCGATTCGCTTGGCGGTTTCGCGCCGGGAGCCGGCGCGATCCTGCGAAATTACCAGTTGTCCCGGTCATCCCAACCTTTTACCCTTCTGATTCGTCTTATAAATAGTCAACAGGTTCCCAAGTGAAACAAGGGGTCTTGCCATGCGACGAGTCTTGGTTGCGCTGGCGTTGGTATTGCTGGTCGGAAGCTCGGCGAACGCCACCGGGTTGTTGATTCCGACCGAGAAGAAACTGCCGCCGCTCGCGTTGGTTGATCAGAAGGTGACGATCAACATCGACGATCAGGTGGCCACCACGCGGATCGAGCAATCGTTCCGCAATCACACCGGCCGCCAACTCGAGGCGACCTATCTTTTCCCGATTCCCAAAGGCGCGAGTGTGCGCAAGTTCACCATGTGGGTGGACGGCAAAGAAATGCCCGGCGAAATCGTCCCCGCCGCTCAAGCTCGCAAGATCTACACCGACATCGTCTCTCGATCGCACGACCCAGGCCTTCTCGAATACATGAACAACAGCCTAATCAAGCTGCGCGTCTTCCCGGTGCCCCCCAAGGGCGATCAACGCATTTCGCTGACCTACACCAGCGTCGCCAATGCGGACAACGGCTTGATCGAGTACATGTTCCCCATGCGGACCGACGGCAAGGCCGCCCAGACGCTCGAAAAATTCTCGATCAACCTCACGCTCAAGTCGCAGCACCCGTTGACCAACATCTATTCGCCAAGCCACCCGATCACCATCCAGCGCCCCAACGACAAGGAAGCGGTCATCGGGTTCGAGAAGAATCAGGCCATCCTGTCGCGTGATTTCCAGCTCTTCTATCAAGCCGGCACCAAGGACATCGGCCTGACCGCGGCGACGCATCGCCCGATCGCCGATCGGCCTGGCTACTTCATGCTTCTTCTCTCTCCGCGCGCCGAGCTGTCCAAGACACAACAGGTGCCGCGGGATTTCGTCTACGTCATCGACACCTCCGGCTCCATGCGTGGCAAGCGCATCGAGCAGGCGAGGAACGCCCTGAAATACTGTCTGAAGAATCTCAACGCGAATGACCGCTTCGCGCTCATCAACTTCGCGTCCACCGTCAACAAGCAGACCAACAACCTGCAAGCCGCCACTCCCGGCAACCTGGAAGCCGCCCGCAAATGGGTGGAGGATCTGGAAGCGACCGGCGGCACGAACATCGACCAGGCGCTGAAAGACGCCCTCTCCATGCGTCCCGCTGACAAAGGCCGCACCTTCACCATGATCTTCTTCACCGATGGCCAGCCCACCTGGGGCGAACGCAATCCCGTCAAGATCATCGAGAACGTCAAGAAGCTCAACACGGGCAACACGCGCATCTTCAGCTTCGGCGTCGGTGATGATGTCAACACCGTTCTCCTGGATTCGCTGGCCGACAGCACCAAGTCGGTCAGCAGCTATGTCCGCGAAGCCGAGGATATCGAGTCCAAGGTTTCCAGTCTTTATGCCAAGATCAGCAACCCGGTCCTGGCCAATCTCAAGCTGGAGATCGGCGAAGGCGTCACGGTCAGCGAAGTGTATCCGCCGCAGCTGCCCGATCTCTTCCACGGCACGCAGCTCGTCGTCTTTGGCCGCTACACCGGCAAGGGCCAGACCAGCGTTCGCCTGACCGGGAACATCGGCAAGGACGCGAAGGAGTTCGTTTATGAACTCAAATTCGACGACAAGACCACCGGCAACAAGGGCTTCGTCGAAGACCTGTGGGCACGTCGCAAGGTCGGGTATCTGCTCGATCAGATCCGTGTGCAGGGCGAATCGAAAGAAGTCGTTGACGAAGTGGTGCAACTTGCCAAACGCTATGGCATCGCGACGCCGTACACGAGCTACTTGCTCGTGCCGGACGGCCCGCTACCGCCGATCGTTCGTGGACCCGGTGGGCCGATCAATCCTGGCCTGCCGCGTCCGGTGCCTCGCGCTCTCAAAGGCGGCGGCTTCGGCAAGGCCGGCGGGCCCGCGCAAAAGCTTGAAGATTTCGCCAAGGCTCTGCCAACCGCCGGCGCCCCATTTGGCGGCGGCGGCGGCATCGGCGCAGGCCGCCTTCAGCAAGAAGCCGATCGCTTGCACGAACAGGCCAAACGCGGCGACGGCAAGGCCAAGAAGGACGCCAACGAGGCGCTGGCCCAACAGTCCGCCCTTCAGAAGGCCCAGGCGGCCTTCAGCCGTCGGCAACTCTATGACGTGCAGAACGGCCGGCTTGGCGTCGATTTCGCCGTCCGCAACAATGCCCTGCGTTTCCAGAACCAGCAATCCAACACCGCCTCGCGCAACGTGCAAAAACGCAACGTCATCGAGGTCGGCGGGGTCTGGATCGACGACGCCTTCACCGCCAAGACGGAGACCGTCGCCGTCAAGGCCCAGTCGGAAGCCTACTTCCGCATCCTCGAACGCCATCCCGAAGTAAAGGATGTCTACACGCTCGGCAACTACGTCATCTGGGTGACCCCGAGCGGCCGCGCCCTCGTCATCGACGCCAACAACGGCGCCGAAACCATGACCGACGCAGCCATCGACCGCCTGTTCGCGGCCCCCGCCAAGAAGTAACCCACCACGCCCGCAGCCGAAAGGCTGCGGGATCGAAACCTGACAGGGCCGCGCCGACTCAATTCGGTGCGGCCCTTTTCATTTCCAAACATGAGCCCAGGTAGATTTTCGCCTTCGTCGCGAGTTTGACAATTCCATGCCCAAAAATCGATGGTTAGCCAGCGATTTCAGTGATCATGCTTTGAAATTTCCCGCTGTTTGGCAGCGCCAGCCGGTCATGAAACTCCAGCTCGACGCGGATGGGCGCCTCAAAGAATTCCTGCACGGCGCGGATCATTTCGTCGGCATGGCGGTCCGTCCAGGTCGGGTCGATCGCCAGGCGCACCACCGCGTGGTCCACGGCCTTCTGGATCACCTGGTGCTGCCAGTGGCCGCCGATTTCGCGCACTGGGCCTGCCAGGTTCGTCGTGTTCTTTAGCTTCCCGCCTGGCAATCGGAACATCGGCAGGTTGCGGCCGATGATGCGCGTGAGCACCGGTAACCCGCGGCCGCACGAACAACTCTCCGGCCCGAGTGTCGCCTCGTCGCCCAGGTCATAGCGTATGAACGGGCCGCGCACGTTGTGCAAGTGCGTGATGAAAACGCGTCCCGTCTGTCCTGGCTGGCAGGGCTGATCGTTTTCATCGAGCACCTCCAGCAGGACGTTCTCCGCGTGAACGTGAAACCCTGGTCCGTCCGGGCAAGGGGAGGCGAGGTAGCCGGCCTCGTTGCAACTGTAGGTGTTTTTCACGGGCACACCGAAGACGCTTTCGATCTCAACTTGTGCTCGAGGATCGAGGGTGCTGGATATGGAGTGAATGGTTTTCAGACCAGGAAGCGGCCCGGACTGTTTCGCCAGCGCGGCCAGCGCCTCCAGGTTTGCCGAGTAGCTGAGGAGACAATCGGCCGCGAAGCCGCGAAGCCATTGTAGCTGGACGCGCGGATCCTGGCGGATGTCCATCACGTTGGCGGGCCCGTACTGGATCAGCCCGTTCAGGGAAAGCAGCCAGCACGGGGCGGACTTGCCCTGCATTTCCAAACCGACCTTGGGAAACTGGCGGATCACCGCCAGCGTGCCGGTCGGATCGATCTTGCACCACTCCAGATCGCGCAGGTAACAGGCATACCACCAGAGTTGCGTGAGGTTCGTCGTCAGCGCGAAGGTCGGCGCGCCGGAACTGCCGGACGTCGCCGTCGTGCCCAGCGCGACGGTTCCCTCGGGCAAAGCCGTGGCCGGGCGAGGGATGACTTTTTCCTGGTAAGTTCGTCGAGACAGGAGCGGGATTTTACGAAAGTCACCCATGCTTCGGATACCGCCAGGCCGAACGCCCGCCGCCGGGAGGGTTTCGCGAAAGTACGGAACGTTGATGATGCAATGCGCCAGCAAGGTGCGCACTTGTTCCAGTTGCCTTGCTTCCAGCTCGGCGCGCGACAGCCACTGGGTGCGGTCAAGCTCCAGATAGGCATTCCAGATTTGCGCGAACTTCGAGTCGGGCAGCGCCGGCCACTGACAGCCCGGCACGGTGCGCAGTTGAAAGAATCCCATCGCTCAAGCCCCCTTGCCCGCCGGGGCGGTCAGCTCGTTGATGATGCTTTGAAACTTTCCGCTCTCCGGCATCGGGATGCGATCGTGTATTTCCACATCCACGCGAATCGGCGCCTCGAAGAAATCGCGCAGCCGCGTCTTGATTGTCTCGGTATGTTCGTCGGTCCAGGAGGGGTCGATCGCGACGCGCACCACCACATGATCGCGCGCCTTCTGAATCACCTGGTGCTGCCAGTGCCCGCCGGCCTTGCGCACCAGGCGCGCAACCGGCGTCGAGCTTTTCAATCGTCCGTCTGGCAACTGAAACATCGGCGAGTTCTTGCCCTGCACCCTGGCGAGCAACGGCAGGCCGCGACCGCAGGGGCACCCTTTCATGCCGAGCGTTGCCTCGTCGCCGAGTTCATAGCGAATGATCGGCCCGCGGAAGTTGTGCAGATGGGTGATGAAGACCTGCCCGGTCTGCCCGGGCTGGCAGGGTTGGCCCGCGTCATCCAGCACCTCGAGGATGACGTTCTCCGCGTGAACGTGCAGGCCATGCCCCGCGGGACAGGGGGAGGCCAAATACCCTGCCTCGGCACAGCTATAGGTGTTTTTCACCGGTACGCCGAAGGCGTCCTCAATGTTTTTTTGCGCGTCCTCCGTGAGCGTATCGGAGATGGCGTGGACCGCCTTCAGACTCGGGAGTGGGCGAGCCGGTCCCGTGAGGGGCCGGAGTCCGCGCGCCAACTCCGCCAGAACTTCGAGGTTGGACGGATAGCTAAGCAAGTAATCCGGTGCGACGCCTTGCAGCCAGCGGAGTTGCACGCGATGATCCTGCTGGATGTCCATGACGTGCGACGGGCCCATTTCGATGAGGGGGTGGAGTGCCTGGAGCCAGGTTGACGCGCTGACGCCGTTGAGGAGTTTCAGTAACGTCGCGTCCTTCTTGCCGGTCGAGCGAATGGCGGCCAGGCTTCCCGATGGATCGATGCCGGCCCACTCCAGATCGCGCAGAAAAAAAGCATGCCACCACATGTGAACGAGATTGGTTTGAAAGACGGTGGTCGGCGTACCGGAACTGCCGGCGGTCTTGCGCGTGTTGGAGGCAACCGTCGCGGCGGGCAACGTTTTGGCCTCGAACCTGGCGTTGTGCTCCTGGTAGGTTCGCCGGCGCAGGATGGGGATGCGCCGAAAATCGTTCATGGTCCGAATCGCGCCGGGCACGATGCCGGCTTGAGACAGCGCTTCACGGTAATACGGGACATGGGCTATGCTGTGCGACAGGAGCGTGCGAGCTTGCTCCAGTTGTTGTGTTTCGAGCCGATCCGGTTCGAGCCACTGGAGGCGATCCAGTTCAAGATAGGCGACCCATACCTGAGCGATCGGTCCGGCAGCCAGCGGCGGCCAGGCATATCCGGGCAACGTCCGCAATTGAAAAAAGGACATGATCCATCCGCGAGAAGCCTCTCGCGTCCCTGGGAGAAACTTGACGTCCGTGAAGGCTACCCTGTTTCATGGTAGCCTTTTGCCTCTCGCGCGGCGACGGGCCAGGTGCGTTGGGAATACAATATCCCCGAGCGAGCCGATGGGCATGTCCCGTCGGTGTACCACGCGATACGTCAGGTCCGACCATGCATCTATTCGTCACCGGTGGCGCCGGTTTCATTGGCTCCGCGTTTGTCCGCCTGATCCTCGCGGAGGAGCCCGGCTGGCGCGTCACCAATTTCGATGCCCTCACCTATGCCGGCAACCTGGACAACTTGATTGGCGTCGATCCTCGGCGCCACCGTTTCATTCACGGCGACATCGCCGACCGCGCCGCCGTCGCCGCGGCGCTCGACGAAGGGATGGACGCGCTTGTTCATTTCGCCGCCGAATCGCATGTCGATCGCAGCATCGAGAGCGCGGACGCCTTTCTGCGCACCAATGTGCTGGGAACGCAAGTGCTTCTTGATTGCGCCCGGCTCAAAAGAACAAAACGATTTGTGCAGATTTCGACCGATGAGGTCATGGGCAGCTTGCCCGACGACGCCAGCGCGTTTTTCCGCGAGGATTCGCCGTACGCGCCGAACAACCCCTATGCCGCTTCGAAGGCTGCTGCCGAGCATTTGGTTCGTGCGGCCCATCACACGTTCGGGCTCGACGTCGTCATCACGCGCTGTGGCAACAACTACGGTCCGTTTCAATTCCCCGAGAAGCTGATCCCGCTGACGCTGGCGCGGGCACTGGCCGATCAACCGATCCCCGTCTACGGCGACGGCCGACAGGTACGCGACTGGATCTACGTCACCGATCATTGCCGGGCGATACGCGCCGTGCTTCTGAAAGGGCGAACGGGGGAGATCTATCACATTGGCAGTCGCAATGAACGGTGCAACCTGGAGCTGGTCGAGGCGATTCTGGATACGCTTGGAAAGCCAAGATCGTTGATCGAATTCGTGACGGATCGCCCGGGGCACGATCGGCGTTACGCGATCGACCCAGGCAAGATCGAACGTGAACTGGACTGGCGCCCACGCGAAACCTGGCAGAGCGGCCTGGCGCGGACGATTCGCTGGTATCAAGAGAATCCGCAATGGCGGCGCGGTTGAATAACCCGGATCACGAAACCGCGGCAGGCTCCCAGCTCAACGGCTGAACCCGGTAATCCGCGAAGCTCGAAAGCCAGCGATCTTTTTTTGACAGGATCGGATCGCGCAGCGGCCAATCGATGGCCAGGTCCGGGTCGTTCCAGGCGATGCCGCCTTCGCCGTGCGCGTCGTAAAACGCATCGACGCTGTAAATCACGTCGGCAGGCTCGTCGCCCAGCACGCAGAAGCCATGCGCGAATCCGGGCGGAATCCACAGCAGTCGGCCATTTTCGTCGCTGAGCTCCAGCGCGGAGTGCTTGCCAAACGTCGGCGAATCGGCACGCAGATCGACCGCGACATCCCAGATCTTGCCACGTATGACGCTAATCAGTTTACCCTGCGCCGGCGTGTGTTGATAATGCAGACCACGCAAGATCCCGGGCAGCGAACGTGAGTGATTTTCTTGCACGAACTGCGTTGGCAAGCCCAGCTCGTCGAAGTGCTCGGCATGAAAGCGCTCGCGGAAAAAGCCGCGCGCATCGCGATGTACCGTCAGCTCGATGAGGACGAGACCTTTCAATCCCAGGGCACTTTCCTTCATCATTCCACCCGCCGAGGCTATGTGGGGACCCCGAAGCACTTCTCCATCCTACACGCCGTTTTGCATTTTGCCAAAAAAAACGCCAATGCTTTAACGAACCATGTGGAGAACGGGAAGGAAATGGAAATCGGCTGGCCGTTTGTGTCAAACCGCCTGGCCGATCAGGTTCCGAAACGTCAGGTTGATTCGCCCGTCAACGAATTGTTTGGTCTTTGGCACCATGTGGACCCAGTGATGCTGGCAGGTCCCGCCCATGACCAGCAGACTACCCGAGGCGAGGTCGAAATGCAGCTTGTCGCCCGTCGCGCCGTGCTTCAGGACAAATTGCCGAACCGCCCCGAGCGAGATGGACGCGATCACGGGGTTTTTGCCGAGCTCGGATTCATTGTCGGCGTGATACCCGATGGAATCCTGGCCGTCGCGGTAGTAATTTAACAACACGCTGTTGAACGGCGTCATCGCAGCGGCTTCAACGCGGCGGCGAATCGCCAGCAGCGTGGCGGTCCAGGCGAGGGCTTCATGAGTCACGCCGGAATAACTGTAGGTTAGCCCGGGGTCGGCATACCAGGCGGTCAGGCGCGGGAAAGGCCCGAGGCGGCTGCGTTCCTGGCGCCAGGGCGTGTCGTCTCGCAAGCGCGCGAAGAGAGCGTCCGCCTCGGCGCGGTCGAAGAACGCGTCGTCATAGTCGAGCGTGCCGCCGTCGTGAAGTTCGGCATGTTGCTTCATCAGAGCTCTCGAAATCATGGAATCACACGCACCCATCGTGGGCCGACTTGCGCCATCGCCGACCGGGGCCCAGCACGTGGGCAACGCGCGCACGTATCTGATCGCCTGGCTGTCGGCGCGATCACGGGGCGGCTCGGTCGGGCTGCGTATCGAAGACATCGACTCGCCGCGCATCAAGCCTGGCGCCGCGGCGGGCGCCATCGACGATCTGCACTGGCTTGGCCTGGACTGGGACGGCGTGCCGTTGGTGCAGACCGAGCGCCTATCATTTTACGAAGCCGCCCTGGTCCAGTTGCAGGCGCGCGACCTGGTCTATCCTTGCACGTGTACGCGCACCGATGTGGAACGCGCCGCCAGCGCTCCTCACCCTGAGCACGAAGGCCCGATCTATCCGGGAACCTGTGCCCACCGCCGCGCCGTCGATGCCCGCGACCTGCCGCCCGGTTCGTTCGCCTGGCGCATGCGCGTCGGCAGCGAGACGATCGTCTTCGAAGATGGCTTTCACGGCCCGCTCGCAATGAACCTGCATGAAATCGGTGGCGACTTCGTCGTCTGGAAGTCGGCGGGCACGCCTGCCTATCAACTCGCCGTCGTCGTCGATGACGCGGCCCAGCAGGTCTCCGAAGTCGTGCGCGGCGACGATCTGCTTCCGTCCACGCCCCGGCAACTTTTGCTCTACCGCGAGCTCGGGCTCATGCCGCCGCGGTTTGTGCATGTCCCGCTGGTAATCGGCCCGGATGGCAAGCGCCTCGCCAAACGCCACGGCGACACGCGTCTGCAAGCACTGCGCGCCGCCGGCGTTTCGGCCCAGGCGCTGCTCGGCCTCCTCGCCTGGTCGTGTGGCTGGCTCGATTCGATTCGGCCGATCACGCTGAACGAGCTGCGCCTGGGTTTCGATCTGGCTACAATCCCGCGCCAGCCATTCACGCTGACACCGGAAGTGCTCGCTGAAATGGGTTACCATTCTCCGTAGGTCAGGCTTTCCAGCCTGACTTTTCGCCAACGCGGTCCGGCTATCCAGTCAGACTTTTCGCCAGCGCGGTCAGGCTTTCCAGCCTGACTTTTCGCCAACGCGGTCCGGCTTTCCAGCCTGACTTTTCGCCGACGCGGTCCGGCTTTCCAGCCTGACTTTTCGCCAGCGCGGTCAGGCTGGAAAGCCTGACCTACCAGGAACTTTGCTTGGCTTGGCGCCGGCGTCATGGTACGATCAAACCGGCTCGACACTTTTGGTCTCGGGAGTCAACCATGTATTCTTGCCGCTGGTTCACATGGGCCATGATCTTCACGTGCGCAGGGTACTTGTGTCGCGCGCACGCCGACGACGCGAAGGACGCCAAGGACCTGGCGCGGCGTGACGCCAGGATCAAGCCCGCGGATCGGCGGCACTGGTCGTACCTGCCCGTGAAACGCCCCGCGCCGCCCAAGGTCAAGGACTCCAAGTGGGTGCGCAATCCGATTGACGCCTTCGTGCTGGCCCGGCTGGAAATGAAGGGCTGGAAGCCGGCGCCCCCCGCGGAGCCCCACGCCTGGCTGCGGCGCGTGCATCTCGACGTGACCGGCCTGCCGCCGACGATTGCCGAGCAGGACGCTTTCTTGAAGAACCCGACGCCGGCGGCCATGGACGCGGTCGTCAAGGACCTGCTGAGTCGCCCGACCTACGGCGAACGCTGGGGCCGACACTGGCTCGACGTGGTCCGCTATGCCGAGACCGCGGGCTACGAGCGTGACGCCATCAAGCCGAGCGTCTGGCGGTATCGCGATTACGTCATCAAGGCGGTCAACGACGACAAGCCCTATGATCGCTTCCTGCTGGAGCAGCTGGCGGGCGATGAACTCGATTCTCTCCCCTCTCCCCCACGCGGGAGAGGGGCCGGGGGCGAGGGGGACGCCGCGCAGTCGTTGGTCGCCCTCGGCTTCAACCGTCTCGGTCCCTGGGACGACGAGCCCGCCGACCCGAAGGAGGATCGCTTCGACCAGCTCGACGACATCGTCAACGCGACCTCGCTCGTCTTCATGGGCACTACCCTGGCCTGCGCACGCTGTCACGATCACAAGTTCGAGGCGTTGACCCAGCACGATTATTATCGCATGGTGGCGATCTTCAATCCGTTGGATCGCCCGCGCAACGGCCGGCAGGAACGCGACCTGCCGGTGGGCACGCGCGCCCAGATCGATCGCTACATCGAACGCGAAAGGCAAATCGGCGCCTTGCTGCAAAAAGCGCCCAAGGGCAAGCCGACGCCTGAACTCCAGGCCCAGATCGCGCGGCTGCGCGCAAAGACGCCCGATTTGCCCCGCGGGTATTTTCTGCATGAGCCAGCAACGAAAACGCCGGAAACGCACCTGCTGATTCGCGGCAAGGCAACGCGACCGGGGCCAAAGGTTTTGCCCGGGATGCCAACGGTCCTGGTCGCGAAACAACCGACCTTTCCGCCGCCTGGCAAGTACACAAGCCTGCGCCGTCTCACCCTGGCGAAATGGCTCGCCAGCCCGGAGCATCCGTTGACCGCGCGCGTGATGGCAAATCGCATCTGGCATTACCATTTCGGCGTGGGCATCGTGCGCACGCCCAACGACTTTGGCGTCATGGGCCAGCCGCCAACACATCCGGAACTACTCGACTGGCTCGCGGCCGAGTTCGTCGCGCCAACCAGCCCCGAGCGCCAGCGAGGGGGTTCCTCGCCCCCCACGCTCGAGCGTGGGGCTGGTTGGAGCATGAAGCATCTCCACTACCTCATCCTCACGAGCAACACCTACCGCATGAGCAAACGCTGGCACGCCGACCAGGGCAAGGCCGATCCTGAAAACAAGCTGCTCTGGCGCTTCCCCTACAAGCGGCTGGAGGTCGAAGCCATCCGCGATTCCGCGTTGTTCGTCAGTGGCCAGCTCAATACGAAAATGTACGGACCGAGCATGTACCCCGAAGTCCCGAAGGAAGCCCTTGCCGGCAGCAGCGATCCCGACCGCATCTGGAAGAAGTTCGACGAAAAGGAAGCGTCGCGCCGCACGGTCTACGCTTTCATCAAGCGCAGCTTCGTTGTGCCGTTGCTGGAGACGCTCGACCTGTGCGACACGACGCGGCCCAACGACCAGCGCCTGACGACCACGGTCGCGCCGCAGGCGTTGACGCTCTTCAACGGCACGTTCGTCAATCGCCAGGCCAAACACTTTGCCGCGCGCCTGCGCAAGGAAGCCGGCGCCGACCCGGACCGCCAGATCGAGCGCGCCTATCGCCTCGCGCTATGCCGACCGCCCACCGCTTCAGAACGCGCGGTGTTGCGCGATTTCTTGGGTCGGCAGTCCCTGGAGCAGATGTGCCGGGTCGTGTTTAATTTGAACGAATTTGCGTATGCCGATTGACACGTCTGGCACGCGAGCGGCAAGCGTTGCGCACCACGGCGTTTGATCGCCCGCGGTGAACGCGGCGCCTGTTTAGACGGATGCGCTGTCGTGGAGTTTTTGAAACACGCGCCGGTAGGCCAGTTCGTTCGACGGGAACAGCGCCGAAGGAAGTTCCACCGCCCCGTGCTGAAAGCGGCGCTTCGGAAAAATCGGCATGTCGAACCCGGTCACCGCCTTGACGCCCGCGGCGACGACCTGGCCTTTCAGTTCGTAAAGCCGTTGATGATCCCAGCCGGTCAATTCAATAAAGGGAATCCCCTCCGCGATTGCAATCACCGCCGGGCAAACGAAGGGACTGAGCCCCTCGAAGCCGCACTGCGTCACGGGCGCATAGGTTCGGGCGTACCCCCGGCTCTGGCCGCCGGAGTAGGTGAGCGAGTGCTTGATCGCGTGAACGCCCCAACCTTCTTGATAGAGCATCGAGTTGTTGAGGACGCTGCGAATGGTCAGCTCGGGGTTGTCCTCGATCGGATAGTCTTTCAAGTTTTCATCGCCGCCGTCGCCATCGAGTAGATGTTTCCAGTCGGGGTAGCGCGCGCGGATGCCCTGGCATAGCGCCAGGCACATGGCGGCGGATTGCACGTCGAGCGGCTTGTAATCTTCGATTGTGCGAATGGCATTGTCGATGCGCACCTGTTCGGCCCTCACCTCGATTGGCTCCAGGAACAATTCGAGGTTGAGCCGGCGCAGGAACTCGCGCGCCTGTTCGAGATCGGGTCCGCCGCCGTCCACGCTGAGGGTAAACGCCTTGAGCCGGGCCGGGCTGTCGCCGCGCTGGAGCAAGGCGTGGTAGGTCAACAGAAAAACCGCGCCGCTGTCGATGCCGCCGGAGAACGCAACGCCGACGGGCGCTCGCGCCGGCATGCGGTCGAGCCAGCGCGCGATTTCGTGATGCGCCGCGGCAACATAGCGTGCGCCGATCGCTGGTATGTCGGCCGGTTGCGTATTGCGCGCGGGCTTGAAAAACCTCGCATAACCCGGGCTCGGATCAGGGCAGCCCACCAGCTCGATCCGAAGGACGTGGTGGGCGGGGACCATGCGCGTGTACGACGGATGAAACTGATCCGCCAACCCCAGATCGGCGAGTTTGCCCCGAATCGCGTCGATGCGGTCGGCGACAATCAGGATCGGGCCGTCATGGTACTTCGCGATGAAATAGCGCAGCAGCCGGCCGATGGTGCGCGCCAGGAAGACGCTTTTGCCCTGGTGAGCGACGAGCGCGAACTCCCCGTCGATGCGCCCCACCGCGTCGGAGTCGCCGCTCGCCAGCGCGGCCCGGGCCTCGCTGATCGTCATGTTGTAAATGCGATTGCCCACCGGATCGGTCAAGTCGATGACGCGCGAGAGCGGCAGTGCGATGGACATGGGTTGCTCCTGGCATGAACGAAAGCGATCGCCGTGGCGTATCCTATATACTATTCCCTCATCCATCCATCGTGCGGCGATCCGACGCGAAAACCCTGGATCGCCCCATTGCTCTTGAGAATCTCCATGTCCACCAGCCAAGGTAGCCGTGTCAAGCCCGTGGTGATCGTGCTGCTGCTAATTGCGAGCGGGGCGGGTTTTGCCACGTACTGGTTCCGGGTGCGCCAGGCCGCGCTGCCGGGCCCAGGGACGCCTGCCTATCAAGCGTATCGCCGCGCGTTTCAGGTCGGCGTGGCGGCGCTGGAGGCGGGGCGCGAGGAACTGGCCCGGCCCCGTTTGACGGAAGCGACGGCGTTAATTCCCGGCGAACCCGCGGCCTGGGCAAACCTCGGTTTGATGAGTCTCCGCAAGAACGATTTGCAGCAGGCCGAGAAGGACCTGAAGAAGGCACACGCCCTGGCGCCGGACAGCGGCGAGATCGAGGCGCTGCTCGCGCTCCTGGCCGAAAAGCAAGGCCGGCTGCCCGAGGCGGTCGCGCATTATCGCAAGGCGATCGCCGCCAATCCGCGCGATCTGGCGTCGCTGTTCGCGCTCGCGGAAACGATCAGCCGGGAGGGAGGCGTGGGCAGCGAGGCCGAGTATCAGAAACTCATGGAGCAGATACTCCAGGCTCAACCGAACAATCTTCCGGTCTTGACCCGGCGGGCGGGGGCGGCGCTACGCAACCAGGACCAGGCCGCGTTTCAGGACACGCTCGACCGTTTCGCCCGGCTCGCGCCGGACTGGTCCGCCCTCTCACGCAAGGTCCTCGCCGAGTTGCAACAGGTTTCGAAGAAACCCAACGAGGCGATTCCCGTCCTGCAGGATCTGGATCGCGTCCTAAAAGGCGAGCGCAGCTATCAGCGGGATGGATTCGTGATTCTCCCGCAGCCGGCCGTGGTGGGATCGCCCATCGTGCGCTTTCTGCGCCTGGTTCCCCCCACTCCTGGCCCGGCGGCGCCGGATCGCGACCTGACCTTCAGGATCGAAGCGCTGTCCGCCCCTGCCAAGGCCAACGGTCTCCCGACCGCGCTGGGCCTCGCCTGGCTGTTCACCGAGAAGCAACGCAAGGCCCTGGAGCAACACGCGGCCCAGGGCGTCGCGGACGCATCGGCGCTCGCGGGTTTCACGCCGACCGTATTCGTCGCCAACGCCAAGGAAGTTCGTCCCGCGAACAAGGCGTCGCCTGGGTTTTCATTTCCGGGCGGTCCGAAAGGGATCGCGCCAACGTCGGCGTCGGTGTTGCCCGTGGACTGGGACAACGATTTGCGCATCGACTTCGTCCTCGCCGGCGCCGGAGGCCTGCGCTTCTGGCAGCAGCGCCTCGGCGGTTCGTTTGACGATATCACCGGCAAGACCGGTTTGGCGGCGGACATTCTAAACGGTGAGTACCACGGCGTCTGGGCGGCCGACATCGAGATGGACAGCGATCTCGACCTGATTGCCGCGCGCCGAACCGGCGCTCCCTTGCTCTTGCGGAATAATGGTGACAACACGTTCAAGGCGTTCGAGTCGTTCGCGGGCGTGAAGAACGTGCGCGCTTTCGCCTGGGCCGACCTCGACAGCGACGGCGCACCGGACGCCACGTTTTTGGATGACCAGGGCAGGCTGCACGTCTTCACCAACGATCGTTCCGGATTGTTCAGTCCCTGGCCCTTGCCCGCCGACCTCGGTACGTTTGTGGCGGTGACGGCTGCCGACATCAACAACGACGGCGTGTTCGACCTGGTCGCTCTGCGCTCCGACGGCGCCTTGATGCGCATCTCGGACCAGGGCCAGCGCCAGGCCTGGCAGGTCGCTGAAATCGCACGCGTGCCACTCGAAGAGAAAGCACCGCCCGGCGATATCGCCCTGTTCGTGGAGGATCTCGACAACAACGGCGCTCTGGACATTCTGGTCGCGGGCCCCAAAAGCGCCCAGATCGTTCTCGGCGCTGACGAACCTCGGTTCATCACCCTCGCCAGGTCCATCCCGTTGCGCGTCCTTGCCGTACACGATGTCAACAACGATGGCCGGCTCGATCTCCTCGGCCTTTCCGCGGCCGACCAGCCGGCGCAGGCGCTCAATCAAAGTACGAAGAAATACCGCTGGCAGGCGCTTCGGCCCATCGCCAATCCCCTGGCGGGCGATGGCCGAATCAACTCCTTTGGCCTGGGCGGCGAGGTCGAAATCCGCTCCGGCGCGCTGGTTCAAAAACATTTGATTCACGCACCCGTCGTTCACTTCGGACTCGGCGAGGAAGACGCCGTCGATGTCGCCCGCATCGTGTGGCCCAATGGCGCGGCGCAATATGAGTTTGCCGGGCCGAGCGATCAACTGGTCACGGCGGTTCAGCGGCTCACGACCTCCTGCCCGTTCCTCTTCACCTTCGACGGCAAGGGCATGCGCTTCGCCGGCGACTTCATGTGGGGCACGCCGCTCGGGATGTACATCAACGGGCAAAACATCGGCGACTTCCCGGAAACCACCGAATGGCTCAAGATTCCCGGCAAGCATCTCCTCCCGCGTGACGGCTATTACGACGTGCGCGTTCATGCCAATCTGTGGGAGGCGGATTATTTTGACAAACTCGCGCTGATTGTCGTCGATCATCCGCCGGAAACGGAGATTCACGTCGATGAACGATTCTTCCTCACGCCGACCAAACCGCGCCTTCATGTTACGACGCCGGTCAAACCGGTCGCCCGCGCCTGGGACCATCACGGCAAGGACGCGACCGCCGAGATTCGCGCCATCGATGGCGCCTACCTCGACCGCTGTGGCCGGGGCCGTTTTCAGGGCGTGACGCAAGATCACTGGGTCGAGGTGGATTTGGGGGAGGATGCGCCGCGCGCGGGGCCGGTGCTCCTGATCGCGCGCGGCTGGCTGCATCCGACCAACAGCTCGATCAACGTCGCGCTCGGCCAGGGCAAGCACGCCGCGCCGCGGCCACTGGTTCTCGAAGTGCCCGATGGCAAGGGCGGCTGGAAAGTCGGCCGGCCCGCGCTCGGCTTCCCCGCGGGCAAGGACAAGACCCTGCTCATTCGGCTGGATGGCATCGAGGGTAAACAGGTGAGCCGGCGCTTCCGCCTGCGCACCAGCATGGAAATCTACTGGGACTTCCTGGGTTACGCCACCGAACTGGACGAGAAGCTGGCCCGCCTGCAACGACCGGCCCCGCTTTCCGCCGACCTGCGCTTTCGCGGCGTGCTGGCAATGAGCCGAAAGAATGACAGTTCGCCGGAGGTGCCGGACTATTACCAGGTGATCCGCACCGCCCAGCCCTGGCGTGACTTGACCGGCTATTACACTCGCTTCGGCGATGTGGGCGAACTGCTGGCAAACGTGGATGACCGCTACGTGATCGCGAATGCCGGCGACGAAATCGCCCTGCGTTTTCCCGTGCCGGCCGCGCCGTCGGGCGGATGGCAGCGCGACTTCATCTGGGAATGCGACGGCTGGACCCGCGACGGCGATCCGAACACGCGCTTCGGCACCGGCGTCCTCCCTTTGCCCGCCCACGGCGTGAACACCGACCTGCGCCCGCCCACGCGCCTTCAGGACGACCCGGTCTACCAGCGCTTCCCGGCGGACTGGCGCAACTACCATACGCGCTACGTGACCGCGCACGCTTTCGCACGCGGACTACGGCGGCTTCGCAACCCATGACGATCGACGTGGATAATATCGAAGGAACCAACGCGTTCGGTCGACGCCTCGCGCAATGCCTGTTCCCCGGCGCCGTGGTCGCCCTCATAGGCCCGCTCGGTGCGGGCAAGACCCATCTGGTGCGCGCAATCGCGGAGGGCCTGGGCATCGCCAATTCGCAGGTCGTCAACAGCCCGACGTTCGTGCTGATTCAGGAATACGAGGCCCGGTTGCCGATCTACCACTTCGACGCCTATCGGCTCAAAAGCGAGGCCGAGTTCGCCGATCTGGGCGTGCATGAATATTTCGATGGCGACGGCGTATGCCTGGTGGAGTGGGCCGACCGGGTTCCGAAATCGATGCCCGCGGAGCGTTTAGAAATCCGCATCACAATCACCGGCCCGGAATCGCGCCGTTTTGAGGTTGAAGGATTCGGCGCGCGGCACGAAGAAATAATGGGAGCAACGAAATGATTAAGCCGGCGAGCCGAGCCCCGTAAGGGGCCGGTTGAGGATGCTTGGTGTGCCGGGAATTCCGCAGAGAAAAGAATATGGTGTCCCCGGAACTCGCGCGAGCCGTCGCCGATGTCGATCAGCCGGAGCGTGTCAGAAAGGCGGCGTATTTTGGATTGTTTGAGGTGCGCGGCATTCCCATTCGTTCCCGACCCGATCCCGCGGCATTTCGTTTTCCCCAGGGCGTGGACTGGGAGTTCGTGAAGACGTTTGGGTAGGAAAAGGCGGGAACGAACCAAGCTCAGCGGTCGGGCGGAAGTGACGGCGGCTTGATTCAAAAAAGCACCTATACGAGAATTGACCTATCCGCTGAAGCGACTTTTTTTCGGCGTGACTCTCAATCGAAACCGGAGGACGGCAAACGTTCAAGGTAACGTGCCGTGGCCGCTGCAACGGCGTGGTGTCGCGCGAAACAAGAATGCGGCCCCGGTCGGAGTGCAACGCCTGGTTCGGCCGGTTTGCTCGCAACAACTCGATCACTTCGGAATCCCTGTCACGAGTGCTTTTGCAAAATCCGTGATCCACCGACGTTGTTCGGGCGTTTCAGGCACCGAGCAGCCCCGCGCCTTGCCGACCCGCTCAATGGCTGTCGCCGGCTCTATTCCTGACACGGTAAGAAGGCAGATCGCGACTAATGCCGCTCGTCCGATACCTTGCCGGCAATGAACCGCAATGTTCTGGCCGTTTGCGAGTTGCTCAGCGAGCTTGATCACCTGCTCCGCAAATGCCTCAGCCGACGAAGGAACACTTCGATCGACAATCGGAAATGAAACAAACTCAATGCTGTTGGCCCGACACAACGATTCTTCGTCGCGCAGGTTCAACTCTGTTTGCTCTTCATGAGTAAGCAGAGAAACAACCACATCGACGCCCGATCGTCGCCAAGATTGAATTTCCTCCTCCAGCCAGTCCCCGCCGCGTGGCCGTGGCATGATTGCCAAACGTCCACGCCACGGTCCCTCGATCCAGTAGAGTTCTGTTCGCATGGAGTCATCCTATTGCTGGATCCGAAATGGCTTCTTTCGGAATGATCTCGCGAGGCAAAGAATCCACATCGACACCCCGATCCCGAAGAATCTTGATGCGATGGTGGCCATCGACAATTGTGCCGTCGGGCCGCACCTTGAGCGAACCCTGTTGGCCCGGTTTCAGAGAATCGATCAATTCCTGATCGGATAGCGTGCCGTACTTGTCGAGTTTCGACCCAATCAAAGAGCTATCGGCGTGCAACGGTTTCAGGCATGGCTGATTGCTATGCACAACTATCCCCGGAAATCCTTCTCACTCCAAGGCCGAACGACAAAGCTCAGCAGCCGGGGCCGCCGAGAAACCAATGAACACCGAAAAACCGTAATGCGGCCCCGGTCAGGTGCAAGGGCTTGATACTGTTCATGGCCTCGTTGGGATGGGCGGAAACCTGTCCCAAGTTGGTATAAGGGATCGAGACACCCAGCGACGAGTTCTCGTCCCAAATGTGTGCGGGATCAAGCCCGCCCAACCCAAGGAGACCATGATGCGA
>JACPPF010000015.1 GCA_016191165.1 Planctomycetota bacterium
AAATTGATCGAGGCATGAGAACGATCGCAGGCGCCGATGCCCCTGATAGCGTTCGATGCACTTGTTGAATTCGTGCTTGGGCAGGAAGTCGAGGAGCTGCGCAAAAACGGTTCGGCCGGAATTCATGGACCATCCATCGCCAGAGGTTGAGGCGGAAAGAATGGCTCCAAGCTACGACCAAATTGAAATCGAAAACAGTCATGACCGAACCTAGATCATTGCTACAGTATAAGTTGCGTCAAAAACCAGAAACGCTAACCGGACAGTAGTGTCTTTCTTTGCGTCCTTTGCGTCTTTGCGAGACACAAAGGCCCGATGTCGGCTGCCCCAATAGTTCTTCGCGTGGTGCGCGGAAGTTGAGAGGTGAGAATCTAGAAGGTGCCCCGGGGAGTGCCAGGGATGCTACTTTTTCCAGTCGCCAGGTAAAATCTACGACGTTCGCTTGAACCGCCCCGCGCCGCGCGATCAAGCGGCCTGTTTGTCACGTGGATTCGACGTTGGTGGATGGTGTGGCGCAAAGGGCCTGGGTCGCCCGATCCCCAGCAATCCCGCCGTTCGCGATACGCCAACTTTCAACGACTCCCACAGGATTTTGGTCAACACCAAACCCATGCTTCGGGTTGGCTTACGATCCACGAGCAGAATTTCCCGGAAAACGTCGGGCGCTTTTTCGGGATATCGATGAAGCGCTTCAAGCAGGGTGTTGAAGGAATAGACATCGTCCTCGCCAAGATGATACGGCCAGGGACTTGTTGCCGACACGGCGCCATGATTGAACTGAAAACGCAGAGGAAGATCTGCCGCTGCCTGGTCGAAGGCTTCTTGACGGCGCAAAGTGCGAAGGAGGGGTTCCTTTACGTCTTGAACGCGATCTGACGCGGACCTGGGTTCGCTTTTTAGAATAAAGGTTTTTTCCGACGTGAGCCAGGAACCATTTATCTCAAACGGGTGATTCGATTGACCGGACGCTTGTTCCACCTTGATCAGCATTGACAACAGGCGCAGATCCTTTGCGAAATCGATCAATGGAAGCGCGTCATCAGGATCTTTGGGGAAAATACTTTCCAAAAACAATTCGAGCGTGCTTGGAGATTGCGTCAGATAGTGCAGGATTGACAAGGCGGCATTTTTGCTTTGTTGACACCGAAAGGCAATTGCAAGCACTTTGCTCAGGACTACAAAGCAAGTGGGCAACCGAACAGCTTCTCCTCCCTTTGGAATAATTGGGTCATTGCACAAATAGCTTTTGGCGTAAAACAAGGTTCGACAAACGGTGCCTTCCCGGACAGGCACGGGGCGATGCTTTTCGAGCGTCTCATCAAAGAGTTTTACAAAACGACGATAGCTATTGGCCCCGCTACGAATGATGTCATCATGGGTTTGGCGGGCCAACCGTATGCAATAGGGCAGATCACGCATCCTTTCAACAACTTCTGAGATGTTGGAGTAGTCCTTTTTGACGGGAATGTAGTGAGTGTCTGGATGCAAAATGCCCGAATAACAACCCTCATGAAGAACCAGAGTATTGTTAAAGGCTGCCGATTCAAAAACGCGCGGGGAAATCGCCTGCACGACGACCTTGCCGTCCAGTTCGGCAAAAAACCTTTGCTTCAATTCCGCGTAGGATGCCTGCGGGTTTTGCTGTAGGTAGGCTTTGCACTGTCGCGCCAGGTCGCCTGAAAAATCGACGACACTCGCACCACTTTCGGTGCCAAGGGAGAACCGGCTCGATTGCAGAAACTCCAGCCATTTTTGGCCGTAGATACGGTCCTCTTCGCGCACGGAGATGTCTGCCGTGAAACCATACTGTCTACTAATCTCGGCGAATCGTTGGGATATGATGGTCTTTTCCTGACCGAGATCGCCAAGAGGGTAGGGTACGGCCCGCGAGCGATAGCCGATGTCAATGGCCCGCGGCATGGTCGCGGGATAATCGATCTTCTCCAGATAGGACGGAACATAGCCCGTCAGGACGGTGTACACGCCTTCCAAACTCGGGATCAACGCTTTGGGATAAAAGACATCGTGATCCTTCTCGTCAACACAGGTGAACACCAGGTTTATGCCCAACCGTTCCATTGCTTTGTTAACGGTTCGGACGTCTCGATATTCATCCTGAATGAACTGGATTTTCATCGCCGGCGAAGCAGCAATTTTTTGGCTGAGGCTTTCTGGTATAAAAAATCTGCTACCGGGGTCATCAACACCAGGCCAATACATATCCCAAAAGAAAACAACCGCGTCAAAGCGAGTAAAGTCGAAACTCCTGATGCGAAAAAAATTGAATTGTCGCCAGGCATGTAGGTAAAAAAACTCGTGCTTCGAGTATTGGTTGAAAGAATATAGATAATCCCGAACGACGTTTGCCGAATTCCCAACAAAGTCACTCAGAACAAGCACTCGTAGTTTTTGCCTGCCCATTCCCCAATTTCCCTTTTGCAGCGCTGGTTTGTATCACCCAACCTTGAGCGTCAGCGCCGGGGCGCTTTTTGCACTCCGCCGACGCGCCGATTTGAAAGATGGGTCAGTTTGATTCGTGAGTGGTATAGTTCGTGGCCTTCTTTTGTGCGGTCAAATATAAGTCCAGACCCAAGACTCGGCCAAAATTCCCGAGCAGTTTTGCGCGATTCACAAGCACCCTGCCGCAAAGCCTGAACGGGTCCATGTTCTGGGCCTGAATGGAAACTGATTCAAATTTGGCCAGCATCCTGCGAAGATCACGTCTTGACAATAGCACGGTCTCAGGCGCCGCTTCGCCCGCCGCGTTGGCGTCGTAAGCTTTCCTGCGTTCAGTGGAAATCCGGTCCGGGCGATTTAATACTCTCCAGTCCCTGAGCAATTCCGCCGTGGTCTGCAAGGGCCAACCGGTCCATTGTCGCCACGAGAATTTGTTGTAGGCCATCAAAACCGCGACCCCGCCGCCGCGCAAGACACGAAAGACCTCATCGAAGCAGCGCTGAATGTTTCCCGTGTGATGGAGGCAGCCGATCGAAACGACAAAGTCAAACGATTCATCCGGAAAAGTCATCTCAAGCGCGCTTCCACACACCGCGGAGCCCGGGAGGTTCATGAGGCGCAGACGATGATTCAACATCTCCACGGCGTTGGGCGCTATATCCAAACCCTTGTAACGTGCCCCTGCCTCGGCGATTTTCTGCCCAAGGGTTCCATACCCCAGGCCGATTTCAAGAACGTCTTTTCCGACCATGCGGTCGGGTTGCACAATCGGCAGGAGGTATGGGTACAGGCCAAAAAATCCCTCGTCAAACCGTCGCAAGGATTCGAACGAATGATCGGTCAGACCCAACGATCGGGCGAACCCTGAGCCACACAACTCATTCCAAAACCTGGCGTTCGACTGGTCAATTTCCAATTGTTCCGTTGTCACGACCATTTCTCCCTGAGTCATTGGAAACAAACATCCCAGCCATATGAATTTTCGGCAGCCCAGGCCGGCGCCGGTTATCATTTCGGCCTGGTTCAAATCGATCGAATTTAGGGTAACAAACAATCCGCGAGCCGCCGGGCGTGTCCCGGCGGTGAACCAAGGCGGATCGGGATGACCGCCGGGACAAGCCCGGCGGCTCGCTGTGACTTTCACTTGAACCAGGCCATCATTTCCATTCACCCGCGGACGAAAGTACAATGGCCTGTGGGAATTGTCAATGCAGCATGATTTGGCTAACTGAAATAGGATGTTTATCCGCGTAGACAGGCTCTGAAAGGCGCCAAACGATCAGTCTGGGCAAGTTGAGTCGATCGGGCAATCGCTTTTGGTCCCCAGGTTTCAGACGCGTTGGATGTCATGAGCATAAAGCCCGAGGACCGGCCAAACTCCGTTGGGTAGCCTTCGCTGGGGCTGGCCTAGGTCAAATCGATCGAATCCGGGGTAACAAACCAACCGCGAGCCGTCGGGCTTGTCCCGGCGGTGAACCAAGGCGGATCGGGATGAACCGCCGGGACAAGCCCGGCGGCTCGCTGTGACTTTCACTTTAACCAGGCCCTGGGGCTCAAGGTTGGAAAAGGGTCGATTTGATTTGGGGCGTGAATTTTCCTTCGGCATTGCAAAAAAAGCGGGGCTTGTTTACAAATCGATTTCCATCAGGCTAGAGGTCCATCCGTACCTGCGCATGTCAGTGCCCTTGGATTTGCGGCGGCCCCGGCCCGCCGGGAAAATTGCCCTGGAGACAATCCATGAAAATCCTGACCGTAATCGGCGCCCGACCGCAGTTCATCAAGGCCGCGGTGATTTCTCGTTTACTTCGTGGTTTCTCCGACGTGGAAGAGATCATTGTTCATACCGGCCAGCATTATGACGACAGCATGTCCGAGATTTTCTTTCGGGAACTGGAAATTCCGGCGCCGCGTTATCACCTCGGCGTGGGTTCCGCGGCACACGGAGCGCAGACGGGACGCATGCTGGAAGCGATTGAGAAGGTGATCGTCGAGTTGAAGCCCGACAAGGTTCTCATCTACGGCGACACGAACTCGACCCTGGCCGGGGCCCTGGCGGCCGCGAAACTCCATGTCCCGGTCGCTCACGTTGAGGCTGGCCTCCGTTCGTTTAATCGCAAGATGCCCGAGGAGGTCAATCGCGTCGTGGCCGATCATCTCTCGACTTGGCTATTCGCTCCAACGCAGGCCGCGGTCGAGAACCTGCGGCATGAAGGGATCGCGGACGCACTGGTGCATTTTTCCGGTGATGTAATGTATGACGCCGCCATTTATTTCGGGCAGAAAGAGCCGGGGCAGCTTCTGGACCGCCACGATTTGCTGCCGAAGGGATACGTGCTGGCAACAATTCATCGGGCCGAAAACACCGACGCCCCTGCCAATCTCCACTGTCTGTTCAGCGCCCTGAACGCCGTCGCGGAGCAAATTCAGGTCGTACTCCCACTGCATCCGCGCACGCTGGCCGCGCTCAAGCGGGACAATCTACTCGACTCCGCACATGACAACTTGCGGCTACTCGAACCGGTGGGGTACCTGGACATGGTGACGCTGGAGCGGAATGCGCGCCTGATCGCGACCGACTCCGGCGGCGTGCAAAAAGAGGCATTCTTTCATCGCGTCCCCTGCGTCACGCTGCGTCACGAGACGGAATGGGGCGAACTCGTCGCCCTCGGCTGGAACCGCCTCGTGCCGCCAACCAACACCCAGGCCATCACGGTCGGGCTATTGCAATCCTTGCAACCGAGTGACCGCCAAGCGATCCCAGAAAACCTCTACGGCGGCGGCAAGGCGGGCGACCAGATTTCCCAGATCTTGCGGGCGGCCTGAGGTTTTGCTTTGCGCGGCCGAATATGGCACTTCCGAGTCTGAAGCGGAGGCGAAGTGCCAGCCCAACCTTCGCTGACGCTTCAGGCTCGGACAGCGTGCCGCACTTCGACATCGATTTGGAAACCCAGCCGCCGGGAGCCGTTGCATGAGTGTGGCTGAAAAAAAACCTGTGCCTGGAATCGCGCTTTTCCACGAGGATTATTATAACTCCGACGCGAGCACGATTGCCGAACATCTGGACTCGTTTGGCCGCTACTCGCGATTTCCGATCTATCTGGTGAACCTGGCTTTCGGGTTCCCTCCGGGCCTTCAGGACTATGAATTCTCGGCTTGCGTTTTTTCCTACACCCTTCGCCCAACGATTCACTGGTTGACCCCAGATCTGGAAAACTACCTCAATTCCTGTCCGCGCAGCTACCGGGTCGCGATCTTTCAGGACGAGGTCTGGTATTTTCAGGAGCGATTTTCGTTTCTGAAGCGATGTAAGATCGATTGCTTATATAGCCGGCATAAGCCCAGGCACGTGCGGGATATCTATGCCGAGCACGTGCCGGTCAAGGACTACGTCCACTACCTGGCTGGTTATGTAGCGGAGGACCTGGTCGCTCGCGCGGCATCGCTTGCGCAGCCCTATCGCGACCGGCGCATCGATGTCGGCTATCGTGGCCGGCGATTGCCGTTCTACATGGGGCGTGGCGGTCAGGAGAAGGCAGAGATCGGCCGACGTTTCCTGGAGCTCGCCGCTGGCCGCGGGTTGTGCCTGGACATTGCACTGGAGGAAAGGGATCGCCTTTACGGGGAGGCCTGGCATCGCTATCTCGCCGGCTGCAAGGCGGTCCTTGGGGTTGAGGGGGGCGTCTCCATCATTGATCGCAGCGGCGAGTTTTGTCGCCGTTCCGAGAGAATCCTGAAGGAGAACCCCGACCTGACCTTCGATGAATTCGCCAATCACATGGGCGCCGATTTCATCGAGCAGGAGGACAAGATCGATTACCGAAGCTTGACACCGCGCCACTTCGAGGCGGCGGCCTTTCGCAATTTGCAAATCCTCTTCGAGGGAAACTATGATGGCCTGATGGAGCCCGGTGTCCATTACGTGCCCCTGCGAAAGGATTTTTCCAACATGGAGGAAGTCCTCCTTACGCTGAAGAACCCGGAACGCTGTCTTGCCATCGTGAACCGCGCCTACCACGATTTGATCGCTTCGGGCCGCTTTACCTATGCTCAATTCATTCGCGATTTCGATCAGCGGCTGATCGCCGCCGGGGTCAAGGAGCCGGGTAGCAATCGGCCCGTTTGCCCTTCCCTGACTGCCTACCTGGCGAACTGGACGGCCGGGCGCGTGCAGACTCAGGATTTTTCCGCCCTGGTCAATCGGCGCCACCAAGAAAAAATGATTTCGAAGGAGTTGTTTGAACGGGCGTCCGAGTTATTGTGCCAGCAGGCGGTCGATCTCGATCGGCGTCGCGTTGGCGATTACTCGAGTTGCAAACGTTGGCTGGAGCGGAACGCGGACCGCGCGTTTTTCGCGCAGCTTGGACGGGTGCTTGGCGTGACCCCGCCGTCGAGACCGGTGTTGGCCTGGTTGCAAGATCGCCCCTGGTGGAACCACTGGCAGGTTTTTCGTTTCATTCGCCTGGCCTTGCGAGCTTACCACAAGTACCGGCCTTTACGAGGGGGCCCTGGTTTGGCTCGGCAGTAATCTCCGCTGGTTGATCGGAGGGTCTGCCTTTTTTTGTTGTGGGAAAGGCGTTCAGCCTGCGATTACCGAGGACCTAAAGGTTCCCGCGCAAGTAGCATAACCGATCTGAGCCCACAGCTCCAGCAAATGCCGCACTTTGTGGCGCTGCGGGCTCACAGTGCATGTCTGTTTGCGCAGGTCGGCAGGTCATCCATAATGGATGTTGGAAGGCAGGCGAAAATGTCGCCAGTCAGTCCGGCCGGCGATTGGATGGCCGGGCGTCGCCCATCGGTTCGAGGTGGTCATTTTGCTGATGGTCGGCTTTACCGGGCGGTAGGGGGCGTTTGCTTTTGGACGGGGAATCCTTGCTGCCGATTTGGCCGGTCACATCTTCGAGGCCGTCGGCGCCCTGGCGCGCCGGGAAATAGCCCGCCACCGTCAAATATCCGGCGAGCAACAGGGCGATACCCGCGGCCAGGACGATGCGCCCTGAATAACGCGCGAACACCGTCTCAGGCTGTTTGACGCGCGTCTGTTTGGGGGCCTGGAACGTCGGCCAGGGGCGAGGCAACTCGGACTGGAAATAGTCGTGCAAGAGCACATCCACGTCAGGACGTTGTTCATCGTTCGGCATCATCGTCATATTACTCATGGGTTTCCTTCACTCCCTGGGCTGTCAAACGCTCGGCGAGACGCTGGCGCGCCCGGCTCAAGCGCATATGGACGGCGGTCGGGTTGATTTCCAAAACCTCCGCGATCTGGCTGGTGTCATATTCCAGCGCATAGCGAAGCGTCAAAATTTCGCGGTCGGCCGGGGCGAGCTGCTCCATCTCCTTGCGGATTTGGCCGAACGTCTCGTCGCGGGCCATGCCATCGAGCGGCAGGATTTCGCGGCCTTCCACCCCATTCATCGTCTGGGGAGGTTGGGTTCCGTAACGGCGGAACGCGCTCTTGGCGTGATCCTCGGCCAGGTTGCGCGCTACACGCAGAACCCAGGCGCGCGGGTTGACGATTTCGCTGCCTTCCTGCCATTGCCTCCACAAACGCAAGAAGGTTTCCTGCATGATGTCGAGCGCAATATCCGCGTTAAGCCAGCGCGCGTAAACCAAAGCCCACACCTCGCGGCTATGACGTTCGTAGATTTCTTCAAAGTCCGCCTGGTGCGGAGGCTGTTTCCGCCTCGACTTCATGGGCCCTCGTCCCTGCCATTTTTTTTGTCGCGGCAGGAGCCGTCGCTGGGTGCAAAAGAGGAACGAAACTCGAAGGATTTTCTAACACCAAACTGGCATCCGTCGGTGGCTTGCGGACAATCAGGAGCCGGAATTCCAGGCGTGGTTCAAAAGGCGTCGGGTTCGGGTAACTCAAGGATTGCCGAAAGAAGGCGAACACGCCGTTGGGTAGTGTCACAGTTTGATTGTAGACCTCACGCTCCGCGTGAGGTCTACCATACGCCGAAGCAAAGTGAGACACCACCCGTCGTTGCTGACATCGACTGATGTGAGAAGTCCACTTTGCTCCATAACCCATAAATTTGCAACACGTTACAGCGTTTTTTTTGAGGACTTCTCACGGGGCGCGGGGGGTATCACGACCGGGAAGTTTGGGAAAGCCAGGTAGATTTGGATTGTCACCTCGGTTTGAACCAGGCCGAATTCCATTTCCGCCGGGAAATCCAGCCATTCCGCCCAAACTTCCAGGCCTGGATTCCTCCGCGTCCCGTGATAAGTCGGCGTGGTTCAAATCCATCGATTTTAGGCGAACAAACAATCCGCGAGCCGCCGGGCTTGTCCCCGCAGTGCATCCCGATCCGCCTTGGTTCACCGCCGGGACAAGCCCGGCGGCTCGCTGTGACTTTCACTTGAACCAGGCCCATGTTTGGAGATTCATGTCGTTACTACCAGGTTATCGCGATGAACGATTTCCTCATAGGGGAAGGCGCCGACGACCTCCGCAATTTTTTCCGTGCGCAGGCCCAGGATTTGTCCGGCGTCGTCCGATGAATAGTTGGTCAAGCCGCGGGCGAACTCCTGCCCGGCCTGATCGCACAGGGCGACGACATCGCCTTTGCTGAATGTGCCCTGGACCTGGATGACACCCACAGGTAATAGGCTCTTGCCCTGTTGATGGACCGCGAAGCGGGCGCCGTCATTGACCAGAATTTTCCCCCTGGGCCGGGCCGTGAAGCCGACCCAGCGCTTCCAGGCTGGCAGCGAATTGCCGTGCGGCAGAAAAAGGGTCCCGATCGGCGCGCAGGCAAAAATCTCGTCGAGCGTGCCTGGCTGGGCGCCGTTGGCCATGATTACCGATTCCCCCGCCGCCGTCGCCAGGCGGGCGGCCCGTAACTTGCTCCTCATTCCACCCGTACCCAGCGAACTCTGGCTGGCGCCCGCCATTTCCATGACGGCCATGTCGATGTGGTCGACCGTGGCGATTTTTTGGGCGTTCGGATCGCTGCGCGGGTCGGTGCGGTAGAGACCATCCACCACGGTCAACAGGATGAGCAACGGCGCCTGCAACAGATTCGTCACCATCGCGGCCAGGTGATCGTTGTCCCCAAACTTGATCTCGGCAATGCTGACCGTGTCGTTCTCGTTGATGATCGGCACGACACCCCATTCAAAGAGGGTGACGATGGTATTGCGTGCATTGAGGTACCGGGCCCGGCTATCAAAATCGCTCGCTGTCAGCAGAATTTGTGCGGTATGGACGTTGTGTTGGTCGAAACATTCCTGATAGGCGCGCATGAGGAAGTTTTGCCCGATGGCAGCGCACGCCTGAAGTTGCCGCAGATCCGTCGGCCTTTGCGAGAGTCCGAGGCGTCCGACACCCGCGCCGATGGCGCCGGAGCTTACGAGGGCGACCTTGCGACCGGTCTGGCGAAGGCGTTGCACCTGATCTGCCAGGGCTTGCAAACGTTGAGCGTCGAGGCGCCCATCGTCCCCTGTCAGGACGTTGGTGCCAATCTTGACCACGACCGTGTGGGCTTGGGTCACGATTTCTTGGCGCACGGGGTCCAGCATCGTTGTAGCACGTGTGCGGAGCAAACTCCGCGGGAAAACGGAGAAACCTGTATATTTTCGCCAACCCGAAAAACTTTCGCAATTTGGCAAACGTCTATTTGACGTGGCCTCTCCTCTCCTTTATACTGAGGGGCGGAACTGGGCCTATCCTTGGCCGGAGGATTCTTCCGTGCGCAGGCTACTTCGACCTCCCTGTCTAATTGTTCTCCTTTCGTTTGGCGGCTTTTTCGTTTTTCAATCCGCCGTTTACGCGCTTCCGGAAAAGCAGATCCGCGATCTCGTCCTTCAGGCTGAAGCCTATGAAAAGCAACCGCAGCCGCAATGGGAGCGGGCGCGCGAAATCTACGAATTGCTCCTGAAACAGCCGGACCTGGGCCTGGGTATTCGCCAGCGCTATCATCGTGCGGTGCGCCATTGCTGGCGGACGCGTCGCCACGGCGATCCCAGTTACCGAAAGGAAGTCCTTTCGATCGAATTCGGCCAGGCCATGCGAATGTATGGCGTCATCACCAATACGTTGCTGGATGGGTCAATCGCCAAGAAAACCCTGAATCCGAATACGCTGTTCGCCAAGGGCCTCGACGAGCTGGACGCGTCGCTAGGCGACCCGGTTTTTCTTCAGCAACATGTTCCTGCCACCAAGCTCGCCAGCGTTCCGGAGTTTCGCGCTCTGGTGAAGAAAACCTGGGGGCGGATGGGGCGCATGTCGCGCAAGGAGGCGGCCCGCCAAATCTCGGAAATCGCCATGGCGGCTGAGATTCACCTGGGCGTCAATGGAACGGTCGTGGCAATGGAAATGGCCTGTGGCGCCTGCTACGCCATCGACCAATACACGGTCTACCTCACCCCGAACCAGCTGCGCGAGTTGGCCGACAACCTGGCCCGCACCGAGGTCGTCGGCGTGGGGCTGGTGCTCACGATCCGCGAAAATCGCATTGCGGTTCACAGTATCATCGATGGTGGTTCGGCGGACCGCTCGGATGAACCCGTTTTCGTTAACGATCAGATAGTCACGATCAACAAAAAGGCGGTTGCCGACCTTCCAATCCGGGCCGTGCGTGCTCTCCTTGAGGGCCCTTCGGGCAGTGTGGTGGATCTCGAAGTTCTAACGCCTGGCCAAAATGCCTCACGGATGATATCGCTGGTTCGTCAACGCCCGCTGACCGCTGACCTCGAATGGTATCCGCTCATGCAACCGGGCAACGGGTTGGGCTACCTCAAAATCAATCAATTCACGGATACCACTCCGCAGGATGTCGATATCGGCATCGCTGGGTTAATGCGCATGGGGGCGAAAGGCATCATCCTCGACCTGCGCGGCAACGGGGGCGGGCTATTCGACAGTTCCATCGATGTCGCACATCGCTTCCTGCCGACCGGCATTATCGCCTCGACAATCAATCAGGACAGCAAGAAGAGCCGAATCTACCAGGCCCGAAATCCGAACGCCTGGAAATTCCCTATTGCCGTCCTGGTGGATGGCGGCACCGCCAGCGCCGCCGAGGTGCTCGCCGGCGCCCTAAAGGATAACGATCGGGCGATGTTGATCGGTCAGACCACGTTTGGCAAGGGCTGTATTCAACGCGTCCTCAAACTGCCCCGGGCCACCGGCGGCGTTCCGACCGGCGGCATGAAATTGACCGTGGAACGATTCTTTTCTCCGAAGGGCGTCGCCTACTCTGAGCGCGGCGTCGTGCCGCATTTTATCGTTGACGACACCATGGAGCCGGCATCGCAGGCAAACATGATGCAATGGCCAACGTTGCGCCGGGCCATCGAAGAACTCAATCGCGCCATCGCAGCACAGAAATGACCGCCACCAGCACGTCCTGGACTTCACGCGTCACGAAATGACATATCCTCATTGACGAGCCGCGACCGAAAAAGGGACCGTTAGGCTTTGTCCCGCCCCCCTCAACGCCGTTTCATCGCGGCCGTGGCTCAGGTTCGGACCCGGTCAAACCGCAATTCGCGGTGTCGCCGACATTTGGTTCGCGAGGTTTACGGGCGGGTCGAGAATTAAAGGCAACAGGACCGTGAACGTGGTACCGCGTCCGACGGTGCTTTCCACGGTGATTTCGCCGTGGAGGGCCTGCAAGATGGTGCGACAGATGCTCAGGCCAAGGCCGAAGCCGGCTCGCTCTTTTTCCCGTGTGCGCGCCTTGTCCGCCCGATAAAAGCGTTCGAAGATTCGTGACAACCCTTCCCCGTCGATGCCGATCCCCGTGTCTTGCACGATCAACACCGCTTGCTTCCTGGCCAAATCGGTTCGTAGATGCACGATCACTTCCCCGTCATCGCGGTTGTATTTGATGGCGTTGTCGATGAGGTTGCGCACAATCTGGCGAATGTAGGTTTCGTCGCCCGGGACCACCGCCGCCGAAAAATCGCCGATGGCAAGCCGAACACCTCTGGACTCGGCCACGGCGCTGAACATGTCAATCGACTCGCTGACGATTTTATCCAGGGAGGTGTATTGTTCCTTTCCCGCCAGACGCCCGGCATCTCCCTCGGCCAGGATGAGCAGGCGGTTGACCAGACCGGCGAGGCGGCCGATCTCCTCGATCACGTCCGTCAGGATCGTCGCGTATTCCTCGGCGGATCGGCTTCGATTTAGCCCGACCTCAACCGAGCTGCGAATGGCCGCCAGGGGGGAGCGTAATTCGTGGGCTGCGTTGGCAACGAAATCACGGTTTTGGTCGATGAAAGATGCCAGCCGGTCCAGCATTCCATTGATCGTGCACGAAAGTTGATCCAGCTCATCGCCGGTTCCGCGCATTGGCAGGCGTTCGTTGAGGTTGGTCGGCTGCAAGTGAGCCGCGGTTTCGATGATCTGCGAAATCGGCCGCATGGCCCGCATTGCAATCACGTAGGCCCCAAGCGGCGCGGCCAGTGAAATGCAAATGGTCACGAAGAGAAGATTGCGGTTGACCAGGCCAAGGTCATCAGCCAACTCCATGTGCAGGTAGCCGCAGCGGATGTAATACGTCTCACCCGACAACAGGACGATTTTTTTTTCATTGACGCGATGCTTCTTCTCGTCGTAAGGGCCGGTGAATTCGTCGATCAGGTCGGGCGCCGGCAGGCGCGGCGAGTTACCGCTGGCCCAGACCAGCTTTTTCGAGCTATCGAACACCTGGGCAAACCAGCTCTGATGTTCATTGGCCTGTCGCTTGGCTTGTAGCTCGGCAAAAAGCAATTCGCGATTGTCCTGGTCCATGCGTGCGACCGCGTGGCTTACGTCCTCGAGGCTATCGATAAGAAATTGGTCGTAGCTTCGAGTCAGGGCGCGGTGTTCAAACGCCCGTACCGTGACGTTCGTCACCACCACCATCAAGAAGACAATGAACGTGATCCATAGCGCCAGGCGAAACCGCAGCGTATGGTAAAGTTCCCTAACTCGCTGTGCGGAGAGCATAGCCGCGTCCTCGCACGGTGTGAATCAGGGGCTCCTTCGTGCCGCGCTGCAACTTGGTTCGCAAGCGATTGATGTGGACTTCGATGACGTTGGTGGTTCCCTCCCAGTCGGATTCCCACAGGCTCTCACACAGCATTTTCCTGGTGACCACCTGGCCGGCGTGGCGCATGAGCAACTCCAGAATGCTGAATTCCGTCGGCGTGAGGTCGATATCGACGCCGCCGCTTTTGACGCAGCGCGTCGGGAGATCGAGAATCAGGTCGCCGACCTGAAGGACCGGGGCGGGCTTGATGGTCGAACGCCGGCACAACGCCTCGACACGAGCCAGCAATTCGGACATCGCAAAAGGCTTGACGAGGTAGTCGTCGGCTCCCTTTTTCAAGCCGATCACGCGATCGTCGATCGAACCCAACGCGGTCAAGATCAGGACCGGCGTCTTGATGCCCTCCTTGCGGAGTTTTTCCAGGATGGTCAACCCTGACATGCCCGGGATCATCAAGTCCAGGATTATCATGTCCTGCTTCTGCGAGCGGCAGGCATCGAATCCGGTTGTCCCGTCCTCGATCCATACACACTTGTGCCCCGCTTCAATCACCCCTTTTTGGACCGCTTTGCCAATCGCGGTGTCATCCTCAATAATCAAGATGTCCATGGTCGAGGCCCTTTTTGCTGGTCTTGCAGCCCAAGGTTCGTGTTCGGTAGTCAGATAGGGGAGTGACGGATTCGCCGCACGACGTCCGTCGCCGGGCATTCGGCCAAGAACCATCACTACTCCATAGTTCATTATCCAAAGAAGTCGTGCCGGGAACGCAAGGAACAGACTCGGTAACGACATTTTAACGGAAAACATTGCTTGCAGGAAGGGGACGCGAGAATGACGGGCCCGACATAAGTCGCCTTTCGAGCTGAAAGCGCAAGCGACAATCACGCAAAAACCGTCGCTTTCGCTTTCGGCTCGTCCATGTTGCCGGGGACGTGCGGCTTGCACTCGTGGCGTCCGGCCCGTAAGATTCCCTCACCCTGATGGGCCAGGCGACGGCCATACGAAAAAATGGCGGCGACGGTGAACGCTTGCGAACCAGGAATCGTATCCAAAGAAAGCTCCAATCCTGAGCGATCTTGTTTCTCTTTGTGAGGTGGCCGGATCATGGCCAAGACTGAAGTCGTTGTTGAAACGCGCAAGCTGACCAAGATTTACCGCGACTTCTGGGGCCGCGAAAAAAAGGTCGCTCTACGCGCCCTCAACATGGAGGTGTACCGGGGCGAAATATTCGGCCTGTTGGGCCCCAATGGCTCGGGAAAAACGACGACCATCAAGCTCTTGCTCGGCCTCCTGTTCCCGACCGACGGCGACGCGCTCGTCTTCAACATGGCCTCCGGCGAGGTTCGCAAGAATGAACGGATCGGATATCTGCCAGAGGAATCGTACCTTTATCGCTTTCTCAATGCCGAGGAAACGCTCGATTTCTATGGCCGGCTTTTCAAGCTCGATTCCAAGGTAAGACAAGAACGCGCCGAAAAGTTGATCGAAACGGTTGGCCTCAAGAACGACAAGAAGCGTATCTTGCGCGAGTATTCCAAGGGCATGAGGCAACGCATCGGCCTGGCGCAGGCGCTCATCAACGATCCGGAGCTGGTGATTCTCGACGAGCCGACGTCGGGCCTTGATCCGCTCGGCACGCGCTGGATGAAGGATTATATCGTCAAGCTGCGCGACGAGGGCAAGACGATCATCATGTGCAGCCACCGCCTGGAAGACGTGCAGGACATTTGCGATCGCGTCGCCATTCTCAATGAAGGCGAGCTGCGCAAGCTTGACAGTGTCAAGAATCTGCTGGAAGACGTGCTGCGTCTGGAACTCAGGGCCACCGGCGTGCAACTCAACGACGAACTAAGGCGCGATCTCGAAGCCGTTCTGGAAAAACATGGCGGGAACCTCGAATTCATCGGCCATCCGACCACGACGCTGGAGGCGTTGTTCTTGCGCATCATCGAAGAAAGCAAGGCCCATCCCGGGCGTCGCTATATGCCGGAAGTCAGCAAGAATGATCCCCAGCCGGCCGGCGGCCCGGTGGATGCCGGAAGCACGCACATCAAGAATTGACGCAACAATTCCGCTCCCCGTCGCGGCGAATGCGGAATGTTTTTCGCTTGGCTCAGCCAGGGGCTTGCCGCGAAGCTCCTGGCCTGGTTCGTGAACGCTTATGCTGTTTGCCAAAAGCATGGTCATGGAACGGGCGCTGCTCGATTGGAGCAGCCTGCCCAACACGCTGGGCATCTGGCTGCAAAGCGCCGGCGGCGTGGCGGCGTTCGCGATTGTCCTGGTCTACCTCGCCCGCTATTTGCAACCAGACGCCAGGCAGCAGCACGTCATCGCTTTGCCAACGCTCCTGCAAGGCGTTGTGGCCAACTACCTGAGCTATTTCCTGTTCGCCATTGCCCTGGCCTACGGTTTCATTTTCCTTGGCTGGATTGGTTTCTGGGCGGGAATTGGGCCGGCGTACCTTCTGTTGCCCCGGGCCCGGGAAAACCTGCCTTTCACGCCAGGCGACTGGATCCTCATTTTAGCCGGCGGCGCCGCCTTGACGGTCGCCGTGACGCCAATTGCTGCGGACCTGGTTACGCGCATCAGCTGGGGCCGCATCTGGGCCATCACCCGTCTTAGTTGGAAGGAAGCGGTGCGCGGTCGCGTCGTTTGGGTCTTCGGCGCAATGTCGCTGGTCATCCTCTTTGCCGACTGGTTCATCCCGTTCAAGCCGGAGGATCAGGTTCGCAACTACGTCCGCGTCGTCTACTGGTCAATGACTCCCTTATTCCTGATGACCGCCGTCCTTCTCGGCGCGTTCAGCATTCCCAATGATGTCAAAAACAACTCGATTCACACGATCGTTACCAAGCCCGTCGAGAAATTCGAGCTTGTTCTCGGGAGGTTCTTCGGGTACGCCGCCCTTCTCACCATCGGGCTCGCGGTCGTTTCCTGCATTAGCTTGGTCTATGTCGTCCGCGGCGTCAACGAGGAAGCCCAGTTTGAAAGCTTCAAGGCCCGCGTACCGATCTACGGCAACTTGAAATTCGCTGGCACCCAATTTGAGAACCGAGCGGAAAACATTGGCCGCGAGTTCACTTACCGCAGCTACATCAAGGGAACCACGGAGTCGCGACGGCAACAGTTTCGCCAGTTCGCCATCTGGGATTTCGCCGAAATTCCCGAGGCCTTGCGTGAACGCGTCGAGCCGATTATTTTTGAGTTTGCCTTTGACGTCTATCGCCTCTCGAAGGGCGACGAAGGCGAGGGCGTCAAATGTACCTTTACCTTCGTGGATGTCAACAAATTCACGACCCAGGACGTGCATCGCCAGGCGCAGCAACTGGACCAGAAAATCAGCGAAATGAGGCAGAAGGCCGAGGATCTGCGATCAAAAATCCAAAAAACGCTGGCCGAGGAGGCACGAACCAAGCCTGGCGACCGCGCCGCGATCGAAGAACGAAAGCTCGCGGAATACGAAAAAATCCGGCTCGACTTGATCGAGGAATTCGGCATCTACCAGGTTGGCGCGTCGCTTCTGGATTATCACACCCAGGTCATCCAGGTTCCCCCGGAGGCGTTCAAGATCCTGAGCAAACCGCCCGCCGATCAAGGCGCCAGGGCCGTGGGAAACCAGCCCGCCTTGCGCGTCTTCGTCAGCCTTGATGTCGCGCGCGAGGCCCAGATGCTGGGGGTCGCTCCCTTTGATTTTTACCTGCTGGCCTTTGAAAAACCGTTTTGGCAGAACTTCCTCAAGGGGGTCATCGGCATGTGGTGTACTCACATGCTCGTTCTGGGAGTCGCCATCGCCTGCAGCACCTATTTGAGCAGCGTCATCAGCCTGCTGATGACATTTTTTCTCTTCCTGGCTGGAATGAACACCGACTACCTGCGGGCCATCGCTCACGGCCAGGTCGCTGGCGGCGGGCCCGCGGAAGCCCTGGTGCGTCTCAGCACCCGCATGTCGATTGCGGGAGAGCTTGAGAAAACCCCGACCACCAGCTTGATTCATTTCGTGGACAGCGCCTTCGGCTGGTGGATCAACCGCATCTTGAACCTGATACCCGATATCGATCGCCACGATCTGAATCAGTACGTCGCCAACGGCTTTGACATCGGCTGGACCCAGATATTATTTTTCGACAACGTGGTGCCCCTGGCCGGCTACCTGATTCCCTGGGCCGTCCTGGCCTACTACCTGATGAAATTCCGGGAAATCGCGAACCCGTCGTGACGCCCTGCCGTAGTCCGCCGCGCACGACGGACCGAACTTTTTGGAAAGCGAACCATGGCCACTCCTTTGCTTCAAAAAGCGCGCCAGCAGAAAATGATCTACTTCGGGGCCATCGTCGCCCTGTTTACGTTGTCGCTGATTCATCGCGAGTTTGTCGTCAAGGCGCAAGCCGTCAAATTGCAACTGCGCGAGACGGTCCGCGGCGAGGTGGAACTCACCAGTTCCGCTGTCCGTCTGCTCCTCACCGGCTCGCGCGGCCTGGCCGTCACCATGCTCTGGTACAGCGCAATCGAAAAACAAAAGCGCAATGAATGGCACGAACTCGAGCTGCTCGTCAAATCCATCACCAAGCTCCAGCCCTACTTCGTCACCCCGTGGCTGTTCCAGAGCTGGAACATCTCCTTCAACGTCGCCGTCGAATGCGATCGTCCGCGCGACAAATACTATTACATCAGTCGCGGACTGGAGTTGCTCGCCGAGGGCGAACGTCGCAACAGCGGCGTTGGCGAGGATGACGCCAGCAACGATCCAGAACGCATCGTCTTTCCGGGCAACCCCGAGCTGCGCCATTTTGTCGGGTTTTTCTATCAGCTCAAGATCGGCAACAGCGACGAACGGCTTACCATGCGCTCGCTCCTAGAGATGAGCTGCATCGATCCCCTCGAGCGCAATCCGGAGAACTTCTGGACCCGCGACGAACGTGGCAATCGCCAGGTCGATATGAAGAAGCTCGAGCTATTCGCCCAGAAATATCCCCGGCTGGTGCGACGCCTGCAAGAGCAACTGGGGTATTCCAATCCGCAGCGCATGGTGCGTTTTCTTGAAGACAACCAGAACATTCCCAACCGCTTCAAGCCAGTCGAGGCAAAACAGATTCAGATCACCGAGTCGGAACTAAAGGAACCCCGCGCGCAGTTCCCCATCCTGCCGCCGTTCGAGAAAAGGGATGAGGACTGGCCGAATCCGATCCTTCGCGACATGACGCCCAAGTCGCTCGATGTGTTCTTGGTGTGTAAGGCCTGGTACGAGTTCGCGCAGAAGCCTTTGCCGCCGCCGCAGCCTTTCCCGAAGCAACACCAGGTCGAGTATGATAAGCTCCGTTATCGCGTACCCAAGCAGATGGTGATTCAACTCTTTCGCCAGTACCCGCCGCGGGCCCAGGTTTACATTGCCGAGACGCTACACTCCGAAGGCTTCTTCGATGCCGACGGCTGGGACGCCACGGCGTGGTTTCAGGAATGGACCAACCAGAATCGAACCAGCGACACGCGTTTCGTCTTTGGAACCGATCTAAAATACCACGGCCAGGATGCCTGGGAGAAAAGTTATCTGGCATTCAAGGATTATGGCAAGAAGAATGGGATTTACCTCTCGCCGACCGAGGTGATTGAACTGACGAACCGCGCCCGGCGGATTCGCGCTCAGCCGGGTTTCCCAATGGGCCTACCCGAACCGATCAAGCCGGAGTGGCGCGGCAGCGAGGTCGACAAGGTCTTTGGCGTCAGCCTCGACGCCAGCCTCGACGCCCATATCAGGCTTTATTTCAGCACCTATTATAACGGGCTTTCCAACTTCGACGCCTTCATTGACCAGGCCGAGGGTGAGGCCGACGGGATTACCAACGCCGCCCGAAAACAGCTCTTCGCCTGCGAGCGCGAAATGAAGGGCAAGCTCACGCCGGAATTGTTTCGCCGCTTCGATCACGCCTTCGGCCTGTATGTTCATGCCTGTTTCAAATACCCGCGTTTCGCGCAAGTCACGAGCATGATGGAAGACATTTGCGACCTTGAGCTGCGCCAGCTTTTTGAACATCAGCGGCTCCACCGCACGCTGTTCCAAAAGGCGGCCATCGAGGCGGGACGGCTGCACCTCAGTCCCTGTATCAGCGTTACCGGCGGTCTGGGCGAACCGTTCAAGAAACTTCTGATGGACAAATTCGAAAAGGATGACCTGATCAAGATTTTCCCGTTCCGCAACCGCTTCGGCATCCTGGATCGCGTGCGGTACTACAACGGCCCTCCAGGAGAGTTCGAGAAGGGCAAATCCCAGTTCCCCGCCAAGGAGCTCAAGGAGGCATTCCTGTTTCGCTGGACCCAGGGCGCCGGGCTCGCCTGGAATCAAAGCGTGGCCTCGGCCGTCACGTTCCCAGGCCAGGAATACTACCTTCTGACCCGCGAGACGCCGTTTGTGGAGAGGACGATTCCTTTTGGTTGGTGGCCCGTTATCACGTCCGGCGAGCGCGAACTCACGCGGGAACGCCTGGGCTTGAATCGCTAGGATGGTTAGCCGGAAGCGCCAGCGATAGTTAGCCGGAAGCGCCAGCGACGGAGCTCCCTTCGAACCAATCCGTCGCTGCCGCGTACCGCCAAACGGATGGTGCGCCATGCGGGCGAAAACCTTCATCGCCGGACACCGCGGCCTGGTTGGTTCGGCCTTCCATCGCCTCCTGGCGAATGACCCCACAAGGCAAATCATCACGCGCCCGCGCGCGGAACTCGATCTGACGGACCACGCGGCTGCCCAGCGATTCTTCCAAACGGAACGGCCCGACGAGGTCCTGCTCGCCGCCGCTCGGGTCGGAGGCATCCAGGCCAATAGCGATTACCCCGTCGATTTTCTGCTCGACAATGTCCGCATCGCAACCAACATCCTCGACGCCGCCCATCGGCATGGCGTCAAGAAGTTGCTTTTCCTGGGCAGTTCGTGCATCTACCCGCGCCTCGCCCCTCAGCCGATGCGGGAAGACTACCTGCTCGATGGCAAGCTCGAACCGACCAACGAGCCCTACGCCATCGCAAAAATTGCTGGCATCAAACTCGCCCAGGCCTATCGCCGGCAATATGGCAGCAACTTCATCGCGGTGATGCCGACCAACCTTTATGGACCGTGCGACAATTTCGCCCTGGCGACTTCGCACGTGTTGCCGGCCCTGATAAGAAGATTTCACGATGCGAAGATTTCCGGACAACCCACCGTGACGCTCTGGGGCACTGGAATCGCTCGCCGCGAATTCCTGCACGTCGATGACTGTGCCGAAGCGTGCCTGCTCCTGATGGAACGCTGGGACTCGCCCGACATCGTCAACATCGGCAGCGGCGAGGATTTGACGATCCGCGAACTCGCCGAGGTGATTCGGCGCATCGTCGGCTTTCAAGGCGAAATCGCCTGGGACCAATCCAAGCCCGACGGCGCACCGCGCAAGTTGCTGGACGTGTCACGTTTGCGCACCCTGGGTTGGCAGCCTCGCATCAGTCTGGAGGCCGGCGTGCGGCAAACCTACGATTGGTTCTTGGCCAATCGAGCAACCTGGCGACGGATGTGATTGGCGTGCGCGTGAAGCCTACCAATCAGGTGATGGAGGAAGTCTGCCCGTGCCACGAATTGACAAATCCTCAATTAACGAGCCGCGATCGTAAGGGACCGTTGGGCTCGTTCCCGCTCCCTTACCGTCGCAGCTCGTAACAATTGTGCTAATCTCGAGCGCGTGCAGTATATCGTGCTCGCGCTCCCCTTCGGGTCGCGGCTAAACGTGTCATACGCTCCCGCGCGGGGTGTTTTTCTTGTTTTTCAGTGGTTTTGCTTTTTTTGTGAAAGAAATCTCTCCCTCGTGCCATTTCTATTGAGGACGCGCCGCGTGCGCGAGACGGAAAAGGCATTCTGAGGGATATCTCCATGAAACGCATCTTGCTCATTCTTGCGGTCAGCCTGTGCGCCAGCGGGCCCGCGATGGCTCAACGCGGGCGTCACAACGCCATGGCCAGTCACGCGAATTGCTGCTGTAACCAGATGCGAATGCCTTTCAGCCAGGGCGGCAACCTGCGGCTGCCCTACATGCAGATGCAGATGTCATTTCCGCAGGCAGGGAACATGCGGATGCCCTACCAGAACCCCTTCCAGCAGCGCGGTGGCTTTCAGGTGCCGCATCGGCCTAATGTCAACGTCCGCAATCCCATGGTGCCGCCGGGCAATTTCCCCAGGCCCATCGTTCCGAACGTCGTGTTCCAAAACCCGATCGTGCCGCAGGGCAATTTCCCCCGGCCCATCGTTCCCAACGTCGTGTTCCAAAACCCGATCGTGCCGCAGGGCAATTTCCCCCGGCCAATCGTTCCCAATATCGTGGTCCAAAACCCGATCGTGCCGAACGTGGTCTTTCAGAACCCGATCATCCCCAACTTTCCGCCCGCGAATCCGGTGGCGCCGGACGTGGTGTTCATGAACCCGATCGTCCCCAATGTGCCGGTTACCCCGATGGTCGTTTCCAAAAGTCCACTCGACCCAATCTTCCCACCGGCGAATCCCGTGGCGCCGAACACGCCGCCCCAGGACCCGATGGCGACGACGTCGAACGTTCAGAATCCGATCGCTCAGTTGGAAAGCCGGCCGGTGCCGCCGCCGCGCGTGGTGTATCAGGGCCCAGCCGGCACGACCACGGGGCCCCGCTGATAAACTTGGATTTGTCTGTTTCCGAGCCTGAGGCGTTAGCGAAGTGATGCGCAGTTTCGCTAACCCTTCAGGATCAATTCAATTCGCTTGCTTTTGCTGCGGTGCGCGGTTACGCTGACGTTGAGGTGGTCCGGTTTCACCCCATCCGCGAGTCGGCGTGTTCACCATGAATTCCAATCCCGCAAACCCATCCCAGGCCGGCGGCGCGTCGCGCGCGCCGGTCGTCGTCGCCGTGTTGCTTTTGCTCGCGGCTGGCGCGACCGCCTGGTGGTGGTGGCGGCCTGATCTCAACTGGCGCCAGGGCCCGGGGGACGATGACGACATCAAGATCGAGGTCGTCAACCCCGGCTACGTCGGCATCAAGGCTTGTGCGGAGTGCCATGCCAAGCGCGTCAAGGAGTTTGAAGGCACGCGCCATTTCGTTGCCTGCACACCGCCTAGCGGTATCGGCGCGCCGGGCTTCAAGCCCGGGCGCGGGCTTCATCTCACCGGCAATCCCAAACTTCGTTTCGAGATGACGCGCTCCGGAGCCGATTGCTTCCTCACCGGCATTCAGAACGGGCCCGACGGGGAAACACGTACCCAATACCAGGTCGGTCTGGTCTACGGTGCCTCGGGCAAAAGCGACGAAATGTACTTTTGCTGGCAGGACAACAAGCTCGTCGTTCATCCGATCGGCTGGCTTTTCCCGTTCGAGCGCTGGGGCCACGGCGCGGAGACCATTTTCACGCGCCCGGTCGAGTCGCGCTGCATCGAGTGCCACAACACCTGGATCGCGCATGTGCCAGGCACGCCCAACGAATATCAGCGTGCGGGCATGCACGCCGGTGTCACTTGCGAGCGCTGTCATGGCCCGGGCCAGGAGCATGTCGTCCATCATCGGGCGCATCCCAACGACGCAGCCCATGCCATCGTACATCCTGGCATGTTGTCGCGCGAAAGATTGATGGAGGTCTGCACGCAATGTCACAGCGCCAGCTTCAATCGGCGCGGGCCGGCGTTCTCCTATCGGCCCGGGCAACCGCTGGACGAATCGTTTCGGGTGTCGCACATCAAGTATCAAGAGGACGACCTGGTGGGCAATCAGGTGCAATACCTGCGCGAAAGCAAGTGCTTTCAGAAGAGTGAGATGACCTGCGTCACCTGTCACCACCCGCATCGCCCCCAACAGCATGATTCGGCGTCTCAGTCTTGCCTGGAGTGCCATAAGCCAGCGTCATGCAAGGACCACGAGAATCTTCCGGCCGCGGTGCGCGGGGACTGCGCCGGTTGCCACATGCCGCCGCGCGTGTGGATGGGCGCGCGGTTTCACACCACGGACGATCGCTACGTGCCCGTGACGGCCCGCTCGGAGCATCGCATCGCGGTTTATCCCGAAGCGAAAAAGACTGTGCTTCTCAACTGGTTGCGCGCCCGGATGGATGCGAAGAGCCAAAAGGAAGCCCAGCGCCTGTCGGAGGATCTTGGCCAATACTGGATTGACGTTTCCGAAAAACGGCGCGGCCAGCATCGCCTCCTGGGCGTGATGCAGGCGATGCGCGAGGCGGTCAAGATCGATTCGCGGCCCGGCACGCGCAAGCGTCTTGCCGAGGCCATCGCGCGGCAGGCCGAGTTCGATCGCTTGAGCGCACTGACCAGCGGCGGACCGGAGCAGCAACCGCGGGAAATGATCGCTGCCCTGCATCGGCTTCTGGAGATGAAGCCCGATGACGCCAAGGCCCACGGCAAGCTGGGCGTGCTGCTGTCCGCAATTGGCAAGCAAGACGAAGCCGTGCGAAATCTCCAGGCGGTCGCGAAACTTGATCCGAACGATTCATTCGGGCTTTCGATGCTCGCCTCGATGGCGTACATGGAAGGTCGGGCGGAAGACGCGGCTGCGCTCTGCGCGAAGGCGGATGCCATTGACCCGTATGACGCCAAGATCCATTACCTGTGGGGGACCGCGTTATTGAAGCTCGATCGTGTCGCGGAGGCAGGGAAACTTTTCGGACTCACGGTGACGATCGACCCGCGTCACGCTTTGGGCAACCAGGCGTACAGCGAAACGCTGCGCCGTCAAGGCCAGGCAGAGAAAGCGGTGACCTACGCGCGCAAGGCCGCGCGCCTTACGGAATGGAAAAGTCCGGAGATAATGCTCACCCTGGCGGACGCGTACCTCGCGGCGCAACGTCCGCGCGAGGCGCGCGAGGCGCTGGACACCGCCCTGAACGCGGCGCTGGCGAGCAATTCGCCGCTGGCGCCGTCGATTCGGGCGAGGCTGCGCGAAATGCCGTAGCGGCGCCGGCCTAACACTCTTTCGTCAACCCGGAAATGCCCGTCACGGGCTCGCCTGGATTTTCCCGCACGTCAATCGCGACGGGTTCAATGACGCGCATCGACTTCCATTTGCCGCTGCGAAAACGCCAAAAGAAACATAGGGCCATGGCGAGGATGTGCGCGGTCGCAAACACCCACGCCCAGAGGACATTCGCGCCATAGCGCATCACGAGGTAGGTCGGGATCACCATGATGGGCCAGGCCAGCGTGAACGTGAGCAGCGAGACAAACCAGGTATCGCCCGCCCCGCGCAAGGCGAACGCGAACGCGAAGTTCACGGCATCCGCCAGGGAATAGATCGCCACGCAGATGAGCAGCGTCGGGACGATGGCCGCCACCTCCTCGAAATGGGCGATGTTGTTGTCGCCTTGAAACAACGATACCAAGGTCGTCGGAAACGCAACGTAGACGAAAGCGATTGCGCACATGTACCCAAACATCCAGCGCAGACCGGTGTACGTACTTTTCTCCGCCAGATCAGGCCGCTCGGCGCCGAGGCGTTGGCCGACCAGGATGCAGATCGCCTGCGCCAGGCCAAACATCGGCAGGAACGCGACCATGTTGAGGCGGATCGTCAACGTCGTCGCGCCCATGGCGGCATCGCCGAGCCGGCCGATCATCTGCGTGAAGAGATGGAAAACCAGCACATCGAGAAACACCTGGAACCCGGCCGGACCGCCATAGCGCAGCAGCCGGCGAAACAACTCGCGCTCGAAACGCCAGCCACTCAAGGTAGCGAACTGTTGGTAGCCCGGTTGCAGGAAAAGAGCCAGCGCAAGCAAGGCGGAGGCCCAGGAGCCGATCACGGTGGACCAACCGGCGCCCGCGATACCCATCTCGGAAAAGCCTGCCTTGCCGAAGATCATCATCAGGGCCAGGATGACATTGATCGCCGTACCAAAGGCCTCGATCCCCAATACGGTCCAGGTTTGTCCGCGGCCGGAGAAGAAACCGTTGATCGCGCTCATGATGAGCATCGGCAAGCCGGCGAAGGCCAGGCAGCGTAGGTAAATGGTTTCCAGGGTCTGCAGATTGGCGCTGTGATCCCCAAGCGCGATGAGGTACGGAGCGGCGGGGACCATGAGCAGGAACAACAGGCCCGCAACCACGCTGAAGTGGATTCCCTGCCAAACCGCTGGCCCGACGCGATGCGGTCGGCCCGCTCCCGTGTACTGGGCGACAAACGTGGACGTGTAACCCGCGGTGACCTGCAGAAGACCAAACGCCAGCCAGTACCACATGATGGCGGGCAATGATGCCGTCATTTCATGCGTGTCGTGCCAGGCCAGCAGCAGGGTGTCCACCGTCACCTGGACGGTCATGAAGCTCTGGCTGAGAATGAGTGGCGCGGCCAGTTTGAGCAGTTCTTTGCTGCCGCCGGCGTGTGGCGACACGGGCGGGGCGGCGGCATCGGCGGCTTCGGACATCTGGCTCTTCTCCCGGCGCTGGCGTGTTCCTTGGTGGTATGATATGACGCGCGCGGAAAAGGTTCGCTTGACGACCCGCTCGCCAAAGGCGAGCGGCTAAACATTAATCCGGCATTTGCGTACAATGGAGGGAAATCGCTCCCACCAAGGATTCGGTCCATGCCAAGTGAAGTCACCTCGCGGCGCTCCGCCGGCGTCCTGCTCCATCCCACCTCGCTGCCTGGACCTTTTGGCATCGGCGACCTGGGACCGTCGGCCTATGCCTGGGTGGACACCCTCGTCCGCGCCAGGCAGACATGGTGGCAGATTCTGCCGCTGGGGCCGACGGGATTCGGAGATTCGCCCTATCAGTGTTTTTCCGCATTTGCCGGCAATTCCGGCCTGATCAGCCTGCAAGAGCTGGTCAAGGAAGGCTTGCTCGAATCCCGGGATATCGAGGCGCCGACCTTTTCGCCCGAGCGCGTCGAATTCGAATCGGTGATGCGCTTCAAGAAGCCCCTTCTGGCGCGAGCCTGGGAGAACTTTCAGGGTGGTCGCGCAGCCGGTTTGCGCCCGGCATTCGATCGTTTTGTCATCGAGGAGGCGGACTGGCTTGAGGACTACGTCCTCTTCATGGCTCTGAACGATGCTCATCAGGGCCGAAGCTGGCAGCAATGGCCTGAACCCGCCCGGTTGCACCAGCCCGCCTTCCTGAAGACCGCCAAGGCCGAGTTGGCCGGGCCAATCGGACTGCACCAGTTTCGGCAGTTCCTTTTCTTTCGCCAGTGGCAGAATCTCAAGGGCTACGCCAACGAGCGCGGCCTCAAGATCATCGGCGATATTCCGATTTTCGTGTCGACGGATTCGGCCGATGTCTGGGCCAACCCGCAGTTTTTCGCCCTGGACCGCGACCGTCGGCCCAAAGTCGTCGCCGGCGTTCCGCCTGACTATTTCAGCGCCACGGGCCAACTCTGGGGCAACCCCCTCTACGACTGGCAGGCCCTGGAAAAATCGGGCTTCGCCTGGTGGATCGCGCGACTGAATGCCACGTTGAAAACGGTGGACATGATCCGCCTGGATCACTTCCGCGGCTTTGAATCCTACTGGGAGGTTCCCGCCGGCAGCGCCGACGCCATCCACGGTCGGTGGGTGCAGGCGCCCGGCGCCAAGCTTCTGGAAACCTTGCGCACTGCGCTGGGCGGATTGCCGATCATCGCCGAGGATCTGGGCATCATCACGCCCGAGGTGGATGCCCTACGCCGCCAGTTCGACCTGCCCGGCATGTGCGTATTGCAATTCGCGTTCGGCGATGACTGGCGCAATCGCTATTTGCCACACAACTATGAGCAAAACACGGTTGCCTACACCGGTACGCATGACAATGACACGACGGCCGGCTGGTATCGCGGCACGTCGGAAAAAGATCGCGATCACGTGCGGCGCTATTTGGCTCGCGATGGCAGCGATGTCGCCTGGGACTTCATTCGCCTGGCCTGGTCGTCGGTCGCGGATTACGCGATCACGCCCCTGCAAGACATCTTGAATCTGGGGACCGAAGCGCGTATGAACTTTCCCGGCAAACCGCGCGGAAACTGGGCCTGGCGCTGTACCCAGCAAAAACTGCAACCCGGCTATCTGGATCGACTGGCAGACATGACACAACTATACGGACGTGCTAGAATAAACGTGGATTGATTTTTTGGAGCATTTGGCCGTGGCCCGTGCGCCGCGGGCTCAAGAAAACCGTGAAGAACAAAAGCCTGCAACCCTACCTTTGGATTCTCATCAGCGGATTCGCCTTTAGCTGGATGATCACCTTCGCGGCCCTTGCCAGTCGCGGGACGAACTGGCAGACGGTGGCGCTCGCACGCTGCGTCATCCCGCTGGCCACCGTCGCCCTCTGGGCCTGGTGGGACGGCGCCAAGCTGATCGTGTGGAATTCTCCGATCCTGTGGATGCGCAGCCTTGCCGGCAGCTGTAGCCTGGTCGGCACGTTTTATGCATTGTCGTTCATGCCCCCCACCGAAATATTCACGATCACCAACATCTTCCCGATCTGGGTCGCCCTGCTGTCGTGGCCCGTTCTGGGCCGATTTCCGTCGGGGCTGGTCTGGTTGTCCATCCTGAGCAGCATCGTCGGCGTCGCGGTGATTCAGGGGGGAGAGTTGCGGACAGGCAACTACGGTGTGCTCATCGTGGTCGGTGTGTCGCTGCTTTCCGCGATTGCCATGATGGGCTTGAATCGATTGAAACATCTGGACCCGCGTTCCGTGGTCGTCCATTTTTCGGCAACGGCGCTGGTCGCGGCCCTCGGAAGTCTGTTTCTGTTCCCGATGGAATTGCCGAGCGAAGCCTTCCACTGGACACACTGGGCCGAACTGCTCGGCGTTGGCCTGTCGGCGTCGGTGGGGCAGTATTTTCTGACGCGCGCTTTCACCACGGGTGAACCGGCGCGGGTATCCGTCGCAAGTCTGTCGCAATTCGTTTTCGTACTCATCTTCGATGTAACGTTAGTCGGCAACGCACTGGATTGGAACAAGCTCTGGGGGATCCCCTTGATCCTTGGGCCAACCGCCTGGCTCATGCTGCAACGCGTCAAGACCTCGTCGATTGCGCCTTCTTCCGTGGCTGGGCCTCCTCGCGATAATGAACCAAGCCCGGCTGTTGCGGCAGAGTTGGCGATCTGCGCCGATTCCGCGGTCGGCGGAAAATCGGAATGAAACTCCTGTCTTGCCGGTTATTCATCCTCGTCAATCAAACTCAATCTGTCTGAATGCCGATTGTAAGAGACGGGGCCATTCGTTGGCATGGTCTCGGTTGAGGGCAACCGGCGGCGAGCCGGAAGCGTAAGCGCCGGAGAGCAGAAAAAACCTCCCGAGCTTGCGTCTAAGTTCGCTGGCGTTCCCGGCTCGCTAGCTCGTTGTTGTTACCCAATCCCCTGGCGTTTTGATTTCTATCAGGAGCGGCTACATGCGTCTGGCGGCGGTGTTGCTTGGGCTGGTCACATGGCTACCCACCGCCTGCGCCCAAGACGAACCGCGCTCGTACCTGGTTCAACACTTGACGACGCCGGGGGGACGAACCATGCCCCGGACCGTCCCCTATGAACCGCAACCGGGCGATCTGGTCTTCTTCAACGATTACAAGCCTCACTGGATCGCGCTCTACCGACTCGCCGGTTCGGATGGGCCCTACCATGTCGGGCTGGTGTTTCGAAAACCGGACGGAGAATGCGCTATCGTCGAGGCCGGCCCGAACGATACGCCGCATTGCCGCGTTCTTCATCTGACGCCGCGTTTGCAAGGTTTCGAGGGCGCGATCCATCTACGTCGCGTGAAGGTCCCGATCAGCGCGGAGCAATCACGCAGGTTGACGGAATTCGCGCTGGCGCAGGACATGAAACGCTACGCCCTGGGCCGTCTGCTTCTGCAAGGCACGCCTTTCCGCTGCCGGGGACCGCTGCGGCGTTTTCTGTTCGGCGCCACCTATTGCAACCGCGGCTCGTATCTTTGCGCCGAACTCGCGGTTGCCGGAGCCACAACGGCGGGTCTGATGGATCCGCTCAAGCATCCGGGCAACGCCATCTATCCGCGTGACATCATCTACGACGATTTCTATGACCTGAGTGCGACCTATCACGAAGCCGAGTTATGGTCGGCCTACCCGTTACGATGACCGGTCTCATGCTTGGCAACCGTTCACCCCACTCCCCTTGCGAGGGAGGGAAGGGGCAATTGGGCGAGGCCCCTTGCAAAAAAAAAAACGCTTGCCTGCGCGGCGCCGACCCCTCACCCCCCGTCCCCTCTCCCACAAGGGGAGAGGGGAGGTGAACAGTCAGCGGCGCTTCGTAGTGGCATCGCCAAATATTCAAGCCCTACTGCCGCCCCAGCCGATAGTGGGATTACGTCACAATGTTCGCCCCCCCGAACGTCCACCCGGAGTCGCGATGGCCGCTTCGTTTGTCGCGCTGTTGTCCCTTTTCGCAGCGCCGCCAGAAGCGCAAGATCGGCCAGCCTACCTGTTTCAGATGCAGGCCCGTGCCACCGATTCGATTCAGTTACACGGCATTCCGTATCGCGCACAACCAGGCGACATCTTGCTTTTTGACGATCATTCCACCTTGACCGCAGCGGTCTACCGCTACGTCGGCACCGGCGGGCCGCTTCACGCGGCGATTGTCTTTCGCAGGAATGACGGAAGCCTTGGCACCCTCGAGGCCGGAACCAACGCCGTCATGAAGGTCTTCAACTTCGACCTGCAGTCGCGCTTACATGGCTTCGACGGAACGATCCTCGTTCGCCGGCCACTCAAGGCGATGACCGCGGCGCAGTCGGAAAAGTTGACGATATTCGCCATGGCGCAAAAGGGCAAATCGTACGCCATTGGCAGGCTGTTGATGCAGGCGACGCCGCTGCGTCCGCGGCAATCGTTCCTGGCGCCATTCTTCGGGCGTACCGTACTGGATCGGGATCGCTGGATTTGCTCGGAACTGGTGGTCGCCGCTCTGGCCAGCGCGGGGGTGTGGGCCCCGACGGCGTACCCGGCGAACCTGATGTACCCGCGTGACCTGTGCTACGATGAACGCTTCGATCTGAGCCCGTACTATGCAGCACCGGCGCTCTGGTATCCACGCGCAAAGGTCGATCGCATCGACAAAGGCGTGCGCGTGGGGAACTGAGTCAGGGTCTTCCCGTTCGTGGTGCAAGCGGCTCGCCTGCACCACGTCGCGGCGGAATTACACGTCGAAATACAACTGAAACTCGTAAGGGTGTGGCCGCAAGCGGATCGCGTCCACTTCCTTGAGACGCTTGTACTTGACCCAGGTCTCGATCACGTCGTTGGTGAAGACCTCGCCCTGCAAGAGGAAGCCGGAGTCCTTTTCGAGCGCGGTCAAAGCCTCGTCGAGCGAACCCGGCGCCTGCGGAACTTTGGCCAACTCCTCGGGGGGCATATCATAGATGTCCTTGTCGAGTGGTTCGCCCGGGTGGATCTTGTTCTTGATCCCGTCAATCACCGCCATCAGCATGATCGAAAACGTGAAGTACGGGTTGGCTGACGGATCGGGGCAGCGGAATTCGACGCGCTTGGCCTTGGGGCTGGTCGAGTACATCGGAATGCGGATGGAGGCCGAGCGATTGCGCCGGCTATACGCGAGGTTGACCGGCGCCTCGTAGCCCGGCACCAGGCGTTTATAGCTGTTGGTGGTCGGATTGGAAAAAGCGCAAATCGCGGGAGCATGTTTCAGAAGCCCACCGATGGCGTGCAACCCCATGTCCGAAAGCCCGGCGTAGCCCGAGCCGGCGAACAGGTTCGCGTTGTTTTTCCACAGCGAGATATGCACGTGCATGCCGGTCCCGTTGTCCTGAAACAGCGGCTTGGGCATGAACGTCACCGTCTTGCCGTTTTTCTTGGCGGTGTTCTTGACGATGTACTTGTACTTCATGACCTTGTCGGCCATCTCGACGAGAGGGGAAAACCTCATGTCGATTTCGCACTGTCCGGCGGTGGCAACCTCGTGGTGTTGCGCTTCGACATCGATGCCCGCCGCGATCAGGTTGAGCATCATTTCGGTGCGCAAGTCCTGGAGCGTGTCGGTGGGCGGGACCGGAAAATAGCCTTCCTTGAAGCGGATTTTGTAGCCCAGATTGCCGCCGCACTCCTCGCGCCCGGAGTTCCAGGCGCCTTCCGCGCTGTCGAGGAAGTAATAGCCCGAGTATTGATTCTGATCGAAGCGCGCGCTGTCGAACACGAAGAACTCAAGCTCGGGGCCGAAGAACGCGGTGTCGGCGATGCCCGATTGCTTCATGTAGTTCACGGCCTTGCGGGCGATGAAACGCGGATCGCGGCTGTAATCCTGCCGGGTCAAAGGGTCCTGAATGCTGCAGATGATGACGAGCGTGGTTTCCTTGAAGAAGGGGTCGATGAAGGCCGTTTCGGCCTGCGGGATCACGAGCATGTCGGACTCGTTGATCGCCTGCCAGCCGCGGATCGAGGACCCGTCAAAGCCCAGGCCGTCCTGAAAGGTCGATTCTTCAAGGTGGGAAGGCGGAATGGTAAAATGCTGCCAGGTGCCGGGAAAATCGACGAAGCGCAAATCGATAGCTTTCACTTCCTTTTCACGGATCAGCGTGAGGACTTCTTTTGGCGTCATTCAAGATACTCCTGGGGTAGGACGGTGAGATAGCGTATGTCAACAAGATATTTTTTTTTGGTGCATTTTCCAGTAAAGCCGTGAGTCATTCGCAAACATGGCGAAAATGAAAGGCAATCTCCCTAGGGTCCAATCGCCTGGCCGCCGCGTTCGCCGGTGCGGATCCGCACGCAATCGTCCAGGGGAAGGACGAAAATCTTGCCGTCACCGATGTGCCCGGTGTCGCCTGAACGCGCCGCGTGAACAATCGCCTCCACGGCCGCCTCGACAAAAGCATCATTGACAGCAATTTCCAGCTTCAGTTTGGGCAGCAAGCGCACCTGGAATTCGGTGCCGCGGTACACTTCCGTATAGCCGCCCTGGACGCCGCAGCCGCGGACGTCTGACACGGTCATCAGGTAAACATCACGTTCCGCCAGTGCCGCCTGCACCGCCTCGAGGCGGTCGGGGCGGACAATAGCAACAATCATTTTCATTTCCACCTCCCGCGGCCAGCCGGTTTGATTACGCTTCGATCTTCACGCGCAGCGGCCGCTTCAAGCTCTTTTCGAAGAGTTTCTGCAACGATGCGCGGAGTAAATTCTTGTCGCCGCCGCGGAACTGGAATCGATTGCCCTGGACGGTCGTCACGAACGGATAGACTTCCTTGAACTCCGGTTCGGGTTCGGGCGTCGGCTTGCACATTTCCGACCAGGCGTGAATGAGATCGCCATTGTTTGCTCCCTCGACCACGACGTGAAAACGTCCGAAGCCATTTGGAGGTACGATGGCGGGCCGCGGCTCAGCAGGGTTGGCGATCGTGGCGACCTCATAGCCGTAACCAAAATCGAAACCGGTTTCCCCGTGCTCCAGCCGGTCTAACCCCTCGATTTCCTCCTCGAGGTCGGCCATGAAGCCGAAGGCCGTGTCGATTAACTTGACGAGCACAAGGCTAAGGGCAAAGGCAAACACGGCGGACAACGCGGCTGCGAGCAGTTGAATTCCCAGCTGCCTTGGGCTGCCGCCCGATGCAAGGAGCCCGGGTTTGCCGACGGTTGGGCTGAGGAAATCCCATTCAACGCAGAAAACGCCGGTCAACACGGCGCCCAGAAAGCCGCCCACGCCGTGAACGCCGAAGGCATCGAGGGAGTCGTCATATTTGATGAAGGGTTTGAGGCTGACCGAGACATAGCAAACGACCCCGGAGATCAGCCCGATGACGAAACCGCCCCAGGGATAAACGAACCCGGACGCCGGTGTGACGGCGACCAGGCCGGCGACCAGGCCGGTGGCCAGTCCCAGGGCGGTCGGTTTGCCGCGATGCCACCATTCGACAAGCATCCAGCTCAAGGCCGCGGCCGCCGCTGCGCTTTGCGTGGCCGCAAATGCGGAGGTTGCCAGCGCGCCGCTGGCGAGTCCGCTACCGCCATTGAACCCGAACCACCCAAACCAGAGCAGCCCGGCGCCGGTAAGCGTAAGCACCATGCTGTTGGGGTGCATCGCGTGTTCGGGGTAGCCGATCCGTTTGCGCAGGATCAAGATGGCCGCCAGTCCGGAAAAGCCCGCTGCGATGTGAACGACCGTTCCACCGGCGAAGTCAAGCGCCTCCATTTTTCCCAAAAATCCGACGGCGTTGGTTCCCGCGTCGGGCAGGCCTGTCCACCAGTCCAGCGCCCAGACGCAATGGGCCAGCGGGCAGTAAACCAGGGTGATCCACAGAATCAAGAAAATGCAGTAGGGCTTGAAGCGAATGCGCTCCGCCACCGCGCCGCTTATCAACGCCGGGGTTATGATCGCGAACATGCCCTGATACAGCATATGCAGATAGACGGGAATCCCGGTCCCGGGCAGCACGTCATAGGGCTGAACGCCCGCCAGAAACACCAGCTCCGCTCGAAAGCCCAAGAAGCTCCCGGCGGAGGTTTCGATCAGCGGCTGACCAAAGGCCAGGGCATAACCGATGGCAATCCAGTAGACCCCAACGATGGCGAGCGCGACCATGCTCTGCATCATCGTTGCCAGGACATTCTTGCGCCGCACCATGCCGCCGTAGAATAGCGCCAGGCCCGGCACCATTAAAAGAACGAGCGCGGTCGAAACCATGATCCAAGCGGAATCGCCCCGGTCGATCTTCTCAGCGAGTTTCACGGTCGTGTCGTTGGCACACCCGATCGACGCCGTTGTCAAAAAAAGTGAGAAGCCCGCCAGAATACGAAAAGAGTAGTAGCGCAAAACAGGCCTCCGAAGTCGCGGCAGGACGACAGGTCGATCTACCAGATCGGTTCATTCCCTCGAAACCGCTCCAGCCGTCCGACGGAGGGAGATTGGAATTGCAAGCGAGCCGCGAGTCTTCGCGGCCCATGGCAGTCCCACGGAGAGAAAATGGAACCCTAACTAACAACGACAAAAGCAACTTGAGTGCCAAAGACCTGTGGCAATCTTGATCGCCATAAGTTATTTGAGGAATTTAAGATACATCACAATTAATCCAGTGGAATCCCCAGAAAAAACGCCAGGACGCCCGCCTTCCGCGCAGTCATTGCCATCAAGCGCGGCACGACGGCCATGGAGAAAAACCACGCCCAGCGTTTTCCTGGTTGATTTCTCGCCACGCTCATGTTTTGATACTAAACGCCCGCGATTGGAGTACGTCCCATGCGTTTTCGGTTTTCCATGTGCGTGCTTGTGGCTTTAACCTCGCGTCAACCGCTCCTCGCCGACGCCAATGTGCGCGTCGAAGTCTTGAAAAGCGGCGGCATCGCGATTTATCGGCCGGGCATCACAACGCCGATATTCGCTTTCAACGCCCCTCTTGCCGGCCGGCCGTACGTGCACCCCCTTCTCTCACCTGATGGCAAAGGCACGCTCACCGAGTTCAGCCCCGGACATCACAGGCATCAGACCGGCATCTACGTGGGATTCCTCAAAGTCAATGGCCGCGATTATTTCCACAACCGCGGCAGCGAAAACTTTCGCCTGCGCGCCTTCGATTACAAAAACGACCCCCAGGGCGTCGTCTGGAAAAGCACCTACGACCTCCTCGATAAGAACAAATCCGCCCAGCTCACGGAGACGCAGGCCTGGGTGTTCCACGATTTCACGCAGACCTACCTCATCGACCTGACCTGGACGGCCAAGGCTCACACCGACGTTACCTTCGGCAAACACGACTACGGCGGCCTGTTCATCCGCATGCCGTTCAAAAACCAGAAGGACGCCCAGGCGATCAACAGCGAAGGTCAGATCAACGGCAAGGCCGAGGGGCAGAAGGCAAAGTGGGTCGATATCGGCATGTCGGTCCCGGGCCGCAAGGGCGCCGCCCACATCGCGGTCCTGTCGCAAAAGTCCGTGCCCTGGCGCGTGGACGGCCAACTCGGCGTCGGCCCCAGTCCGAGCCGCGCGGGTGAATGGAAAATCGCCAAGGGACGAGACACTACACTCCGGTATCGTTTCTACGTTTACACGGGTGAATTCCAGCGCGATCAGGTGGAAGCAGAATGGAAAGCCTTCAGCGCCATAAAATAACCGCTCACGCCCGCAGCCGAAAGGCTGCGGGATGAACCACCCGGTAAACACAAAAAGGAGTTCTCATGGGCCGTGTCTTGTTCTTAGCGTTTGCCACCATGTGTTTGGTCCCATGGGCTAACGCAGGTGAAAAGGACCTCTCACTGACGATTCGGAAACGCGGACTAGCCAAGCTGAATGGCAAAGAAATTCAAATCGTGAATAACCTGAAGGTGAAGTGGTCCCCCAAGCAATCCGCCGTCATCGTCGTTGACATGTGGGACACCCACCACTGCTACAATGCCGTCACACGGGTGGTGGAGATGGCGCCGCGCATGAACAAGGTCCTCGAAAAATGCCGCTCGATGGGCATGACCATCATCCACGCCCCGTCAAGCTGCATGGACGCTTACAAGGATCACCCCGGACGCAAACGCGCGAAGGATGCGCCCACCGCCAAGAACCTGCCCAAGGACATCGGCGTTTGGTGTCACATGATCCCGGCCGAGGAGAAAGGCAAATACCCGCTCGATGCCTCCGACGGCGGTTGCGACTCCGATCCGGTGGATCAGGCCAAGCACCGCGCCGCCCTCATCAAGATGGGCCGCAACCCAAACGCCCCCTGGAAGTCGCAATACGCCGTACTCAAGATGCACGACATCGACCTTGTCAGCGATTCCGGCGTCGAAATCTGGAATCTACTCGAATCTCGCAAGATCAACAACGTCATCATCCTCGGCGTCCACACCAACATGTGCGTCCTGGGCCGGCCTTTTGGCTTGCGCCAGATGGCCAAGAACGGCAAGAACGTCGTCCTCATGCGCGACATGACCGACACGATGTATAACCCGAAGAAGTCGCCCTACGTCAACCACTACAAGGGCACGGCCTTGATTGTCGAGCATATCGAAAAGTACGTATGCCCGACGATCACCAGCGACCAGATCATCGGCGGCAAGGCATTTCGCTTCAAGGCGGATACGAATTGATATAGCCCGCCATTTATGGCGGGTGCAAGCCCCAGGATGAGCGCAGCGATTCCTGGGGGTTCTTGCTAAAATCCACGGATGGAGGGAGAGCCAATGTCTACGATCACGCAAAACAAACTGCTGACCGCCGAGGAATTTTTCCTGCTGCCCCATCCCGCGGACGGATCGCAGCAGGAACTGGTTCGCGGGGAGATCATCACCATGCCGCCGCCCGGAGGTTTGCACGGCGTTACCTGTTCCAAAGCCGATCGGAGACTCGGCGTCTATATCGACAGCGGTCCCGGGGGAACGCTTGTTTGCAACGACACCGGCTTCGTCACCGAGCGCGATCCCGATAGCGTGCGCGGCCCCGACCTTGCCTATTGGTCGAAAGAGCGTCTCAAGGAAGTCCCCGTCGGCTATATCGAGATCGCCCCGGACATGCTCGTCGAAGTCTTGTCGCCCAGCAACGCGTGGAAGCAGATTCGCAACAAGGTCAAGGAGTATTTCGCCAAAGGAGTCCGGCTCGTCTGGGTGATCGCGCCGGAGGATCGCACGCTGACGATCTACCGCACCCCCGATGAAGGGCGCATCCTGCATGAGAACGCCACCGTGACCGGCGAGGACGTGCTGCCAGGGTTCACGTGCCGCGTGAGCGATCTGCTGCCGTGACGTGGGATCACGCGAATTCAAAGCGTTCCCAAAGAACCGGGAAAAAAAATGGCCGAACACATTTCGTTTGTCGAGCTTGCAAAGCGGGTTCTTGAAAAGGCTAGCAAGCCCATGACCCCGCGCGAGATCTGGGGGGAAGCTCAACAGATGGGTATCACGTCGATGCTCAAGACGACCGGGAAAACTCCCGACCAAAGTTTGGCCGCACGCCTTTACACTGACGAGGATAACTTTACAAAGGTCGGATCGAGTCCGGCCAGGTTCGTACTTAGGTCGCTCGGCCATCTGGTCTCCAACTTGGAACAGGAGGTATTATCAACACCGCTGGTCCAGCCAAGGCTGAACACGTACACAGAGCGCGACCTCCATCCACTTCTCGTGATATTCGCGCAAAGCGAATTCGACGCGCATTCCCGTACGATTTACCACGAACACTCTCAAAAAAAGGCAGCAAAACAAAACGAATGGATTCATCCGGACATCGTTGGTTTCGCGCTGACGGGTCACCGTTGGACGAATGAGGTTGTGCAGTTGTCCCAAAGTAGCCCCGCATGGCCTGCCCGGATGTTCTCATTCGAGCTCAAGATTGACGTCAGTTTCGCTAATCTGCGACAATACTTTTTTCAGGCCGTTTCGAATTCGTCATGGGCGCATGAAGGGTATTTGGTCGCGGTCGACTTTGACCCAGATCAGCAATTCGAAGAAGAGCTAACGCGCCTCTCTCAGAGCTTTGGAATCGGAGTCATCGAACTAAACACGACAGACCCTATTGCCAGTCAGATCAAACTGCCGGCAAGAGAAAAGTCCGTGTTGGATTGGAAGACCGTCGATCGGATAGCGGCTGTGAATTCAGACTTCAGGGAATTCGTTGGCTCCGTCGCTAGCTCGGTGAAAATCAACCAACCGGTGACAGTCGGATTCGACCGACTACTTGCGGGTTCTGATCTAGAGGTTTACCTCAAGAAATTCCAGGACACATAGACCGTGGGCGAACACCGCTTTTTGCAATTCAGCCTTCTGGTGCCAAACGATGTCCGCCCCGTTACTATTCCACTTCGACGCCGGCACGCTCGTCCTCACCGGCGACGCTGACCTCTTGCAAGCGCTCCCCAATGTCCTGCTCGATCCGCGCACCAACGCCTACCGGGCCGAAGCACGCCATTATCGCGCCATCGTCGAAGCGCTGCGGCAACAGAAGATCGACTTTACCGACGCCGCCCGCGATTATCAGCCGCTCGTTTGCAAGCTGCTCGATCCGCGCACGCCGTTTCCGCATCAGAAGGAAGCGATGACGACCTGGTGGAACGGCGGCGGCCGTGGCGTCGTCGTGCTGCCCACCGGCACCGGCAAGACGTTCGTCGCTCTCCTGGCAATCGCCCACGTTGGGCGACCCACACTCGTCATCACGCCGACGATTCCCCTGATGAACCAGTGGTATGGCGAATTGCTCAAAGCATTTGCCGCTTGCGGCGTAGCAAAGGAGGCTGCTACGCCGCAAGGGGCCGTTGGGCTCCTCGGCGGCGGCTACTACGACTTCCAGCCGCTCACCGTCACTACCTACGACTCCGCGTATATCCACCTGGAACGCTGGGGGAACAAATTCGGCCTGATCGTCTTCGATGAATGCCACCACCTTCCCAGCCCGAGCTATCAATTCGCCGCCGTCGGGGCGATCGCGCCGTATCGCCTCGGTTTGACGGCCACGCCCGAGCGCGCCGACGGACGCGAGGCGATTTATCCCGAGTTGATCGGCCCCATCGTCTATCGCCGCGAGATCAAGCAACTGGCGGGCGACTTTTTGGCGGAGTATCGCGTCGTCCGCATCGATGTCGAACTGACCCCTGAGGACAAGGACCGCTACACGAAAGCTCGCACGACCTATCGTGACTTCGTGCAAGCACGCGGCATCTCGATGGGTTCGCCGCAAGGCTGGCAGCGCTTCATTCAGGAAACCTGCCGCCATCCCGAGGGCCGGGCCGCGTTTCAGGCGTATCGTGAACAGAAACGCCTTTCAGTCGCCGCGCCCGCGAAGATCAACCTGCTCGACGAGTTGCTGCACCGCCACGCGCTCGATCGATCTATCATCTTCACCTACGACAACGCCAGCGTCTATCAGATTGCGCGACGATTTCTAGTGCCGGCCATCACGCATCAAACCAAGACGCGCGAACGCCAGGTGATCCTCGAACGTTTTCACAAGGGCGAATACAACGTCGTCGTAACCAGCCAGGTTCTCAACGAGGGCGTCGATGTCCCTGCCGCCAACGTCGGCATCATCCTGTCCGGCACCGGCAGCGTCCGCGAGCACGTGCAACGCCTGGGACGATTGTTGCGAAAGCTGGGCGACAAGCAGGCACTGCTCTACGAGGTGGTGACGCGCGACACGGCCGAGGAATACACGAGCGAGCGGCGGAGGCAACACGATGCTTACGGGTAAGCAGGTCCGCATTCGCTTCGCCCGGGATCAGATCATCCCCCAGTATCTCGAGGCGAGTGATCCGCAATGGCTTGGCGTCGCCGAGGAACTGCTGGGTGTGTTTCGATCCAGCAACGGCAAGGCACGCGGCGAGTTGGAAGGCGAGATCGAGGAACTCTTCGGCGATTTGCCGCAACCGCTCATTCATAACGGGCTGGCAAAGCTACTGGAAGATCGCTGTGAGTTCGAGGTCGACGCCCCGCTTCCGCCCGGCGAGGTGCGCGACGCCGTCTTTCTCGCCGCGGCCAAGAATCGGCAAGCGACTCTCGAAGCGATCGGCCAGGCCTTCTCACGCGAGGAAGTCATCCAAACGATCGCGTCACAGCTGGACACCGATCCAGCGAAAATCGAGGTGAGCCTGTTCGCAGACCTGAAAAGCGAACAACGCCTGACGCAATTCAAGGACACCACCGCCGACCGCTTGCTGGATCGCTACAACGTCGCACTCGCCCAAGCCGTGCTCTTGCGTTCCACCGGCATCGAAATCACGATCCACGGCGAGACGCCGGCTCGCTATCGGCAACTCTTTCGCCAGATCAAGTTTCATCGGCTCATGTGCGACATCGAAAGACTGTCCGAGCCTGAAGCGTTAGCGAAGCGGCCGCGGAAATCCCTCCCTAATGCTTCAGGCCCGGACGTGTATCGGTTGCGAATCGACGGCCCCTTGAGCCTGTTCAGCGCCACGCAGAAGTACGGCCTGCAACTCGCACTCTTCTTGCCCACGCTGCTTCTGTGCAAGCATTTCGAGTTGAAAGCCAACCTGCGCTGGGGAACGGAGAAGAAGGCCAAGGTGTTTCACCTATCCGCCAAGGACGGCCTCGTCTCGCATCAGGCGGAGACCGGCGCCTACGTCCCGCCCGAAGTGCCGATGTTCGTGGAACTGTTCAAGAAGAAAATCGCCGACTGGGAAATCAGCGATGAAACCGAGATCATCCCGCTCGGCAAGAACGTGTGGGTCCCCGATTATCGCCTGGTGCATCGCGCGACTGGCAACGTGGTGCTGCTCGACATCCTCGGCTTCTGGCGTCGTTCCAGTGCCGAACGCCACCTGGCGATGTTGCAGGAACACGCAGGCGCACCGTTCATCATCGCCCTGTCCGACCAGCTCAACGTCGAGGAAGCCGATTTAGAAGGCCTACCCGACAACGTGGTCCGCTTCCGCAACATGCCGCTGCCGGAGGAGGTGGTGCGGCGGGCAGCGCAATTGCTCGAGGTTTGAGCACATTCCTTTTCGTCGGATGAATTGCACCGTGCGGGCTTTCGGGTAGAATTATCTGAAGGAGGCAACCATGCCGATACACAACTGGTCCGCCGTCAGCGACGGGATGTTTCATTGGTTCCATCAGACCTGGATCGTCGCCATTGCAAAGTGGCTGAACGAGGGTCGCCTGCCCGAGGGTTTCTACGCCATCGGCGAGGTCTACGCCAACGAGGTTGAACCCGACGTGTTGGCGGTCGAAGATCGTCCGCCCGAAGTTGGCCGGGCTAATGGACATTCATCCAACGGGTTCGGCGTCGCGCTTTTGGAGTCGCCGCCCAAAACGCGTTACAACTGGGAAGCGGAGACGGAATCGTATCTGGCCAGAAAAGATCTCATCGCCGTGCATAGCGTCGAGGGCATTCTGGTCTCGGTGATTGAGATCGTCTCGGCCGGCAACAAGTCGAGCCAGGCACGCTTTCGCAAGTTTCTCACGAAGACGATCGAGTTTCTGGATCAAGGCGTGCACGTCCTCGTCGTCGATCTTTTCCCGCCGACGCCGCGCGACCCGCAGGGGATTCATCAAGCGATCTGGAGCGAAAAATACGATGGTGATTTCGAGTTCCACGCAGACAAGCCCTTGACGCTGGCCTCCTATCGAGCCACCACGGAGGGAAGCGTTGCCCGCTCGTTCGTCGAACCGATCGCCGTCGGCGACGCGCTGCCCGCGATGCCGTTGTTCCTGTGGTCCGATCGCTACATCAACGTGGAACTTGAGCAGACCTATCAAAGCGCGTGGGAGGTTTATCCGGGACCGTTGAAGCCGAAGGTTGAGAGGGGGGCGGCGGGGTGAGATTCGATGCTGCCTTTCCCTCTCAGCACGGCGCCTTTCCATCGTCGGTTTGTGTAGAGTAAACGTTATCTTCGCTTGCAGAAGCGGACGTGGTCGAAGAGAACGCAGATGAAAATCTACATGGACATGTGCAGTCTACAACGCCCCTTCGACGACAAGAGCCAGGTCCGTGTCCTTGTGGAGGCCCAGGCTGTTTTGGGCGTACTTGCGTTGTGCGAGGCGGGCGAAGCCGAGTTGATCGCTTCGGATGCTCTGGTGTTCGAAACCGAAGCGAACCTGGACGCTGTTCGCCGTGACTTTGCCATGCAGGCAATTGCCAAGGCCGCACAGTTCGTCGCGACCAACGAGCAAGTCAAATCCCCGGCGCAGACTTACATCGCCGCCAACGTCAAGCCTTTGGACCCGCTGCATCTGGCGTCGGCAGTCGAGGCCCAGGCAGACTTTTTCTGCACCTGCGACGATCGATTCTTGAAAAAGGCCCGCGCGCTCACCGTGCCGCCCACCAAAGTCGTTTCGCCGCTCGAATTAGTATCGGAGCTACAACCATGACGACAACGCCAAGAACGCTCAGTGAAGTGAATCATGAGGCCATTCGCCTGCTTGCCGAACACATCGGCGTTGTGGACACGTTCCGGTTCGTCAACCAGTTCACGACCGGTCACGGCAACTACACCGAGGACCGGCACGCTTTGTTCGACCACTTGACCCTGGACGAGATTGTGTCGGCCATCGAAAAACGCCGCGCCAGCCAAAAGGACGACAAGCCGGCTTGACGGGCCACCACGAGAGCGTCGCCGCTTCTTCGTCGAACCGATCGCCGTTGGCGACGCGCTTCCGGCGATGCCGTTGTTCCTGTGGTCCGATCGCTACATCAACGTGGAACTTGAGCAGACCTATCAGGGCGCGTGGGACGTTTATCCGGGGCCGTTGAAGCCGAAGGTTGAGAGCGGGGCGGCGGGGTGAGCGTTTCTAAGATTACAAACCAAACACGTCATATCGGGAGGCATCGAGTGATGGATACCGCAAAACAGGCAAAGGCGATGGAAAGATTGCGGGACGTGCTGTCCGCAATGAAGCAATCGCAACTCTGGAACGATATCGTCGAGCAGCGCGACCAAGTGTTTTCTCGCTTTCAACCGATATTCACCGCGACACACCTTTCGAAGCTAACGGCGGAGGAATTCAAACCATCTCTATTTCGACACGAATCATCATTGGACGGGCCTTCATCGCCAGGGCTTGCAGCTCGTCGAGGACATGCCGAAATTGCGGAACGCGCTTGCCGCATTGCTTGACGAGGCGCGCCCATTGGAACTCCGCCTGGATGAGCTGTGCGGTGCCGTCAGGGGATTCGGGCAGGCAACCATGACAGCCATTCTGCACGTCGCATACCCAAACAAATATGGGGTCTGGAACAACACGTCCAAGGGCGCATTGGTCGAGTTGGGCCTCTACCCTGCGTTTGAGCGCGGCGAAAAGTTCGGTTCGTGCTATGCCAAAATAAATTCCACCTTGACGCAGCTTGCGAATGGACTTGACATCGACCTCTGGACGCTTGACGCTCTATGGTGGATGTTACGCCAGGGCGGTGTAGTACCCGGAACAGGGACGAGTCAGATCACAAGTGAGGCTAAAACGGCCGGCGTCGTGTCATCGCAATTTTTCGGGCTTGAGCGCCACCTCCATGACTTTCTGTTTGATAACTGGGATACCATGGAACTTGGTCGCGAGTGGGAAATCTACGGCGCCCCAGGCGACGAACAGGCTGGATACGAATTCCCGTGTCCGCCGGTCGGGCGCATCGACATTCTCGCAAAGCACCGAACCAAAAGGAAATGGCTGATAGTGGAACTGAAGCGCAATGACACGTCTGACGCCGTCGTCGGGCAAGCCCTGCGATATATGGGTTGGGTCCGACGGCACCTGGCCGAGCCAGGCGACGAGATCCACGGGCTCATCATTGCACGCGAGGGTGATGATGCGCTTCATTACGCGTTAAGCGGTGTACCGAATCTCACGTTTCAAGTCTTCGAGGTGGAGTTCCGGCTCATCCCGCCACCGGCGCCGATCGCCCGTACCTGAGGAATTGGGATCTCTAGGAGTAACCGCAGCCGGACAACTCAGCTGCCCGTGGCACCATTTTTCACCGCCTCTTCGATTCGCCCAGCTCCCAAACCTTGCAGGAAGGCGAGGAAGTCCTGGCGTCATTCCTCGGTAAGGGATTCCGAAAAAAGGAACGTGACATCGTAGCGGCGCGCGGCCCTGCCATACTCAGCGGTTGCCAGGATTGGCCGTCGATCAAGCTAGGTCGCGCGCATGGTGCGTTGCCTGCGCGGCGGTGCGCGGGCGCTAAATGGCGATCGGATTCCACCGCGCGAACGCCGGCCCGGCTCCCATCTGCTCCTCGATGCGTAGGAGCTGGTTGTACTTCGCGAGCCGTTCGCTGCGCGCGATGGAGCCGATCTTGATCTGGCCAACTCCGGTGGCGACCGCCAGATCGGCGATGGTGCTGTCCTCGGTTTCGCCGCTTCTTGCCGAGACGACGCAGCGATAGCCCGCGGCCCGCGCCTGGTCGATGACGGCGAACGTCTCGGTCAGCGTCCCGATCTGGTTGACCTTGATGAGTATGCTGTTGGCGACGCCCTGTTCGATGCCCGTCTTCAGGCGATTGGGATTGGTGGCGAAGAGATCATCGCCGACGAGTTGCACGCGTTGGCCGAGCGATTCGGTCAACGTTTTCCAGCCGGCCCAATCGTCCTCGGCCATGCCGTCCTCGATCGAGAGGATGGGATAGCGGTCGGCCCAATCGGTCAGCATCGCGGTCATCGCATGCGCGGACAGGAGCATGCCCTGCAAGCGATAAAACCCGTCCGCAAAAAAGTGGGTGCTCGCGACGTCAAGTGCGATGGCGGCGTCCTTTCCGGCGTGCAACCCGGCGCGGCGAAATGCGTGCAGAATCAATTCGATCGCCTGTTCGTTATGGTTCAGCCTGGGGCCGAAGCCGCCCTCATCGCCGACGAGGACGCCTTCGTAGCCGTGTTCTTGCAGCGTGACGCTGAGGGCGCGATAGACGCGCACGGTCATGTGCAGCGCTTCGGAGTACGAATTTGCGCCTATAGGTAAAAACAGGAAGTCTTGCATGTCGAGGTTGCGCCCAGCGTGCAGGCCGCCGCTGATGAGGTTGACCATTGGCAAAGGCATGGTAGGCGTCACGCTCCGCGTGACGGATCCCTCACGCGGAGCGTGAGGTCTACGATCGAGATATTGCCAGAGCGGAATTCCCTTGGCTGTCGCCGCCGCGTGAGCGCAGGCCAGCGAGACGCCGAGGATGGCGTTCGCGCCCAGGCGCGACTTGTCGGGCGTGCCGTCGAGCTCGCCCATCGTGCGGTCGATCGTTTCCTGGTCGGACGCCGACATGCCGACGAGCGCAGGGGCAAGCGTCTCACGAACGTGAACGACCGCTTTGCGCACGCTCTTGCCGGCGTAGTCGTCGGGGTCGCCGTCGCGCAGTTCTAACGCTTCGTGCTTGCCGGTGCTGGCCCCGGACGGCACGATGGCACGGCCCATCGCGCTGCCGCAGTGGACCTCGACCTCCACCGTCGGCGTGCCGCGGCTGTCGAGGACCTGGCGGGCGTGGATGGCTGTAATGCAATTACTCACGGTGTACCTCCCAGGTATTGCCATACATCCTCCCAGCGGTCGACACCGTCCCGCAAAATCGCCCGGCCGATTTGTCGCACAGCTTCCCGTTTCGATTCGTCAGGCAAATAATCCACAGGGCTGGTGCCGTCGATGCGCGCCAGCAGACAGACGCCGAGGTGTTTTACGCCGCGGTGTTCCAGTTCGCGCAGCGGGCGAAACGTCGCTTCTCGTGCGTAAGATTGCCAGAAGGTACGCATGAGCGCCACGAGCTCAGCACACTTTTCGGGCGCACGAATGGATTTCAGCGTGAGATGGGCGAGGAACAACCCCAGGTCCATCGTCGGATCGCCGAGATGAGCGGTCTCGTAATCCACCAGCGTGAAGCCCACCCCCTCACCCCCGGCCCCTCTCCCGCGGAGGGGAGAGGGGTGAATGAGGATGTTCTTGGGCGTGTAGTCGCCGTGGCAGAGCGCTTCTTGGCGTGTCAGCATCTCGTCGATGATCGGCTGGATGGCCGCGGCGACGTCGGGGCAACGCTCCTGCACGCGTACATAGAACGGTTCGACGCGCAACTGCACGTAGACGTGGTGATCGCGAAACGCCTCAAACCGGGAACGCTGGTCGGCGGATATTTGATGCATCAACCCCAACACCTGGCCAACCTTCGCTCCCAGCGACAGATCGATTCTTCCTTCGAGCAAATCCGATTTCCAGACCGTCGCATCACGCGGCGCATGGCTCATTGCATAGACATAGTTGACCCGATCTACGTGCAGCACTTCGGGAACGACGTCCGGTAGATGCGGGTGCAGCGCTTGCATGACTTCCTGTTCCCGGTGAATTCGGTCGAGGTCGCTGAACCAGGCGTCGCGCGTGCGCAATTGCGGGCGCGATTGTTTGAGGACGAAAACGCGTTCGGGCGTGACGACGCGCAGGACGAAGTTGGAGACGCCGCCGCTCAGCGGTTCAACGTGGCCCGAACCGTCGATCCAGCCCATGCGGCGCAGGTAGTCGATCGTGTTATCCGGAGTAAGTTCAATCATGGTGTTTAGCCGCGACCCGAAGGGGCGCGCGAGCGTGAAGCCGCGCTCCCCTTCGGGTCGCGGCTAAACGAAGGAGAACGTTAGCGCAAAAATCGCCCGCCGTTGATGTCGAGGATGGCGCCGGTCATGAAACGCGAGGCGTCACTGGCGAGGAATAGCACCGCCTCGGCGACCTCCTCGGCGGTGCCGTTGCGGGCCAGGGGCGTTTGCTTTTTGTAGTCCTCCATCTTGGCTGGAGTGGAGAAGGTTTCGTGATGGGCGGTGGCGATGACGCCGGGCATGATGGCGTTGGCGCGGATGTGCGGCGCGAGTTCGCGCGCCAGCGTGCGGGTGAGGGACTGCAGCGCCGCTTTGGCCGCCGCGTAGATGCCCCCGCCTCCGGATCCGCCCGTTTGAATCGACAGCGAAAGGTTGTTGATGATGCTGCCGTTACGATTGGCACGCATGTGCGGAATGGCGCGGCGCGTAACCAGGAAAGCCGAAGTTACGTTGACGTCGAAGACGTTGCGCCAGTGTTGCGTGCTGCACATCTCCACGAGGGACATCTTGAGCGGCGAGCCTGCGTTGTTGAACAAGATATCGATCCGGCCGGCCTTGGCGGCCAACAGATCGACGACGGCGTTGGCGTTGACTTCGGTGGTCAAGTCGCCCGAAAGCAGATGCGCCTGTCCGCCGGCCTCGGTGATCGCGTGGGCTGTTTCCTCGGCGCCGGCCTTGCTCTTGTGGTAATGCACGCCGACGGTCGCGCCGGCCCTGGCAAGCAAGATCGCCGCCGCGCGGCCGATGCCGACGCCGGCCCCCGTGACGAGGGCGACGCGGCCTGTGAGCGAATACTGTGGGAGGTTCATGGAGATTCGTTTCACGAGCCCCGGGTTTCGCTGCGCTCAACCCGGGGCTTGGATATTCTATTTATAACCCTTGGGGTGCGTGCGATGCCAGTTCCACGCGGTTTCGACGATCGCCCGGATGTCGGTATAGCGAGGCTTCCAGCCCAGTTCCTTTTGAATCCTTTCCGATGATGCCACCAACACCGGCGGGTCGCCCGCGCGTCGGGCGCCTTCCTTGATCGGCACTTTTTTACCCGTCACGGCCTCGACGGCCCCGATCACCTCACGCACGCTGTATCCTTGGCCGATGCCGAGGTTGTAGTGCATCTTCTGGCCTGGTTGCAGTTTTTCCAGAGCCAAAAGATGTGCCTCGGCCAGATCGTCGACGTGGATGTAGTCGCGCACACACGTTCCGTCGGGCGTTGGGTAATCGGTCCCGAAGATTTCGATGTGGGGCCTTTGCCCCTGCGCCGCCTGAATGATGAGCGGGATCAGATGCGTCTCGGGAGAATGGTCCTCGCCGATTTCGCCGCTGGCGTGCGCGCCGGACGCATTGAAGTAGCGCAAGGCCGCGAAACCCCACTGGTAGGCGTGGGCATAATCCGCCAGCGCCTGTTCGACGGCCAGCTTGCTGGCGCCGTACGGGTTGATCGGTTTTTGCGGCGTATCTTCGGTGATCGGCATGCGCTCGGGCATGCCATAGGTTGCCGCGGTGCTCGAGAAAACGAACCGCGCCACCCCGTGGCGGCGCAGGCATTCCATGAGATTCAGGGTGTTTACGAGATTATTCTGATAGTATTTCGCCGGATTGGTGACCGATTCGCCGACGTAGGTGTAGGCGGCGAAATGCACGACGGCGTCAATCCGCTTCTCAAGTAGCAGCTGGTCGATGCGATGGGTCTCGTTCAAATCGCCGACGACCAGCCGATCGGCAGGCGCCGCCTGGCGATGGCCGAAGACGAGGTTGTCGTAGACCCACACGTCGTGGCCCCGTTCGAGAAACAAACGCACAGCGTGCGAACCGATGTAGCCGGCGCCGCCGGTGACGAGGATTTGCATATTGCGCCCGTTTAGCCGCTCGCCTTGGGCGAGCGTGAACCCCCGCTCGCCCAAGGCGAGCGGCTAAACTAATTCGTGATCCCCTTGGTGATCCCCATGAACACATCCTCAAGGTTGACCGCTTCTTCCTTGAGCATCTTCAGACGGAACCCGCCGCGGAGCAGGGTGTCGGCAATGAAGCTACCGTCTTGGACGCCTTCACCCAGCGTCACGAGTAGGTAATCGTCCTGATCCTTGTACTCGACCTCATCGATGTTCGGCGTCTTTTCGAGAATGAGTTTGGCTTCTTGATTACGGCCTTCGCCGACGCCGACGTCGATGCGGGTGCGCTGGCGCACCTTGCGGATCGCAGACTCCACGTCGCCGTCGAAGAGCAGTTTGCCGCGCTCAATAATGCCGATTTTGTTGCAAATGTCGGCCAGTTCGGGCAGGATGTGGCTCGACAGCATGATGGTCTTGCCCATGTTGCGCAGCTCCTTGATGAGGCCGCGCATTTCGATGCGTGCCCGCGGATCGAGGCCGCTCGCGGGTTCGTCGAGCAGAAGGACCTGCGGTTCATGGAGTAGAACGCGCGCGAGCCCGAGGCGCTGCGTCATGCCGCGCGAGAGGCTGGTGACCAGGGCGTCGCGCTTGTAGCCGAGATCGACGAGTTCGAGTACCTGGTCGCATTTTTTCCGGCGTTCCGGGCCCTTGATCCGATAGGCGGCGGCGAAGAATTCCAGGTACTCGATCACTTTCATATCGTCGTAGACGCCGAAGAAATCGGGCATGTAGCCCATGACGCGGCGGATGTCCTTGGCGCCGTTATAGATCGAGTAGCCGCACACGGTAGCCTCCCCCCAGGTCGGAGTGAGGAGGGTGGCGAGGATGCGCATGGTCGTGGTCTTGCCTGCGCCGTTGGGGCCGATGAAGCCGTAGACATCGCCGCGATCGAGTTGCACCGAGAGGCGATCGAGGGCGTAGAGTTCACCGTACATCTTGGTAAGGTCGCGGGTTTCGATCATGGGGTTTTCTCAGAACGCCGAGGGGTGAGCGCAGCGAACCCCTGGGATACCGGGCAGGATCCCAGGGGTTCGCTGCGCTCACCCCTGGGCTTGGCGATTATTCGTCGCCTGGGCGCACGGGCAGAATTACGCGTACATAGGTTTCCTGGTTCATTTGACCGATCAGGCCGGGACGGGTGCGGCTGGGATCGGGAATATCGCCTAGCCAAAGGCGCGTGGGGATCGGCCGGGCCTCGTCGGAGTTCAACGTTTCGGCGCGATCGCTGGCGAAGGCGACACGGGCGACGAGGATGGCCTCGCGCATGCCGCGCTTGGCCCCGCGAGCGAATGGCTCCTCGGTGATGCGCCACCCCTGCTCCAACATGCGAAACGAATGGTTGCGAATACTGCCCTGAATGTCAAACCGCTCATGGAACATCAGCGTCTTGATGGTCTCTGGAAGGCTGTTGTTCCAGGTGAGACGAGCGCCGCCCTTGCCGTCTTTTTCGTCGGCATTTCGGCTGACCCATTCGCGCACCGTGTTGCCCTGATGGCCCGCCTCGACCGGAACCGCGAAGGCGTTCGCCTTGCCTCCGCGCGGCACGCTCTTCATTCCGCCGGGTATCGGATAGCACCGGTTTTGGTAAATGATCCAGACGTCGCTCAGTTCGACGCCCAGGTGGTTGTCGAGGGTGCCCGTGATTTTCAGGTCCTTGCCGCGAATCTCCTTGGTGTGATAGGTAAGATCAACCGTGAATGGCGAGTTTTTCACGGGTTGCTCCCAGGTGGCGCAAAACGCCTTGGTGGTCCACACCGGGATCGGCACGCCCACCAGGCCGGACATGTCGGGCGTATATTCATAGGGTTTGCGAAAGAACCCGGTCGAGCCGGAGCGTCGGAAGTCGTTCGGCCCCCCGCTGGGCCGGCCCAGCCAGCTCACCAGGTCGGCGCTTAGCACTTCGTCCTTTTCCGCGCCGCCGGGCAATTTCACTTTCCCGACCTCGTCCCCCCAGAAAGCTGGATTTGGCTCAAGGCCGACGGTGTAATTTTGAATGCGCGGGCTGAGAATCGTGAAGAAACTGTTCCCATACGCGGTGACTTGCTTGCCGTCGCGACTGGTGCGGAGATCAAAATCGACGATGTCCACCTTGTTAATCTTCAGGTCACGCCCTTTGAGGGCATAGGCGGCAAAATAGGCGATCACGCTCACGGCCAACACGACCGCGGGGAATGTGATCCAGGTCCATTCGAGGCGTTTGAACACATACTTCAACAGGAAAAAATCGAGCGGCCCGACCACCAGGATGTATAGCACGATGAAGAGCGCAACGTAACCGAACGGGATGATGGTGACATCGAAGTTGTCAAGTTTTTCAATGACCTGTGTTGCCAGGTCGTTGGTGGTGTCCCCACGCGGCATGAACCTTTCGCCCTTCGGGTTCTCCTCGGGCGCGCGAGGGCCGAGTTTGGTGAGCATGGCCTGCAAGAACTTGTCCTTGCCCGGCCATTGTTGAAACGCGACATCGTCGAACGAGAAAGCGAGGTAGACAATCTGACCCAGGCCGTAGCGGACGCGCGTGATGAGCGGTCGGCCATCCTCGGCCTCGGCGTAGACTTCCCAGGCGCCAGGCGGGACCTTGCCGTCATCGAGCCGGGCAACCTCGATCGGGATGAATCGCTGCGGGTTCTTGGGATCGACGCGTTTGAACTCATGTTCCTGCACGTTGGCCCAGTTCGCGACCTTGGGCAGGCTGCGCAGCGCCAGTTCTTGCACATTGCCGGCGGAACTCGGCGGCACGACCGGGATTGGCGGTTGCCACGCGAATTCAGCGTTCAGCAACTTCGCCGCGAGGGGCTGGCTCGCGTGATTAATCGGCACCACCAGCCTGCCGCCGCGCCTCACCCATTGCGCCAGCGCCTTGAGCCGATCGCGATTGTTGTTCAGGGCCAAAAGGAACTCTTTGTTTTCCGTGGACAGGACGATGAGGTCGATGCCGTTGTAACCGAACCAGGCGTCGGGCAGCCGTTTCACATCGGTCTCGAAGACGGCCTGACGCAGTTGATCGAGCTGGAAATTGTTGAAGTCCTTCTCCTTGTCCTCACCGGGTTGCCGATCGATGTGTCGCGCGGCCTGATTCACGTCGGGCATTCGCTGGCCCAGTGCAAGATAGAGGTGCGCGCTTGGTTGCAGCGTGGCGTACTCGTCAACGGCTTCGCGTTTCGGCTCGATCGGCTTCCTGTCGCGATAGTGAAGCGCGACCGTTACCGCGTCTCCCCGACCACCAAACGTCATGTGACCCGCCTTGACATAGGTCATGACCGTTCGGCTTTCCAGCGCCTTCACGGCGATGGGCATTCTGATCTGCGTTCCGACGCCTTCGCTATCGGCCGCCTGGATTTCAAGGTACGAGGTCCTGGGATCAATGCCGTCCGTGCCGCCGAAAACCTCGATGTAAATTGGCGCCCACATGCCGACCTTGATCGCCGTTGCCTCTTCGCGCCGATGGGATTGGAAACCGATCTGGACTTTCTTGATTGCTGGTGGTTTCTTTTCGTCCTGGGCCATGCCGACGGACGACACCAGTCCCCAGGCAAACACAACGGCAACGAAGAGAAGGTTTCTCATTGGCAACCACCCATCGTAGGTCAGGCTTTCGACCTGTTTCAAATCCATCGCTCTTAGGTTAACAAATAATCCGCGAGCCGCCGGGCGTGTCCCGGCGGTGAACCAAAGCGGACCGGGATGCACCGCCGGGACAAGCCCGGCGGCTCGCTGTGACCTTCCCTTGAACCAGGCCAGACATTCCAGCCTGACTTGCTTTTTCTACGGCTTTTCGGTCCGCGAACAGGCGCACGGGTTTTTTCCACACCCCGGACAACCGGCGCCATACTTGGCGCGAACCGCCGCTTCGAGATCGACGCCTGCAATATTGGCCAACGTCGCCAGCCAGGCAAGGACATCGGCAAACTCGAATGCTTTTTCGCTGGCCGACCCGCTTCGCAAGGCGGCCGACAGTTCGCCCACCTCCTCCATGAACCACATGAACGTCCCGTCCACCCCGCGGCTGGCGTCCTTGGCGCCGTAGGTGTCGCGGATCAGGGCTTGCAGTTCCGTGAGCGTCATTTCAAACGCTTGTGCGCCTCGAATTTTTGATATCAAAGACACAGAACCGGCGCGGGGCGAACGCCAAGCCGCAAGCGGCCTAGAGGCCGAATAACTTCCGTAGCCGGTCGGCTTCCGCCTGGCGATTGAGCGCAGTCAGCGAGCCGACCAGGATGCGCTGGCATTCCCGATCCGTCGCGTCGATCTCAAGGGCCATGCGGGCGAAACGCGCCGCCTCGGCGTTGTTTCCTTTTTCCTGGTGGTGCTGCGCGAGCCGTTTGCGCGGACCAATCTGATCGACGTCCATGCGTGTGATTTCCTCGGCAATCTCCAGCAACTTGTCCTTCTGATCGAGATGCATGTAAATCTTGGCCAGCAGGACAACCCAGGTCGTATCGTTCGGGTCGAGCTTGCGCCCGCGCTCGCAGGTGATTGCCGCCTGCGGAAACTTTTTGCTGTCCACCTGCAGCTTGGCAAACAACTTCAGGATCTTGACGTTCTTGAGATCGTCCCCGGCGACGGAATCAAGTAGCGTATAGGCGGCGTCAGCCTTGCGGTCGTCGATCAACAGCCTGGCCTTCAGATGGATCGCGTCCAGATTTTTCGCGTCCTTGCGAAGGACATTGTCCACCAACTTTCGCGCGTCCACCCGGCGACCCACCGAGAAGTTCTTTTCGGCAAGCTGCAGGGCGATGTCGTCGTCAGCCGGGTCCTTGGCGTGCGCCTCGCGAAGTTGCTTGAGCGTCTTTGACGGGCGAACGACGGGCACGGGGATCTTCTTGACCTTCTCCGTGAGAAAGTCCCGATAGCCCTTCTCGAACACGTCCTTCTTGACTTTACACGCTCTTTCGAGAGCGGGGCCGGTGTCGAGTCCATCGGCAAACGCCGCGAGCATTTTGCCAATCGATTTTTCGCCGTGCGTCTTGACAAGATATTCGACATACAACAGGCTTTGGAGATAGGCCTGCTGCCACTGGGCCGGCGAGCGCGGGCGAATGAAACCCAGCAGAATGTTGTCGAGGTTGAGCAGGTCGTTGGCGTGAACCTTTTCCGCGAGCAACGCATGCCAGCTGGGTGGGATGTGCGGCCCTTCATAGCGGACGGCCAGCCCTTCGGTAAACCAGTGAGGCACTCGCCCCTTGGTTTGTTCCAGGTTGAAGACGTGAACCAACTCGTGGCGGATGACGCGGTTCCAGTTGAACAGTTTCGTTACCTTCGACGTGTCGCGCGGCGACACCATCGCCACCAGCGGACCGGTGCATGCGCCGATCGTGTGCAAATCGGGAACCGCGACCACGCGCCCGGAGAACATCTGGTGCTGGTTGAAAATCTGAATCTGAAACGGTCCCTTGGGTCGATAGTCGAACTGGTCGGCCAGTTCCTTATAGATGTCTTCGAGATAAATCGCCATGAAGTTCGCGAGCACCGCGTCATTTTTCTGGTCGAAGCGCAGGATGAAGTGCTCCGTCTTCAGCGTTTCATAGCCGTCGAGATGTTCAAGGACTTTCAGCGAATTGCTGACGCGCACGTTGAACGGGTCCGCTTCCAGCGCCTTGGTGAGGATTTTCTGCGCTTCCTCCTCCTTGGCGTTCCGCATGTAAAGCATGCCCAGACCCGCCTGCGCGTCAGGAAGTTTGGGCTGTATTTCAATGGCGACGCGGTAATAATTCGCCGCCTCGCCATACATTTTTCGCTGTTCAAGCAGCCCGGCGAGGTCGGTGAAGAACGTGTAGCACTTCGGGTTGTACCCCCGCATCGTCTTGACGAGTGTTTGAAAATCGGCGTCCTGTTTCTGAATTAGGTAGCAGGCCGCGAAGCGCGCGAGCGTAGCCTCGTCGCGCGGGTTAACCGCCTTCGCCTTGTCGAGGAGCTTGAGCGTCGCGGCGGTTTCGCCGGAGAACCAGTGTACGTCGGCCATCAGACAAAGTGCGGGCACATATCGCGGATTGATTTTGAGCGCCTGCAAGGCATAGCGCTCGGCGTCCTTGAACTCCATGCTGCTGGCGGCCATCTGCCCCTTGGCGACGATCACCTCGGCGGCGCGCGGGTTGATCGTCAGCGCCTTTTCGAAGGCGCGAAACGCGGCGGGCTTGTTGTGCTTCTCCATGAAAAGCCGGCCCGCCTCGTAATGGCCGGGCCAATAATATTTGTCCTTGGCAACACTTGCGTTGAAATAATCGTTGATGACCGTCTGGAATTCATCGGCAAGGTGGCGGTAACGCGCACGCTCCACGCCGGCGAGGCCTGCCAGGCGCAACGGTTCGGGTTGCGTAAGTTCGATCTTGTTGGAGATACGCACGAACCAGAGGAATTCCGCATCGGCCTTGGCAAGGTCGCCGCGATCGCGATAGGTTTGGCCAAGAATCCAGCGTGCAAGAAAGTGGTCCTTGTTCTCCGCTAGGGCCGCGGTCGCTGCCTTTTGAGCCTCGTCCAGCCGCCCGCGCAGGTGGTGCAATTCGGCCAGGCGAGCCAACAAATCGGCGTCCTTGGGCATCTCCTTGAGCAGCCCGGCAACGACCTGTTGGGCCTTGTCGTACTGCCCCTGGCTTTCCAGGGCGCGACTTAAACCCAGCGTGGCGGCATGGCGAGTCTTCGGATTCTTGGCAAGCGTTTCAAAGGTCTCGCGAGCCTCGGCGTAGTAGCCTTCCAGCCAATCCTTGTGCGCTTCCTTTACCGTCGAGCCTGCCTGGATGGCCGTGCTCAGCGTAAAACAGGCGAGGAAAGCGATGAGGTTTCTCATGTTTTTCGCACCGTGGGCGGCGTTTCTCCTCGTTTCGTGAGGGAGAAGCCCGTTGGGGACCGACATGCTATCCTTTCACCTTAGTCATCTGCGCGCCAAAACGCAAGAATCACGCCCGTTCCCTTGCCCGAATTTTCCGCTTTTGGTAGACCATTGCTAGGCCGGTCACCGCGTGCGGAGCCGCGGGCGGCATCATAAGTTCATATTTTGAGGCGCGTATGATACCGATTGATCTTTCCGGCAAGGTGGCCCTCGTGGCCGGCGTGGGGGATGACCGCGGGTTCGCCTGGCATATCTCCAAGGCGCTCAACGCCGCGGGAGCACGCATTGTCCTGGCAACGCATCCCCGGCTTTGCAATGTCGTCACCAACATTCTTGAGCGCGATCTCGACAAGGAGTCGCGCCAGTTGCCGTTCGGCGCCGGCGAGTTGAAAGTCGAGAAGGTCATCCCGTGCGATGTCGAGCACGACACCATGGACGATGTCGATGAGAAAAAACGCGAGGACAAACGCTTCGCCAAACACGGCGACTATTCCATTCAGGGCCTTGCCAATACCGTGGGCAAGGAGTTCGGCGCGGTCGACATCCTCATTCACAGCATTGCCTTCAGCCCGGAAATCAAAAACAAGGCGATCGACACGAGCCGCAAGGCCTACCTTCAGGCATTAAGTATTAGTTCGTACTCGCTCACCGCCATGTTGAAAGCAATGCAACCGCTCATGGAAAATCGTCCCGACGGGGCCTCGGCGATTGCGCTGAGCTATCTGGGAGGCGATCGCGTTGTGCCGCATTACGGTGGCGGCATGTCCACGGCCAAGGCCGCCTTGCAGATTGACGCCAAGCAGCTCGCCAGCAACCTGGGGCCGAAGAACATTCGCGTCAACATCATCTCGGCCGGGCCTTATGCGTCGCGCGCCGCCTCGGCGATCGGCGACATCGACGAGATGGTCCGTCACGCCGCGTCGTGTTCCCCGTTGCCCCGCGGCGTCACGGCGCAGGAAGTCGGCAACACCGCGGCGTTCCTGTGCAGCCCGCTGGCCGCCGCGATTACCGGGCACGTGCTCTATGTTGATTGCGGCTACAACGTGATGGGGATTTTTCCGAAGGATTGATCCCGCAGCGAGCCGCCGGCCTTGTGCCGGCGGAAAACTCCCGAATTAATAATCGGTCTTCGCAAGTTGCGACGCCGACGCCCACAATGCAAAAACCGGAAAAACGCACGAGGTCAACAGCACCCCCAGCGGGTGGAACATCTCCTGAGCCAATACCGTCTTGATTGGCTCCGTATCCGAAAAGCCCTGCTTGACGGCGTCAAATCGCAGCGATTGCTCCAGCAGCATGATCAAGTCGATTGGCTTCGGCATCAGCCAGTAACCTAGCTCGGCGAGGAAAACGGTGAAGCCGGGAAGTTCCTGGCCGGGGTTCAGGACGCTGTAGCTGACGGCGAAATGTCGACCCATGTTGATCAACCCGCACACGACCCAGAAGAGCACGCTGCTGACAACACATGCAGTCGTGTTGCGCGTCAGGGTGGCAATGAGGATGGAAAAGGAAAACACCGTCGTAAAGTGAAGCACGGCCAGCGGAATGCCCAGGAGATACTCCGCATGTTTCCAGGCCTCGGTGCGAAGGCCCAATGCCAACCAGGTGCCAACGAAGAAGATCGTGGCGTGCAGCGTGACAAAGGCAACGACACCCAGGAACTTGCCCGCCAGGATCAACCAACGCGGCGCTGGCTTGGCCAGCAGAACTGCCGCGGCACTGGGCTGTAACGATTCCGGCACAAAGCCCGCCGTAAAAACCAGGGCGACCAAAATCCCCGCCAGGCCAGCCACCCAGGACGCGAAGTAGATCAACACGAGTTGCACGGGCTCGTCCGGCGTGCGCGAGAACGACACCGGAAACAGGCCGAACAGCAGGTTCATGCGGCCCGATTCCACGTTCGGAGCAGCCAAAACATTCCCCTCGGGCGTAAAGAACTCCTTCCCCTCCCGAACGGCGCCGCCTTCAACGCTCACGCCAAGGCAGAACACGATGCACAGGCCGCTCAGGCCCAGTAGAATCCAGAACACCCGGCTGGTAAGCGTTTGCCGAAACGTGTCGTGGATCAGCCAGCGTAGTGCATAAAGAACGGCAGGGGCGTCCATAATGAGAATCCACGTTTGGCCGTTTGGGGCTGAGCATTCGCATGGCGTCGTGCGAAAGCCAAGCCGCGAGCGGCTAGACCTGATAGTATCCGCGCAGCGCCGATTCCAGATTGCGCGTCGCGCCGGTGTTCCCATCCTTCAACAGTTCGCCGAGTTTCCCGACGAAAGCCAGTTTGCCCGCGACGATCACGCCGACGCGATCGCAGAACTTCTCGACCTCGTCAAGCACGTGCGAGACGAACAAAACTGATTTGCCTCGCTCTTTCTGTTCGCGCACAAGATCCCGCACCAGATCTCGACCGAGCAAATCGAGCCCTTCGCTTGGCTCGTCAAACACGAGCAGGTCCGGTTCGTTCAGCATTGCCTGGGCAATGCCCAGGCGCTGGATCATGCCTTTGCTGAAACGAGAGATCGGTTCGGCAGCGCGATCGGCCAGGCCAACGCGCTCCAGCAATTTGGGCACGCGCGCCTTGACGGCTTCTTCGCGCATCAGACTGAGCGCGCCGTAGAACTGGAGCATGGCGCTCGCGTTCAAATAGCGGGGGAACGCCTGGTTTTCGTGGACATAACCGGTCTGCTTGAGTGTGTCGCGATTGGAGCTCGGTTGACCGAAGCGCAGGACCTGACCCTGCGTGGGCTGGCATAAAGCAAGTAGCAGCTTGACGAGCGTGGTCTTGCCGGCGCGATTGGGGCCCAGCAGGCCGAAAACCTCGCCAGGCTCGATGCGAAAGCTGACCTGATCAACGGCACGGAGGCGGTCAAGGCCGAGGATGCCTCGGGGATAATCCTTGACCACCTCCATGAATTGGACGACGGGTTGGTTTGACATCGTTTATTCGAGGAGGGAAACCTGTACCCCGGCCTGCATGATCTTGGTAAAGGCGTCACGCATGCGGTTTTGCCGGGTGGTCGTGTCGCCGTAAATGCGTTGCCAATCGGGAAAACTGGCCCCGCTGGTGCTGGTGGCAACGTTACCATAATACTGGACGGTTTGCAAGAAATCCAACGCATCGGTCTGGCCCGCGGAAGAATTGGTCGGGTCGAAAAACGACCCATAACCGAGCGAGTAGACCTTGGCTTTCTTCCGGGTCGTCGAATAGCCAGGGGTTGTATCGGTGGTCATGGCGCAGATCTGCTTGACCACGTTGTACACGTCGTTGTCGGCGTAGGTTCCGCCGGAAGGAAACTCGTTGGACGAGTCGCTGACATTCGTCGGGTACTTCATGCGGATTTTGTAATAGGAGTTTGAACCGGTTCCCTGGATCGTGGCAAAACCACCCGTATTCGGCGCACCGTCCGTTTCAAAAATGATCAGGCGTTCCGCGCCTTTCCGCCCCAGACCGCCGGCGTAGCCGCGGTAGGTTCCACTGGGCTGTGCGTAATTTCGGAGGTTGGACACGCTGGAGCTGAAGAGGTTGTAGGCAATCATGAATCCCATGCCGGGACAGGTCCCGCCGTTGGCGCGCGGGACGTTGGCCATGTCCGAATCGTATGGGGTGATATAGGACACCGAGCCTACAACGGTCGTGGGTGGGAACCACAGCGAATCCTTCAGCTTCTGATAATCGCGCCCCAGGGGCACGACGGCCTGATTATGCTGGCCGCTGCCACCGGCGCTGGTTTTTGGGCTGCTGAAGAAAGTCATGCCGACGTAATCGTTGGGGTGGTTGTTCTTGATGTCGTCGATCGCGGACGAGATGCCAACCTTGCACGCCCAGGCCTGGGCCTCATGGACGTTGCCAGGCCACCAGAACTGCGGGGTGTTGTAGTTGCCCAGCCAATCGATAAACGAGAGCGGACCAAACCAGAACTGATGGCGCGGCCGATATGGGTTGTCGGCGTGGTCCATGTAGCGAGGCACGGCCGTGTAGAACTGGACGATGTCGTTGTCGGCGCAGGACACGGCAAGACCGGTGTCCAGGGTCAGGGTGCTGTTTCCCGATGATGTGCTCACGGCGGTCACCTTGTAGATCGTGCTGCCGTAGTTGATGCGGACAAAGTTGCCGACGGTTGGCGTGGTGGTCGTTCCGCCGGTGGTCTTGACGTTATCAACGACGATCGTGGTGGCGCCGCTGCTGTATCCGCCCGACTTGTTAATGAGGCCATGATGGTTGCAGTCCGGTCGCTGACTGACCTTGATCGCTGTGCTGCCCCATTTCCAGAAGTCGCCGTTACCGATGAGAGCCGTATTCGGAACATTGCTGCCATTTGTCGCGCTGTAGGAGCTGCCGTTTGCGACGTAGCCAAGCATGAAGTCGATGTACGCCTTCCAGAATTTCTCATCGTTGGTCAGGCCACTGCCCGACCACCAACGGCTGTTCAAACCGGTATCGGAACCATCCGGAATGGCGTCATAATACTTGATACGTCCGCTGTTGAGCTGGGTGGGAAAATGGACCGGAGTCTGCTTGAGCCAGGTCAAGATTGCGGCATAATTGATGCGCAGCCTGTAGCTAACGGAAGCGCCTCGCTCGGTGACCGAAACGGAAGTGTCCGGGTCCCGCATGATTGGCGTTGTGGTCGATGTGTTCGTCATCGGAGCGCCGCTAGGGTTGAACAGGATGTTATTGTGATCGAGCCAGTAGAGCGTGTTGGTTGCCGTATTCTGTTTGAAAAAGAACCGCTGCCGCCAGTCCTTGGCGCCGTTGTTGGCATGGTTGCTGGTCGTGTTGGCGTTGAGGTCGCTGCCGCGCGGATCGGGCGGCCAGACGAAGAACGTCTTGCCCCAGTAGCTCGGCCCCTCCGTGTAGCCATTGAAACTGGTGCCCATGCCATTCTTCAGGAAGTTGCGGAGGGTGGTTTCGTCGGTGGCGTTGTTGAGGAAGCCAGCGGCCGTCACGACATAGCTGCCGCCGTACTTGGGATAATCGTCCCCGCCGGGCGTGGTGGAGAATGAGGCCGCACCGCGCGTAAAGGCAAGGGTCGAGCCGGAGGACATGAAATCCGCCGCAATGGGCGGGCCCGAAATGGTGGTGTACGAAATATTCGACGGATCGCACCATTCGGCACCGGTCGAATAGGACGAATTGCCCCAGAGCGCGGCGCCGGTGGTGTCCGAGTACGGCCCGAAACGTGGATAATCCGGATCGGGGTTCATCGACTTGTTGCGCGCCCTGCTTGAGGAACTCGGACTGGCGGTGCCGCTGTTGACGTTGATGCCAGGCAAACTTTGAAACCGCATCGACCCCGAGAGGTCCATGATGATGATGACATCGCGGGGACGATGGGCGGCAACGGCGGTGGCCTTGACGTTGAACGGCTTGGCGCCGAAGACCGAGCCAAAAAAGATCGGGCTCGTGCTGTTGATGGTGGCGCGCACCGCCGTGTAAGGCTCGGTGGAAATCTTGTTGGGGATCTTGATTTGAAAGCCTTCCGCGGCGGCGTTGTTGTCGTCGTAAACATAGTAATATCCACCGCATTCAATGGTCACCTGCCCCGAGGTGTAAATGTCGGCGCTGGGATTGGTGATGGCGTTTGGATCCGTGGTAATGGCCGCGTTGAATATCTTGTTCGCCTGCGCGGCCGTGATGGCAGTTTTGGGGACGTTGGACAGATTGTATCCGGCCTGTTGATTGAAGGTGCGTGTACCGACCATCGCCGCGGAGTCGGCTGCGTTTTGGGCCTGGGTCTTGGCGACCGCGACCATGCCGATATCGATTGCCAGCGCCACCATGCCGAGCAGCGCGACCAGGCAAATTGCCACCAGCGGCACGATTGCACCACGCCGATTCCTGAGTTGGATTTTCCGTCGCATGAATCTTCTCCCTCGCCTGGCCGCCGTCAATGTGCCGACCGGCCGTGCGTCAACAAATGGTCCCGTATCATGGTTCAGGCCGAGCCTGGTCAGTTCGCTTCGCTGCCCATGCCGCATTTGGAACGAATCGTGAATGTCTTGGTCAAGAAACCCAATCCGGGGGTCAGGGGAACGTAGTCGACCTGGACATCCACGAGAACGTATTCGCCAAACTGGGCGTCAGTCGCCAGGCCGATGTTATTGCCGGCGGCGTCCGCCAGGTACACCTGGCACTTGTAGTTTTTCATCTTGGTGTCGAGGCCGCCCATGAAAGTTTTGACCACATTCTGGGTGTCACTTACCATGGTGGTGTCCACGGAGTTGACGACGGCATATCGCGCCCCCTCGCGCGAAGCGTTTTGCACGACGTTGTAGGTGTAAACCACCAGGCAGAATTCCAGGATCCCAAAGAGCAGTAACACGAACACCGAGATGACGGCAGCCAACTCGACGGTCGTTGCGCCGCTCCGTGAACCTATGCTTGTTGAACGCACCATGCGAGGCCTCGCTTAGTTGGTGGGGATGGTGTTGGAAACCGTGACCGGCATGTTGCGCATGGAAAACCAATCCGACGAGGCGGTCAACGTGGACGTGCTCGTGATTTGCGCCACCGTGGACCAGCGCACCGTGCTGTACGGGACCGTCACCGTGACGCGAAACTGATCCAGCTGATTGCTGGCCGACGGCTCCGTGGCCGACGGCGTGGTCAGATTGGTCAAGGTCACCATGCTGATGTCGACGCCGGTCAAGCCGTTACGGTTGAGGTAACTCACGACATATTGTCGGATCGCGGTCGAGCTGGTCTGACCCGCCGCCGCCTGCCGGCCTCCCTCGCGCGCGGCATTGGCAACCAACTCTTGAACCTGAACCATGCGGCCAACTTCCCAAATCCCAAATACGACAACAAGGAGAAAGGGCAAACAGACCGCCAGCTCAACCGCCGCCGTGCCGCGGCGTTCTTGGGTTTTACCAGGGTGAATTTTCATCGGCGAAATCCTATTTAAGAGACCAAACGTACACCGGGAGCGCGCGCCTTAATGCGCCCCATCAAGGCAAACCTAGGTCATAAAAACCGACAAAGAAAAAAAAGAAGCAGGTTTTTCCAAAAATTCCGATTACGCAGGAATGGGCTGCGGGAAGCCAGGCCCAATCCGCACGTGGTTCTGGCTCTTGCGTCAGAGCGAAACGCGAATATGGTGAAACCAGGGACCGCAGCAGTGTTTTTCGACAGCGCCGCCCAAGGTATTACCGGGCAGGCGCCGAATTCTCGCGAATTCGCCCACTTCTCGTGAAGACCGCTATAAGGTTTTTCCATGCGAAACACGATCTCGTTAGCGTTCTTTTTTGTCTGGTCCTTTCTGACTCCGCCTTGCATTGGCTTCGATTCTGGTGTTTGCCCCGCGCAGCTAGATGCCGTTGACCCAATCTTGCCAAACCGAAAGTTTCAACCGAAACAGCCAGGTCAGGCCGGCCAGCTGGTGGTAGTCTTTTGGCAACCGCAAGATGAGGAGCATCAACCGCCAAGGCCGGAACGGCAACCCGAGGATTTGCCAGAGTGGAAGGACCGCGGGTTTCCCGAGATGAAAAACGACCCAGAAGACAACGAGGAACGGCCGCCGATCGGGCCGACGGTATTCGCGCAAACCGAAGTTGGCGTCATTTTCTTCGCCGCGGGCATGGTCGGCTGGATCGCCCTCGGCGTCGGGGCCTGGGTCCTGGAGCGGCGCCGCCCTCGGACTCCAGGCGATCCAGGTCTTTGAGCCGTGGGCCCGCGTCAAACTTTGGCGCCGGCAACGTCCCGGCCAATTCCGCAACACGGCCTTCGGACAGGTCAGCCCGCTTGACGCCGACGCCGCGGTGAATTGCATAGCCGCGCGCAATCCCGATGATCTCCCGCCGGGTGCGTCCTGCCAGTGCATCGGGCCAGGGGCCTGACTGTTCGCGAAACGCAAAAAAAACGGACGCGATTCGCGTAAGATATTCCCAGTAGGGAGTGTTATCCGTCTGAACGAAGAACTGCCCGCCCGTCTCGAGGATCCGAAAAACCTGAACCAGGAACGTCGGCGTGAGCAGGCGTTTTTCCATGTCGCGGGCATCGTGAAACGGTTGCGGATGGTAGCAATGCACCTCGCGGACGCTTTGCGTTGTCAGGAACTCGCCTACGAAACGCTGCGCGTCGATGGCGGCAAAACGCAGATTGCCCAGACCACGCTGGTTGCCACGCCGGGTTGCGTACCGAAGGACCATCGGAAGAATATCGATGCCGATATGGTCAAACTCCGGCCGCTCAAGTGCCGATCCAATCAAGAAACGCCCGTTACCGCAACCGAGATCGACGATCAGCGGGGCCTTCCGCCCGAACAGGCTGACCAGGTCGAGTGGCCCGTGAACTGGCAGTTTCTTCAAGGCAGTGCGCGTCCATTGCTCGGGTTCGAGGATTTCACCTGGAACGGGAACGCCGAATTCGCGTTCGATGCGGGTTGGTTTTTTCATGTCAACTTCAACGACTTACATTGGAACCGGTTCACTTTTGTTGTACGATCAAGGTAGAAAAAAAGGCCAGCACGTCACAACCGCCGGTCGAGAACGTTGATTATCTTGTAGAAATGAATCGCGCCCGCAAGCGCACGCCCATGCCTCCCGAGGAATCCGATGAGCAACGAACACAATCAGCAGTCCAACCAATCCTCGACCAGCCAGCTCGAGGCGGCCCAGATTGAGCAAGCCCGGCGTCAGGTGAATCAGCTCACCGAGGAGATCGCCCAGCTTGCCGAGACGGATTTGCAACCGCCGGTTTTCTACACCGAATTCCTGCAGCGCGTCTATTTTGCTTTGCAGGGCAGCGCCGCAGCCGTCTGGATCCGCACGCCACAGGGCAACTTGCAGTTGCAATGCCAGATCAACCTTCGTGAGGTCGGCCTGGACCGCTCGCCGGAAGCCAAGCCCATGCACGACGAACTGCTGCGCCAGTCGGCGCTGCAGGCCAAAGGGGGCATCATCCGGCCACAGTTCAGCCATAACTTCGGCGGCGAGCAGGTCGCCGGCAATCCGACTGACCACGTCATCCTGCTGGCGCCAATCCTCCAGGAAAAGCAAGTCATCGGCCTGGTCGAGGTCTGGCAGCAACCCAACCGTGACGCCAACGTTTTTCAAAACCTGTTCCAATTCCTGGTGCGCCTGGCCGCGTTTGTGTCGATCTTCCAGCGCAACCATCAGCTTCGGACGATGCTCGGCCAGCAAGAAATGTGGCTCAAGCTCGAATCGTTTTCGCGTCAGATTCACGGCTCGCTGCACGTGACCGAGGTCGCGTACCTCATCGCCAACGAAGCGCGTCGTTTGATCGAGGTTGACCGCATCAGCGTCGCGACGCGCTCGTCGGACAAGTGCGCGGTGACAGCGATCAGCGGCGCGGACGTGGTCGAGAAACGCTCGAACCTCGTTCAGCTGATGCGGGCCCTCTTTGATGCCGTCATCGCCTGGGGCGAGAAACTCGTCTACACCGGGACCAAGGACGAATCCCTCCCGCCCAAGGTCGTTCATGCCCTCGACGCCTATTTGCAGGAAAGCAACAGCAAGATTCTCGTCGTCATGCCGTTGATCGAGGAACGCGACAAGGAAAAGAAACGCCCCGCCCGCTCGGCGTTGATGATGGAATGCTTTGAAACAACGCTGATGCCGGAACAACTACTCGCCCGCCTGGAAGTAGTTGGCCGACACGCGGGGCCCTCGCTTTACAACGCACTCGAACACCATCGCATTCCGATGCGTTTCATCTGGGGCCCGCTGGCCTACGTGCAGGACGGCCTGGGAGGCAAGGCCAAGGCGATCACCGCCCTCATCGCGACGGCCGTGGTAATCTTGATCCTCGCAATGATCTTCGTGCCCTTCCCGCTCAAGATGGAGGCCGACGCCCAGGCGTTGCCGAGCGATCGCATTTATGTCTTCTCGCCCCGCGCCGGCAAGGTCGAGGAAATCACGCCGGGCCTCAAGTCGGGAAGCAAGGTGACCAGGGGGCAACCGCTCTTCACGCTGTTCGATCTCGACCTCGCCAAAGAGGTGCGCGACCTTCAAGGTGAAATCGCCAGCTTCGACCCGATCATCAACTCGCCCACGCCTCGTTCAGAAAACCCCGCTGAGGCGAACAAGAACGATCACAACGTCGAGGTCGAACGGGCCAAGCTCAACAAGCGGGTCAAGATCCAGGCTCTCAATCGTTTGAAGCAACGCACCAACGCCAACCTGAGCGATCCGGGCTTCTTCACGGTCACCGCGCCGAAGTCCGGCATCGTGCTGAGCGCCGATTTTCGCGAGAATCTCCTGGGCAAGACCGTCAAGCCGGGCGACCCGCTCATCCGCATCGGCGCCACCGATGCCGAGCATCCGAAGATCGCTGACTGGGAGATCGAGCTGAAGATCCCGCAAAAGCACGTGGGGCAAGTGAATCGGGCGTTCGAGTCGATCCCGCCCGGCAAAGAGCTGGACGTTGACATCCTGTTCCTGTCGGAGCCGACCCGCTCCTATCGCGCCAAGCTACGCAAGGACAAGATCGCCAAGCAAGCCAGCGCGGAAAAGAACGATAACAACGAGGCCGAACCGGTCGTCATGGCCTCGGCTCGCCTTCATGGCAAGGACATTCCCGCCGGCGAACAAGTCCCGGCCCGACTTCTCTTGAGCGGCAGCGGCATCCATACGCGCATCCGCTGCGGCGATCGCCCGATGGGCTACTCGCTCTTTTACGGCGTCTGGGAATTCGCCTACGAAAAGGTCGTATTTCCATATGGCTGGTGATTTTTTTCCCCTCTCCCAGAGGCAGAGGGGTGAAGGAATGATGCATCCCCTATTTCTTTGAATCGGCTGAAGGAGTTTTCTCATGGGGCGAATCTTTCTGGTCGTGATGCTCGGCGCCGGCCTGTTCATGGGCGGCATCTGGTATTCCGGCTTGCTGAGTGAATTCAAGAATCCCACAACCTACGATGATGACCAACACGGTCCAGGCCAACCCAAGGTCGCGGCCTTGACGACCCTTGGCGCCGACCTGTTCGCAGCCGCCAAGTTTCCGCATATCCCGAACCTCCCGCGCCCGGCGATTGATCCCACGGTGCTTCATGGTACCCTGAATCCGATCGAGCAAGAAGAAGTACCTAGCCTCGTCAACGGCCGCGTGCTCTTCATCGGTGAACAGGTCGATGACGCCGCCGTGCTGGCTGCCGGGTCCACCGCGTTCGTTGCCGAGCCGTACTACTCCGCCACGATTCACGCGGGCAATGACAAGTTCGTCAAGTTCTATCGCCGCATCTACGAAGGTGAGACCATCCGGCAGAACCAGATGCTCGCGATGATCGAACCGGCTGAAGCGCTCGGGGAGGTGCTGGTCCGAATCGCCAAGGTCAACGGCGCCATTGCCGAGCATGAGGCCTCCGTGCAGGGGGAACTGGAAGGGCGCGTTCGATATGTCCGCGCCATCAAGCTATGGGAAGCCGGCGCCATGTCGGACGAGGAGTTTGGCTCCCACAAGCTCACGTATTTCAAATTGAAGTATGAAAAGGACTCTAAATACCACCTGCTTCAGGTTGCCGAGGAGGAAAAAAAACAGGCTGACATCAAGTTGCGCATGCACGAAATTCGCGCGGTCCTGCCGTACAAGCTCGCCACGGTCAAGACCATCCTGCGGCAGCGCGGCTACGCGGTCAAACAACTCGACCCCGTCATGATCGTCCAGAACCTCGAAAAACTCATGGCCGAGGCGCAGATCGAGGAGCAATACTTCACGCACCTGCGCGATCGGCCGCACGTGACGGCAACGATTGAACCGATGATTCTCGAAAAGCCGGTCTACGAATTCCCGGGGCACGCGCGCGATGTGACCAGCGTGGCGGTGAGCAAGGATCGCAAGATCGTCTCGGCCAGCGAGGATCAATCGGTGCGCGTCTGGTCCACGACATCGCTCGCGCCTCTGCGTACGCTCGAACACGATGCGCCGGTGCGCGTGGTCGTCTGCTCGCCCGACGCGGCCGAGAAGAACCTCTGCATCGCCGGTTGCACCGATGGCGCCATCTATTTGTGGGACCTTGACGCGAAGGACGCCGCGCCGATCAAGATCGAGAAGGCGCACGGCAACGACGTGGCCGTCACGAGCCTGGCGTTCAGCCCGGATGGCGCGGTGTTCGCGTCCGGCGCATCCGACGGCTCGATCACCATTCGCTCCAGTGCCGATGGCAAGACGCGCTACGGCTTCGTCCCGGAAAACGGCGTGGCCGCCGCCCATGACGACGCGGTCACCTCGCTGCACTTCACGCCGCAGTGCAAGTTGGTCTCCGCGGGGCGCGACAAGACGCTGCGGGTCTGGACGCTCAAGGAAAACGGAGCCGCGGCCGAGGGAAAACCGGTTCGGCATCGCGAGGGCAACGTGCCCAATCTCGGGGTGAGCCGCGACGGTAAATGGATGCTGTTCGATCTCGGCAAGACGTTGCAGCTTCTCTCCGTGCAAACGCATGAACTCAAGCAGACACTTACCGTGCCCCAGAATTCGACGCCGTTTGAGACCCTGGCCATCTTCTCGCCGGACAGTTCCCTGATCTTGACCGCCGGCGCTCCGGATGGCCGGCTGCAACTCTGGCGCACACCGGACTCCGGGGCGCGCGCCTTCGAGGTGCGCCAGTTCGCGGCCCGGGACCGCCTGCCCGTCGCCTGCGCCGCCTTCTCGCCGGACGCAGGCAAGGGCGGGCCGAACTCCTTCGCCGTGTCAGCCAGCGGTCAGAAGATCTACGTGTGGCCCATCCCGACCTCCAAGGAAGTCAGCGAGCACCGCATCGAGCGCGTTCGCATGACCTTGAAAACTCACGCGCTCGACCCAAGCACGCGCCACACGCGCATCGGCTTCGAGGTGCAGAACCCGGTCTCCGAACGCTACCCGAATGGCCGCTTCGAGGCCGGGCGCCCGGTGACGATCGTGATTGAGTAATAAGTTTGTTTAGTCGCTCGCTTTGGGCGAGCGGATCGGTTCACGCTCGCCCCAGGCGAGCGGTTAAACACGACATTGCCGCCATGGAAAACTCCGCTCCCGCCAGCGATCTGGAACGACGCAAGCTCGTGCGGCTGTTGCGCCGGTCCGACCTGACCATCGTGCCGCAGCGCTACGAGGGGCGCACCTACTACGTCGTCAAAGATCCCGTTTCCTTGCGCTATTACCGCTTCAAAGAGCAGGAGCATTATTTGCTCACGCTCATGGACGGGAACCATACCCTCGACGACGCGCAGAAGGCATTCGAAAATCGCTTCCGCCCCGAGCGCCTGCGACTCGAAGACCTCGAGCAATTTGGCCAGCAGCTTCTCACGATGGGCCTGGTCCAGAACGAATCGCCGCAAGCCGGCAAGCTGTTGTACGAGCACCGCACCAAGCGCGTCCGGCAGGAATGGATGCAGACGCTCACCAACATCCTCTACATCAAGATTCCGGTTTTCGATCCCGAGAAGACGCTCAAGGTAATGCTGCCTTATCTCTGGTGGATGTTTACCAAACTATTTCTGCTGGCCAGCATCCTCTTTATGGTCTCCGCCGGCCTTCTGGTGCTGACGCACTTCGAGACGTTCTATAGCCGATTGCCCTCGTTCCAGAGCTACTTCACGTTCAAGAACATGATGTACCTGTGGATCGCCCTGGGCGTGGTCAAGGTGATCCACGAATTCGGGCATGGCCTGTCGTGCAAGGCGTTCGACGGCGAGGTCCACGAGATGGGCTTCCTGCTGTTATGCCTTTCCCCCGCCATGTACTGCAACGTCTCCGACGCCTGGCGCTTGCCCAACAAATGGCATCGCATCCTCATCAGCTTTGCCGGGATTTACGTCGAGTTGATGATCGCCGCCGCGGCGACGTTCATCTGGTGGAACACGCCGAGCGAGCCGTTCATCAACAACCTGTGCTTGAACTTGATGGTCGTGTGCTCGGTCAGCACGGTCCTCTTCAACGGCAATCCGCTGATGCGTTACGACGGCTACTACGTCCTGGCCGACTGGATCGAAATCCCGAACCTGCGCGACCGCGCCAATCGCTACCTGCAAAACCTGGCCATGGACTGGTGCCTGGGGATCGAGGTTCAGCCCGAAGGCTACATGGAGATGCATCGCAAGATTCTTTTCCTCACCTTCGCCATCATCAGCTACGTCTACCGCTGGGTCATCACGTTCGTCATCCTGAAATTCATGGCCACGTTCTTGAAGCCGTACAAGCTCGAAGTCATCAGCGAAATGCTGGCGGTCGGGGCGCTGGCGTCGATGATCGGCTGGCCGATGTATCGGCTAATCAAGAACACGCGCAAACGAGGGAGGTTGCCCGACATGAAACCAGTCCGAGTCACCATCAGTGCCTGCGTCGTGGCCGCGGTTCTGTTTGCCGTGTTCTTCGTGCCGCTGCCGGTGACGCGCATCCGCGAGCGCGGCTTCGTACAGGTCCAGCCGACCGAGATCGCGCAGGTCGCCGTCGAGGTGCCGGGCATTCTCAAGGTCATTCACGTCAAGGAAGGCGATCAGGTCAAGAAGGGCAAGCTGCTGGCGGAGTTCGCCAACTATGAGCTGGAAAAACAACGTGACTTGGCGCTTGCGCAACTGGAGATTCAGACGAATCTGGTTCGGACCTATGACGAACAGATCGGCAAGGAACCCGACGGGATGCAAAAGAACAATTTGCGCGACCAGCGCGCCCGGGCCGAGGCCGAGGTGCGTAAGGCGAACGCGAACTATCAGCACATCGTACTGGAAGCCAGCAAGCTCGTGCTGCGCGCGCCGCGCGACGGCGTCGTCATCGGGCTGCCCACGATCGACGAGATCGGCAAAGGCTGGGACCGCGAGCAGAACAATGTCTTCTGCTCCATCGGCGACAAGAACAAACTGCGCGTCCTCGCGCCGCTTTCGCCGGCCGACTATGAGTTGTTGCGCGAGAACTACAAGAAGGCAACCGCCCAGAACCCGCTGCTGGCGACTATCCGCGTCCAGGGGCATGGCGGACGAACCTGGCAGGGCAAGATCAGCCAGCTACCCAAGGCTGATGCCAAGACAGTGCCGATCCAGCTCACCACCAAGGCCGGCGGGCCCCTCGCGGTGAAGCCCACCTCCACCACGAACCAGCTCGAACCGCAAGGCCAGGTGTTCCTCGTCGGCATCGACTTCATCGAACCAGCCGACTCGATCGTCATCAACTCCCACGCTCAGGTGAAGATCCACTGCGAATACCGCTCGGCCGCCTGGTGGGTCTACCGTACCGTGGCGAGCACGTTCGACATCGGGTTGATGACGAAGTGGTAAGCGTCTTCGTTTAGCGCCCCTAATGTGCCGCGCGTTCGCAAGGCACACTGCGGGCGCTAAACAAAATCCTTGAAACGCCGCGTCACCTGCGTTACCCTTGGGGCAATCGATTTCCATTGCCACGCCCCCAAGAGGACGCCATGTTGCCATACCGCTATTTTTTTCTGATCGCCATCACGTTTTTCGTCTGCCTACCTGTCAACGCTCAGACTCCAAAAAAACGACCGATCACGCTCGAAGACCTCTGGAAGGTCAAACGCCTGGGCAAGCCGTCCATCTCCCCGGACGGCAAGTGGGTCGCCGTCGATGTCACCACGTTCAGCATGGAACAGAACAACAGCAACACGCAAATCTGGCTCTGCTCCACCGATGGCAAGACGCAGAAGCAACTCACAAAGGACAAGGCCAGCTCCACCAGCCCGATTTGGTCGCCTGATGGAAAGAACATTGCGTTCACGCGCGTAGGTCAGGCTTTCCAGCCTGACGCGGGCGGCGAAAAGCGTCAGGCTGGAAAGCCTGACCTACAAATCCACGTCATCTCCCCCAACGGCGGCAAGGCGCGGCAGGTCTCGAAATTGCCGATGAACGCGTCAGGCCTCAAGTGGGGCGCCGATTCCAAGACGATCTACTGCGTCGTCTGGACCTGGCCCGATACGCCCGATGACGCCAGCTATCTCGAAAAGGCGAAAGCGAAAAAAGCCGACAAGGTGCAAGCCTACATCATCGACGACGCGCTGTATCGCGTCTGGGACAAGTGGATCGCCGACGGCAAACGGCCCGTGGTGTTTGCAGTGAACGTTGAAAACGGAAGTCACCGAAACCTTTTCGCGGGCGTCAAACGAAGTCTGCCCGTCAGCGGCGGCACCTCAACCGACTATGACGTGTCCCCCGACGGCAAGGAAATCTGCTTCACGTCCGAGTCAGCGAAGGAACTCGGCATGGATTACAACCTCGACCTCTACGTGATGCCGATCCAACCGAGCCCCCGGCGTAAGCCGGGGGTGGAGCCCAAAAACATCACGCTCGACAATCCCGCGAACGATACGAGTCCAAAATATAGTCCGGATGGGCGTCATGTCGGTTTTCTTCGCCAAAAGAACAAGTTTTTTTATGCTGACACGCGTCGGCTGTTGTGGCTGGACCGAAAAACCCGGAAATTCCCCGAGGAGCTTGAAGATCACGATTTCCTTACTTTTGCCACGGGTAGAATCAAGCCGCAATATGATCGTTCCGTGAGCAGATTCGATTGGCTTCAGGACGACTTGGGCGTAAGTGGCGTTTATTTTGAGATGGAGGATCAAGGCCAGCATCGACTTGGGATGGCCGCTGTGCGGGGCGCAGGAATCCTCCTGGCGCTAACATCGGGGCATTCGGACCGCGACCTGGCAGTTTCCAAAGGCATGATGGGTGCATTCGTTCGTTCCCATTTCGGTTTGCCTGGAACATTGCAAATTGTCATACCAAAGGGCGACGCGGCGAAACTCAAATTGGAGGGCGGACATGCCGTGTTTGATCCTCCTTTGGGAACCAAGCCGTTGGAGAAATTCAACGCGGACCTCGTTTCCCAGTGGGACCTCGGCGAAGTCAAGAACGTCACCTACAAGGGCGCCGACAACGACGACGTGCAGATGTGGATCGTCTATCCGCCGAAATTCGATGCGACCAAGAAATGGCCGTGCCTGATGATGATCCACGGCGGGCCCCATAACGCGATCACGACCGACTTCCATTATCGCTGGAATGCCCATCTGTTCGCGTCGAAGGGCTACGTGGTCGCGATTCCGAACTTTCACGGCTCCTCGGGCTTCGGGCAGAAGTTTTGCGACTCGATCACCGGCGACATGGCGACCAAGCCCTTCATTGATGTCATGAAGGCGACCGATTACATGGAATCCAAACCGTACATCGACAAGACGCGCACCACCGCCGCGGGGGCGAGCTACGGCGGATACATGATGGCCTGGCTCAACGGGCACACCGACCGCTACAAGGCGATGGTCTGCCACGCCGGCGTTTACAACTGGCACTCGATGATGGCGTCCGATTTCGTGCGCAGCCGGGAACGGCCGCTCGGCGCGTTGCCGTTCGGCGATCAATCGAAGATCGACAAGCAGAACCCGCAGCGCTTCGCCAAGAACTTCAAGACACCCACTTTGGTCATGCACGGCGAAAAGGACTTCCGCGTGCCGGTGACGCAGGGGATGGAGTATTACAACACGCTGCGCATCAAGGGCGTGCCGTCGCGGTTCGTCTATTTCCCGGACGAGAACCACTGGATCATGAAGCCGCAGAATTCGCGGCTGTGGCATCGCGAGTTTTTCGCGTGGCTGGAGAAGTATGTGGGGAGTGGGCCGACGAAGTGAGTTTTCATTCGTTTAGCGCCCGCGCCCGGCGTTCGGTTGCTTGACGCCAAGGCGACACGCGAACGAAAGACGCCTGCGGGCGCTAAACGGGGAGACGGATCACAACGTTTTCAAATACTCCACCACCGCGTCACGGCGACACGCGAACGAAAGACGCCTGCGGGCGCTAAACGGGGAGACGGATCACAACGTTTTCAAATACTCCACCACCGCACGCCGCTCGTCGTCCGTGAACGCATCGCCATACGTGTGTCCGCCGTTGCCTCGGCCGGGTTGCGTCGTGTCGTAGACCTTTCGGCGTTCGATTCCAGGGACATTCGTTCCTGGGCTTGCTCGCAGTATCTGTACCTTCCAGCCAACGTTGTTCTTGTCGTAATCGGCTTCGTCGGTGCGAAAGGAACGCGTGAAAATCTTGGGCCGTGCTTTCGAGTTTAGCACGTGGTACAGACTCGGCACGCTGCCATTGTGGAAGTAGGGAGCGGTGGCCCAGACGCCGTCGAGCGGTGGGGCTTGATACCCTGCGGTTTGCATCGACTTGTAGCCAGCGGGTTTTTCCTTGGCGAACCAGCTTTCGTTGTAAAATTCGCCCAGCGCCACGGGCAGGCCGTGGTAGCGTGCCGGATCGGTGTCGATTTCTTTTAGCGGGATGACCTTGTTCGGATAGGTCCAATCCTCGCCGTACGTGCCGTGGCATTTGGCGCAGTTTTTGACGAATAGCTTGCGGCCGGTGTTCGCCAGTTTGGCGTTGATCGGGAACGGATATTTCGGCGCCTCCAGGCTCAGGATGTAGGCCTGGATGTCGCGAAAGACCGGCTCTTCCGTCTCGAAGGTCGCCAGGGAGTTGTTCGGCGTCAGCATGAATTGCATTATCGAGCGCACGGAGCGGGAGTTGGCGCCGCCGGTGTGGTACATCGTCTTTTTCTTTTTCAAGAGCCACCACGCGGGCACGTCTTCGCACAGGTCGTCCTTCAGTTCCCACTTATGGCGCGTCGTCAGGCGTAGGCTCAGGTCAGGATTGCGAAAGGAATGCAGGAACACCGCCATCGCCCCGGCTTCGCTGGTGCCACGCACGTTGCTGAACGTGTGAGGCAACTTGCGCGCGATGCCAGCGGTGCGGTTGAGATCCTCAAAGAACGCCTGGATGTCGAGTGAGGAGTTGCCCAGGCCGACGTAGCTTTTGCCAAGGATCGAACCGCCGTGGCACAACATGCAATCGGTGGTGAGTCCCTTGAAGAGCAGAAAGGTTCCGGGCCGAAGGCCCATCGGGTATTTGCCATTTTCATAGGGGGCGGCGTGGAGGCCGTAGTGTTCGCGGAAGGCGCGATCGTAATCGGTGGGCTTCTTGTCGAGCTTCGGCGTCCAGGCTTTCCAGACGTTGTCGTAAGCGGCAAAAGGCCAGGGGGACGGGGTGAACGCGCGCGTTTCCAGCGCTTTTTTGCCCCGGGCGGCCGCGTCGGAGTCGCCGGCCTGGAGTGGCCATGCCGCCGCGGCGAGTAGGGCCAGGGCGAGGAGCAGATCAATCCGTGGGTGCATTCGTCGTTCTCCTATCAGTTCACGAACACCTTCAGCATCTATTGTATGCGCGGGGCTGGGAGCGCGAAACGGCACGCAAGGGCCCCCGGGGTTTCCAATCGAGAAGGCGCGCACGCTTCGCATTTGTATGTTATTGTGAATGGGGGCGCGCTCTTGCGAACCAGATTCGGTTTGGGTAGTGTGAAGGCGTCCCTCATTCGCCCTGTCGGTGGACGGGAGTCGCACATCGTGAATATTCGTTATTTTCAAGCAGGCGATGAAGCCTCGCAGATGAAGATATACAACACCGCCGGCGCGGGCCTGACCAAGTTCAAACCGGCCACCATCGTGGAAATTCAGCGGCGCACCCAGGCCGCGGGTTTCGATCCCGGCACGCGCCTTTACGCCGAGGTCGGCGGCACGGTCGTCGGTTATTGCACTTTTCAGACCAATGGCCGCGTCGGCTACCCCTGGTGCCTCCCGGGCCAGGAGGTGATGGCCGACGTGCTGTTCGCGCAGACTCTTGAGGCCATGAAACGCCGCGGCCTACGGAAAGTCTTCAGCACCTACCGCAAGGACTGGCCGACGATTAACGCCTTTTTTCAGAAGCACAAATTCGTGTTGGCGCGCGAGATGGTGAACTACGTGCTGGCGTTCGAGAACATGCCGACGCCATCGGCCAAGCAAACGAGCACGATTGGCCGGGCGACCGAGGAGGACGTGCCGGCGATTTACGACCTTGATCCGACTGTATTCCGCGTGGGCAGTGCTGCCGCCTTGAAGGACGCCCTTTTCAAGAATCCCTGGCTTTCGCCCGAATCGCTTTTCGTCTTACGCGGGCGAACGGATCGCACGCCGCAGGCCGCGGGGTTGCTCATCACCAACGCCGACTACGCCGACCCTCGGGCGGTGGATTCGTCGATGCCATGCTTTCGTCTCGGGGCGTTCGGCACCGAAGGCATGACCACGAAGCGGATCAAGGGACTGTTCAGCTTCGTGACGAGGCCGGATCGGAATATCTTTCCGGTGGGCATGGATTTGCTGAGCTGGGCGGCCAATCGCCTGACCGATGACGACGAGATCACTTGCTACGCTGCCCAGGTGTCTTCCGACGCGACCGCCCTGATGTCGTTTTACGAGCGCGTCTTCGAACGCCAGGGCAGCTTCCCCGTGTACGAACGGGTCTTACAGGCATGAAGCCCTGGGTGGTAATCGTTATCCCAGGGGTTCGCTGCGCTCACCCCTGGGCTTCAGAACGGCAACAACAGCGACCCGCGTGATTCGCTGCGAATCCGCTTCCCGTTGTCCGTTCCGACCGTCACATTGGGAAACAGGTGCCGCGTCACTTCTTGAGCGTTCGGGATCAACTCCAGGTCAAACGGCCTGAAACCCGGCACCACGCCGAACTGGGCGCCCATCCCGCCGAGCGTGTTGACAATGTCCAACCCCACCGGCAGGATCGCCACGATCGTTTGTATCATCGGCCGCGGGTCGGACACCTGGATCGAGTTGAATTCCGCCGGGAACTTGGCCAGCGCCTTCGTCAACTCCGCGTCGGCTTTCCAGGCGGGCAGACTTCCCTTTTGCCTCAGGATGAATCCCTTGATGGCCGCCGGATATTTTGAATATACGAACCAGTTCTTGTAGACCCCGAAACTCGCCAGGTGGGCGTTGGCCTGACCGACCAACCGCAGCTGGATGATCTCGGCGCCGTGATAATCCACCTTTTTCAAGAAGACTTTGCCGCCCGGATTGACGGGAATCGCCTTGATGAGCTTCTCGATGGCGGTCACGATCTTCTTGCCGTCCTTGGCTTGGACCGCGACGACGGACCCGGTGCCGAGGATCCCATCCGACGGCGAACTGTAGGTGACGATCATGTCCCCGAAATGGTCGAACAGGTCCTTTTCGATATCCAGACCAATTGCGCCTTCAAAGTCCTTGATCGCCCCCTTGATGTCGTCGGCCTTGTTGGCGTCGAAGATGCGGACGACGTTGTCCACCGCGGTCACCAATACGTCGTAGCTCTTGTTCAGTTTGATGCTGCTGGCGGAGAATCCGCTCACATCGTTGGGGAGGGCCGGGAGGTCTTGCAAACTGATCTTCCTTGGACTGGTCAAGCTCAAAAGCCCCTTGCGTGGCCCCGGCATATCGACATCCACGACGGACCGTTCGCTCAGGCCGTCGAAGCCCTGGGCAAACGTAACACTCTTCAAGCCCTTCAGGCCGAGGTCGTCGATAATCTTGCCCGCGGGCGGCGCGATGTCGGCCGCGACGTTGAGGACGCCGGTCACGTCGAAGAAGCCGCGCGAGACCGTCTTGAATTCCTTGAACGCCGCCACTTTCTTGTAAAGGGGATGCTTGGCCAGGCCGGTTTTCTTGGCATCGATGTCCTTGGCATAGGCGACCGGATCGGTGGTGCCGAGGAAGAGGATCGCGTCAGCGCCTTGTGCCCACCAGCCGACTTGCAGGAATTCGATGCTCGTCGTGTTGATGAAGCGATTGCCGACCTTGGTGTTCTTGACATCCGCCTTGGTTTCCTCGGCAATGCGCTGGATGAGCGGAATGAGCGTGCCTGATTCCCCCGCCCCCTGCGGGAATACGAGGACGGCTTGCACCGAGGGCGGAATGACCTTGTCGGCGCCGACGCCGACGACGACGCCGTTCTGGTACATCGTGCCCAGAAGCTTGGTGAAGTCGCGAAGAAGCGGGCCGACCTTGGGTTGCTTCTGGGCGACATTCTGGATTTGCTCGTAGGCCCATTTCCACAGCTCGTCCAGGAATTTTCCGGTCTCGCCCTGCATCATCTTGCCGACGGCTGTCTTGTCGTAATCCGCCTTGTGCTTCTTCATGCCGTCGAAGCGAAAATAAAGCTGACTCTTGGCCGGCAGATAGTTCTCCTGAGTCTGCGCAATGGCAACACTTGGCGTCAGCGCCAAGATCAATCCCAAGATCATTCGTTTGAACATGACTGATCCTTTCAGTGGAAATGCAGGCGACCGTACCCGTGCGACGACGGGTGAAGGCAGTATGACGAACACGAGGCTGATTGGCAAGAGGGCGGGTTGAAAACCGCAAGGCGGCACCACCTCCGGAGCTTGCTTCCCGGCTTGCTGATTCGCCAGGTTGCACTCGCGCCCGGTTTTTCGGTCGATGTGAAAAGTCCTGCCTCCGGCGCAACCTAAAGGCAGCTCGCATCTTCAGGCGATTTTTTCGAGGACTTCTCACGGGGCGCGGGGGGTATCCCAACCGACATCGAATTTCTCTTCCAGAAATGTTCCAATGAACGCTGAACAATTTCCTTGCGTTTTCAGCGGAGCGATCCATGCCCTTTCTCACCCTTGATCAACTTCCCGCGCTCGAGGTGCGCTGGCTTTGGCCCGGCCGACTTGCCAGCGGGCATTTGGCCATCCTTGACGGCGATCCTGGTCTGGGTAAATCTCTGCTCTCGCTCGATTTGTGCGCCCGCATCACCACGGGCAGGCCGTTTCCGGACGGTTCGCCGGGCGGCGAACCGGCATCGGTGATCGTCCTCAACGCCGAGGATGGAGCGCGCGACACCGTCCATGGCCGCCTGCGCGCCGCCGGCGCCGACCTGGCCCGCGTGCAGGTTTACGAACGGATTCCAGGCGAGGAGTTCCTGCGTCTGCCAGGCCAGCTGCATCGTTTGGAAGACGCCATCGCCGCCAGCTGCGCGCGTTACGTCGTGCTTGACCCGATCATGTCGTTTCTCGATGCCAAGGTGAACCCCGCTTCCGATCACAGTGTGCGCGCCGCCCTGGCGCCGCTCGCGGATCTGGCCCAAACGCACGGCTGTGCCATCCAGTTGATCCGCCACCTCAACAAGAGTTCGGGCACGAACGCGCTGTATCGCGGGCTCTGTTCGATCGGCTTCATCGCCAGCTGCCGGGTCGCCTGGCTGGTCGCGCGCGACCCGTACCGCGGGAAGCAGTTCGTCCTGACTCAGCCGAAGAACAACCTCGACCCGCCGCAGGTCAGCCTGGCCTACGCCATCGAAACCGCCGCATCCACCGCCGCCCACATCGTCTGGAAAGGCGTTAGCACGTTCGACGACCATGATGTGCTCGTCGGCACGCCGCAGCGCTTTCACATGCGTCGGCGCGCCCAGGAGTTTCTGCTGAACTTTTTGAAGGACGGCCCGCGCCCCACGTGCGAGATCTGGGCAGCCGCCCAGGCCCACCGGTTCTCGCGTGCCACCCTTGATCGCGCCCGCGTGAGTTTGGACATCACCAGCACGCGCGTGCATGGCGGAAAGCGCGAGCAAGCCAACTACTGGGTCCTGCCCACCCAGAAATTCACCGCCGCCATCTGCGACCTGCCGGAACTGGCCGAACAACTTCGCAAGCAACAACATGCCCGCCCGCGCCTCACCCCGCTCGACGACGTGGAGCCGCGCCCGGCTTGACGAGAATCTGGGAGATACGCCATGTCCAACAACGAAATCCACGACACAACTGTCCGCGTCATGAACACGCTCGGACTCACGCCCGACCCGTGGCAAATCGACGTCATCACGGGCGATCACAAACGCCTGCTGCTCAATTGCTCGCGCCAGGCAGGCAAAACCTCCGTGGTCGCCATCATGGGCCTCGTCGAGGCGCTCACCCGGCCCATGACGCGCATCCTCCTGCTCTCGCGCAGCCTACGGCAATCGCGAGAAATGTTCCGCCTGATGACCTACTATCATCAAAGGTTGGGCTCGCTCTCGCTCGAGCGCCAGACCTGCGAGGAACTCGAACTCAAAAACGAGAGCCGCATCGTCTGCATGCCGTGCCGGGAGGACACAATCCGCGGCTTCGCCCATGTCGATCTGCTGGTGATCGATGAGGCCGCGCGCGTGCCGGATGATCTTTACCGGACGGTGCGTCCGATGATGGCGGTGTCGGACGGCCGGCTGATCGCCCTGTCCACGCCATTCGGCAAGCGCGGCTGGTTCCACGACGCCTGGGCCCGCGGGGGCGACGACTGGGCTCGCATCCAGATCACCGCCGAGCAGTGCCCGCGCATCACGCCGAAGTTCCTCGACCAGGAACGCCGCGCCCTGGGCGAAAGCTGGTTCCGTCAAGAATACTTCTGTTCCTTCGAAACCGTCGAAGGCGTCGTCTACCCCGACTTCGCCCGCTGCGTGGTTCCGTATCTCCCCTCTCCCTCTGGGAGAGGGGCCGGGGGTGAGGGAGAACTCGTCGGAGGCATCGACTTCGGCTTCCGCAACCCCTTCGCCGCCGTATGGGGCTTCCTCGACAACGACGACGTGCTCTGGCTGACCGGCGAACACTATGCCCGCCAGCGCCCGTTGAGCTACCACGTCCAGCATTTGCCGAGGAAATGTACGTGGTACGCCGACCCGTCGGGTGCGAATGAGATTTCGGAATTGATCCTGGGGGGCTTCGTGGTGCGTCGCGGCATCAACGACCGCCGCACGGGCATCGCCGCCGTGAGCGCCAGGTTGGAGGATGGCCGCTTGAAGGTGCTGGAAGGCCGCTGTCCCAACTTGCTCATGGAAGCCGGCATGTACCGCTGGGGCGAAAGCGAAGACCGCCGCGCCGAGGTCCCGGTGGACGAACACAACCACGCGCTTGCGGCACTGCGCTACCTGATCGCGACGACCGATCGCCACAGCCTGGGCCGGCGCCGAATTGATGCGGCGGCACACGCCAAGGAGATGCACAAGACGCCGGAGCAACTTGCGGAGGAGGAGCGCAACCGCCGCTACTGGGAGATGGCGGAGTCGGATGACCCGCGGATTTGGGGGGTGTTTGGGTGAGGGCGAACCAAGCCATACGATCAGGGCCCGTTACGTTTGCCGAGGCCGACGGTGCCCCGCACCTAGGAACAACCTCCCCTCCCGCAACTTCGGCGCGTTTTCGTGCGCTGATCAAATCTATCAGTCCGGCCGGGCCTTCTGGAATTCCCGGTAACGCTCCTGATCGAGTACGATAGCCCGCAGACAGGCCTTTGCCATTACCCAAACCGTACGTCGAATGGTCTCAAAGGCCTGCAAATCATCGTGTCCTTGATCTTTTTTCCATTCCAAAATCTGTCGCTGGGCATCTGTGGCGTTAGAATGCGACATGACGTGTCTGTATTGAAAAATGGGGTTTACCTCGGCCATATCGATGGGTGCCTCAGGTATGAATTCGTTCCATTTTTTTAGGCCGTTAGACCATGACCGCGACTTCTTTGTAAGGATATGCTCTAGAAACAAGGCGCCGCTGGATACGGCGAGGTGAAACTCCGTAAAGAGGTGATGAAGATCAAGTTTCAAAACAGAGCAACGAGGGGACGGCCCATGCAAAACGCACTTGAGGAAATAAAAAAGGAGCTTTGCGTCGTCGTTCTCCGCGGACATTGAGGTTAACGTACGGTAGACGAAATCGTAAATCTTGACGAGCCGATCCTCGTCGCATTTGTGGATTTGGGCCGCTCCCGTCGTCTTCTCCCCCAAAAAAAGCGATGTGTTCGCCCCCTGGGTGGGGTCCCCCGCAACAAACCACGGTACACATAGGATGGAGATGGCAATGGCCCCATGAGCGCAGTCATGTCGCTGAAAAGGAGAATCCTCAAATTCACGAGGTGGATAAACGGTACGCAGGCGAACAGGGGATTCTAACAGCGGATTCCAGAAACGCTCCAATTCAATTTCGGACCTGTCGCTCCAAAGAAATGGCATGTGATAATTGCTAGGAGGGCGAGCGAATTCTTCCGACCTTTCTAACCACGCCGAATGCGAAAGCTGAATTGATTGCGATTCGGTCTCGACATGAAAAACCTTGAACGAGGTTGTGTTCATTAAGGTGCCCGCTCTTTTTTTTGCGCTTTTGGCTCGGCTGTTGAAAGTAACGTTTTTCAATTGGCAATGGCCCGAAAAATGCGCTCCTATTCTAGAGAGTCAATTTATTCCTTCCTGGTTCGTGAAAAATTACCAGAGGAAAGGTGCTTGGCCAATGTCACCGATTTTGTGATAGGCTTCGCTCCGCCCTGGGCTGAAATATTGTGCCCCTTCGGGGCAACGACGTGCGGGATATTTTCGGCCCGAAGGGCCGATTCTGTCAGCCCAGGCCGAAGGCCTGGGAACATGGGCGACAACGGCGATTCGACCCTGTAAGGGTCGTTCAGGTCCCCGATGGCAATAGGGTGGAACTTCACTTCCCGGGCCTTCGGCCCGGGCTGACAGAACCGGCCTTGCAGGCCGGGAAACCCGGGGAGAAATCCGTCACGGCGTTGCCCTTCGGGGCCATGGTGCTCACGAAACACTCGTCTACGCCGCCGCGCTGCGCGTGGTGACGCCCAGTTTGCGGGCTTCGCCCATCGCCTCGCGGATGCGGCTGAACGGTTCGTGGAACTCCAGACCGGCCTGCTTTTCGAGCAACTCGCGGATGGCGGCGGCGTCGGCGGGGAATTGCGGATGGCAGAATAGCCTTGGGGCGACCTCCAGGCCGGGCGTCGAGGCGTCGGGTTCGACCAGGCAATGCCAGAGGGCGACCGGCTGCTCGATGTGGCGGCGCAGCTCCAGCACGTTCGGGTTATCCGTGAGAACAATTCCAACCGCGGTCGGCGTCTTGTCGATCAACGTCTTGCCGATGACCTCGCCGCAGAGATAGCCGGGCAGCGTGTCTCCGTAAAGTATCTGCTGGACCTTGTTGGGCGCGACGGCGCTGGACAGGCGGAACTCCAGCGGCCGGCCCCAGGAATTGGTGACGAGGTAGCCGCCGAGGTAGCCGTTCTGTTCCTGGAAGACTGAGAGGAAGCCCAGATTCTGGCAAGGTGCTGCCACCACGCGTCCTTTCGTTGAATTGACCCTGACAACGTCAACAAGGTAGAATTCGTCCGGCCGGGGCAACGTCTTCACGGGGATTGTCCGGTTTCGCGCGCGGGGTTCGTGTTCTTCCCTACCGTCAATCGTCAGCATCGTGTTTGTCCCAACAAACCGAGTGACTTTCCAGGCTTGCCCAGCTTTCGCGTCAGGATCGGCGTGCAAAGTGTCCTGGATTTTCCGGCAAAGTCCGCGTAAATTGACAGAGTGCACCGCCCGCCGGTTTTTTTCAATCGAGACCTCCCGAATGTCCATCGAACAAAATCCCTCCCCGCCGCCGAAGCGGTCCGCCGTCGAATTGATCAAGGAGAACAGCCAGCAAATTCGCGGCGGCATTGCCGAGGAGCTGGCGCGCGATACCGAACGTTTTAACGATCAGGACAAGCAACTGATCAAGTTTCACGGCTTTTACCAGCAAGACAACCGCGACGCTCGCAAGGATCGGCATCGCGAGGGGGCGGGCAAGGCGTTTCAGTTCATGGTCCGCTGCAAAATCCCCGGCGGCAAGGTCACGGCCGAGCAGTATCTGACGATCGACCGCCTGGCCGGCGCCCACGCCAATGGCACCATCCGCATCACCTCGCGGCAGGGGTTTCAACTTCACGGCGTGCTCAAGGGCGACCTGAAACAAACGATCGGCGCGATCAATCAGAGTCTCCTGACCACGCTCGGGGCCTGCGGCGACGTCAACCGCAACGTGATGGCCCCGCCGGCGCCGGTCGCGACTCCGGTCTATCGGCAACTCCAGGAACACGCCGACGTGATCGCACGCCACTTCGCGCCGCGCACGACGGCGTATCACGAAATCTGGGTGGACGGCACAGCGATGACCCCGACTCCAGGCGCTGACGCGCGCGGCTCACCGGAGTTGGTCGATGAGCCGATCTACGGCAAACTGTATTTGCCGCGGAAATTCAAAGTCGCCTTCGCGCTGCCGGACGACAACTCCACCGATCTTTTCGCGCAAGACCTGGGTTTCCTGGCGGACGTGAAAGACGGCGCCATCGTCGGGTATAACGTCCACGCGGGCGGCGGGATGGGCATGACGCACGGCAACGCGAACACGTTTCCGCACATCGCTCAGGCGGTTTGTTACGTCACGCCTGACCAGTTCCTGGCCGCGGGCGAAGGCGTCATCAAGCTCTTTCGTGATCACGGCAACCGGGCCGACCGTAAACGCGCTCGCTTGAAATACGTGCTGCACGATTGGGGAATCGATCGATTTCGTGACGTGCTCCAGACCTATCTGCCCTTCCCGATCGTTCCGCCGAAGGACATTCCGGTGACTGGTTTCCCGCTTCACCTCGGCTGGCACGAACAGGGGGACGGCAACTATTACTACGGCATTTCTATCGAAAATGGCCGCATCAAGGACGAAGGGGATTTCCGCCTGCGCACCGCCATGCGGAAGCTCGTCGAGAAGACGCGGCCGAGTATTCGCCTGACGCCAATGCAGGATATTCTGCTTTGCGACCTGCCGAAATCCGCGAAGCCGCTGATCAATCGGCTGCTCACCGTGTACGGCATCGCGAAACCGGACCGGCTCTCCCTTGTGCAAACGCATAGCATGGCATGTCCTGCGATTCCGACGTGCGGCCTGGCGTTGTCCGAGGCGGAGCGTGTCATGCCGGCCCTGATCGATCAACTCGAAGTCGAGATCAGGCGTCTGGGCCTCGGTCAAGAAAAGATCAGCATTCGCATGACGGGCTGCCCCAATGGTTGCGTTCGGCCCTACCAAAGCGACATCGGCATCGTCGGGCGATCAGGCGATAAATACACGCTCTTCGTCGGCGGCAACCTGGTCGGGTCGCGGCTCAGTTTTGTCTTGAAGGACCTGGTGCCGATCGATCAAATCGTCTCAACGCTGGCGCCGGTTCTGGATGATTTCAAGCGGGATCGTCAGCCGGACGAAGGTTTCGGCGATTATTGTCAGCGTGCGGTTCGTGGTTCGGCGAGCGCCCCGGCGGTGAGTTGACAAGAGACCGTGCCGATGCCCCCGTCGTTTCGTAAGAATAGGGTTTCGAGAATTCCCACCGGGAAGAATCCCCGAGTGATTGGTTTACCTGAGGAGAGACCGATGAACGGACGACCCCGCACCAAGGCGGCCAAGAAACGCCGCGTGAGGATCAAGAAGGAGCGCCGCGAGAAGAAGACGCTGAGCCGCGTGATGCCGATGTTGTCGCGGCGCAGCAAGTCGGAAGCTTGACGCGGCGCCAAGTCCGAACGCCAGAAGGAGCCTGAAACGCGGGCGGCGGAGATAACCTCCCGGCCTGGGTTTCGGGCTTGTTTTCTGCGCCGCCCCGGCAACATTCCGTTGTATGATTCGCGCGAACCGGAGATAATGAACCAGGTGAAACCCGCGATTTGCCAACGAGGAGATGGACGATGAGCAGCGACGTCAAGGCTGAGCAAGGGGCCAGAATCAACATAACACCCAGTTGGGAAAAGGCGATTCAGACATACGAAAGAGAACTCGCCACTTATGTTCGTAAGCTGCCACAACTCATTGAAGACGGAGCCGAGGGCAGGTATGCGCTCATCAAGGGCGAGGACATTCTGAGCCTCTGGGACACCCAGCGGGACGCGATTCAGGCGGGCAGAGAACGGTTTGGCCTGGCCCCAATTTGTGTCGTCAAGGTTGAAGGACGCAAGCTCGAGCGTTTCGCCCTTTTGCTGGAACAGATCAAGGAGCGATCATGCCAAGGTTGACGGGGCCGGTCACGGAGGACGGCGCCTTGGTAAAGATTTCAATCGGATGGAGCATCATCGCCGCAAACAAGCTCCGCGTCGCAGGCCGCCCGGTGCCGATGCGAATTGAGGCTTTCGCATTGCTGGACACTGGCGCCGAGGTGACGTGTTTGGATTCGACTTTGATTGAGGAACTTGAACTCCCCCTGGACGGGCTGGCGCTGGCCAATGCTCCGGCTTTGCAAGGTATTGCATTTGCCTCACAGTATGACGCAAGCCCGTCGATTCTACATCCCTCGGGAAACGCACTCGCCCACCTGACCCTGACGGACGTGTCGGTTTTGGAATTACCGCTCAACGTTCTGGGTTATCAAGCGGTAATTGGCCGCGATGTTTTGGCGAAATGTGTATTCCTTTACAACGGTGGGCGAGAACGCTTTGCCCTCAGATACTAACCAATCACGGTCTACGCGGCGAAACTCCTGACACCTGCCCCGATCGAAAGAGAAATATGCCTACGCCACCTGAAGGTGGCTGCGTAACTTCTGAATGGCCTTGTACTTTTCGTCGCTGACGCGCTCGGGCGACATGGCAAGTTCGGTGGCGATGTCCGCGACGTTGTGTCCGTCGCAAATCAGATTCAAGATTCGCTGCTGGCGATCGCTCAAACACCGCTTGGCCGCCTGGCGCACCGCGGCACGCTCATCCGCTCGCTCGCGCAGCACCTCGGCGCGGGCATCAGCCACCAGTTCGGGCAACGGCGCGGACTGCCAGCGGCCACGCTGATAGCGCTTCTTGACCGCGTCGATGGCCCGCACGAATTCGCGCCGCTCCTGGGTATCGACGGCAAGCACGTGGTCCCACGATTTTGCCGGCAGGTTCTTCAGTAGTCGAGTTAAAACCTCCTGGGTGCAATCGCTCCATTGATCTTGCGGCAGCCGGGCGTTGCGCCAGCAGGCGGTGCAATAGCGGCTGATGTTGGTGATCGCCCTGGGTGAAATCTCGCTGGCGTCGGTTCTGGCGTCGGGGCCGAGTGTCGCCAGCGCGGTGCCGAGCACGACGGCCATCAAATAGGGCCGGTGAATCTTGCTGGTCAGGGAGGATTTCATGGCATTCCCTCGGACGGATTGTCGTGATACGTCATTATAACGACAAACATCGTCCAAAATCTCGCCAACTTTTCATTGCATTAGGAAAAAAAATCATTACGCTTCAGGAAGCCCAGGGGTGAGCGGAGCGAACCCTGGGAAAGCTTGATTGCATCCCCAGGGGTTCGCTGCGCTCACCCCTGGGCTTCCCGAGGAATTCACATGAACGACCAAACCCGCCGTGGCTTTCTTTCGCAATCCGCCGCCGTTACCGGCGCCGGTCTCCTCAGCGCCAATCTGGTCGAGGCACAACCCCGCCAGCAGGCGTTGCGATACCGCCTGGGCATCGTAACCTACAACATCGCGGCCCAGTGGGACGTGCCGACGCTGTTGCGTATTTGCCGGGAGGTCGGGCTGGGGCCGGTAGAATTGCGGACAACGCACCGTCACGGCGTGGAGCCAACGTTGACCGCCGACCAGCGCCGCGATATCCGAAATCGCTTTCGCGACGCCAACGTCGAGATCTGGGGCTGCGGCACCGTCTGCGAGTTTCACTCGCCCGATCAGGCCGTCGTGCGCCGCAATATCGCCACCTGCCGGCAGTTCTGCGAACTGGTCCGCGACATCGGCGGCCGCGGCGTCAAGGTGCGCCCCAACGGCTTACCCGAAGGCGTGCCTACGGAAAGAACGCTCGCACAGATCGGGCGCTCGCTCGCCGAATGCGGCCGCATCGCCAATGATACCAACGTCGAAATCTGGGTCGAGGTGCATGGCCGGGGCACGGCGCACCCGCCGCACATCGCCACGATGATGCGTGCCGCGAATCACCCGCGCGTCGGCGTTACCTGGAACTCCAATCCGACCGACGTGGTCAACGGCAGCGTCGGGGAATACTTTCGGCTCCTGCGTCCGTGGATCAAATCGTGCCACATCAACGAGCTGCACAGCGGCTACCCCTATCGTGAATTGTTCCGCCTGTTGCGTGAGTCCGGTTACGACCGCTGCACGCTCGCCGAGATTCAAGGCATGCCCGACGCCGCCAGTGGCGAACGCCTGATGCGTTACTACAAGGCCCTGTGGACGGAGTTGACGCGGGCATAACCATCCGTTTTTTTCGTTTAGCGCCCGCGTGGCGTCGTGCGGGCGCTAAACGAATCGGCCGATTATCCATCCGGTGCTAAATGTGCAAAACCATTGGCGCGCTATTGATCCTCGCCGCCGCGACCGCCCCGGCGCACGCTCAGGATTTCGCCAGGCAAGCCAAAGCGGTCCTCGCCCAGATTGACGGGACCATCAACGTTCCCGGCCTGAAGCAACCCGTCGAGGTGTTGCGCGACCAATGGGGCATCCCCCATATCTACGCCAAGAACTCCGACGATCTTTTCTTCGCCCAGGGTTTTGTCGCTGCTCAGGATCGGTTGTTTCAACTCGATCTCTGGCGACGCATTGGGGTCGGCGAAATGGCGGAGGTCGTTGGGCCAGACGCATTCCAGGGCGATCGCTTCGCCCGCCTTCTGCGCTATCGCGGCGACATGGATGCCGAATGGAAGAGTTATTCGCCCGACACCAAGGCCATCGCCACGGCCTTCACGAGCGGCATCAACGCCTACATCAAGCACGCCGGCAAACGGCTGCCCATCGAGTTTCAGATTCTTGGCTACAAACCCAAACAATGGCGGCCGGAGGACATTCTGGGCCGCATGTCCGGCATCATCATGTCGCGGAATTTCTCCGACGAGGTGATGCGCGCCTACTTGATAAATAAGCTGGGCCTGGAGAAAACGCGGCTGCTGCTGCCGACCGACCCGCAGCGCGATTTCGCACCCGCGCCAGGGCTGGACCTTGCCGGGATCGATCCGCGTATTCTGGCGGGCTACAAGGCCGCGACGAAAGCGGTGCATTTTCGACCGTCAAAGACCGAGAGCAACAACTGGGTCATCGCTGGCAAGCTCTCGGCATCGGGACGGCCAATGCTCGCAAGCGATCCACACCGGGCGATAGCGCTTCCTTCGCTGCGCTATCTCGTCCATCTGAACGCGCCGGGCTGGAACGTCATCGGCGCCGGCGAACCCGCGCTGCCCGGTGTGGCGATCGGGCACAACGAACGCATCGCCTGGGGCTTCACCATCGTCGGCACGGATCAGACCGATTTGTACGTCGAAGAGACCAATCCAGCCGATCCGGACGAGTACAAGGTCGGCGTTCAGTGGAAAAAAATGCTCAAGCATGTCGAACGCGTGCCGACCAAACAGGCGAACGGCATGGTCATCGACAGCATCGCGACCCTCGATTTCACGCGGCACGGCCCGGTGATCTTTCGCGATGCGAAACGCAATCGCGCCTTCGTCCTCAAATGGGTCGGCAGCGACCCGGGCGGGGCCGCGTACCTGCCCTCGCTGGCGGTCGGCCGGGCCCAGAACCAAAAGGAATTTCTGAAAGCCCTGGAGCGATGGAAGATTCCCAATCTGAATTTCGTCTACGCGGACAAGGACGACAACATCGGCTGGGTCGCCGCCGCCGCCACGCCCATGCGCCCGAAACACGATGGCCTCTTGCCGGTTCCGGGCAACGGCGGCTACGAATGGTCGGGCTTTCTGGAAGTGAAGGATTTGCCGCAAAGCTTCAATCCCAAGCAAGGCTGGCTGGCGACGGCCAATCACAACATTCTCCCTAAAGGCTACCGGCATCAGATCGCCTACGATTTTGCAGCACCGTATCGCTATTTGCGCGTGAAGGCGAGTCTCGAAGCGAAAGCCAAGTTCACGCTCGATGATTTTCAAAAATTTCAGCACGACGACGTGTCGATCCCGGGCCAGAAGCTCGCAGGATTCGCCAAATCACTCGGCTTCAACAATCCTGCATATCACGACCGGGCACGGATCATGGAGAAATGGGATGGCCGTCTGTCACGCGGCTCGCACGCGGCCGTCATCTACGCCCATTGGTTGCCCGAATTGCAGAAGGCGATCTACGGGAGACACGTGCCCAAGGACCTGGTCAACGACGTTGCTGCCAAGAGCGGGCTGCCGACGATGTTCCATGCTCTGGAAAACCCCGATGAGAAATGGTTCGGCAAGAATCCGAAATCCGAGCGAAACCGAATTATCCTGGAATCGTTCATGATCGCGGTGAGCAGGATTTTGAAGTCAGGCCCCGAGGCGGCAAAGGTGCAGTGGGGCGCACTGCACACAGCCACCTTTCGGCATCCGCTGGAGTCGGTACATCCTCGGTACAAAAAAACGCTAAACATCGGTCCGTACCAGCGCACCGGCGACGGCAACACGCCAAACAACACGCGGTACGACGCCCAATTTCAACAAATCCACGGCGCAACCTATCGCCACGTTCTCGACCTCGCCGACTGGGACAAGGTCCTGGCGACCAGCGCTCCGGGCCAGTCAGGCCAGTTCGGCAGCCCCCATTACGCCGACCTCGCGCCGCTGTGGGCCGAGGGACGCTATTTTCCGCTGGCTTTTTCTCGAAAAAAAGTGGAAGAGGTAACGCGGAATCGGCTGACGCTGCGGCCTGCAAATTGAAATGGGCTGGCGTTAAGCGCTCGCGCGGCGCAACGCGGGCGCTAAACGAAGCGGGAAACCAACATGAACGCCGCCGAGGAACCCGTGGACGTGATCGACGCCGCCGGCAATACCATCGCCGTCGTCACGCGCGGTGAAATGCGTCGCAAGCGGCTGCCGCACCGATGCACCTATGTCCTTGTCTTCAATGCCCGCGGCGACCTGTTCATTCACCAGCGCACCGCGACGAAGGATGTTTACCCGAGCCACTGGGACGTGTGCATCGGCGGCGTCCTCGCGGCAGGCGAAAACTTCGCTCAAGGCGCCCGACGAGAAGTTCGCGAGGAACTGGGTGTCGACGCTGACGTGACCGCACTCTTTCCGATCTGCTACGCTGATGCCGTGACGTTTGCCCACGGCATGGCGTATCGGCTCGACCACGACGGCCCATTCGTTTTGCAGGCCGAAGAGATTCTATACGGCGAGTTTGTGCCGCTGGCGGCGATTCCCGATCGGCTCGCGCGTGCGCCGTTCTGCCCCGATGGCGTGCAAGTCCTCGAGAAATACCTGCGGGAAAAAAATCCATGCGCAAAGTGATCAAGGCGAAACCGAAATCACTCATCAAGCGTGCGCGCCAGATCGATCAGGCGCTGACGGTGGTTTACCCCGATGCGCATTGTGCCTTGCACCACAAGAACGCCCTGGAGCTTTTGGTTGCGACCATCCTGTCGGCACAGTGCACCGATGAGCGCGTCAACAAGGTGACGCCCGCGCTTTTTGGGCGGTTTCTCGATGCGCACGCTTTTGCCGCCGCGGACGTGGCCGAACTGGAGCGCTTGATCCAATCAACCGGCTTTTTTCGCAACAAGGCTCGCAACATCAAGGCCTGTTGCCAGGCCATCGTTGATAAGCACGGCGGCGAGGTCCCGCGCACGATGGACGACCTGGTCCCGCTCCCCGGCGTGGGTCGCAAGACGGCGAACGTGATTCTCGGCAACGCGTTCGGCATCCCGGGGATTCCCGTGGACACCCACGTCGGCCGGCTTTCGCGGCGCATGGGCTTGACCGTGCATGACGATCCCGTGAAGGTCGAGACCGATTTGATGCAACTGATCCCCAAAGACGATTGGACCATGTTCGGCCACCGCATGATTTTCCACGGCCGCCAGGTCTGCCAGGCGCGCAAACCGTTGTGCGAATCCTGCGCGGTGGCCAGCATGTGCCCTCGAATTGGCCTCGGGGCGAATGACGATTAGCGACGCTTCGCGGAAGCGTCGTCCATCCAGCCAAGAAAGGCGCGAAAAAGAACCGAAAAAAATAGCAAAAGGTCGGTTTTTGGACTAGACTTGCGACAAGGCGTACCTCCCCGTAGCCCAATACCCACAACGGTTTGACTCCATGGAACCGCAAGCATCCTCCGGCTCGATCGAGAAAGTAACCGAAACCTGGGTGACCGCCCCGAAACGGCCGGTTTCCCTGTCGAGCCGCAACGCCTGCCTGGTCCACATTTATCCCACCGGGCCGAGCATGGGTACGCGCTATACCGTGGGGGATCAGCCGATCGTCATTGGCCGGGCCGGGGATTGTGAAATCCGCATCAACGATCATTCCGTCTCGCGCCGGCACGCCCGCATTCAACCCGGCGCCGACGGCTATTACGCCGTCGATCTGCAAAGCACCAACGGGACGTACATCAACGACCTACCCACGTCCATGTATAAGCTCAAGGACGGGGATTACCTTCGCGTCGGCAACTGCATCTATCGTTTCTTGATGGGCGGTAACGTCGAGACCGAATACCATGAGGAAATCTACCGTCTGACCATCATTGACGGCCTCACCGAAATCCACAACAAACGTTACCTCCTGGAGTTCCTGGATCGAGAACTGGCCCGTTCCAGTCGGCATAATCGCCCGCTCACCCTAATCTTGCTCGATATCGACAAATTCAAAACCATCAACGACGAGTACGGCCACCTCGGTGGCGACTTCACGCTGCGAGAAATCGCGGTTCGCATCAAAGGGAATGTTCGCAAGGAAGAACTATTCGCCCGGTATGGGGGCGAAGAGTTCGCGGTCGTGCTCCCGGAGACCGCCCTCGACGGCGCGTTGATCGTTGCGGAGCGAATCCTGAACGTTGTCCGTGACACGCCGTTCTTGTTCGAGGAAAAGTCGTTTCAAGTCACGATTAGCGCCGGCGTGGTGACAACGCAGGGAGAAAACATCGGCTTGATGGACCTGATCCGCCGCACGGACGCGAAGCTGTATCAAGCCAAGGAAGAAGGCCGCAACCGCATTTGCAGCTGAACGCGGACCCTGATGGTCGCCAACGCCGCGCCGTTCCACCCTTACGCCTCCGGTCGCAGTCGCGTGCCCCTGAGGCGATTGAATTCTTCCAGTCCAATTCGAGAAAACCGTACGCGGTCCCCAGTGCGAATCGGAAAATACTCGTCTTTCACATCGACAAGTTGCAACGGCGTTCGGCCCACGATGTTCCATCCGCCCGGGCGAGTTTGCGTGTAGATTCCGGTTTGCCGACCGGTCAAGCCGACACTGCCTTCTTCCACCGTCAGGCGAGGCGAATCGAGGCGGGACACGCCCGTTAGTTCATGTGGCAAATAACCGAGATAGGGAAAACCAGGGCAAAAGCCGATTGCGAAGACGGAATAAACGCTTGCGGAGTGAATTTCGATGATCACCTCGCGCGAAAGCCCGGTTTGCGATTTCACGCGTTCCAGGTCCAGACCAAGATCGTAACAGCAGGGGATGACATGCATTCGGCCGGCCAGCGCGGACGGACCCCCCTCGGTCGAGACCGTCGCGAGCCAATCCGCCACCTGGATGAAGTCGATTGCCGCCACGTCATAGTACAGCGCGACGCTGACGTAGGCCTGCACGACGTCGATGCACCAGGCGGGCGGCAGACGGCGCAGGTTGGCTACCAGGAGGGCTGCCTGGTCCTCGTCTTGACAGTAGGCGATGGCGGCCTGATCGCCGAGTGGTTGAATCGTCACGTTGGAACTCCCACGAAGGTCGCCGCGCGCGCGATACCGCAAGCGGCAGGAGTTGCGAAGGGTGGCATACTACCGTTCCACGGTGGCGCGAGCGATTTCGCGCAGGGCCAGGTAGTATTGCGCGTTTTGCCTTACGGTTGGGCTGGCGTCGCCCGCGGCCATTTCGCGCAAACGTCGTGCGAGATCAACGTGCCGGTTCTCGCCAATGGCGCGCACGGCCGCGGCGCGCACGGCTGGGGTACTGTCGTGGCTAAGCCGACGCAACCATTCCGTGAGGTTCAACTCCGGCATCTGATCGAGGTGCTGCAACACGCGCATGCGCCGTGCAGCGTCCTTGTGGCCTATCAACCAGGCAATCTGAATGTCCGCATCGCCGAGGCCACGTTTGCGCAAGGCGAGTCGGCACAATTCCTGGACCTGCGGATTATCGTCGTGAAGCAGGAACAGCAACATATCCTCGCGCGCCACCTCGGGCGCTGACGCCAGCGCGAGCAGGGCGGCATGTCGAACGCCGGGGTCCGGGTCGCGCAAAAACGGGATCGCCTTGGCCAGGGCTTCCTGATCACCGCGCATCGGCGTCCGCATCAGCAATCGCAGCGCAGCGACGCGGGTTGCCGGCGTCTTGTGCGCCAGGCCACGTTGGGCCATGTCACGGCAGATGTCCACCCACTGTCCGGATTGCCCGCAGGCGACCAGTTCCCCGGCGAGGACCAACGCGGACGCGCGCAGGTCCGGGTTCTTTTCCGCCGCGATCAGCACCTCGCTGACCCCCTGCGTGAGGCGTGGCGGTAGTGGCCTGGGACCGTCAAGTCGAAGGATACCCGCCAGCACCATGAGGATCTTTTCCTGACCGGGCTGGCTAAATCTCGCGAACCGGTCTTGCACGCTGACCACAAGGTGTTGCGTGCGCGGATCGGCAACCGCCCATTGCCTGGTCTGCAAGACCAAAGCGTACTCCATATTGGCACAGACGTCCACGTCCTTGTTTTCCAACGCGCAAAAGATGTCCGGCCAGGCTACCTCGTCAAGCCCGGCAACCTTGGCGGCCCAGGCTTCCCGGTTCCCCACGCCGGCTTTCGCAAGCTGGCCCACGTAATGCCACGCCAGCACCGGCTTGTGTTGCCACCAGGCAAGCCCGCCAAGGCCGGTCAGGGCAAGCAGGACAATCCAAATTCGTTTCCCGGCCAATGGTCGCTTCATGGCTTTGCCCTCGGTTGAAACCCAGCCGCACATGGGTCGAGCCGGTGTGGAAAGTACGGGTTCCGGTCGCCTACCCTATATAGGCCGCGGCGGTCGGGCCGAACAAGATCAATTCCACGGGCGCCTCCGCGCGAACTTAAAAAAAGAATAATCGTTCATGTCTATGCCGTCGGCATTCGATGAAAAGGAGGAAGTATTTTCCTCTTTTGCCGCGAGGGCAACACATGAAACCCCTGATGGTAGGATGGGTTTGCGGCGTGTGGTGGATCAGCGCGGTCTGCGCGAATGGCGGCGGCGAGGCCCCGATCATGAAAAGGACCGAGGCGGACCAGGCTTACCCCATTCCTTGGAGCAAACTCGACGAACGCGCCAAGCACCTTGCCAAGAAAATCTTGGAGAATCCGACCGTCCAGGCACGGGGACCTGTCGATACGTTCACATGCGACCCGGAACAATACTATTGGCTGCTGGACAACCCGGACCGGGCGGTCGTGGCCTGGCGACGCCTGGGCGCCAAGTGCGTGTCGATCGAGCGGCGCGCTCCGGGCCGTTTCGGCTATACCGACGACGCAGGCAGTAATCTCGCGTGGGAGGCGATTCATCGCGGTCCCGGCGTGCGCATCTGGTTTGCCGACGGCAAGATCAAACCCAGCGCCCTGCTGCCGCTCGTGCCCGTCAAGGCCATGGTGATTCTGCATCATAGCGAAGGCAAGTCGGCCGACGGAACGACCGTGATCAAGCATCATTCCCAGGTTGTCGTTCACACGGACAGCAAGGCGGCTGCCGCCATTACCAAATTGATGGGAAACTCCGCGCCGCGCCTGGCGGAGCAGGGTCTGGGCCAACTTCAGCTTTTCTTTTCCGCCCTGAGTTGTTATCTGGAACGCCATCCCGAACGGGTCGAGACGTTGTTTCGACCGGTAAAATAGTCTGCGAAGCGAGGTTTTTGTCATGGATCTGTCCAGGCCCGAGGTTGTCCGTTGTTTCTTCGATCGGACCTTTGACCCGCCCTTGCCGGCCATGGAACTGGATTGGGACGCGCACGCCGCTGGCGCGGCCGAGGGGGTTTGGCACCTGCCCGAGAATGTCTCACTCAACGGCCCAGCGCCCGTTCGGTTCGGCATCACGATCCACCGGCTTGGCTCGGATCGCTATCAGGTTCGCGTGTTGTGGAATCACCTTTGCCTGAGTTGGGACGGCTTGACCCGGCGGCAAATCATGACCACCTCCCTGGCGCACGTCCTGAAGGCGCTCGGCACCGACCTTTGGTATTTGCTCAACCAGCCCGAGGAATCGTTGCTCCAGGCTGCCTGATTGGCCAGCGGTCCGGTGCTTTGGTCAGTGTTTCCGTCGGCGCATGGCGCCAAACTTTTTCTCAGGACCGCGTTGTGCTAGGAAATGTCCGTGTGACGCGGATTACCGTCGATTAACACGCCAACGCATCTCGGCGCACCTGCGACTCAGCCCCAGACAGCATCAAGTCTTGTCCGCATGGCTGTGTCGATGCCCATGTACTTAACGCCATGCCATTTGCCGGGATTGATTCGTGATGTGGTCGGCTCCCGATCAAACAGCGCGGAAATTTTGCGCACGATGCTATCATCATTGGAATTGACGAGCCGCCACACAGCGTAGGACGTGAGGTCAGCAAGTTGAAGCCCGGGGGATTCGTGTGAATCGAGAAAGAAGACCGTCTCGATCAGGTTGTGCAGTGCGTCCCACCTGTGCCCTTGTCGTTGAAACAGGCGCTGTTGGCTCTTCAAGGCCTCGCAAAGCGATGCCTTGTGAGGATCCGCGATGATGATTCCTTTGCTCGGTGCGCCTTCCGCGTACCTGCGCCGAAGGTACAGATCGAATCGGCTCGACAGATCTTCAAACATCTCCGCGTAGAGGTCGTCGCCGGTCTTTCCTCCGTTGCTTGCAAACCAATGCGCTTTGTCAGCAATGACAGCGAAGCAGGTCAATTCCGTTTCGATCAGATTGGTGGCCACCTGGCAGAATTCGTTCAGAAGGGCCGTTCGTTCGCCTTTCGTGAGCGAACGAAAAACGCCTCGCCCCTGGCGCAGTTCCGCCAGGTGGATTTCAGTCGGTTTCGGCGGAACCGGAAAAAAGCGGTCGATCAACATTCGCAAGTCTTTTTCCAGCGGCAACCACTTTCCCTCAAAGAGAGCAGCGCCGGCAAGGATTAGGTGGCTCGATCCATGACGCCCTGGATCACCAGATTCATCAACATAAAGGAGGTAAGTCGCCATCGATTTCCCGATCGAATCAACGAAAAAGGGACATGCCGAAAGGAGGGATATTGCCCTGCACCTTCGACGTGTCCCCAATAAAAGGCCAGCTGAGGTCCCAGTTTCCCAGAAGCACGAACCGTCAACAGACAGCTCTCTCAACCGGCATGATCATGGTACCTTCAATTGGGATTTGTGTCAAGTTTTGCAAATCACGAAATGCTAAACGCGCCGAAAGCAGGCCTGACCCACGCCCGAATGGAATCACATGCCGCGTTCCGCTAAAATGTGGGCATGGCCAAGAACAAGCTGACCTATCAAGCCGCGGGCGTTGACATCGGCCTTTACGAGCAAAGCCTGGCGGGCATGATGCCGCTGTTGACGCGCACGCATACGCCGCGCGTCGTGCCGCCGCCGTTTCCGCCGTCGCCAGGCGGGGGCAAAAAGGCGGGCGGCGGGTTCGCCAGCCTCTTCGATCTCGACTACAACCTCCGCCTCTTCGCCAAAAACTATCGCCATCCCGTTCTCGTCACCTGCAACGATGGCGTCGGCACCAAGCTCAAAATCGCTGGCCTGATGAACAAGCACGACACCGTCGGCATCGACCTTGTCGCCATGTCCGTCAACGACTGTCTCTGCACCGGCGCTGAACCGCTTGTCTTTCTCGACTACCTCGCCCTGCCCAGGGACAATCCCCCGCTCATCCAGAACCTGATCAAGGGCATTAGCGACGGCTGCCTCGAGGCCGACTGCGCCCTCGTCGGCGGCGAGACGGCCATCTTGCCGGATTTCTACCAACCGGGAGACTACGACCTCGCGGGCTTCTGCGTCGGCGTCGTCGAACGCGATCACGTCATCGATGGACGGGCGATTCAGGTCGGCGATGTCGTCCTCGGTCTGGCCAGCACCGGTCTGCACTCCAATGGCTACAGCCTGGCACGCAAGATCGTCTTCGACCATGCCGGCTTGAACGTGAATGACCAGGTCGCCGAGCTGGGGCGAACTGTCGGCGAGGAACTCCTGACGCCGACGCGCATCTACGTGAAGCCCGTCCACGAAGTGCTGGCGCATTACCCGATCAAGAGGCACGTCATCCGCGGTCTGGCCCACATCACCGGTGAAGGCCTGCCCGGCAACGTGCCGCGCGTCCTGCCGCCGGGCAAACGCGTCGTCCTCCAGCGCGGCAGCTGGCCCATTCCACCCGTTTTCACCTGGTTGCAAAAACTTGGCGACATCGATCAAATTGAGATGGACAAGGTCTTCAACAACGGCATCGGCTTCGTGATGATCGTCAGCAGCTTCTACGCCGAAAGCATCCAGCGTCAGCTCGTCGATGCCGGCGTTCCCACGTATAAGATCGGCGATGTGCGCGACGGCCAGGCGGGCGTTGAGTGGGGGTGAGGTGAATAATCAGCCGCATTTCTCCCACGTCCCTGACTACCCCATGATGGACTTTCCCGAACCGCTGTATGAGACGACTCACCTGCAATCCCGCAGGATGTGCCTGGTCTGCGCCAGGAAACATGCCGAGTCGGTTTTGCGCACCACGGAGAAGGAAATCGTCCCGCTCTGCAAGGGCTGCGCGGCCGACTGGAATTGCCACGGCTACTTGATTCTGAGGCGCATCAAGCCGGGCCGCCTGATCTGGCGGACGTTGGTTTTCAAGATGTTTCATCCGTTTCAAACGCCGTCGTTGCGTGTCATCTGGCAGGATATCAAGTCCCTTCAGGCCTGGGCGGCGAAGATGAAGAAGTGGATGTAAAACGGCGCGCCCGGCCGGGTGAGGGGCCGGTTGCAAAGTCGGGTTCTCAATCGGCCCCTTACGGGGTTCAGCTTGCCGGCGGCGCGGCTGGCTTGCCGGCGCCAAAGAATGACGCGAATATCTGGCTGTTCCGTTTTAAGGTGCAAATCCGTGGCGCCCAGGGTGTTTTCATGGTCTGGATGGTCCATACATTAATCGCAGCTGAGCGGCCGGCAAGGAGTCGGTCGCGCCTTCATCTTTGCCAGGGACGGCCATGGCCAAC
>JACPPF010000135.1 GCA_016191165.1 Planctomycetota bacterium
CGCTCCGCTCGCCTACGCTGCGCTCCGGCTCGCTGCGCTCCGCCAGGCCACCGCCCCGGCAAAGTCCGCCTCGGCAGCATGGGGAATTATAATTGTCGCTAATGGGGAAGGGTATTTGTCGCCGATCAGACCTGAATTCCAACTGCTTGCGCCTTGTTTCCACTTGGGTCCTTCAGAATCTGCGCTTTGTTTTTGACATATCGATACAGATTGCTATCCCCAGCATCAAATCCCAATGGGTCTTGGCTGATCCATCGCGCGGTCGGCGGGTCATAGTAGCGGGCGCGGTTGTTTTGTAGCTGCGATTCGACGTCGAACTCGCGCCCAGTCCACGCATAGAGGCCGCGGAAGCTTGAATCGGTTTCGCTCGTGATGTTGCCGAACGCGTCATACACCAGCGCGTCTTTGACCGTTGCCGCGTTGTCGAGAACTTTGCGCGTGGAACCCAGATGATCCGTCAGGTACCAGTACGCATTGCCGCCGGTGATGTAGCCGAGGTGTTGATCGACGTTGTCGCCGTCGAGGTTTCGCGATGTCAAAGAACTGCTGCCGTCGAGGACGGCCCAAATGTCGAAATTCTCTGTGCCGATGGGATTGGCTTTCGCGGGGTTCCAGCCCTCAAGCGCGAAACGTGTCACAACGGCTGAGCCGCCGCCTGAGCCATCCGCGTCTACCGTCTTTTGGTTGCGATTTCCTAGAGCATCATACTGATAGTCCGCTGACGACTGTAAGACCGCGGTACCTTCCGTGTCTGGGTCTTCGCTCCACTTGTCCACCGAGGTCAGCTGGTTCTTGTTACTATAACCATATTTCCAGGTCACACCAGACGAATTCACGATTTTCTTCGTCATGTTCCCTTCGGCGTTGTAGGTTTTATTTCGTTGCGAGGACAATCTCATTTCGACTTGCGACGCTGTTTCTGCCCTTCATCACATTCCCATTTGGCCGCTCAGCGGTCGGGAGAAAGCGACGTCGGCGGTTAATCTGTCAACCAGTTCACCAATGGATCAGACCAATCGCCATCAGCTCCATGCGTAGGGAACGACAGAATAATGTCTGCGTTCTCACCCGCTCCACCCGGCAGTCCATCCTGTCCTAAACTCTTGAGCGTAATCGTCTTGTTTTCGTTGATTTGATATTGTAGCGACCTTCCCCAAGCGTCTTTGATCGAGTTGTCAAACCTCGGCAAGGTCGGAATGTTCGCAAGGCTTTTGGGAAGTTGATTGTTTTGATGTGCATAAACTAAAATCCGACGTTTCACGACCCACATCGTTGTCCTCGTCACTGTTTGATCGGAAACCCTATCGGAAAGAAAATAACTAAAAATGCCCGTTGCTACAAGCATCAGCAGCGCAATGAACATTATGAATATCAGCAGCACCAGAAAACCCCAAATAAAGTTCCTGTAGACCATAGAGCGAGGGACACCTAAATCGGGAAGACAACGTGTACCGGATCGACTGAAATCATTACTTCGCATTAATCACATCTCGATTGGGGAACTTCGCCTGAGCTTTCTGAAACATCCATTGCGAGAACATTCTGCAATTGTGCCTTGCAAGAGAATAGCCGTCTTCTTTTCCCACAAATGTATCGAGGTAAGCCTTGAACTCGTTGTCTTCCTCTGGAGTCGTCTGAAGAATACTTGCTACGGTGCCATTCCCAACTTTACGATTTGTCGTTTCGTCGAACACTCGACCAGTAGCCCAAGTAGCTGTCCAACTTGTGCCAATTCCAAGCCAGTTTGGTCCAACCCACCAATCGACACCACCGGTTGCCGCGAAAGTGTAGTATGAACGTCCTGTTTTCACCCATCTGTCGCCTTTCTTTTTCCAGGTATCCACAGCAATATCTTGATGGACTGCCTTGTTAACGGGATTAGGGACAAGACCGGATGAAGAGGTTGGAGCGTTTGCACCGGTAATCACATAAATGGAATTACCGCTTGGATCTATTACAACCATCGGTCGATTGTTCACGTATCGATAAAGATTGCTATCGCCCGCATCAAACCCGAGTGGGTCAACGAATAACACCGACGGTGTTTCGCGGCAGCGGCGACGTAACCGCGGTGTTTTACACGGGTTAGCGTCGGTTCATCCCGGCGGAATCCGCGTCCACCAGATTTTGCGCCCGACGCGAGTTTGGCGCCGAAAAGCCGCTTTTCCCCGACGGAGGTTGTCCCGCCGTCGCTCAACTTGCCAAAGACCTCGCCACTATTCTAACCGATCCGGGCCAGCAGAGCGAGAGGGTTCTGCCGATTTTTCCGGGCGTTTCAGGCTGGCGGATGGATGGCACGCGGCATGGATCGCCTTCAATTGCCGAATGCTGACTTGCGTGTAAATCTCCGTCGTTTGCAATCGAGCGTGGCCCAGGAACGCCTGGATGAAGCGAATGTCGGCGGACCAAAGGGCGACGGTGAAGCTCAGACCCGGATGGGTGCGCTCAAGATAAGCTCCTGAATCTCCTGCCACACAATTCGCGCGCCCTGGCCGGTCTTGGGGTCAACGATGCGTTTGGTCACGAACTGCAAAAGGCCCTTCATTTCGGCCAAGGCGGTTACGCTCTGGGGACGACTCACCGCCTCCCGAACGACACTTTTCGCGTACAAGAGGGCCTGCGCCTTGAATGCTCTCGAAGCCCCGAACTCCGTAAAGTACCCGAAAAGCGTGCGGGCAGCGCGTTTTTCCGCGGTATATGCGGCGGCTTCGAGGGCGTCGACAAAAACGGTTCCCGCAGCCTTCCTGGCGGCGGCCTTGCCGACCTCCTTGCCTCCCTTGCTGATCAGGGATTTGACCACGCCGCCTGCGGAAAAGACCGTCGGCAGGAACGACGCGACATAGAAGACGACCGACAGCTTGTTGTAGCCCTTCTCCTTCGCTTTCACGGCCGCGTAGTCGAAGGCGGCGCTGACGATGAAGCTGATCGACGTATAGACGACGAATTCCATCAGGGAAACCGACGCCTGGCCGGTCGGGTCGATCCGGTTCACCGGGTTGGACGCCGCATAGACGTAGCGATTCATCGAGAGCGGTTCGGAGAAGGTCCCAAGCAGCGGATCCATCGTCAGGAAGCGGCCTGTCGACACACTCAGGTAGCGTTCGCGCAGGTAATACTGTTCGCTGATCGAATCGCGCGGCTCCGCGGCAAACAGGTAGGCGTTGGGCGTGAGTCCGGTCTGGTGCAGCATTCGTCCGAATGCGTCGTAAACATAGGTATCCGAGACGGCGCCCGCGATGGTGAGCAGGCGCGTACTACCCAGGTGATCGGTGTGGTAGTATGCGGTCGCGCCGATGCGTTCGGAAATCAGGCCCAGGCCCACGACGTAGGAGGTTGTGATCGTGCGCGCCGGCGAGGTTGTATATTCTTCAACGACGTGAGGCAGAGCGCGATTGGTGTCGACGAGGAGGCGCGTTTCCTGGGCGCCTTGCTTCTGCGAGACGCGATTCCCGTCCACGTCGTAGCGGTAGTCGATCCGCGTCGCGCCGGCCCCGGTGACGATGACGGTCCGCAGGCGATTCTCGAAATCCCAGAAGTAGGTCGTCTGGCTTGTGGTCGACTGCGCGGTCAGCGTGTTGCCGTTGGCGTCGAAGGTGTAAACCGTCGCGTTGCCCGCGGTGGTCTCGGAGGTCAGGCGATCGTTTGCGTCGAAGACGTAGACCGTCATGGCCCCGGCGTCATCACGGGTAAGGCGGTTGCCGACGGCGTCATACGTGTAATGGATGGTGCGATTGCCAAGCGTCCCGTCGGTGACGTTCTCGGTGAGCAAGCGGCCCAGGTCGTCGTAAGCATAGCTGACGACTCGGCCGGTATTCTCGGTACGGGAGAGGACATTTCCGTTGTCGTCACGCGTGTAACCGAAGCTGGCCAGGAGGGCCGAGGAAGCGGCGACGAGCTGTTGGGACGTGAGTTGATCGCGCGCGTTGTAGGTTCTGGTCTCGATCGTGCCGTCGGGGAAATCGGTGCGGACGAGGTTGCCGACGGCATCGTAGCCATAGCGTGTGATGCCGCCGTCTGGCGCGGTGACGGTCTTCATCTGCCCGACGGCATCGTAGGTGTAGACGACGGCGCCGGCGGGCGTGGTGATGCTGACGACGTTCCCCACCTTGTCGTAGGCGTAGCGGATGAAGCTGCCGTCTGGATCGGTGCGCTGGAGAAGTCGGTCGCGGGCGTCGTAGGTGTAATTCGTCACGCCGCGGCTATCGGTGACTGACCGTCTCTGCCCGGTCGCGGTATAGGTGATGGCGACCGACGTTCCATCCGGGAATCGCTTGGAAACAAGCCGATCGTTCAGGTCAAAAGTGTAACGGATCAAGCTGCCATTGGCATCGACGGTCGCCGTCCGATTGCCGACGGCGTCATACGCGTGGGTTGATCGCTGTCCGAGCGGTAGCACGGTCGCGGTTTTTCGGCCAAGGGCGTCATATTCGTAGCGTGTGGTGCGCCCCAGCGGGTCGGTCTTGGCGACGAGATTGCCGAGCTCATCGTAAGCGAAGGTGGTGCGGTTGCCGAGGGCATCGACGGTCGCCACGACGCGTCCCTCGGCATCAAACTCCTGACCGGTCTCACTGCCGAGCGCATCGATCGATTCGAGGGTGCGAGCGGTGTCGTCATAGGCGATGCGCGCGTTGGTGCCGTCGGCATAGAGTGCGGCCAGCAGGCGGCCGGCTTCATCGTAGGTGAAGCGCGTGGTATGGCCAAGGGCGTCGGTAAGCGACAGGAGGTTGCCGTTGGCATCAAAGGATTGCCGGGTTTCATTCCCAAGGGCATTGCGGATGAGGATCTGGTTGCCGGCCGCGTCATAGCCGTACTCGGTGCGCTGGCCGAGTTCGTCGATTTCGGCCGTGACGCGGCTGGCGGTGTCGTATTCGACCTGGGTGCGCGGGTTGTCGGCGAGCGTGGCGGGCGTCGCGTCGGGATAGATTGTGGCAACGCGGCGGTTGAGTGCGTCGTATTGGTACGTGGTAACCCGGCCGGCGCGATCCGCAAACGACGTCTGGTTGCCCGCGGCGTCGTAGCCCGCCAGCTCGCTCGTGCCGTCCGGATAGACGGTCCGGATAAGGCGATTGTCGGCGTCGTAAGCAAATTGAGTGCGGCGGCTCAGGGCATCGATGAACAGCGTGCGATTGCCGGCGGTATCATACTGATACTGCGTGACATTTCCGAGCGCATCGACGGAGCGGAGCACGCGTCCCTCGGCATCGTAAACGGCTTGATCGACGACGTTCTGAACGCCGGCCGGCGTTGTCTGCGATTGCGTTGAAGTAAGCAAGCGGCCATTGGCATCGCGCGCGAAGGTGGCGACGGCGCCGAGGCGATCGGTCTCCTGCACCGCTCGGCCGTTGGCGTCGAAGACCTGAGAAAAGACCCCGCCGTCAGCGCCGGCGACGGTAAGCGGATTCCCCTGGCTGTTGTTGACCATGTCCGTGCGCCGGCCGAATGCGTCGATGATGGCAACCAGATTGCCTTGCGCGTCATACTCATATCGACTCGTGGCGCCGCGCGCGTCGGTGGCGGTGAGGAGTTGGCCGAATGCGTTGTAGGTGTAGTGGTTGGTCTGCCCGAGCGGATCGATGGAGATCAGCACATTGCCGGCGGCGTCGTAAACGGTGGTTGTCGTCTGGCCGAGCGGATCAACGACGGTGATGGGGTTATTGCCGGCGTCGTAGGTGGAACGCATGACGCCGCCGAGGGCATCGGTGCGTGCCACGATATTGCCCTGAACGTCGTACTCGTAGGTCGTCGGATTCCCCAGGGGATCGCGAATGGTCTGGAGGGAGTTGTTCGGATCATAGGTGATCTGAACGGCGTTGCCGAGGGCGTCGATGGTGCGGTTAAGCCGGCCCTGGGCATCGTAGACGCTGCGCACGCCGGCTCGACCAAGGGGATCAAGGATTCGAGTGAGAAAATGCGGCAAGGCGGGATCGTACTGAATTTGCGTGACGTTGCCCGTGCGATCGGTGACCGAGATGAGGTCACCGGCCGTGTTGTATGCGTAGGTGACGCGCTGGCCCGCCGGGTCGGTTACTCCGACAATGCGCCCCTGGGCGTCCCGGTGAAAGGCGACGTTTGCCCCTGAAGAGCTGGCGATGCCGGCGTCCGAGTAGGTCAGCGTGTTTTGGTTGCGGTCCGTGGCCCTGGTGAGCAATCCCGTTTCGCCGTCGATCCGGTAGGCAATGCCGTCCGGTGAGGTGAGCGTGTAGCCTCCGCCGAAGTCGGGAGTGGCCGGATTGTAAGGAAGCTGCCCGTTGAGAGTGTAAAAGTTGCCGTCCGCCCCGAGAGTCAGGTAGACGTTTCGCACGGAAAGCTGGTGGGTGACGCCGGGATCAGGCGTGAAGTTCGGAGTGAAGTACACCAGGTTGAACAGGCCATGCTGCTGGGGGGTAAACGTAAAGCCTTCACGTTGACCGCCCGGCAAGGTGAGGTAGACTTTCGTGCCGAACTGAAACGGGGTGTACAGGCCGACAATCTCGGCTCCGCTTTTGGGCAGGCTGGTACGCAAGTCGGTGTCGCGGAAATCGAGCCGCCAGCCAAACCCAAAGTCTCCCTTGCGTGAAGCCGCGAGGGAGTCATAGATGCGCGTTACCGTGATCGGGATGCCGCCGAGCGGAATCGACATGTCGTCAAACGTGAGCTGGAAGTTCCCGAGCTTGAGTTCGCCGGAGATGCTGACGTTCTGGTCGAGGATCGATTGCAATCCGCCGGCGTTGGTGGCGACGAGTCGGAGTACGTAGGAGTCATTGGAAAGGAGCGTCGGGTCGATGACGCCGAGCGTGCCGTTGATGACATTGGTGGCGCCGCCGGCAAACTTTTTGAAAGCCGATTCGGGGGCGTCGGCGGGGCGCAGGAAGAGCTCGTAGTCAAGAAGGTTGGGATCCTGGACGGTGCCGACGACGTTGGTGAAGGTCGTGATGGTGCCGTCGGCGGCCGGGGCGGTGATGGCGATGTTCGGCGCGTTGACGACGTTCGGATCGATGACGCGGAAGGTGGCGTTCGCCGTACCGACGTTGCCCGCCACATCGCGGGCGCTGGCCGTTAGGCCGACGATGCCTGCCGCCGTCGTGTCGAGAGCGGCCTGGCCGTTGCCGTCGAGGGCGATCGGCGTGCCGTTCACGGTCAGGTCGAGGGCAGTAACGCCGACGTTGTCATAGGCGACGACGCGAACGAACGCCGTGCCGCCGATGATGGTCGTGATTGGATTCAGCGCGATGCCGATCTGCGGCGCGAGGGTATCCGGCACGACGGTGACATTGAACGATTGCGTGGCGCGGGCGCCGCGCGGGTCGGTGACTTCGAGCGTGACCGGATACGGCGAGCCGGGGAGCACGGAGGCGTCAGTGGCCCAGCGAATGCGGCCCGCACGATCGACGGTCATGCCGGCCGGGGCGGCGGTCAATGCATAGAAAAGCGCGTCGCCGTCGGCGTCGCTGGCGAGGACGTCATACCGATAGGTATTTCCGGCCACGACGCGCGGCGTCGCCGTCGAGGCAATGGCCGGCGGGTGATTGAGCGCGGTCACTTGCAGGGAGAATGTCTGCAGCCCGGCGGCGCCGGTTCCACCCGGACCGTCGAAGGCTGCCAGCGTGACGTTCGTCGAGCCGATGTCGGCGGCGAGCGGACTCCACTCAACGAGCCCGGTGTTGGCATCCACGGTCAGGCCGGCGGGGCCGATCAACTTCTTGAAGTTGAGTGGGCTTGGTCCGTTGTCAGGATCGACGGCCTGGAGGGAATAAGTGAACGGCACGCCGGCGGTCGCCACGAGCGGAGGCATGGAGGTGATTCTCGGCGCTGCGTTCGGCGCCGCGGCGGCGACCTCGATCACGAACCGCTGCGACGCCTCGCCGCCAGCGCCATCGGAAACCCGCACGGTGACGTCGGCCGATCCGACCTGGCCAGCGGTCGGCGTCCACGAGATCAGGCCCGTTTGCGCGTCGATCACCATGCCCGCTGGCCGCGCCGGCAGCGAAAACGCCAACGCGACACCCTGCGGCGCGATGACCTGCATCGGGTAGAGGTACGTCGCGGCAACGCTTCCGGTGGTGGGAGGCGCTGACGAAATGATCGGCGGCACGTGCGCGCCGCGCACCGTAACCGTGAACGTCTGCGTCGCCGCGGCGCCCTGGGCGTCGATGACGCGGACCGCGACCTCGCGCTGGCCGAGTTGATCCAGGGTCGGGCTCCAGCGAAGCGCGCCCGTGCGCGCCTGGATCGACATTCCCGCCGGGGCCTGGTCGAGGCTAAACTCGAGCGGATCGCCGTCGGGATCGTTTGCCATCGCATCGTAGGCATAGATTTCACCGGCGGTCGCTGTCGTCACGGGCAGCGACGTGAACGCCGGTTGCCGATTCGGATTCTGCGAGGCGACCGTCAGCGTAAACGACTGTTCCACCAGGGGGCTGCGGCCATCGCTCACGCTCACCGTCACCGCATTCGGGCCGAGTATATTGTGCGGCGTCCAGGTGATGCGGCCCGTGCTGTCGATCGTCATGCCGATCGGATGCGTCGGTAAGTCGAACAGCAGCGGATCGCCGTCGGGATCCGTGACCTGCACATCGTAGAAATAGGTATTGGCAAGGCCGATGAACGTGCGCGGCGTCGCCGTGATCACCGGCGCCGTATTGGGGGTACCGGCCACCACCGGCAGATTGAAAGCCTGTGCCGCGGCAGCCCCGTGCGGATCTGCAACCGTGATCACCACGGGGTGGCTCGACCCGACTTGAGCAGCGCCTGGCGTCCAGCGCAACACGCCGTTCGCATCGATCGTCATGCCCAGCGCGAGCGAGGGCGCGTCCAGTGTGAACGTAAGGGCGCCCCCCTCGGCGTCCTGCGCCTGCACGCGATACTCGTACGGCAACTCAGCGATGGCGGGACCCGGCGGCGTGGACGAGATGATCGGCGCCGTGTTGGCGGGAGTGACGGTGATCGTGAAATCCAGCAAGGCGACGAGGCCACGGTCGTCCATGACGCGAGCGATTCCACGTTGCGGCCCGACCTGAGGACCCGACGGCACCCACGCGATAACGCCGGTCCGGGGATCCATCACCATGCCGTCGGGGTGAACGACCAGTTCAAAGGAAAGCGGCCGACCGTCCGGATTCGTGACGACGCTTTGATAGCGGTAGTGGACTCCGACCTGGGCGCTCGCGGTTGCCGTGCCGACAAACGCCGGCCCGCGCTGCCCGGTTGTGACGGCATGTACGCCAAAGTTATTTAGCTGCGTCGGGTCCAGTCCGTGCAACGAAATGGCGTCGATTTCCTCGTAACCGCCGTCGAGGTCGGTATTGACGTAGACCTTGACGCCCTGGACCGGGTAATCCGTGCGTGGGAACGTAACCCGGAAATCCGCGACTGCCCCGGGCACACTGGGATCGACGCCGGTCCAGACCGTGTGCAGCACATCGTTGACGTCGAGCAAATCGATTTGTGTCACGAAGCCATTGCCGAGGGTCTCACGAACGGTAACACTCTCGGCCAAGACCGGCGTGTCATATCCGACGGTGAGGAAATGGGTGCCGCTATTCTGCCCGGAGGTCGTCCATGCGTTGGGGCTATCGCCGTAGGTGAAAACGTTGGGGGCGCCCAGCACTTGAATGGCGCCGTAGCCCGGCGAACTGTATTGGGAGCTAAAGGCGATGACCGAGGAAGCGTACTGATCGATTTGGGCAATGCCCTGGCCAGGGGCGCGGGTGATGTCCACGGCGCCGGTGGAGGGCGTCGTCGGCGTCCAGCCGGGCTGCCCCTCAAGCGCCGGGCGATACGTGCCGGGTGGGAGACCTGTAAGGTGAAACAACCCCGCAGGGTCGGTCGTATCCGCTGGCTCACCGAGGTCGCGGATGCCGTTCTGATTCAGATCGATATAGGCGGTCCGGTTGCTCAGGGGCGGCGTGCCGACCACGTCGTCAAAGACGATGCCGCTGATCCCCGCCGGGGTATCGTTCGTGATGGTGAGCGTAAAGCTCTGCTCGTCGAACCCGCCGCGGCCATCTTCAACGCGAACTGTGACGTCATTGGGCCCGAGCGGCGAAACCCCTGGAACCCAGGTAGGGACGCGCGTGCCGATGCCGGAGTCGCCGAGGGTTCCGTCGTTGTGGTTGGGGGTGGCGTCGTGGACCTTCGCGGCCTGCGCCTCATCCATCGGGTAATACGCTGCCAGGCCTGGCTCGTTGCCTGTGAGCCTCCTGCCCATGTCCGCCTGGATTTGGCTCTGTGAGCGGGCAAAATCCCAGAGGCGGATCTCATCCATCGTGCCGCGAAAAAAGTTGGCGGGGTGGTCCGGCGCTTGCTGTCCCAGCACCAGGGCGTCAGCCGTGTATTGAATGGAGCGCGTGTTGACGCTCGTCCCAACCTGCGCGCCATCGATGTAGAGAAGTTGGACATTGCCTGGGTCATCGAACGTGAACGCGAAATGATACCAGCGTCCAAGCACGGGCGTGAACGCGGCGCTCACGACGCCGAATCCCTCGACGTCGCGGCCGATGCCGGCATTCAACGTTCGCGCGGCAGCATCGAACCACAATTGATAGGACGCCCGGAAGAAGGCGTTGACGATCGATTTCTGGGCGAGGATCTGGGTCGCCTGATCGGTGTCGAACTTGAACCAGCCTTCGAGTGTCAGGTTGGTCAGGCGCAGCGTGGGCGAGTCGGGAATGACGACGCGATCGTTGCCGTCAAACGACAATCCGCCGCCGCGCGGGTCCCAGTTGATCTCACCCGTGACCCCATCGATGGTCATGCCGTCCGGCGCGGTGGTCAAGCTAAACTGTAGTGGATCGCCATCGGCATCGAGGGCGCTGACGGCGTGGGAGTAAGCCTGATCGGTCAATAGCGCCGTGGTCGGCACGCTGACGATGATCGGCGCCTGGTTCCCGATCGTTTGCCGAACGTTGACGACGAACCCCTGCGTGCTGACGCCGCCGCGACCATCGTCGGCCTGAATGGTGACGGCATTTGGGCCGATCTGATCGGAGGTCGGGAACCAGGTCACCAGGCCGGTGGCGTTCATGGACATGCCGGCCGGGCCGTTCTGCAGGGTGAACGCGACCGGATCGGCGTCTGGATCGCTCGCGGCGGCCTGGTACGTGTACGGAGCGCCGAGGCCGAAGCGATTGAGGAGAACGGTGGCCGTGTCGCTGGCTTCATTGGCGACGATGATGTCGTCCTTGCCGTCGCCATTCATGTCCTCGACCTGAACCGAAACGGGCCGATCGCCGGCAGTGCGAATCGGAATTGGCGCGCTGAACTGCAAATTGCTCTGATTCAACAGGATGGCGACCTGATCGTCATCCGTATTGGCGACGACGAGATCGGGCCGGCCGTCGCCGTTGATATCGCCCGCGGCGAGGCTGCGCGGGGCTTGGCCGACGAAAAACGAGACGCCGGCCGCAAATGTCCCGTCGCCGTTGCCGCGGAAGATGGTCGCGGTGTTGTTCCCCTCGTTGGCGACGACGAGGTCCAACTTGCCGTCGCCGTCGAGATCTTCGAGGATCACACTGCTTGGCTGCGCCCCCGAGGGTAGGATCATCGGCGCCGCGAAGGCGCCGTCGCCGTTGCCCAGATAGACGAACAGCGTATTCTCGCCGCGATTGGCGACAACCAGGTCGGGGTTGAGATCGCCATTGATGTCACCGAGCGCGACGCTCGATGGCTTGTTGCCGGCGGCAATATCGGCGCGTGCGAACGTGCCGTCATTGCGGCCTAGCAGTACGGACACGGTGTTGGCGAGCCCGTTGGCGGTCACGGCGTCGAGTTTTTGGTCGCGATTGAGATCGCCCAGCGCCAGCGCGACGGGCCCACGACCGACGAGGGTGTCGTGCAACCGGTTGAAGGTATCGTCGCCGTTGCCCGTCAGCACTTTGAGGCGATCGTTGGCTTGATTGACGGCGAGGATGTCCTTCTTGCCGTCGCCGTTGACATCGCCGGTGGCGATGGCTTGCAGGCCGGGGAGAGGCTGCAACCAAACGGTAAAGCGGTTGTAGGCGCCGGCGCTGTTGCCCGAGTCGCTTTCGAATAGATCGAGCCGGCCGTCGCCGTTCAGGTCGTGGACGACGATGCTGTCGCCGCGTCCTTGAGGATCGGCGATGAATTCGAGCGGGCCAAAGGTTCCGTCGCCGCGTCCGCGCCGCACCGCGTTCGGGCCGAAGCCGTCGTGATTGACGACGAGGTCCAGGTCGCCGTCGCGGTCGAGGTCGGCGTTGACGATGGCCCAGTGGCCGTAGTCGTAGCGCGTGGCGCCGCCGAAGGTGTGGTCGCCATTGCCCAGGAGGACCCAGGTCGCGAAAATGCCGACGCCGGCGAGATCGAGGTTGCCGTCGTTGTTGAAATCGCCTGCGGTGGTTTCCCAGAAGGACCCGGTGCCGTTGCCGCTGCGGGCCTCGATCGGCGGATCAGGGTTGGCGTTGACGGGCGCGTCAAACAGATCGCTTGCATCCGCGGCGCCCGCTTGATGCTTGCCCTTCCACACGAACAACCTTTCCGCCACGAATCCCGGGCTGCCCTGGGCGCCGACGGGGCCGGCGTGAATGATCAGGTCGAGTTTGTTGTCGTTGTCGAAATCGCCGAGGAGGATGTTGGAGCCGTTCTCGTGCTGGATGGTGTCGTCCGGAGTTCGGCCCAAGAGCATCTGCGAACCGGCATCGGACAGGTAGGTGAATCCACCGATTCCGCCATTGGCGGTCGTATCGTAGAGCCAGATTTCAACGTTGCCGCTCAGCGAGTTGTAATTCCAGGTCCGAACGACAACGTCGGGGTGGAGGTCGCCGTTGAGATCGCCGACGGCAAGGTTCTGGCCGCCCGTGGTGCCGTCATTGGGTCCGCCGGAGAATGGCTGCCACGGGAATACCTGGAGGACGGAAAACCCGCCCGCGCCGTTTCCCAACGCCACGGCCGTGCCATGCGGCGCCAGCCAGACGACGTCCAGATGGCCGTCGCGGTCGAAGTCGGCGCTGCGGATTTGCGAGTTGAAAACGCCAAAAACGGACGAGGCAACGCGCGGCAGGACGGCGACCCCGCGGCCAAACGTGCCGTCGCCCAGTCCCGGCGCGAATGATAACGACGAAGTCAAGATCGCCGCGTCGGGAATGCCGTCCTCGTTGAAGTCGCCGATTGTGGTCATGCCCTTGAGGCCGAGGAAACCGCTGTCGGTTTCGACATCGCGCGGCATGAAATAATCGCGCGGGGAAGCGAACGCGCCCGGGGTCGTCCCCAGCAGCAAGGACACGCCGCCCGGGCGCGTCGGGTTGAAATCGTTGATGCCGCCCGCCATGATGTCTTGCACGCCGTCGTTATTGAAGTCCCCAGCGATGACCGCGCCGGTATACGTGCCCGCGAGGGTTTTATTCGGCACGCCCGAGCCGGCTGACGCCACATATTGTTTCAGTACGAACGTACCGTCGCCGTTGGATTGGCCGATGGTTACGACGTTGGGCGCGCCCCGCCCCCAGGTGCCAAAGAGAAAATCGGGCTGACCGTCGCCGTCGATATCAATCGGCGCCTTGTCGGTGAACCAAGCGACGGTCAGATTGGGAGTCTGGTAGCTTGTGTTTCCCTTCCATTCGCCGGCCCAACCCCCGGACAGATCGAGATTCTTGACGCCGAACGTGCCATCACCGTTGTTGAGGAACACGGCGATTCGACCGAAATCCATGGTCGCGATAATGTCGGTCTTTCCGTCGCTATTGAAATCGCCAAGCCGGATGCTTTGCGACGAGCCGGCTATTCGCAAATCGGACACGGCGAAGTGGCCCGTGCCGTCGTTGGTGAAAAAGCGGATCCTGCGTTCGTCGTGGCTGACGGTAACGATGTCGTTGCCGTTCTGGCCGTCGATGTCGCCGATGGCGAGGTCCCAACCGTTGACGCCGGTGCTGATGGTTTGCAGGTTGCCGAAGCTGCCTTGCCCGTCGCCGTTCAAGATGGAGACGAAGCCGCTGTCGCCGCTGTAGATGGCGAGATCGAGATGCCCGTCGCCGTCGAGATCGTCGGTTTGCAAGCGCACCGGATGTGTGGCCGTGGCGGCGGCGACCGGGGCGTCGAACGTGCCGTCGCCGAGACCGTTGAAATACCACACCTCGTTGCGATCATGCATGGCAACGACCAGATCGAGCGTGCCGTCTTCGTCGAAGTCGCGGGCCAGGACGCCGTAACCCACCGAGGGCAATTGCAAGATGTCAACGGGATCCTGGAACGTGCCGTCGCCGTTGCCGAGCATCGTGGTAAGCCAATACTGCCGATTGAAGGGCAAGTCTCGGTACACCGTGGTGGCGACGTCCAGGTTCCCGTCCAGGTTGAAATCACCCTTGGCAACACCGAAAACGCCCGATGCGTTTGAGTTCGGAGGCGGAAACGTCAGCGGCAACATCTCGGGCATCACGAAGAGCTGGTCCGGGTCGGGCGGCGGTTCGCCGACGCTGAGTGCGCTGAACGGATCGAACGCGCCGGCGCCGACGCCCGCCGCGAAAGAGATATTCTGGTCATTCGTATTGGCGGTAACGACAGACAATACGCCGTTGTTTTTGAAGTCGCCGACCGCGACGCCCGCCGGGCCATCGCCGACCGGGATGTCGATGCGCTGGAACGCGGCGGCAACGCCGGCATCGACGATCGGCGTCGACGTGAAGATCGGCGGGCGATTGGGAGGCGGGGCGGCCACCGTGATCGTGAACTCCTGCGTGTCGACTCCGCCCCGGTCGTCGTCCACTCGCAGAATCACCGAATGCGTGCCGACTTCTCCGGCCGATGGCGTCCAGGTTGCCGTCCCGGTCGTTGCGTCGATGAGAAGCCCCGTCGGGCCGCCGAGTTTGCTGAAGCGCAGCGCGTCCCCGCTATCGGCGTCACGGGCCGTCGCATGGTACACGTAGGTCCTGGCAGGCTGTGCGTCTGGCCCTGCCTGCGACGTGAATTCCGGCGTCTGATTCAATCGGCCCAACACGACCAGCTCATAAGTGAACGGCTTCTTGGTCGGATTCAGAAACGTGATGGCCCGAGACGCTGTCGTCGCCCCCGGCGCCAGGGTTGGTCCGCCGATCAGGTCGGTGTAGTCGTAGTACGGCGTCCCGTCTGGCAAATCACCATCCGCGCCGGTCATGACGACACCCGGATCACTGATATTGCGAATGCCCACCAGGAGGGGGGCATTGATCAGGTACGTGCCGTCGCCCTTGATGCTCAGGTCGGCGGTCAACACGGTGGCCTGGTCGTTGAATCGCGTTCGGCCGTAATGCGGGGTGAAACTCCCCGTGACGTCGGAGAGGAGCGCGAAGTCGATGTCGCGTTGCGTGAAGGCCGCCGCCGCCGTTCCGAGTGCGGACGGAACCGCGCCGCCGGCCAGGCGCCTCACCTTGCTGATCGTCACCCGGTGATCCGTATCGGCATTGTTGTTGACGAGCCGAAAGATGAGCGTCCCCACCCCCGGCGGAATTCCAGCCAGGCTGACGGTGACGGTCTTGCCGGAGCGCAAGACGCCCGGGGCGAGCGTCGGGCCGACACCCCGCGTTTCATTGAAGAACGCATCCTGCCCCGGTCCGATCGTCGGCACAAGCGACTCGCCTGCCGCGTTCACAAACGCGACCTCGAAAGCATCGCGCACTCCGGGGGTCGCCGCGGTCTGCGGCGCACGCACATAGTTGAAGGAGATCCGGGACGAGGCGGGGCCGATAACAAAACTTTTCTTCAAAAAGACTTCAAACGACGTGCCCTCGCGAAGAATCGCCGACGTGCCGTTGATGGTCACGGAGCCGCGGCCCGGCTGCTCGCCTCCAATTTGACCGGTGCTCCAGTTGGCAAGGCTCACGGCCGAGGGACCCGCCGGGATGCCCACACGATTGCCCGGGACCATGACCGCCAGCATGATGCGGTCTTCGAGCGACTCCACGGCCGGCCGGAATTCCTTCCTGGGAATCCTGCGAATCGGTTCGTGGTTGCGCTTTCGAAAGAAGGAACGGAACACGCGCATGGCAAACTCGTTGAGCAGCGATCGGTTCGTTCAACGTAGTGAGACGAGCGCAAAATACGCCTTTCGAAACGGATCGACCTAGTCATCCCATTTTCACGACGAGATCGCCGATCCGTCAAGTGAAAACGGACGACGTTGCCCGAAAATTCGCTAGGATCGCCAATCTCCCAATGATGCCCATTTCCCCGGTCTCATTCCTTTTCCAGGATTTGCCGGTAAAGTCGATAGGAAGGGAGCTTTCCCTTGACTCAACACACCCGTAAGCCGATTGACTCGAAAGGTCCCGGTCCTGTGAAAAAGTGAATCACCATGGGTGCACGTTTGTTGAAAGCGGCCTTGATTTGCCTCGCCCTGGGCGAGCCGATCGCTCACGCGCAGGACGGGGAATTGTCGCGAGCAATCCCGGTCAACTCGACCGAAGAACTCGTGCTTCTTCTGGATGGGCCGGGTCGGGGCGGGATGTGGATGAATGCGGAGTATTTACTCTGGTGGACCCGACCGGCGCCGCTCGGCGTGCCGATCGCCACGACGGGCGACCCCACTTTACTTCGGGCCGGCGCCCTGGGGCAGTCAGGTACAGCGACTCTGCTCGGCGAATCGAACCTGCCCACGAACGCCCTGTCCGGCATGAGACTACATGGCGGCATCTGGCTCGATCCGGCCGCCACCTGGGCCATCACCGCGGGCGGGTTTTTTCTGGAACGCGGCAGCGCTCGTCAATCGGTCACGTCCGACGCCAATGGCAATCCGCCCCTGTTCATGCCAGTCAGCGACGCCACTTTCGGCGAGGATAGTTTCACCATAGCATTTCCCGCCGGTGTGAGCGGCAGCATCGCGGTGTCGGCCTCCTCGACGCTCTGGGGCGCCGACGCGGCCATCGCCCGGTCCTGGGTTCTCAATGAAAGGAGCCAATTCCGTGCATTCCTCGGATATCGCCATCTCGGTTTGGTGGAACGCGTTGACATCACAGCTTTCGGTACCGATTTTGGCGGTATCCTTTCCGATCCGAACAGGCCGGGCTTTGCCCAGCCGGGCGGATCCTTCTTTGCGACCCTTGACTCCTACCGTTTGGCCAACTATTTCCACGGCGGCCAGATCGGATTGCAATCCGAACACGCGTTGAGAGACCGCCTGGTCGTGACGATCGACGCGCGTATTGCTTTCGGCGCCACGTGCCAGGTCTTGGACACCCACGGGGCCACTCTCGTCCAGCAGCCAGGCCGGCCTGGTCTCGAATTTCCTGTCGGTTTGTTCGCAGGCGCCGGTTCCAGCGGCACGTTCAGGCAATCGGTCTTCAGTGTCGTGCCGGAAGTCGCGCTCAAATTCGCCTATCAATGGACCGATGGCCTGCAACTATCGGCCGGTTACACCGTCCTCGGCTGGTCCGGCGTCGCGCGACCAGGAGATCAGATCAATCGCAACGTGGATGAGCGCGCCATTCCACTCGCCAACGCTTTCACTCCCGGCTTCCGGCCCATGACGCCAGCGCCGCCCATGCGTCAAAGCACGTTCTGGGCGCACGGTCTGAATCTTGGAATCACATTTCGCTTCTAACCCTACAGCGCTGTTCATTCGTTCTCGTTCCCAAGCTCCACCTTTGCACACCCGACCGGCGCCGCGCGACCGACAAGGTGGCTGGACGTCCGCGGCACGCCAAGCGCTGACCTCGCTGTGAGGCAAAGCGGTCTGGTGAACTTCTGGGGAAGAATGTCCGAATTCTTGAGCGTTTGGAGTCAGATCTCGCGCATACGGACATAGGGGGTTAGTTGTCCTGCACCTGAAAAGCAAAGGCAAGGGAAGCTGGAATCGTCTACCGTGCCGCCGGAGGGAACTGGGTTTTCTGCTTGCGTGGGCATGTCCGGTAGCGTAATTTACCAGTTTCTGCCAGCACAACCGGGGCGTTTATACGGGAAGGCCGAATTCATGGAGTTTGCCATGTGGCGAAAGTGGTTCCAACGCGCGACGCCATCGACAGGTTCGATTCGGCACGCGCGGCCGCGGCTGGAACGCCTGGAGGACCGGTTGGCGCCGGCGCTGGTTTCGATTGATCCGGGCCTATTCGTGGGCGACTACGCCCTTACCGGCACAGGTTTCATCCAGGGGCCGAGCAATGCGAACCTGGCAGCCGGTACCTACACGATGCACTTTCGAAACGACAGCTTTCAGTTCGACGTGGATGCCGATGGGAATGTGACGAGCCGAAATCAGGGCGCCGCGCTTGGCGTTGGCAATTCGCTGGTTTTTAACTCGGTTTCGATTCAGGTTGATTCCGGGGCCTACACCGGTGGGTATCGGCCCGGTTTCGCTGGGGCTCGGGAAGGGCCCGCAACCTTGGCCGTCGTCGCCAATCTCGGAAATTACCAGGTCGGCGTCGGCGGATCGAGCGGATTCACCTTCGATGTGGATTCCAACGGCCAGATCACCAGCGATAACGGCGCCGCCGCGCATGGCGACGGCAGCATCCTGGTGTTTCACACTTCAACCATTCGTGTTGACCCTGGTGCGTATTCGGGAACCTGGCGACCAGGCGAAATCACTTTTGGACAAGACGGCGTCCAGATTCTGACTTTGGTTCCAGGTCTCAGCAACTACCCCATGGGCGTCGGCGGCTCGTCCGGCTTCACCTACAACGTGGATGCGAACGGCATTATCACAAGCAACAATGCCGCGGCCGCGTCCGGCTCGGGAACCTCGCTCCTTTTCCACACGAGCATTCTGCACGTCGATCCCGGCGCTTTTGTCGGCACCTGGCGACCAGGCGAAATCACTTTTGGCCAAGATGGCATTCAGGATTTGGTGCTGGTGCCTGGGCTGAGCAACGACCCCATGAGGGTCGGCAGGTCAACCGGTTTCACCTACGACGTTGCCCCGGACGGGAGCGTGACGAGCAATAACCCCGCGGCAGCGTTCGGCGCGGGAAATTCTCTATTCTTCCACACCAGCGTCCTCCACGTCGATCCGGGCGCCTTCACTGGTACCTGGCGGCCTGGTGAAATCTCTTTCGGCCAGGACGGGATTCAGGACCTGATTCTTGTTCCTGGCCTCAACAATTACCCCATGGGCGTCGGCCGAGCACCGGGGTTCACCTTTGATATTGCCAACGACGGAACCGTGTCAAGCGACAATCCGGACGCGGCAACAGGCGTGGGTAATGGCCTGTTTTTTCGCACCACCGTGATCCGGGCGCCTACGCTGGCGTCTGGCGACCAGGTGAAATAACCTATGGTCAGCAGGGGGTACAGGATTTGATCGTTTTGCCTGCTCTAGGCGATTATCCGATCCATCTGGCTGGGTCCCCAGGATTCACCTTTGACGTCGATGCCGCTGGAAACATCAGCAGCGACAACCCCGCCGCGGCCAAGGGCGTTGGCAGCACGTTGTTTTTCCACAACGCTGACGTGAATATCGACACCAACGGCTACCTGGGCCTGGGGCGTATTCAGGAGGTTGCCGCGGAAAACACGAACCAGACCGTGACGATGGTGCCAGGCATTCAGGGTGCACGACTGACGGTGGCTGGTATTCCGGACGTGCCTTTCAACATTGCAGCCGACGGCACGGTTACGTCGTTGAACCCGGCCGTGGTTGCCGCCCTGGACAACACGCTACGCTTCAACACCACGCCGGTCTACATCGACCCCGGCGCCTTCACCGGCTTTTACTACGCCCCGGCGATCAACCCCTACGACGTCGTCACCGGGGTGCAATCCCTCGGCGTGTTCGCTGGCGCCGCCAGTCTGACCATCTACCTGTATGACCAATCGATCCAGTTCGACGTGGACTCGAGCGGAAACGTCGTCAATCATACGCCCGAGAGCGCGACGGCCGTCGGCAACACGTTGACCTTCCGCACCGCGACCATTCATATCGAGCCCGGCGATTTCGTTTCGCAATACGACGCCGCCGGGTACGAGCTGGTCACCGGACCGCGGACTTTCGCTGTCGTGATCAACACCAATCTTGGTTTGAACATTGGCTTCGGAACTTTGCTCTTCCGCGTGGACGAGGGTGGCGTCATCACGCCTGACAATCTCGACGCCGTTTCCGTCGTGGACAATACCATCTATTTCAACACCAGCCCCATCCACGTTGATCCGGGGAACTACCTTGGCGAGTACCTGTTTGCCGGTCTGAACGGGGACGCCCCCCAGTTCGGACCGAAGGACTACCTAATCGTCCCGGGGCTGGAATATCCGGTAAACGTCGGCGAGGAAGAGCAGTACTTCGTTCTGGACGCCGTCGGCGAGCCAAGTCCTACCGAGTTGGTATTCGACTTTGTGCTCATCACCGGGCTGAGTGGATACCGCCTGAACTTCGGCGGCAACGTTCACCTTGACTTCGACCTCGACGCCACCGGCCACACCTTTAGCCATGACATCAACCTGGCGACGGCGACGCTGAATCGACTGCACGTCGTCAACGGCGCGGCAATCCCGCCCGCGCCGTTTCTGACGCCAATCGGCAACCAGGAAATCGCCGAAGCTTCCACGCTGACCTTCACGGCCAGCGCTCAAGGGCTGCCGGGCCATTCGTTGCGATTCAGCCTTGACGCCGGTGCTCCGGCCGGGGCGACGATCCATGCGAATTCGGGCCGATTTACCTGGACGCCCGCCGACAGCGCCGCGGCCGTCCAGATCACCGTCCGCGTCACCGATACCGTGACGGCATTGAGCGCGTTTGAGACCGTTCAAATCACCGTGAGCAACATCGCCCCCAACGTCAAAGTTACCGGGCCCAGCAGCAACGTCCGCGGGCAAACGCGCACCTTCACCTTCGCCGCACTCGACCACTCACCCGTGGACGTGGCCAGTAATTTTACCTATGCCATCGACTGGAACGGCGACGGCGCGGTGGATGAAACGCTCGTCGCCGGCAATATCGTCCAGGTCGATCACATCTTTCCCGATGCGGGCGTGTTCCAGGTGACTGTGACCACGACCGACAAGGACGGCGGGCAAAGCATCGCCGTCACGCGCCCTGTCACCGTGGTTGCCGCGATGCTGCAAGCCGATCCGAACAGGGTGGGAAAAACGGCTCTTGTGGTAGGCGACACGCCAGGTAACGACACGATCCTGTTCGAGAAAAACCCCGCGGGCGCCATTCGCGTGAAGATCAACGGCGCCACCATCGGAACCTTCCGTCCCACGGGCCGACTGATCGCCTACGGTCAGGACGGCCACGACACGATCCACGTCGCCGCCGGCATCGCGCTACCCACCTGGCTTTACGGCGATGATGGCAACGACGACCTCACCGGCGGTAAGGGCCACGACGTGCTCCTGGGCGGCGCCGGCGACGACGTGCTCCACGGGGGTCTCGGGCGCGACCTGCTCATCGGCGGCAGCGGCGCGGACCAACTATTCGGCGGCGCCGGCGCCGACCTGCTCCTCGCCGGCCCGACCAACTTCGACGCCCAGGATGCCGCCCTTTCTTCAATCATGCGCGAGTGGACCGCCATCCGGCCTTATGCCGCGCGCCTCGCGCGAATTCCAACGCGTGGCTTCACCGCTCTCGATGATGACCGCATCGATACCCTCGCCGGCAACACAGGCCTGGACGCCTTCTTCGCCGAGACTCGCGACACCCTGATCGATCGCTTGCCTCGCGAATTCGTCGAAGAACCGGGTGTGTGAAACAACGCACTAAAAAGTACCGCAACAAACTGGCCTGACCGTTCTACGTGTTCGCGTCGCACCCAAGCTTTGCTACGTATTTCGTAGGTCAGGCTTTCTAGCCTGACACCGTAGCCCATGTTAATTGATAATGGGCGCTTCGCGTCAGGCTGGAAAGCCTGACCTACAATTGCGTAGCAAGGCGCCGCATCCATGATGGCTGGTCGCGTTTTACTACGGTGCTTCTCAGCGCTTCATTGGCGGTTTCTTGTCTCATAGCTCCCTGCGAATCACCTCTTCTTTGAACAGCACGAATCCGGCCTTCAGATAATTGGGCAAAGCCGCGGGATGATCCAGAGTGCAGGTGTGCAACCAGAATCGCCTGGGCTCGTAGCTCCACGCCGTGTCGATGGTCCATTGCAGGAACCACCTACCAAGCCCCTGGCCGATGAATTCGGGCATGAGGCCGAACTGCATCAACTCGATTTCATCCGGCTGGCGGCGGTCCAATTCGGCGAAGCCCGCAGGCGCTCCATCGACGTAAAGGACATGCAGTTCATTCCGGGGATTGCCGAGGAGAGTGGCAAGCGCCTCGTCGGTCATCTTTCGACGACTGAGCCAATGAAACTCCTTGCCCACGGCGTCGTACAGCGACCGATAAAACGGCACGCTCGGCGATGGAACGTGAACAACGGTCAGGCCATCCCGTGGGGAGGGCACGGTGCGGTGCGATGGGGCAAACATTTCCAGGTAGTACACGGCGACTTCGACCAACTCCATACGGTACACCTCCTCGAACCGTTCAACAAAGCCTCACGAGGTGATCGCCCCCTCGGACGCCGAGCTGACCGTCCTGGCGTATTTCGCCAGCACACCCCGTTTTTCCTTGGGGGGCGGTTGTTTCCATTCTGCCGTCCTTCGCTGGCGCTCCGGCTCGGACCAGGCGACCGAGACCTCTTTCTTTTCAGCGTCGATGGTGACGATGTCGCCGGTCTTCAGCAAGGCGATCGGCCCGCCCACGTGCGATTCCGGGGCGACATGGCCGACGACCAGGCCGCGCGAACCGCCCGAGAATCGGCCATCGGTGATGAGACCAACGTGTTCCCCCAGGCCCTGGCCGGAGAGGGCGGCGGTCACGGAGAGCATTTCGCGCATACCGGGCCCGCCGACCGGGCCTTCGCCGCGCACGACGATGATGTCGCCGGGCTTGATTTCGCGCTTTTGCAGCGCCTCGAAGCAAGCTTCCTCGCCGTCGAAGACCTTGGCCGGGCCCGTGATCTTGCGCGTTTTCAAGCCTGCGACCTTGGCAACCGCTCCGTCGGGCGCCAGGTTGCCCTTGAGGATGATGATGTGCCCGGTCGGGTGCATCGGCTCCTTGATGGGCTTGATGACTTTTTGCTCGCGCGTGTAGATGCTCGGCACGTCCTTGAGGTTTTCCGCGAGCGTCTTGCCGGTCACGGTCAAGCAATCGCCGTGCAGATAGCTGGCGTCGAGGAGTGCCTTCATCACGGCGGGGGTTCCGCCGGCCTTGTGCAGGTCGAACATCACGTATTTGCCGCCGGGCTTCAAGTCGGCGAGGTCGGGCACCTTGTCGCCGAGGCGATCGAAGTCGGCGAGCGTCCACGGCACTTCCGCTTCGCGGGCGATCGCCATCAGATGCAAGACGGCGTTGGTCGAACCGCCCAGCGCGAGCACGAAGGTGTAGGCGTTTTCGAGCGATTTGCGCGTGATGATGTCGCGCGGCTTGATGCCCTTTTCGATCAGCGCGACTAGGTGTTTTCCCGCCAAGAAGGTTTCCCTATCCTTGGCCGCGGACACCGCCGGATAGCTCGCGTCAAACGGGAGCGACATGCCCATGGCTTCGATGGCGCTCGACATGGTGTTGGCGGTGTACATGCCGCCGCACGAACCGGCGCCGGGGCAGGCCTCGCATTCGACCTTGTGGACGCCTTCAGCGGAGAGCTTGTTGGCCTGAAATTGGCCGACGGCCTCAAAGATGGAGACGATGTCGATATCGCCGGCCTCGCCGACGCCGGGCAGGATCGAGCCGCCGTAAACGAAGATGCTGGGGACGTTGAGGCGGGCGATGGCCATCAGACATCCGGGCATGTTCTTGTCGCAGCCGCCGATGGCCAGGACGCCGTCGTGATTCATGCCGCCGGCGACGACCTCGATGGAGTCGGCAATCACCTCGCGGGAAACGAGGGAATAGCGCATGCCCTGATGGCCCATCATGATGCCGTCGGACGCGGTGGGCGCACCGAAGGTCTGTCCCACGCCGCCACCGGCGCGAATGCCTTCGAGCGCCTTGGTCGCCAGCCGATTGAGGTGGGCGTTGCACGGCGTGATGTCCGAATGAAGATTGGCGACGCCGATCATGGGCCGATCGAAATCGTCGTCCATGAAACCCACCGCGCGCAACATGGCGCGGTTCGGCGCTCGGCCGATGCCACCGGTGGTGGTGAGACTGTGACGCTGGTCGGACATGCTGTTGACTCCGTTTTTTTTGGTTTCGTTCTCGCAGTCAGGTTATGTTGCCCGGAGCACGCAGGCCAGCGGCGCGGCGGAAAAATCGTTGCAGGCGCTCAAGTTTCATGGCCCCGCGAGCCGATCTTTGTCGATACCTGCCATTTCTTCAAGCACGGAGGCGAAGATGATCCGAACGGTGGCCTCGGCCTGGGAGTATTTTGAAAAGTGGCACAGTCGCCGCGCCCACCCGCCGCGAACTACATCCCTCCGAGTCGCGCCGCTGGAGGACCGCATCACGCCGGCGTTGCCGATCGACCCGGCCCCGGCCGTGCAACCTGCTCCGGTGGTGATCGTCCTGGCCCGGATTGAACCGCCCGCGTCGGTTCCGGTGGGGCAGATTTCGCTGGAAGCGAAGGTTCGCACCGACCTGTTTGGCGTGGGCGGTGGGAATACAGTACCGACGAGCGAGAACGAACTGGGAATGAACGAGGAAGGTGAGCCCCAACGGCCCGGCATGGTGCGACAGGATATCCAGGAGGAGCCACCGCCGCCGGAACCCCGGGACGAACAACCCGAGCCTGATCCCAACCCGGCGCAAATGGTTTTCGCCACGGAATCGGCCGGGGCTTGTTCGGCAATACCGGATGCGTGAGTGAGTGAGTTGTTTAGGAACGGAACCTGTCTTCGTTTAGCGCCCGCGCCGCGCATTCGGTCCCAGGTCGCGCGGTGCGGGCGCTAAACGAAGACAGGTCGCGCGGTACTCACTTCTCTTTCTTTTCCTTGGCCCAGTAATGCAACTGCACGATCAACGGGCGCGGGCGCTGCGGATCGCGGTTGAGCTTGATCACATTTTCGTCCAGCACGGCGATGCGGCGTTTCTCCACGTCCTCGTAGAATTCATCCACGGGAAGCACATCCTCAAACACCTTGGTGCCAAAGTGCATCGGGAACACATATTCCTTGGGTTTGAGCTGGGCGACGACTTTTTTCGCTTCCGCTCCATTGAGCGTGTAGATGCCGCCGACCGGGATCATGACCACGTCCACCGGGCCGATGCGTTTGAGCTGCGACGGCGTCAAAAGGTGGCCGAGATCACCCAGGTGAGCGATGCGCCAGCCATCGACCTCGACAACGAAGACCGCGACTTTGCCACGCGCCAGGCCTTCGGAGTCGTCGTGGTAGACGCCGACCGTCTTGAATTTCAATTCGCCGATGGTTTTCTGAAAGATGTTCCAGTCCGCCCGGTTCCCCGGCGTCTTCAGGCCGCGCAGGATCGTCGGCTTCTTTCCCTTCTCAATCTTGATCGCCTCCATGCGTGTGTGGTCTGGATGGTTATGGCTCATGCAGACGATGTCGGCAGGATGCTGGTTGACGATACCGTCAGGGTGATACGCAGGGATGGTATGCGGATCGAAGGCAACACGTGTGCCCTTGCTGGTGGTGAGGATGTAGAACGACTGGCCGTGGTACTCGATCTTGATCGGCCCGCCCGCCTTGCCGCCTGAGTGAGCGGTGGATGCGCCGAGAAATGCCGATCCGAACAGAACGAGAATGGCGAATGCCCAAAGACGCATGGAAAAACTCCTCACTTGTTGGCCGCCACCTGAGGCGGAGCGCGTACGCAGTGGCCATGATACCGCAATCCATCGCGCCAGCCAAGCAAAATCCAGCCAAGGAAAGGACGCACTAGGCCATCGCAACCAACGCGGAAATTATGCCAGAAACCAGCGCATCAATTCGTGTCCTTTCGCAAAGACTTGACTCGCCCCATCGGCCACGATTTCGTCATAGGACGCCTGCCCCTGGGGTGCGACGCCCGTTCCAGCAACGGCGAACGGGACCATGCCGTGGGCATGAGCACGCGTTCGCAACGGCGTGCGATGATCCGGTGAGATCAGGATGCGCCACTCGCCATGAGCAGGCAGTTCCGTGAGAAGTGGCCCGACGATCCTCTCATCGATCCGCTCCAGGGCACGCACTTTTTCGTCGGTCTTGCCCTCGTGCGACGCCTCATCCGGCGCCTCCACGTGAACGCAAACCAGATCATGGGTTTTCAAGGCCTCGATGGCGTACCGTCCCTTGGCAGCGTAATCGGTGTCGAGGTAGCCAGTCGTCCCAGGCACGTCGATCCGCGTCCAGCCAAGCAGAATCCCGACGCCACGGACAAGATCGACGGCACTGATGATCGCGCCTTGCTTCCCATACAACTTTGCGAATGGCGTCAAGCTGGGAGCGCGGCCCTGGCCCCAGAGCCAGATTTGCGTGGCGTCGCGGTTCTTGGCCGTGCGGCGAGCTTGATTGGCGGGATGGTCGCGCAGCACGTCCCGGCTCTTCGCCATCAGATCGCGCAAGAGATCGGCGCCGGCGCCTTTGGGAAGGTAGGCGTGAATGCGTTGATCCGGGATGTCGTGCGGTGGCTGCGTCTTGGTGTCCGAATCGAACGGAGCGCCGGGCCCACGATAGATCAGGATGTTTCGGTAGCTGACGCCAGCGTGAAACTCGAGTTGACCTTTCAATCCGCCGAATTGAACCGCGCCCCCAAGCTTGGCCTGGATTGTTGCGATCAACGCCTTGCCATCGTCGGAGGAGATGTGTCCGGCAGTGAAGTCACGCATTTCCTCGTTTTCGACATGCACGAGGTTGCAACGAATCGCCCAATCGTCGGGGCCAAGTGGCAGCCCCATCGCGGCGGTTTCGAGCGGCGCCCGGCCTGTGTAAACCTTCAGCGGATCGTAGCCGAACAGGCTCAGGGTCGCCACGTCGCTGGCCGGGGTCAGGCCGGGCGGGACGTTGTCCGTCCGGCCCACGATACCGGCTTGCGCGACACGATCCATATTGGGCGTGCGCGCCGCCTGCAAGGGCGTTTTACCCCCCAGCGATTTTTGTGGCTCATCAGCGCAGCCATCTGGAATGACAATGACGTATTTCATGGTGTGGGTGCTGTCTCTTATGGTGATCTTCGGGCAACGCGCTGTCAACCGAAAATCTGCGGCAACAGCATCGGGTTCACGCGGTCCATCAGGTGCATTCGGCACAATTCGGCGATGGTTTTGACCTCCATCTTGAACAGAAGGTTGGCTCGATGGATGTCAAGCGTCTTGGGGCTGATCTCCAATTCCTCGGCAATCCGGCGATTGGGAAGGCCACGCACCATGCGCACGAAGACCTCGCGTTCGCGTTGGGTGAGGGACCGGATTTTTTGCGAGGCCGCCGCCCGATCGTCCAGGAGTTGTTGGTATTTTCCGGACAGAGCGAGCGCCCGCCAAACGCTCTCGACCAGGGCCTCGGTATTCTCCACAACGTCAAAGGCGCCGGCCTTCATTGCTTGAACGGCGACGGCCAACGGCGCATTTCCAGCAAACAGGACGACCGGCACAATGAACAGGGCTTGTTCTAGCTCTCGCATCACGTTCGGCCCGGCGCACAACTCGGCGACAACGCAGCCGACCGGGGTATCCTCGTCATCTTGATCGATCAACGCCTTTACGCTTGCAAAGAAGAGCAAACCCAGGCCAGCCGACTTGATCGGCCCTTTCAACCGATTGGCAAAACTCGCATCGGCGGCAACCACGCCCACCGGTTTCTTTGCACTCATGGCTCCTCGCTCCAATCGAAGCAAAAAAGGGGAGCCAGACCGGCGCCCGGTTTACGCGTTGGCCCGTCACGCGGGTCGATCGAGTACTGGAATTTTGCTTATTCTATTCGATGTTGACAAAGTTGCGTAGGTGCTTGCCGATTGAATCGGTCGGCCATCACGGTTTCGGCAACGTCACCACGACATAGCGGCAATAACGTTGCCAGCTGGGCAATTGACCAAGCAGAATATCATCACACCAGCCGAGCATGGACACCACGCGCCCTTGTCTGACCAGGCGTCCCAGCATCGACAACAGCTGATAGCCGCGTGCTTGCAAGTCGGGAAAGACCGTGCACAATTGCCGAAGGTCGGAGGGGCGCCAGGGCATTTCGCCATCGGTCCGATTTTTTCCTGGATAGGGCAACCGTTGACGCGCCCAGCCAAGCCAGCGGTTCCCGCCCCAGGGCTCACAGAAGACGGCCACACCCCCCGGCGCCAGGACGCGTTCGATCTCCTCGGCGGCGCGGCCCAGATCAAGGTGATGCAAAATCGCGTTGCCCCAAATGCGATCAAATGACCCATCTGCAAACGGCAATCGCTCGCCATCGCAGATGGCAAATCGAACGGCGACGCCGTTGCGTTCAGCCCGGGTGCGCGCCTCGCGCAGATAGCCGAACGAAAGGTCGCACGCTGTCACGAGAGCGCCGCGCCGCGCCAGCACGACCGACGCCATGCCATGCCCGCAACCAAGATCGAGCACGTGCTTTCCCTTCACGTCGCCGAGCTTGTCGAATGCGGGCTCGATCCAGGTTTCGTGCCGGAGATATGCCGCATCGTCAAAGCGATATTCGTGCGGCTGCAAAGCGCGTGCGCGATGAGCCGCTTGCAAATCGTGAAATCGGCGTTCGTCCCGCAACCGCGCCTGCGACATGACGGCTCCCTCCGTGGTCATTCGGAATAGTATAATCGGGAAGCCCGCTGGTGAGCAACGCGAGCCTGCGGGATACCGAGGGGGGGAACATGGCAAGCCGGAAAATCGCCACCGTGCAGATGAACGTCGCTTTCGCAGATCGGGCGAGAAACCTGAACGCGATCCGCGCCCACTTGCGTGAAGCCGCGTCGAACGGCGCGAAGCTCGTCATCTTTCCGGAATGTGCTCTGTCGGGCTATTGCTTTGAAAGCGTGGCGGAAGCGATCCCGCACGCGGAACCAGTCCCCGGCCCCAGCACCACGACGCTTGCCGACGACTGTGCGACGCTCGGCATTGCCACGGTCGTCGGGTTGCTCGAAACTTCGGGCGACCGCCTCTTCAACGTGTGCGTTTTGATCGGCCCGTCCGGCATCATCGCGACGTATCGCAAAATTCACCTTCCCTTCCTCGGCGTCGATCGCTTCACCACGCCCGGCGATCAGCCGTTCGCAGTCCATGATCTGGGCAGCCTCAAGGTGGGCATGAATATTTGCTACGATGGCAGCTTCCCGGAATCGGCCCGTTGCCTGATGCTGCTCGGCGCCGACCTCATCGTGCTGCCGACCAACTGGCCAACCGGCGCCATCACCACCGCCAGGACCCTCATTCCCGCCCGGGCCCTGGAGAACCACGTCTACTATGCCGCGTGCAATCGGGTCGGCACGGAGCGCGGCTTCAATTTCATCGGCATGAGCCGCATCCTCGGTTGCCGCGGCGAGTTCCTGGCGGTTTCGGAAAATGACGAGCCGACGATTCTGTATGCGGAGATCGAGCCGGAGAAGGCACGCGATAAGCACCTGGTGAACATGCCCGGCAAATACGAACTTCACCGCACGCGCGATCGCCGGCCGGAGATGTACGCCCCCATCACCAGGCCCGTTTAGCCGCTCGCCTTTGGCGAGCGTGTCAGCGACGATATGATAGTGGCATGAGCGACTTCAAACCTTGCTCTCCGTAAAACAATACCGCACAACCCGCAGGTTCGCTGCGCTCACCCGCGGGCTTCTTGAGCACGCACGGAGTCAACCATCATGGCCGATAAAGAAACTACTCCCCCCGCTGACGTGGGGGGCTCGTCAAACGCGGGCGGTTCGCTGAACTTCATCCACCAGATCATCGAGGAAGACAACAAGACCGGCCGCTTCGAGGGCCGAGTCTGCACGCGCTTCCCGCCCGAACCCAATGGCTACCTGCACATCGGCCATGCCAAGTCGATCTGCCTGAACTTCGGCACCGCCAGGAAGTACGGCGGCACGTGCAACCTGCGCTTCGATGACACCAACCCCGAGAAGGAAGAGCAGGAGTACGTCGATTCCATCATGAACGACGTCCGCTGGCTGTTAGCCGGAAGCGCAAGCGACGGAAAACCCGACCCCTGGGATGGCCTGTTCTACGCGTCCGACTATTTCGATCAGCTCTACGAATGGGCCGTCGCCCTCACCAAGAAGGGCAAGGCCTACGTCTGCGATCTGACGCCCGACCAGGTTCGCGAAACGCGGGGCACGCCGAACAAGGCCGGCGAGAATAGCCCGTTCCGCGATCGCTCCGTCGAGGAAAACCTCAAGCTCCTCGAAGGCATGAAGAATGGCGAATTCCCCGATGGCGCGCGCACGCTGCGAGCGAAAATCGACATGGCGTCCCCCAACATCAACCTGCGCGACCCGGTCATGTATCGCATTTTGCGGGCCACTCATCACCGCACGGGCGACCAGTGGTGCATCTACGCCATGTACGATTACGCGCATGGCCAAAGCGACTCGATCGAAAAGATTACCCATTCGATCTGCACGCTCGAATTCGAGCACCACCGACCGCTTTACGAATGGTTCATCAAGGAACTCGGCATCCATGCTCCCCAGCAGATCGAGTTCGCGAGGCTCAATCTCACCTACACGATCATGAGCAAACGCAAACTGCTCAGGCTCGTCAAGGACAACCACGTCAGCGGCTGGGACGACCCGCGCATGCCGACAATCAGCGGCCTGCGCCGCCGCGGCTACACGCCGGAATCGATACGCGCGTTTTGCGAGCGCATCGGCGTCTCCAAATATGAAGGCACCATCGAGATGGCCTGGCTGGAGGACGCCCTGCGTGCCGACTTGAACAAGAAAGCCCAACGCCGCATGGCCGTCTTGCGGCCACTCAAGGTCGTGATTGACAACTATCCCGAAACGCAGATCGAAGAGTTGGACGCCGTCAACAATCCCGAGTATCCTTCCGCCGGCACGCGCAAGGTGCCCTTCAGTCGTGAGTTGTATATCGAGCACACCGACTTCCACGAGAATCCGCCGAAGGGCTATTTCCGTCTCGCGCCGGGCAAGGAAGTTCGCCTGCGCTGGGCCTACTTCCTCAAATGCGAAAAAATCATCAAGGACGACGCGGGCAACGTCATTGAGCTACGCTGCACCTACGACCCCACGACCAAGGGCGGCAACGCACCCGATGGCCGAAAGGTCAAGGGGACTATCCACTGGGTCAGCGCCCATCATGCGGTCCCCGCGGAAGTGCGGCTCTACGACCACCTGTGCAAGGTGCCATTCCCGGAGGACGTTCCCGAGGGCCAGGACTTCCTCGTCAATCTCAATCCGAATTCACTGGAGGTGGTGACCGCGATGCTGGAGCCAAATCTGATGAACGCGGCCATCGGCAGCAGTTATCAGTTTGAACGCCTCGGCTATTTCAACGTCGACAAGGATTCCGCCGCGGGCAAGCTGGTCCTCAACCGCGCGGTGACGCTGGCGGATACCTGGGCGAAGATTGAGAAGAAGGGGAAGTGACCGTCAATTCACGGGAATAGCTGCGATCATTCACTGTTTCTGTGCCGCCACCACGCGCAGCAGTTCGCCGTCGCCCGGCGCCAGCGTGAAGCGTGCGATGGTTCCTTTGCCGGCCTGCTCCAACTTCACGGGCTCCCACTTGGCCGCGCGGCGATTCAACATTTCGAGCCCGGCGACCTCGGAAGTAAATCGCAACGCCAGCGTGCGGGCCTTGTCCACGGCGTGATTGACGGGCATGAGATACCGATTCTTCTGCTCATCGTGAAAAATGCTCACCAGGCACGAGTCGCCCTCGGGGCGCACCCAGGAGTTGGCGGGCGCCTTCTCGCCTCCCGTCGGCGGCAGGGGGTCGGTGTGATAGACGGCGTGGTTTCGCAATTTCAACAAGACCGGGCCGATCGCCTTCAACTCCTTCGCGACCGCTGACACCGTCGCCGCCTGCTCGGTGATGCCGAACACCGGCTTGCCGTTCTCCAGCACGGCATTGCGGTTCTTGTCCATCTTGCACGTGACAAACCACGGCGGCCAAAAATGGAATGCCTGCACCCCATACGCCAGCGCGCAGTACATCGATTGCCGAATCTGCGCGGGCGGATTGTTGGAACCCAGGCAGCGCATTTGCGGAATGTCGTGCTTGACGCTGAGGTCACGAAACATTCGCAGGTAGAGAAAATACCGCTCCGGGTGGTTCTTGCGATACCAGTGATAGTGATAGTAATCCAGCACCATCGGCTTCACGACCTTGACGAACTCCGGGAACTGGTTGTACTCGGCGCGATTGATGAACAGCGTCGGATGATTCGGGTCGGCCGCCTCGAATTGCCGGGCGATGTTCGCAAACCCGGGAAACGCCCGGCTCGTACGGCGATCGGAAATGAAATACCCGAACACCGCGGGATCGTCCTTCAGCTTCGGCGCCGCCTTCAGCATCTTGCCGATGTCGATGCTGCCGAGCCTCACCATCAGCCCGGCCTTGCGGCACACGTCGAGTTTGTCCATCTCGGCCTCGACGCAGTTGAAGTGCTTGGAGACGGTGTATTTTGCGAGATGTTCCTGAATCTCGGGCTGATTGGGGAAATCAGCGTAGACGATCACCATGATCGCGGGGAAGCGGTACTTGGGTTTCTTGTCGGGCTGAGTTGCGGTGGAATAGGGCCCGATCGCAACCCAAAGCAAACAGACAGTCAAATTTGCACGTAGCAGTTTCATCTTTGCCCTCCGGTTTGTGCTGAAGGCACAATCCTACCCGATCAGAAATGGGCACGCAATGATTTGGTCGCGCGAGTTTTTTTGCTTCCCTCTCCCTCTGGGAGAGGGGAGACCATGATGTTGCCGCAACCGAGCTTTCCCGATGGCCAGCGGCGCGGTACAAAGGACGAGAACAGGACTCCCTACTTCTCGGGGTTTCATCATGTACCGCATCCTCGCAACCGTTTTGCTCCTCGCCTTCGCGCTGCCGTGCCACGCGCAGCAAAAGCCGAACACGCTGACGCCGAAGGAAATCGCCGACGGTTGAATTCAGTCCGTGGTATAATGGCCACATCGTTTCCGATGGATTTCGAGGGACAGCCATGTCCAGTTCGATGCAATCGACGCCGAGTCCCGTCAGTGTGTTTCAGGCGCAGTTTGGCATTCCGCCGGGCACGCAAGATCCCAGAGCCGAGTGCGCCCATTGGGAACGCTTGTGCGCGGAGCTTCTCGCCGAGCAACAGCGGCTGCGCGCGGAACTCGATCGAGCACGCCTTGAGAAAATCATTGCCGAAGAAACACCGGTCGCATCCATGAAAGAGATTTACGCCCAGGTGGATCGATCAACCTCGATTCAGGAAATCATTGCCGAGATGGAAAGGGAGTTGGAGCCCGAGAAATGAACGACCCGCCTCCGTCGTCCTACCGCCTGGATCACGCATCTGGTGTGCCAGTGCAAATCAATCAAATCAAGGTTGCCGCGAAGAGCGCGGGGAAACTTCGCCAATTCATTGACATCATGAAAGAGGCCGTCTCTCGTCTGGAAACGGATCCGCACGGCTGGGGCGATCCGGAATATCGCTCAAAAGCCGTGGACGCGGTGGTTTGTCACGGTCTAATCCGTCCCGTGGTATTCCATTACGTGATCTACGAAGCTATTCACGCGGTGGTCATCTTGAACGTGAAGATGTATACCGCTTTCGATTGACCTTTGCGATCCTATTTAGGGAGTCCCAGCCATGCCACGCATCCTCGCAACCGTTTTACTCCTCGCCTTCGCGCTGCCGTGCCACGCGCAGCAAAAGCCGAACACGCTGACGCCGAAGGAAATCGCCGACGGCTGGATTCTGCTGTTCGATGGGGAGACGACGTTTGGGTGGCGGCATGGTTTGCTTAACCCCAACGGTAGGCTTGAAGTGTCCAACGGCGTTCTCCAGACGCAATTCGTTTTCAGTTTGACGACCAGGGCGGCTTTTCCTGAATTCGAGTTACACGCGGATTATCAAGGCCAGGCCGTAAGCGGACCGAAAATTGCACTGGGCTTGCGCAGCGCACGGAATAGCTCGACGTATTTTCAGCGTGATTTGGGGGATGTTGAGGCATGGACGTCGGTCGTACTTCATGTGAAGCCAGGCATGATTGACATGAGGATTCCAAAGGCCAGGGAATATGTTAGCAAACTTCTGGACAAGAATGCACTACCGGCGCATATCTTCTTTTACCCGCCACCCAGGGGAATGCAGCTCCGCAACGTGAAATTGCACCCTCTCAACATGAAGCCGCTTTTCAACGGCAAGGACCTCACCGGCTGGAATATCTTTCCCAACAAGAAATCGAAGTTCAACGTCAAGGACGGCGCCATCCACCTCAAAGACGGCCCGGGCGACCTGCAAACCCTCAGCAAATACAAGGATTTTATCCTGCAGCTCGAATGCAAGTCCAACGGCAAGCATCTCAACAGCGGCATCTTCTTTCGTTGCCGCGATAACGAATACCAGAACGGCTACGAGGCCCAGATTCGCAATGAGTTCACCGCCAAGCCGACGCAGAAATATCTGATCGAGGAATACGATCCGAAGACTCACAAGCTGATCGGCAAAAAGGAACAGTTCTTCACGGCTGTCGATTGGGGCACCGGCGCGATCTATCGCCGACAACCCGCGCGCAAGGCGATGTCGAAGGATGGCGAGTGGTTCACGATGACGATCGTCGCCCACGGCAACCACTTCGCGACCTGGGTCAACGGCGTGCAAGTCACCGACTGGACCGACAACCGCCCCAAAAGCGACAACGCCCGCAAAGGCTGCTGCTTGAACGCGGGGCACATCAGCATCCAGGGGCACGATCCGACGACGGATCTGAGCTTTCGCAATATCAGGATTGCCGAATTGAAATGACTGGTTGACGTTTAGCGCTCGCATGGCGCCGCGCGAGGGCTAAACGCAAGCCTCAAGCATCCATGTCGTAGGCAACCTTCAACCAGCGCTTCACCTCGTCGTCGATCTCAGCCATCGACGTGATCGGAATGCGATGGGTGATGCGGTCCTTCTTGGCGAATCCGCCGGTGTCAAGCAAGCGGCCCTTGACCTTGGTGTCCTTGAGCGCGAAGCCCATGTCGATGCGCGTATTCGTCGTCGGCTTGATCTGGGCGAAGACGTGATGGCGATAGAGCGGGACGATCGTCTTGCACGGGCATGCCTTCACGTCCTTCGCCAGGCCAAGGCACATTTTCAAAATTGTATCGTAGATCGGCTTGAGCCCGGCTTTCTTGCCGGCGAACATTTCTTGCACATAAACCTCGGCCTGCTTGAGGTAGACCTCCGGGGAATCGTCCCATGTGGCGATACCAAGCGAGCGCTGAGCGAGCCACGACGCGGTGTTCGAGCCGAAGTTGTGTGTCGCCTTGAGCCAGGCCCGGCGTTCGGCCTCGCTTGCGGGAGCATCCGTCTCGATGACCTTCATCCATTCGTCCAGAGAGCGGCCGGTTTTTGCTTTCAGGTCGGCGATCCATTTCTGGACCATCTCGACGCCGGGGTGGACGCTGTAGAGGGTTTTTCGTTTGGGCATGGCACGGATTCCATTTGCCGCTTGCGGCGTGGCGTTCGCGCGGCGCCATGCGAGCGCTAAACGCAAGCGGCTTACACATCGTCCCACAACTCGCCGACTTCCTTGGCTTTCTTCTTCGTGGCCCGCGCACGCGAAATCCGCTTCGGCTTCGTTGCCGGCTCCGCGACCGGCTCTTCCGGCGCCTGGGACTTCAGCCGCAGGTATAACTTGATCGGCACATCGGGAAAACGGAAATGATCGCGCAACGTCTTCAGCAGGTAACGCCGATAGGTCGGATCGAACAGGCCGGGCCCATTCGTGAACAACACAATCGTCGGCGGCAGGATCGCGACCTGCGTGGCGTAATAAACCTTGGGCAGGCGGTTCTGCCTGACCGCGGGAGACTGATCGAGCATCGCCTGCTGGATGACGCGATTGAGGTCGCCGGTGCCGACGCGCGTACCCGCCTGCTTGTGCAGATTCTGGGCCAGGTCGAGCAATTGCTGAACGTTCTTGCCTTCCTTGGCCGTGACGAAGGCGATGGGCACAAAATCGAGGCTGGGGAACGTCTTGTGGACGTAGTCGCCGAACTCGCCGGTTACGATTTTGTCCTTTAAGAGATCCCACTTATTCACGACGAAGATCGCCGGCTTGAAGTTTTCGAGCACGTAGCCAGCGAGTTGCTTGTCCACCATGCTGACTGGCTTGGCGGCGTCGAGGAAGTGCATGACGACATCGGCCCGGCGGATCGAGCGTTCGGCGCGGGCGAGGCTATAAAACTCCACGTCGCTGCGCAGGCTGCCGCGGTTGCGCACGCCGGCGGTGTCGATCGCGAGGATGGTCTTGCCGTCTTTCTCGAAGCGGACATCCACGCTGTCGCGCGTCGTCCCCTCGACCTCGCTGACGATGGTGCGTTCTTCCTGGGCCAGGCAATTGATGAACGTGCTCTTGCCGGTATTGCGCTTGCCGACGATGGCGAGCTTGATTGCGGACTCTACTTCCTTGGCGGGGGCGTCCCAGTCCGCGGGCGGAAGCAGCTTGAGAATGCGCTTGAGCAACGCGTCCTTGCCGCGCTTTTGCTTGGCGCTGACGCAGACGACTTCGCCAAGGCCGAGCTTGTAGAACTCGCCGACTTGTTCTTCCTGATGCGGCGAATCGCACTTGTTGGCGACCAGCAGGACGGGCTTATCCAGCCCGCGCAGGCGGCGCGTGACTTCATCGTCCAGTGGCACCGGCCCCGTACGGACGTCGACGAGAAAGATGACAAGATCGGCGCGATCGATGGCAAATTGAATCTGGCGTTCGACATCGGCCGTGAGGTTGTCGATGTCCTCGATCCCCATGCCGCCGGTGTCGGTCAATTCGAGGTAGCGGTCGCCGATGGGCACTGGCGCGGTGATGCGATCGCGCGTGACGCCAGGCGTTGGATCGACGATGCTGATGCGCCGGCCCGCCAGCCAATTGAAGAGCGACGACTTGCCAACGTTGGGCCTGCCGACTATCGCCACCTGCGGAATCGCCACGATGTTCACTCCTCGCCAGGGCCGCTTCTCGTTTAACGCTCGCTTCCCGTACACCAATTCCAACCATGTTTCGCGCGAACGCTAAGCCGCTAGCGGCCTGGCGAGGATATTGTATTCATTCAGCGCACGAACGCTTCAAACCCGCGGGCCCGCAGAACCTGTGCTTGCCGGGCGGCATCGAAGCGATTGTGATAGGAGCCCATCACTCGCCACGGCTCATGGTTGCACTCGCGAAAATAGACCCGGTAGTGATGGTGATGCGGGCGGCGCTGCGGCGGACTCGCCTCCGACACAACCGGCAAAGCCAGCGGGGACAGCAAACTCAAGGAAGCGGCTCCTGCGATCAGGCCTTTGCGGAACATGGGAAGCCTCTCTTCTTTTCGGGTTTTTTGTTGTGCCCATCGCACTTGCGCTGGGCTTCGACCGAACAACGCGATGCCGCAGCCGCGCTTGCGCGTGAGCAACCCGCGCCGACGAGGTCTCATTTTTTTCTCACGGCAACCATCGGAACACGGATAGGATGTATTCACCGGATTCCAGGGTCTTAGATCAAAGCCTGAGCGCCAGCGAAAGGCTTTTGACCCCGTCGATGCCCTTCGCTGGCGCTCAGGCTCCGAAAGAACATTCGCCACGCCGTGAAAACCGCACGCCGCCTAATTCTGATCGCGCCGCTGCTGGCGGGACTCGTCATATGGTTCGCGCTTTGGCAACTCGAGAAGCACTACGAAAAACAATATGCGGGGATTGAACATTACACGCAAATCGAAGACGGCCTCTACCTGGGAGGCAATCTGACCGAACCTCCGCCCGGAACGCAAGCCGTTTTGAATTTATGCGAGCACGACGATCCGTATTGGTGCGACGTTTATCTGTGGAAGCCCATCCGGGATTCGACCCCGGCGCCGAAGATCGAGTGGCTTGCCGAGCAGGTCGATTTCGTCGAGAAGCAGCGCAACGAAAGGCGCATTACCTATGTGCATTGCTTCGCGGGTGTAAGCCGAAGCGGCATGGTAGTCACAGCCTACCTGATGCGCGAACACGGGTGGACGCGCGACGAGGCGTTGGCCAAGATTCGCGAGAAGAGGCCGCAGGTGAGGCCGAACCGGGCGTTCATGGAGTTGCTTGCGAAGTGGGAGGTCCGGTTGCGAGGCTGATTTCAATTGGCATTGCCAGAGGAAAAAAAATCCCATGTGGTGTGCACATGGGATCTCTTGTCACGTCATCCGGATTTGCTGATTACGCTGGCGTTTCCGGGTTGGCCTTTCGGCGGCGCAGGAACCACAGTCCGGGCAAGCCGAGCAGGCCGAGGAGCAAGGAGGCGGGCGCGGGAACGACGTGCCCGCCGCCGCAGTTGCCGCCGCGACCGCCGTGGTTGCCGCGGTTGGACTGATTTTGGTTTTGGTTTTGGTTTTGCTTTTGTTGTTGTTGCTGCTGGTTGGTAAGGGTCTGGGTGAAGTTAATGAGGGGGTTGTTGTTTTGGCCCTGGTTGGAGGTGCCGTCGCCCTGCCCGTTGCCGCCGCCGCTGCCGGTCCCGCCGCCCAAACCGCCGCCGCCGCCCACGACGCCCGAGGGGCGATTGAAGGAGCCAACGAGGGAAGGAACGCCGAAGCCGCCGCCACCGCCACCGCCCATGTTCCCGCCGCCGAGTCCGCTGAAGCCGCCGGTGATGCCCGCGAAGCCTGGGGCGGCCGCGCCGCCGCCACCCGGTTGCGGCGTGGCGCCAACGCCGAGCGAGGTGCCGACCGCCAGCGCCAGCGCCGCCGCGTCCGCGCCGCCCGCGGTCAGGGCGATGCCGTTGGCGTCGGTCGTGCTGCGAGCGACCGCATCTTCGGCGAAGTAGCTCGCCAGCCTCATGCCCTGGCTCACCGCGGCCGCCGTGGGCGTGTCAATACGAATCGGCGCCGCCATCGGCGGTTGATCCGACGTGAAGCCGAACACCACGCTGCGATAGCCTTGACGCAGCAGGTTGGCGTTGCGCCAGTCAACCCGGAAAATGGCACGAGTGATTTCGTCCTCGATCAAGTCTTCGCCCACCGGCGGCACGATCGGCGCCGCGCGTTCCTCGTTGGTCGAGTACATCAACTGAACGAAATCCGGCTCCTTGGCCGATTCGCTCGCCTTGAGCAAGCCCTGGCCGAAGCTGAGGAGCTTGATGTTGCCCTTGTCGATTTGGCCAACGACCTGCTTGAGTTCGCCATAGGCCTTGGATTCCTGAACGTTGAGCGAACCCTGATCGACGCCGAAGCCCTTTTCGAGATCGCCCAGAGAATACGACCGAGCGCGCCGGCTGAAGGCAGGATGCGAAAGGCTCAACTCGACTGCGGGCAAGTGCGAAAACGCCAGGCGAATGATCTTGTCGCGCTCCACCTTGTTCTTGCCGTCATCGACGACCTGCTTGATCGGCTTGCCGTTCACATCGGTATCGTTCACGTTGGCGACGAAACTGGAATCGCGAAAATGGCCCCACGAGGTGATGTAGCGCGGATCGACCAGCAGCTTGAGCGCGAAGCTGGCGATGTCATCCGTCACCGGCACATCGACCTGGGCCTTGGCCTTGGGATCGAAAAGCGGATTCACAATGCCGCCGCCCCCCTTGGCCCCCTTGACCAGGTTCAAACGCGGGTCGAGGTTGCGATCGTTCACGACCTGGTAAAGGTAGAGGTAACGCGCCTTGGCGTCATAGCGAGGCGACATCGTGTCCTTGAAGCTGCGGCCCGCCTCGAAACGGGCGTCAAAGTTGGTAAGACCGGTGCTGAACGTGTCGCCGTCGATCGTGCCCATGTTCTTGAACACTGCGAAATAGACCGTTCCACCCATGATCTTGAATTTCTTCAACGCCTGCGGGGCGAAGCTCACCCGGCGAATCAAGTCACCGTCCGGCGAAAAGATGTCGTCGGGATTACCGGGTCGAGTATAGCCGCTCACCTCGATCGACGAGCGAGCGACCTTCTCGTCCTTGGGCTTGGCGGCCTCCTGGCCGGAAACCGTCAACGGCACACAGGCGAAGAGCGCCAGAAGCGCCACGCCTGCGAGACAGGCGTCTCTCACAGTGTACTTGCGTGCATTGGATGAAGTCGTCATGGAGTGCTCTCTTCAGGGGATGCCAAAAATACTGGTTGTTCCGGTGAAGTGGATATCGCAATCAGCGTGCCGCGATCGAATCAACACCGGTTTTTTTCAAACTGGGCAAATTCGCCCTGTTTTTTGCCAGCTCCGGCCCGCGACCCTGGGCTTCGACCCAACACGCCCCACCTGATTGATTGCGGTGTGAACCAAAGTTTACAGTTGGGTGTAAATCGCCCTTTACGGTAGAAAAACGTGACCCCGGCGCAGGCCTATACGCCCAACAGGCCGACCCGGCTCTTGCATCGATAAACCCAGTCGAGGCACCCACTCAGGTGCAATTCGAGGTGGCCTATCGATCGAAAGTAAGGCATGGCCTCCCGAGGCAGGATTTTCCCACGCAGGCTCGGCTCGATGAAGCCGTTGTAGGCCGAGAAACAGGCGTCATAGCCAAGCTCATGCACCAGGGGCAAATACGCTGGGCGAAAGTTGCTTTTCCCGCCGAACGGATAGGCGAACCAGCGCACCGGTGTTTGCAAAAGGTCTTCCAGAATCCTTTTGGACTCAGCCAATTCGCGGCGGGCCTCGTCGGGGCCGATGGTGCCGAAATCGGGATGGCTTACCGAATGCGAGCCAATCTCGTGGCCCAGCCGTTGCATTTCCCGGGTGTCGCGCCAATCGAGGTTCGGCATCCTGGGCAAGTCGTGATCCCACGGAAAAACGTGCTCGGTGCCCACGTACTGGGTCGGAATGAAGAACGTCGCGGGCAACCCATGCTCGGCCAGGACGCGGGCGGCGAACAGGTTGTCGCGGTAGCAATCGTCGAACGTGATCGCGACCGTTCGTGGCGGCGGCGTGGCGCCGGTCATCAAAATACGATGAACTTCCGCGAGCGGCACCACGTTGAAGCGGTCGCGCATCAGCTGGCAGAATTCGCGAAACCAGGCCGTGGTCACCGTCAACCCGTCCGGCGGAATCGCATCGGTCACGCGATGAAATAACGTCACCGACATGAAACGCCGACCGGACCAAAAAGCCAAATGCTCCTGGGCACTCATCGCGCCAGAGTATTTGTATAGGCCATGAATCGCGGATTTCACCAGGTGTTTCATGACGGAATGCTTGTGCGACAATAAACCAATCGGTAACCAGCCGCAGGCAGTTTGGGCATTCAACTATAGGTTAAGCTTCGACGAAAAGCCAATCTTCGGAGGCGCAAAGTGAAACGATGTCTCGTAACGGGCGGCGCCGGCTTCATCGGCTCTCACCTGGTCGATGCCCTGGTCGCGGATGGACAACGGGTTCGCGTTCTGGATGACCTCAGCAGCGGCAACCGGGCCAACCTGGCGGACGCGGGCGATCGCGTCGAGATCATTCAGGGCAGCGTGACCGATCCGCTCGCCGTCGATCAGGCGGTCGCCGGCTGCGACGTCGTTTACCACCTGGCCGCGATCGCGTCGGTGACCAAGAGCGTCGAGGCGCCGCTCGTGTCGCACGAGGTTTGCGCAACCGGAACCCTCCATGTCCTGGATGCCTCCCGGCGATTGGGAGTGCGGCGCGTCGTCTTTGCCGGCAGCTCCAGCGCCTACGGCGATCAGCCTGGCGATGAGCGCAGCGAGGACGATCCGCTGCTTCCTCTTTCCCCCTACGCCGCCGCCAAGCTCGCTGGAGAACACTATTGCCAGGCCTGTACGAGTGTGTACGGATTGGAGACGGTGCGCTTGCGCTTTTTCAACGTGTTCGGCCCCAGGCAGGACGTCAAAAGTCCCTATTCCGGCGTGATCGCGCTTTTCAGCGATGCGATGAGCAAGGGCAAAACGCCGACCATCTTCGGCGACGGCAACCAGGCGCGCGATTTCGTTTTCGTGGCCAATGTCGTGCAAGCCCTACGCCTGGCGGCCGAAGCGCGGAACGCGGTGGGCCGGGTCTACAACATCGGCAGCGGCGGCAGCGTCACGATCCTGGAACTGGTGCGACACCTGAACGATCTGCTCGGCACGAAGATTACGCCGATCCATCAACCGCCGCGTGCCGGAGATGTGCGCATCTCGCAAGCCTGCATTCGGCGTGCCCGTAACGAATTAGGCTATGATCCAAAGGTGACATTCCGGGAGGGGCTGGCGAAAACCCTGAGTGGTTCTCGATAACCCACCCTACATCGTTTGCAACGTTGAAGCTCGCGCGGCGGTTTCGCGCACCGCTGCCCGAGCGGCTACCGACTCAACAATCCGAAACCAACTCCCAATCGCGCGCCTCACCGACCGTCCCCTTGAATCCTGCCTGTGCCGCCTTGATGAGATTGACCATCTCGCGTGCCGTCACGTAGTGATAGTGGAACGTCGAATTCGTCCTCGCCAGCGCCGCCAGGTCTTCGTGGAATTGGACCATCGGCGCGCCGAGCAAGACTTCGTGATCGACCTCGGGCGCTCCGTGGGCGTGCAGCTTGACGAAATACCAATCAGGCCGGCCGGGAACTTGAACCCTCGCCTGTAGCCAGCGCATGAGCCGTTCGACGCTGGGTGGTTGCGACGTCTGCAAACACCCGTTCTCCACGCCAGGCATGAAGCCCCATTTGCGTTTGCTCCAGTCCAGCAGCAGCGGTCCTTGCACCATCAAGAGCGCGTTTTCAGTGGAAGCGCCGTCGGCGATGGCGACGTCCTGCGAGCGCGGCCCGTCGGGGCGATCGCACGCATGATAAATGCGATTGATGATCGGCGGCTGCGTCGCGCTCGGCGCGGACGGGAACGTCAAATCGGCATAGCAACCCGTCTCAAGCAGGATCGGAATCTCGTGCTCGACGCCGCAAAACTTGCCGTCGGGCCGGGCGTTGCATAGCGCCCAGTTGCCGTGGATGAACGCGTACATCGCCACCCCGGTGTGCTTGTGCCGGGCGAGAAGGCCGTGACCAAGCAGGACCTCCTTGAAGCTGATGAGTTTTTCGCGCAGTCCCTCCGGCGTGTCATTGTCGTGGTGCAGGTGAATCTCGACTTCGCCAAAGCCGGCCTTACACAGGCCGGCCAGAGCGTCGAGGTATTCCTTCTCGTATTCTTCAATTGGAAAAAAGAACGAATAGCGCGGCGGCCGACCATCGGCATCGCGAAAGCGGCCGAATTGCTTTGGATACTCTTCGACCCATTTCGCGACGCGCTTGCGCCCCGTCTCCCGGTCAGCGTTGCCCCACTTGGGCTCGAAATGATCGCAAATGCAAAGGATGACGTGGATTTCGTCGTCAAGTTTCGGGAGCTGAAAGCGCTGGCGTTCGCGAAGAAAGGTCGGCAGCCAGCGCAACATGTGCCGCCGCCGCAGCTGCCAGTAGACGCCCCCCAGGACGATGCACGCCACGACGAAAACGCCGAGGACAAACCACTCCATGCGAAAACCTCCAGGCCTGGGTGAACCTGAGCAAGTTTAGGGTGGAAGGTAGGTTTTTCAATAACCGTGAGATTCGGCGCCGTCATTCGCGTGTGGCGATGCGCGCCATCGATTCGAGCGCGTCAACGGAAATGGACACGGTCAGACCACGCACACTCGCGTCGGCCATCAAGACCTGCGTGAGGAAAGCACTGCGGTTCAAGCCGTTGCGGCCATGAAAGCTGTTGAGTTGGCCGTGCTCGCCAAGGTAGTCGGTTCCGTTGAGATCAAGCCCGCGCGCGCTGCTGGGGCCACCTTTCGCCCATGGGCCGTTGTCGGTTGCCGTTTCGGAAACCGCGAGCACGTTGGACTCGCCTCGTTTCAAGTCGGCAAGCGTGATGACGCGTTCGTATCCGAAAAACCCGGCATCCGGATCGCCGAGCGGACGCCAGGCCGCATCCTTGCCAACGCCCGTGATGCCGACGTAGTGGGTGTAGGGATAGGGAGCGCCAGGGTGCGGATTGGCGGGGCAATTACTCGCGAACTGATTTGACCGGGTCACATACCAGTTCTCAGGATCATCAAACGGCACTTTTCGATTGGCGACCCATTTCGGATCCATGTGCGCGATGAGGAACGGTGTGATTTCGTAAAACCAGCTCAATCGTTTCTCCGGCGAATGTTCCCTGGTTGGCGGCAAAGCTGTGGCGAACGGAACCTTCTCGTTGGCACTGTTGTAGTTGTGCAGCGCAACTCCAAGCGTTTTCAGGTTGTTGGCGCAGGTGGTGCGCGCCGCGACCGTTCCCACGCTCTTCACGACGGGAATGAAAAGGCCCACGACGATGACCGCGAGCAGGATTGCGACGATGATGGAGGCGCGTTTCATGGATTGATCTCACGGAAGCCACAAGCGACCGACGCCGCGATAGTTGTCGATATACAAAAGGTATTGCAGCATCGATTCGACAACGCGATTTGCGTAAGGCCTGCTCAGGGAAATCTGATTCGGGTCAGCCAACGTCAGTACTGGCAGACTTGTCAACGTGTTGCAGGCCAGGATCGTTGCCTCAAGAGAGTCAACGCCATCCTTGTTCCGGTTGGCCGTGATCAGTACGATCTGCTCCTTTTGACACGCTTGCCAAAGAACTGCATCCGAAACGTCGTGGCTCAAGCACAGATCGGCGAATGTCCGCACGGACAGATTTAGACCTAGCCAGATTTCCCGCCATGCCTCGCTGTCGAGCAAGCTCACCATTACATTCATTTGACCGTGAACGTCATTATCCGCCATGATCGCACGCATCGCCGTTCTCCAGGGCCATTTTCCGACGGTCCGCCCACAGTTTCTCATACTTGGCATGCATGGCGTCAATCTTCGCTTGTAGCTCCGGCGGATGCCCGCGGGCAACCCGGTCGAGAATTTTTTGATAGTCGGCCAGCACTTCTTCCTTGTGCTCCTCGATGTATTGCAGCGCCGCGCAAACTTGGTTCGACGACAACCCGAGCATCACCGCGATGTAGGTGTGATGGTGCCCCTCGCGGGCATAGTCCCAGATGCTATAGACGGTAATGCGCGTGCCCTTGATTTCCGGCCCGCGACCGCGATCGATGATTTCGGTGCTCATGATGAACCACCTCCCTGGTGCCATTATAGCCGCATGCATTTTGGTGTGGCGGCCAAACCGTCACTCCTTCCGCTCAAACACCACTCGCCCGCCCACCACCGTCGTCAGCACGCGCGTGTTGCCCAGGTCGGTACACGTCAAGTAGTCGCGGTCGATCACGATGAAGTCGGCGAGCTTGCCGCGTTCGAGCGTGCCCTTGTCCTTTTCCTCGCGGCCCAGGAATGCGTTGTTGATCGTATAGAGCCGAAGCGCCTCTTCGCGGGTGAGGCATTCTTCGGGAACCAACACTTTGCCCGATTCGAGCTTGCGGGTGACGGCGGTTTCGATGCCCAGCCAGGGGTCCCAGGGGTTAGTCGCCTTGCGGGGGTCGAGCTTGACCATGTGGTCCGAGCCGCCGCCGATGGTGGTGTACTTGAGCCAGCTCTTGTAGGGCTGAAACCATCGGATGCGTTCCTTGCCGAGGACGTTGTTGAGCGTGTTGCCGTCCTTGTACAGCCAGGCGGGTTGCACGTCGGCGACGACGCCGAGGCGTTTGCAGCGTTCGAGGTTTTGTTGCGATGGGAAATTGGCGTGAGTGATGCAGAAACGCAAATCTTTGATCGGCACGATGCGATCGACAAACTCGTAGCTATCCAGAAGCACATCCATCGCGCCTTCGCCGGCACAATGCGCGGTGATCGCCCAGCCACGGCGGGCGGCCTCCTCGCCGAGAATCTTCACCTGCTCCGGCGGCGTGAAGAGCAGACCGCGGTAGTCTTTTTCGACAATCTGGTACGTCGGCCCGGGAGGCCAGGGCTGACGCATGTACGCGGTGCCGTTCAACATGCCGCCGTCAAGAAAGAACTTGATCGGTCCGATGCGAATCCAGACGCCGCCGCGCCCGGTTGGCCCATACTTCTTGTCCTTGCCCGGCAAGGCGTCGAGGCGTTTGACGATTTCCTCGCGCGTTCCTGATGGATTGAAACCAGGGCAGACATTGATGCGCACGGTCAGTTCGTTCTTCTCGTGCAAGTCGCTGTAAAGATCGAACGCTCCGCGGCTCGAACTGCGATCCGAGATGCTGGTGATGCCGAAGGAGTTGTAAAGTGCGAATAGTTTCTTGACGGCCTCACGTCGATCCTGCGTGCTCGCCTTGCCGCCGGGGACGCCGCGCAGAAGGCCGGTGGCGTTGCGCAACATGCCCGTGAGTTCGCCGGTCTTGGGATCCTTGACAATGACGCCGGCGCGGGGGTTCTTGGTTTCCTTGGTGATGTTGGAAACTCTCAGGGCCATCGAGTTGACCATACTCGCCGGCCCGGCGTTATGCCAGACCGGATGTTTCGGAGCGACCGCGTCGAGTTCCGCGAGCGTTGGGAAACGCGCCTCCTTGAAGCGCGTCGGAAACGCGAAACGCAGGACGATCCATTCGCCCTCGGGCAGCTCTTTCGTCTTCTTGCGGATGTAGGCGAATACGTCGTCCAGTGATTTCAAGTACGGCAATTCCTCGTTGAACTCGCTGGTCGCCGCCCCGAGCGGGTGCGTGTGGCTGTCGTAAAGTCCCGGCAAAATGTTGCGTCCCTTCGCGTCGATCAGCCTGGTCCTGGCGCGCTTGTGCTTGAGCACCGCGTCATTCGTGCCGACGGCAAGGATGCGATCGCCCTTGACGGCGATGGCCTGGGCGATCGTGAACTTGGCGTCCACGGTTAGCACTTTGGCGTGGTGGTAAATAAGATCGGCCGGTTCTGCGTCCTGGCCTTCGACAGGCGTGATTTCGACGAGGAACGGGAGTGCGAGAAGGATGAGGAAGAGGTAGCGCGCTTTCATGGGGTGCCTCGACAGAACGAACATCCTGCGGCCTTTCGGCCGCGGGCGTGGGAAACTGCCTTTGCACCAGTGTCCATGAAGGCGAGGGGGATGCCAAGGAAAAAATCCGGGATTTCAGGTCTCAGAAATCGTTGGGCACGACCTCGTCGCCAGCGCGCGTGCCGAGCGCTCGCCAGGTGGCGAGGCTAATCGAATTCTGAATCGAACGGCACGTGCCATCCAGCAGAAGAACGTTGACCAGGCCGCTGTGATAGCTTCGCGAGGTGACGGCTGCATAGGTAATTCCCGTCGTTGACTTTCCCTCCCGACTGGACGTGAAATCAATGTCGAAAGTGGCGCCGTTATACGCGAAGGGAACCGCCGTGTTTGGCCCAAAGGCCGTGGTAAAGCCGGTTTGATGCACGCGCGCGTCCACCCACTCGGTGTGTCCGGAATCGGGCTTGAAACTGCCGCCAAAAGCGCCCACCACCGTCGGGTCCGTCGGCGGCGCGACCCCGAACGCAGACGGGTTTCCGCCGTCGCGCAGGTAGGGCGTATACATCTTCACCTCGGCAAACGCCAGCGTGTTACTGGTCCCATCCTGGATCTGCGGCAGTCGGAATCTTTGGTTTACGATGAAGGCCCCGTCCCCGCCCTGCTGCGTGGCCGCGTTAAAGACCATCCAGGTGCCAAAATTGGCGCCATAGCTGACTGGGTAATGAGTCAACGCTCCATCCGGCCTTGGGCGGTCGTTGCCATCGCTGGGACAGATGTGGATTGGCATCCGAATCTGCGTGATGGCCGGTTGCACATCGTAGGTAAGGCCGAAATTGATATTGCGATAAACGTTGTCCTGCTCAACGTACGGAAGAAGTCTCGCCAGGACCGACCACGACGAGCTAATCACGCCAGACGGATACGTCCCCCCAGGAGGCAGGCCGCGATTGGCGTCATGGTAGCTGTGCAGCGCCAGGCCGATTTGTTTCAGGTTATTCAGGCACGAGGTCCGGTTGGCGGCTTCCCTGACTTTTTGGACGGCGGGAACCAACAAGGCGATCAAGATCGCGATGATGGCAATGACGACGAGCAACTCGATCAACGTGAAGGCGGGACGGGTTCGACAAGTGCGCATGTGACCGCACTCCTTTCAGGTGGGAAGGACTGCGAGGCGCATTGCGAACGGATGCGAGAATCCAACTCGCTGCGGTGGCTGAGCTGCCTCTTATTGATTCGTAATCTCAACAAGGGCATCCTAGGGATCAAGAGGCCATGGCGGCAAGGCCCTGAATCTTGGCAAACAGGGGCGAATCCTTCACTTTGACTCGTAACATCTTGAACAACAATCGGTTAAGCACAGAACGATCGATTGGCGAAAACTCCCGAAAAATCTTGAAACCATGTCTCAACAACAAAAGTGCCCTCAGCGCACGGCCCGCAGTCATGGGGTGGGGGATCATGCTGCGGTACCGCCGCCGAGTGGTCTGTTTAGGGCTGCTTGCTACCTATGCGGTACAGCGCCGTGCCCGAGCGAACGTAGATCGCGCCATCCACGACGGCAACGCCGTAGAGCACCGAGGCAAGATTGTAGTCTCCTTGACCGGAAACCGACGCGGAGTTACCAGGCCGGCCTGGACCGTCCGTTTCAAAAAGCACGTTGGATGCAACCTTCACGAAGGAAGGGCCGGACTTGATAACCGTCGTCGTCCCATCCTTGCCGAAGAAGTAGACGCGCCCACCCGCACCGACTGGCGACGCCCAGCACGGGCCGTCGATGCGCTCGGCATACTGCTGTTTCCCGGTCGCAAGATCGACGCAAACCACGACGCCCGCCTGGTTCACGAAATAGGCATGTCCTTGGTAGGCAAGCGGCGTCGCGTAGCTCGAAATCGCCCTGTCCGCTGACCAGGCGAGGGCAAAGGAACGCTTGCCGCCTTTCGCGACGAGTTTCAGACAACAATTGGATTTGGCGGCCTTTGCGGAATCGGTGCCCTTGCGGCTAATGCCGGCGCCGACCACAATCACGTCGCCGGAGGCCGACGCGGAAGGAATTGTGTTGCCCAGGATGCCATCCATTTCCCAGAGCAGGGTGCCTTTATCGGCGTCGTAGCCTGCGACCGTTCCATTACTACTGACGACAATTTCCGCCTTGCCATCGCGTTGGGCAATGACGGGCGACGCCCAGGAGCCTCGGCTCTTGCGCCCCGTTTTCCAGCGGTTCTTCCCGTTTTTCTTGTCGATGGCCACCAGATAGGAGGGGCCGCTGTGATCGACGAGGATGACGACCGCGTCTTTGGTTTGGGCTGGCGAACTGCCCAGGCCATGGTTTCCTTTAAACTCGCCGTAGTCCTTGACGAGCGAGCGAGACCAGAGCAGTTTGCCCGAGTGGGAGAACGCGAGTAGATCGCCGCCTTCGAAGAAGGCGTAGACCGCATCGGAATCGACGATCGGCGTCGGTGCAGCCTTGCTGACGCTAAAAGTCCATTTCGCCTTTTGCGTCGGCTCAAACGTGTGAGACCAAGCCTTCTTGCCCGTGCTGGCGTCGATTCCGAGGACATGGCCCTTCTCGCGATTGGCGCCAGAGACCGCCGTCACGAAGACGCGATCCTTCCAGACCACGGGGCTGGACTGTCCGTGGCCTGGAAGGTCAATGCGCCAGGCGATATTTTCCTTCGCGGACCACTTGATCGGCACCTTGATCGCGTTTGCAACCGAATCGCCCCGGCCACGAAACCCGGGCCAAATATCGTCGGCTTGGGCGACTCGGGTGACAAACAACGCCATTGCCACAGATAGGACAATTCTCATGTTGGGTCCCTTGTAATTTCCCGTACGGGTGATTTCCTCAGTACTGGCTTTTACTGTTTTTGCCCCGCGGCAATGGTTTCGACCATGGAGAGATTGCCGTCACGGGACCCGCCGCCAAGCACGAGGAGCCAACCGTCGTTGGCTGCGACCAGGCGATGGACCACCCGCTTTTTCGCGAGCGAGCCAACTTCATCCCAGGCGTTTTTTTTCAGGTCGAGGCGATACAGTTTGCCGTCCGTGGGGCTGGCGAAAAGCGTTCCCGCGGAGGCGCAGACCGCCGGGGTAAATCCGTTGCGTGATGGCCCGGGCAATGCGGGGCCTTTCGACCATCGTTGCGTGGCCGGGTCAAAAACGTCCACGGACTTATCCGTGCCGTCAGGTCCCATGCCGCCGACGACATAGACTTTGCCCTCGAGCGCCGCGACGTTCAGGGCGCGCCGTTGGAAGGGCTGCTTGATCGCTTCCCAGCGGAGGGTTTTCTGGGAAAGGTCGAGTACCGCGCCAGTCTGGTGCCAGATGCTCTTCTTGCCCCTGCCATTCATCTGCCAGCCGCCCAGGACGTAGATGCGGTTGCCGACGACGGTGGCGTCGTGGGACGATCGGCCAGCGGGAAGGTCGGGCAGGGGCGCCCATTTGCCAACGGCCGGATCGAATACCGCACAAGTTGCCAGGGAATGATTGTCCGAGGCCGAGGTAGGCTTGTTTCGTGGCTGCATACCGCCGATGCGGTACAACTTGCCGCCATGGGCGACCATTGCGAGCCCCTGGATCGCGGGACCGCCGGGGAGTTCTTCCCAGCCCTTGGGGTTGGAAAGGTTGAGTCGGCGAAACTTCCCGGTGACCGCTTCCGTGGAGTAGGTATGTGTCTTGCCAATGTGGCCGCCATAGACGTAGACCTGACCCTCGCAGACCGCGGCCCCAAAGCTGGAAAATGCCTCGGGCATCGCGGGATATTGGGTTTTGGCATCCTGACCCTGGGTACCACCGACGGCCAACAGGACCAAGAACAACGCGGATAGTTTACAACGCATCAAAGATCTCCTGAAAAAAAAACGCAAAGACTCCCGGGGACACCAATCCCCGGGCGGGGACATTCAAAAAATCAGGTACGGGGCAAGCCCTTTGGGAGTCGCTTTGGCCAGTTGCTTGCTGTACTCTCGCATCACTTTCAAAAAATCAGGTACGGGGCAAGCCCTTTGGGAACTCCTTCTTTCGGGCCGGTATCAAGACAGTACGCGTGAATCGCGCCCATTCGGCCTCTTTCTGAAGCCGAGGCTCGCCTGCCTTCAGGCGTTCGAGCGTGGCCGCTTCAAATTTCGACTCGGGCGGCATGGCCTTCCACACCTCCAGGGTGACGGGTTCGGCCGGCGGAAGTTCGACCGTACCGCCACACCCGGCCGCCAAGAAAACCATCCACAAGAAAAAACGTTTCATGAACAACCTCCAAGGTTTTTCGCCGTTGATTCAATTCCATTCGCAGACCCCGTAAGGCGGGCCTCGCGGCGCTCGACCCACCCTACGAAAACCGCCGCCATCTATTTGGCGGTTTGGATTGCTAGTCGAGCGACGCCACTTCGTCACCAGCGCGGGTGCCGAAGGCCTGATAGGTGGCCGGCGAGATCGACTGAGTCACAAAACGAACGGTGCCGTCCACGAGGGCGAAATTGGCGCCGCCGGGATGTTGACTGCGGAATGCCCCGTAGACAGTGGTGGTGTGGTCGTGCTTGTTGAACGGATGATACGTGGTGCCCCAAGCATATCCGATGTACCCGTAGGCCCACACTCCTCCCATCGCCGTGGAGGGTACGCCCTGCGGCGCGAAATCGGTCTCACCGACGAGGAATGTGTTCGAGGTGCCATCAACGATCGACGCCATGCGGGTGACCGTGCCTCGATTCGGCGACGCGGCGTTGGCGGCGTAACTCGGGTCGAGCGTCGGTACGATCGTGCCGTTAAACGCCGGCTCGGGCACGCCATAGGCGTTGTAATAGTGCAGCAACACCACGTCCTGCGTCCCCGCGCAAAACAGGTAACTCGTGTAGGCTCGGTTCTCCGGAAGTGCCGCGGTCGGCGGACTCATCGTTGGGCAAACATAGGTCGGAATCAACATTTGCTGCAACATCGCGTTGGTGAAGCCGTCGCCATTGGAATCGACGGTGCTGTTACGCGGCAGCTTCGGGTCCCAGCGGCGCGCCACGGCATCCTGTTCCAGGTAGGGCAGAATCAGGATGTGGCCCGTCACCCAGGTTGCCGTCGCCTCGCCAGGCTGGCGATCACGAACCGCGTAGGGAAATTTTCGGTTGGCGTCGTGGTAAAGGTGCGTGGCGATGGCGATCTGCTTCAAGTTGTTGGAGCAGTACGTTCGGTTGGCGGCTTCCCTGACTTTTTGGACGGCGGGGACCAGCAAGGCGATCAAGATCGCGATGATGGCAATGACGACGAGCAACTCGATCAACGTGAAGGCGAGGCGGGATTTGCGCGTGCGCATGGCTACGCACTCCTTTCTAAAAAAGAAGGACTGCGAGGCGCATTGCGAACGGATGCGGGATCGTTCCTGCTGCGGTAGCGGAGCGGCCTCTAATTGATACTAAATCTCAACAAAGTTATGATAGACGGCGCGCCGACCGCCGGCAACTCATTTCCTTATTTTTTTTATTTTTTTCCAGGACCGCCAGCAGATCGGAATGGACAGACTGTTATTTTGTTGACACGAAGTCTCAATAATCATAGCCTGATCCAAGCACGATTTGAGGACCACGCCATGAATGACGCCGACGATCCGGACCTTCGCGCCGAAAATCCAGCGGGACAGGAATCAGAAAATCCGCCTAGAATGGTTTCCGCCCAGGAACTCTTCGCCGGCGAGCGTGAGATTTGCATCGAGCACGAAGGCGAGGTCTATCGTTTGCGCATCACGCGGCGGAACAAATTGATATTGCAGAAGTGAAAGCAAAATTCGTTTAGCGTTCGCGCGGCGCCGCGCGAACGCTATGCCGCAAGCGGCTACTTCGGCGCCGCCCACTTCAGATGCCGGTGCAGAAACGCAAACGTCCCTCGCCCTTGAATGACGTGCCCGCCGATAAAGAATTCGATCTCGGTGCGATTGCCGATACCGAGCTGGGCGTAGAATCGGCGCACCTTGGCGTACTCGAACGCGACATACTCATCCAGGCCGACGCCATCGGAATGACCGCGTTCCACCATGAAGGGTCTGGGCGCGATGAGCGCCGCCATCTCCGCGTAGTTGAAGGTGTTGCCCAGATCGAATTCGTACATTTCGTATTCGCCCGTGAACATGTAGCTGCCTTGCCAGTCGAGGTTGATGTTCTTCCATATCCACTCGTTGAAATCCCCCGAGCAGATCGACAGGCAGTAACGCAACACCAGCGATGGAATACGCATCGCGACCTTGCCGCCATACGACAGGCCGTAGTAGGCGATGCGGGCGGGATCGACAAAGGGCAGCGTTTCCAGGAAGTCGATGATGCGCTCATGCTGCGCGACGATGAACGAATAAAGTGACAGGCCCAGCGGGTTCGCCTTGCGCACGGCCTGGCGGAAGTGGTTCTTGAAGATGTACGGATTCTGCGGCGCGAACACGACGAAGCCGCGCTCCGCCAGCTGGGTGCCGAACGAGTTGTAATAGGCGGTCTTCACTTTCGGATTGCACACATCGCTGGGTCGGCCTTCCAGTCCGTGCTGACAGACGACGCATGGGCGCTTCTCGCCGGGCTTGATTCCCTTCGGCACGAGCAGGATGCCGTGGCAGATGACGTCCTCGTTCAGGTCGAGCACGACTTCGTAGGCGGTGTACTTCGCCGTCTCATACATCTTGCGCGTGCGCGGGTTGAGCGGCGCCTTGGACGCGGGGAGCTTGCCGATGATGTCCTCATGAAAACGCTGGCGGATCGGCTCCTGCGATTTCCTCAATGCGTCAAGCGAGGACGTTTTCAACTTGTTCCACACGCTCTGCTGTCGGCGCGGCACCGCCCGCGTGAGTTGATTTTGCGTGAAGTCCACGGCCTCGTCGAATTGCCGTTTCTGACGCACATTGGGGTCGTAACCCAGGCGCAATTCCTTGGGCTGGGTCTCGCGCTCCATGCGTGCCTTCCAACGTTTCTGGCTGGCGGCATCGATGGGCGGGTCCATCAGGTCGGCGAAGGGCTTCGCTTCAAGCGTGGTCAGCGAGCGGCCTTCAAACTTGGTGAGCGTGCGGAATTTCTCGTACTCGGCGAAAGCAACCTTCGGATCGGCGAACCCGAGCATCCCCGGCGCCGCGCCGCCGCTGCGCCCCTTGCGCGGCGTCGGCGGGCCCTTGACGTTTGGCTCTGTTGAATACTCGACGTTCACCTTGCGAGCGCCATTGGGCGCCCCGGCCAGCATCAGCAACTCGGCATCGCCGAATTCCTTGAGCAGGCCAAAAACATTGCGATAGATCGGCTCCCGGTGCAGTTCGTTGCGATTGTTGACGTACCCGCTGACATAGGTGTCCGTGATGCGCGGATCAATCGCGGCACTGTAAAGCGCGATCAGGCCGCCCTCGCCGTAGCCCCAGATTTCGACAGGCGGAACCCTCAACTCACCCTTTTGGAGCCAGTCGATCGCTGCCAACACCTTTTGCACTTCGTAGCCGATGATGTGCCGGCCCATCTCGAAACCCATGCGATAAATGAACTCCCGGTGCGGCTGATTGGTGAATCGGCCGATGCGCGCGCTGCCCGAGAAATCGTCTTGCCGATTGATGAGCATGGGAACGATCACCCGATAACCGTCCTCGGCGAGGCGGCGCGCGTACTGCGAATTCTTTGGCACGCCGGCGGCGACGCCGACAAGTTGCTCGGGCGTCCAGTCGGCATCGGGAATGGCGACGGCGCACGCCCTGGGCTTGCCCGTCGGCTCCAGCAACAGGCCTTCGCCGTTCATCCCGGGCAGGACCGACCAGCGGATGGCGTAGACCTTGTAGTACTTCGTCTGCGCCACCAGCGAGCCTTGCTCCACGGTCGCGATCTTGGTTATGATGACCGGCACGCGCTGGTCGACGACGCCGATCATCTTGCGCAGGCGCTCACGATTGCCCTGGACCGATTGATGAAACGCCTTGACGGAAGTGAAGTCTGGCTTCCAGTATTTCGCACGGTCCTTCTCGGCAAGAACGGTTTGCTTGTCGAGGTAACGATGGATGCCGTCCACCATGAGCTGGGCGAAATCCTGGTCGCCGCGCAACAGTTGGGTGCCGGGCAACGCCTGGGCCGAGGCCAGGGATACGGATAACAGGACGCAAATGCACGTACCGACATAACGCATGAGAAGTCCCCCGCGACTGGTTGTTTCTGACGATGATATGCCAAGCGCACCGATGTGGGAACGCTAATCTACGCTCATCGACGCTGATTCAGAAAGAAAAGCGTGATCGTCTTTCGGGATTAGCGTAGAGTATTGCCGATTAGCGTTCCTTTTTTTGGAGAACCAAACCATGTTCAAAGACGAAGGTTATCAGTTCATGGAGGCGGCGTTTGAAGTCTACAATGAACTCGGCTACGGCATGGCGGAGGAAATCTATCAGCAGAGCCTGGAAATCGAGCTGTCGCTTCGCACGATTCCGTTTCTTACCAAGCAGGAACTCAAGGTGTTCTACAAGGATCGGGAACTCACCACTCGTTACCGGCCCGATCTGCTTGTCCATGGTGGCATCGTCGCCGAACTCAAGGCCGTCGCGGAGCTAGCGTCGGAGCACGAGGCCCAGCTATTCAACTACATGCGCGTTTCTCGGTACGCCGTTGGCTACCTCGTCAACTTCGGGCACAAGGGCGATCTGCATTGGAAACGCTTCATCCTCAGCGATTTGCACAAGCGAACGGAACACTAACCTACGGTGATCGGCGCTAATCGGAAAACGGCATTCCCTTACCCATTAGTGGAGATCAGCGTGGATCAGTGTTCCTACCCGGGCAAGGCGGGCAAGGCGGCAAGGCGAAACCGGGGTTTCACGATTTCCGCGATCCGTTTATAATCCTCGCAACTCGAACCAACGGAGTCCACCCATGCGAAGGATCGCAATCCTCAATCAAAAAGGCGGCGTCGGCAAGACGACCACCTCGGTCAATCTCGGCGCCGCCCTGGCCCGGGCAGGCAAACGCGTCTGCATCCTCGATCTCGATCCGCAAGCCCATTCCACCACGCACCTCGGCATCGAACCCGACGGCAGGACGCCGTCCATGTACGACGTGCTCATCGACAACAAACCGCTGGCCGAGGTTCGCCAGCAAATCGACGACAACCTCTGGCTCGTCGGCTCGGACATCAACCTCGCCGCCGCGGAGGTGGAACTCGCCGGCGTCGTTGGCCGCGAGGTCATCCTGCGCGATTTGCTGGCCACGGACCTCCCCTCTCCCTCCGGGAGAGGGGTCGGGGGTGAGGGAGGGTTCGACTTCGTCCTGATGGACTGCGCTCCGTCGCTCGGCGTCTTGACGCTCAACGCGCTCTGCGCGGCCAGCGAAGTCTTCATCCCCCTTCAGCCGCACTTCCTGGCCCTGCATGGATTGAGCAAGCTACTCGAAACAACCTCCCTGGTCGCCAAGCGCATCAATCCGCACGTGCGCGTCACCGGAGTGATTTTGTGCATGTGCGAGGCGAACACCCGGCTGGCCCAGGAAGTGGAACGCGACCTCAACGAATTCCTCAGCGGAAGCCGCACTCAGAACGTGCCGTGGAATCAGGCTCGGGTCTTCGACGCACGCATTCGCCGCAACATCAAGCTGGCCGAGGCGCCGAGCTTCGGCAAATCGATTTTCGCCTACGCACCGTCATGTCACGGCGCCGAGGATTACCTGGCCCTGGCGATGGAAGTGCTGGGCGAGCCGATGCCGAAGGTGGTCAGCGCCAAGGTGAAAAAAATTTCCAGCGCGGAATTCCAGGAAGCCCAGGGGTGAGGCGAAGCCGAACCCCTGGGTTCACGCCATACAATGCCCCCATGAGCAAAATCTCCATCCACTCCCCGCAAGAACGCATCACGATCGACCGCGGCCGCATGCGCGAAATCGCCCGCGCCGTGCTCGATGGCGAGGCGGTCAAGGACCACGAGATCAGCCTCGCCTTTGTCGATAACGTCACGATCCATCGGCTCAACAAGCAATATCTCGACCATGATGAGCCGACCGATGTCATCACATTTCCCTACAGCAACGCCGGTGCGAGGAAGCTCGAAGGCGAACTCGTGATCGGTGTCGAGGTCGCGCAAGAGCAAGCCGCCGAGCGCGGGCACGACGTGCAAATCGAACTTTCCCTGTACGTCATTCACGGCCTCCTGCATTTGTGCGGGTATAACGACAAATCGCCCAGGGACGAGGCAACGATGCGCGAACGCGAGCGACATTATTTGGCAAAGGTGGGGTTGCCGGATATCGTCGCGTGAGCCGCTTGCGGCTTAGCGTTCGCGTGGCGCCGGGCGAACGCTAAGTGGTCCGTTTCACAAATAACGTCGTGGTTAGTTTAGACTTTTGGTATAAGGAGGTGAACCCCCAGAAAAAAACCCGGCAAGGAAAGGAAGCCGCTATGCCAGGTCCACTGCCGACTCCTTGTACCTTCCCCGAC
>JACPPF010000038.1 GCA_016191165.1 Planctomycetota bacterium
GCCGGGCTTGTCCCGGCGGTGCATTCCGATTCGCCTTGGTTCACCGCCGGGACAAGCCCGGCGGCTCGCGGATTGTTTGTTACCCCAAATTCGATCGATTTGAACCAGGCCCGGAAGAGGTTCCAAAAAAAACCGCAACCCGCAGTCAATATGGCGCTTATGGCGCGGAAGGGATTTCTCGCATCGAGCGCCGCGGGGTTTCAATCCAGCTTGGCGGTGGGCCCCGGCTGGAAGTCTTTGACCTCGATTTCGACCTTTTTGAAACCTTGCCATTCGTTCCAGCGCGGCACGAAGGCGAGGCAGCACTGGCCTTGTTGCGACATCAGTTCTTCGGCGCGGTCGCCCATGCCGAAGGCGATGCCGCGAAGCTCTTTGCCGCCTTGTTTGACGCGCAGACTGAGATGGCGTTCGCCGCCGCCGACCTTTTTCGGCTCGCCGACGATTTGCAAGCGGTCGGCCAGCAGCAGCGGGGGCGGATTGCCGGCGCCATAGGGTTCGAGTTGATCGATCGCCTGCATCAAACCCGGGGTCAACGATGCGAACGGGATCTCGGCATCGAGGGTGAGCCGATGCGGTTGCGGATCGGGGCCCATCTGGCGACCGACCACGTTGCAGAAGTTTTCCCTAAACGCATCAATCGCCTCGGGCAAGATGCGAAACCCCGCCGCGGCCGCGTGACCGCCGTGGCCGACCAGGTCGGCTGTGCATGCCTGGAGCGCCTCGTGCAGTTTGAGGCCGGGGACGGACCGGCCGGACCCCTGGCCGTGGGGCTGGCCGTCCCGTAGCGCGATCATCAGGACGGGACGAGCGTATTGATCGACCAGCCGACTGGCGACGATGCCCAAAAGGCCCGGGTGCCATTCGGAACTGGCGAGCACGAGCGCGGGCGCCTGAAAATGCGCATCCGCCTGCGTGCGGGCCTCGTTCAGGATGCGCCGCTCAATGAGCTGGCGTTCCTGATTCTGGCGTTCCAGATAATCCGCGAGAATGTCGGCACGCTGCTGATTACGCGTCGTGAATAGCTCGACCGCCAGCCGGGCCGTGCCCAGCCGGCCGGCGGCGTTGATGCGCGGGGCGATCGCGTAGCCAATATCCACGGCGCCCAGGTTTGCCTTGGTATCGAGCTTCGCGCATTTCATCAGGGCGACCAAACCCATCATCGGCTGGCTTCGCAGCCTTGCCAACCCATGCCGGACCAGAATGCGATTCTCGTCAAAGAGCGGCACCACATCCGCGACCGTCCCCAGCGAGGCGAGCAGGACGGCGTCGAGCAGACACTCGCGCAGCTCCGGCGTTACCTTGGCGCTGCCGCACGCTTTCTTGCAGAGCGCCCAGGCGAGTTTGAAGGCGACCCCAGCGCCGGAAAGCCCGCCGAACGGATAAGCCGTGCCGGGCAGGCGCGGATGCACATGGGCCGAGGCGCGCGGCAGCGTGTCCTTCATTTCGTGATGATCGGTGATGATCAATTCCAGGCCTAGCCGATGCGCCTCCTCGGCTTCCTCGATGCTGGCGATTCCGCAATCGACGGTGACGACGACGTTGACGCCCTGTTCGGTCGCGAGTTTGTAGAGCGTCTCCTTGTTGAGGCCATAGCCGTCGTCGAGCCGATGGGGCACATGAAAATCGACGCGAGCCTTGAGCAGGGTCAAACAGGTAAACAGGATGGCGGTCGCGGTGACGCCGTCCACGTCGTAGTCGCCGTAGATGCAGATTTTCTTTTGTTCTTGGATCGCGCCGTGGATGCGTTCGACGGCCATCTCGACGCCGGGGAGCAGTTCCGGCTCCAGCAATCCGCTCAAGGGGCAAGTGAGAAAGCGCTCGGCCGCCGACGCGTCGGTGATGTTGCGATTGAGCAGAAGTTGGGCGATGATAGGCGAGCAGCGCCGGGCTTTGCTGAGGCGTTCGATGGCGGCCGAATCGTGTGGCAGGAGATGCCAGATCTTGGCAGGAGTTCGGAGGGGGTCGTCCATGGGGAGTGTCAATCAGGATCGGGAAATCGGCGCGGGCGCCTAGTGTTCTTGAACCGCGAAACTCATGGCGATTGAGTCAAGTTTGCATACGAGCCCGAAGCGTTAGCGAGGTTTGCCGTTGCAAGCGATCCCTCGCTTACGCTTCGGGCTGGTATGCGTGGGTTGCTTTGGTCTGAGGTGCCGCGCACCATGACAAAGTGATGCATCAGGACGTAGTCGCCTTCGGGAAACTTTGGAAGAGGTACAATCGCGCCGGTTGTCTTGTGCTCGTAGCGTAATCCTTGGCCATTTTTTTCAAACACAGTGCATGAAAAACCGAACGATCGCAGGACCTTGCCGAGCCGCCCGTAGGTTACATCGATTTTCGGCATCAGGAATTCATCGGTCATGACGTTGGGTTCCAGCCGTGGCGAGGCCGTCTGTCACTCAGTTCGTGGCATTGACCATTCGCTGCTCGCGAATACGTCCTCGGGCAATTCCCTAAGAGCGTCTTCCGGCGCTTCCACGTCGAAAATGTCCACACAACAACCGCAACCTTGGTTTCTTGACAGATACGAACACAAGGATCGCCGGCGCGCCAGCCAATCAAGAACGATTGATTGCTCAGGCGAACCGGCGTCCACACAAATCGTCACTTTACGCATCGGACCAGCCATGAGGATTTCCACTTACCCCACGCGCTCCGGCACGGCGAAGCCTTCGCGATATTGCCGCGTCAGCAAGCGGTTCGCCTCGGCGTTGCCGTTGAAGTTTTCGGTGCGGGCTTGCACCTGCAAGAGCGGGCCGACGTGGAGTTGCATTTCCGCCAGACGCAGGTTGTGCGGGTTGCCTGACAGGTGGGCCTCCATGCGTTCGATCGATTCCAGGAAGTCGCGATTCTCGGTGGTGACGCGGGCGCGCGGGGCGAAGGCGACATTGCGGCCCATCTGGTAGGAGATGTTGGCCAGGTGGCACAGGGCGCTGGAGTAATGGCCTTCCTCGATGTCGGCGTTGAGGTCGGCCCGGCGGCGCGAGCGGACGCCGGCGATGAAGTTGGCAAAGTGGTTGCTGCCGCCGGGGCGCCGCGCCACTTCCATGTCCGGAATCGCCTCGCCGGCGCCGGCGCCGCGCGCGAAAAAGCGATGCCCCGCGATGACGCCTTGCTCGAGGTGGAAAACATTGCCGACCGATTGATTGCGGTAACCCGGACCGGTCAGGCCGCGCACTTCGAAGATGAGTTTGGTCTGTCCGAAGTCCATCAGGGAGACTTGCGTGTTCGGGGTTTGGCCTTGATCGGAATAGCCGAAGCGACCGCCGACGGTGACGACACTGCGTGGTAGGGTCGCGCCCTGGATGGCCCAGCGGGCGATGTCGAACTGGTGCACGCCCTGGTTGCCGATGTCGCCGTTGCCAAAGTCCCAGAACCAGTGCCAGTTGTAATGAACGAGGTTGGTGTGAAAGGCCGTGCGCTGGGCCGGGCCAAGCCACAGGTTGAAATCGAGTTCGGCGGGGGGATTGCCGTTGGGCCGATTGCCGATGCTGTTGCGGCGCTTGTAGCACAACCCGCGCGATACGAGAAGTCGGCCATAGCGGCCGGAATGAATCGCGGCAATGGTGTTGGCCCAGGCGGCGTCCGAGCGGCTTTGGGTGCCATGCTGCACGATCACGTTGTGCCGACGCGCCATCTGCACGGCGATGCGGCCTTCATGGACATTGTGGCTGCTCGGCTTCTCGACGTAGACATGCTTGCCGGCTTGAGCGCCCCAGATGGTCATCAGGGCATGCCAGTGGTTCGGCGTCGCGATCGAGATCGCATCGACGTTGCGATCCTCCAGCGCCCGGCGAATATCTTGCACGGTGCGCGGTGCTGGCCCGCGAACCTGTTGCAGGCGGCGTGCGTAGGTGCGCGTGTCAGGATCGACCAGGTAGGCGACCTGGACATTTTGCATTCCCGCATACGCGCCGACATGGGCGCTGCCGCGGCCATTGAGGCCGGCGACCGCGACGCGAATTGCCTCGTTGGCGCCGCGCACCTGGCCGGACGATTTGGTGCCGGCGACCGTGATCGTTGCCATCGCGGCAATCGAACCCTTTACGAACTGGCGTCGGGTGATTTGACTCATGGTTGGACATCCTTTGTTTGGAGAGAGGGAAACGGTAAGGGTTGGCAGGTCATTCGTTTATACCCGGCTGGGCGCGTGGATGCAACGATTTATTTTGCGGGATCATCGTTTTCGTTTAGCGCCCGCCGCGCGCTGATCGAACGCGGCGACGCCGTGCCTATTCCGCGCCGAGCGGAACTTCGCAGACGACGCGGAAGCCGGTCTGCACGTTGGCTTGATTGGGATTTCGCGCGTTCCGAAAGGTGGAGCGGCAGGCGGGTGGGAGATCGAGAAAACTACCCCCCCGGGCGACGCGGCCCTGCCCGGAATCCGAAGTCGGGCCGAGTGGGTCCGCTGCCGGGCTTTTCGCGTAATAGGTCGTACTCCACAGGTCCGAGCACATCTCTTCCACGTTGCCGTGCATATCGAACAGGCCGAACGCATTGCTGCCCCTCATGCCGACCTTGTGAGTGACGGGCAACTTCAGCCCCGCGAACTGCATGTGCCACATATGGTCGCGCGCCTGTTTTGGGTTTTCGCCAAAGTACCACGCGCTGGTCGTGCCCGCCCGGCAGGCGTATTCCCATTCGGCCTCGGTGGGGAGGCGGTAGCGCCTGGAGTCCTTGGTGTCCTTGGAGTCCTTTTTGCTCAACCAGGCGCAAAACGCCTCGGCGTCGGCCCAGGTCACGTTGCACACGGGATGGTCGAGCGACAGGGCAAAGCCGGGGTCGCGCCAGGTGTAACGAGGCCCGCGCTGCGTGGTCCAGCCAAATCCAGGTCCCGTTCCGCCGACCTTGGTTTTTTGAGCCTCGGTCTGGTAGTTCATGGCGGCGACGAAACTCGTGAATTGGCCGACCGTCACCTCGGTCATGCCCAGGTAGAACGGCCTGCTGATGCGCACGGAATGGGCTGGCGCCTCGGCTTCGACGTGCTGACGATACCGATCAATTACTCCCTTGCGCTCGAATTTGGCGTAATCGGCCAGGAGCTTCTTCACCGCCTTGGCCGACGAGCCCATCGTGAAATCGCCTGGGGGAATCAGCACCATTTTGATTCCGATCGAGTTTCGCGCCGTCACCTCGCGCCCCAGGAACTTGGCCCATGCTTCTTGCTGCTTCTGGGCATTCTCTGGCGTGATGAGCGTTCGTGGCGGCGGCGCCGGTTTCGGCGGCGCCGACTGGACGTTGATCTTGTGAACTTCCCCCCGGCCCAGTGCGAACGACATCGGGTCGACCTTCAAACCCTTGGGCAGCGCCGCCTGATCGACTTGATAAATACCCGAAGGCAGGTTCTGTTCCCCAAGCACCAATCTGTGGAATCTCTTGCGGTGGTCCCGAACCGCCAACCCCGATTCATTCAAGAGCGATTCTGCCTGAACGTCGTCGGCAATCAGGTGAACGCTGCCCCGATCGGTCAGCGACACGATGCCGAAGCAACAGCAAACCGACAGGATGGCGACGAGGGCGCCTCCAAGGCCGGCGACGACCCACGAGCGATGTCGCGGTGGCGCGGAAGCGCCTGGAGGCGCGGGCGTCTGCAACTCCATTTCGGTGATGGCCGATTCTTCCAGGGCCGGGTCCGCGTCGCCCACGGTCGCATCAGGGCCCGGCTTTTGCGGCGAACTCGTGACAGGGCGCGTGGCCACCGTCCGACCCGACGCGATCCAATCGCGCTCGATTTCCTGGATCGTCTGCACCACCGCCTTGGCCGACGCCGGGCGATCGTCGGGTTTCTTGGCCAGCAATCCATGAATCAGGTCGGCCAGGCCCACCGGCAGGTCCGCCTTCAGTGCCTTGAGCGGAGGCGGCTCCTCGCTGGTGATTGCCAGGAGCACCGACATGGCGTCCTTCCCGGTGAAGGGCAGCTTCCCGGCGCAAAGCCGATAGAGCACGCAGCCAAGACTGAAGAGATCGCAGCGCTCATCGATATTCATCCCGCGTGCTTGCTCAGGCGACATGTACGCGGGAGTTCCCAGGATCATCCCCAGCTGGGTGAGATGCGTGTCTTCCTTGGTCGGCCGCGCCAGGCCAAAGTCGAGAATCTTGACGCGCCCCTTGTTGGTGGCGTCGAGCCAAATATTTGACGGCTTGATGTCGCGATGAATGAGTTGTCGGGCATGCGCGGCGGCGAGCCCCTTGGCAATCTCCTTGCCGATGCGGAGGATCTGCGGGAAGTTGAGCGTCTTGCCTGCCTTGAGCCAATCTTCCAGCGTCATGCCCTTGAGGTATTGCATGGCCGCATAGGGAATTTCACACTCTTCTTGAACGTCGTAGATGGTGATGATGTGATCGTGTTCAATGGCGGCGATGGCCTGGGCTTCGCGTTTGAAGCGGTCACGCGCGATTGGCTTCTTGGCGATGGCGGGCAGCATGACCTTGAGCGCGACGATGCGGTGCAGCTTGGTGTCCTCGGCCATGAACACCGTGCCCATGCCGCCGCGGCCCAGAACCTTCAGCACGCGATAATGCGCGAGGCGGCCTAGCTCATCCGGTTTTTGGGCTGGCTGCAGGTATTCAAGGATTTCATCGCGCTCGACAGCCGCGTTTCCCTTTGCGCCGTCCACGGCTCGCGCCGCCAGCTTATCGCGCCCGGACTGGGGTTTCGGCTTGTCGCTCATTTCGGTCTCAATGCGACCCATGACGGTGGAATTCCTTCCTATTCTACAGCGCATTTCCTCCAATCTTGACGCATTTTTCAAACACTGACAAAAACGCAAGGGCCGCGTTCGAACCCGTCGCTGGCGCTCCGGGCTGGTTCGGTGTCGACACTGACCGCCGAAACCAAACGCATCACCGATCCCACGTCACCGTCACCCGCGACGCTGGCACTTCGAGGCGCAGGCGGATGAAGCCGATCGGGTCATCGCCGAGCGTTGCCTTTTCGATTTGCACTCGGCCCGGCGACGTCCGCATCCCTGGCTGAAAATGGAGGCTCAGAACGACGATCCCATTCTGCGGCACGACATTGGCCAGGCGGATCGAATGCCCGGTCGCCTCCAGAAATTCAGCCTGCCCTCGTAGCGCCAGACTGGGCGTGCGTTTCACCTCGAACAACCAGCCGGTCTCCTGATCCACGAGAGGAGACTGTTTCTTGGCATCTCCCCATTCCTCGAGTCGGTGAATCACCGCTGGCGACCAGGCCACGATCCAGCGCACGTTGTACCGTCGGCAGTAGTCGCGCAGCTGGTCATCATCCCAGCTCGCGATTGGCCGGCCTTCCAGCGCTTCATCAATCAGGCTGATCGACGAATGCACGATGAATCCGTCAGGATCGAGACCGCCGATGCACGAACGCCCGGTCAGCCGCGGCAACAGGGCCGACCAGCGCGACGCGTGCCGCGGACGCTTGCGATCCTCCCAAAGAATCCGCGCATCGCTTGACGTGTTCTCCACCAGCGCCTGCACCAGATGCTCACGCCGTGCGTCCAGCCCAATCTCCAGCGCCTCGCCCGGCAAGCAACGGTCGTTCAGGCAGATCGGCCCGTCAGTTAGCAGCACGACGCCCGCTCCGGCACCGATGGTCAGACCGGCCAGGCCGATTCGGCCCACCCAACCCAAACGCCAGAGATGGGTGCTGGTCCACGTCAACGCCAGCGCCGCCGGGATGCAGGCGAACCAAAGCGACGGCGCGAACAACGCCGCCGTGCCGACGGTCCCCAGCGGCTCCCACGAGATGCCCAGCAGCGCCAGCGTCAGCGCGCCGCCCGACGAGAGAGCCAGCAGGCGCGCCGTCGGCCGTTGCCGCGTTTGATTCAGGATCAACACGCCGACCAGGCCCGCGGCCAGAAGAAGCACCGCGATCAATCGGCTTGTCTCGCCGCCCCAGATCGGCGCGTTCCACAGCGTACTGAAGGTGCGATGCGCCAGGAGATCGGGACCCGCTGGCAGAGGCGTACGCAGCCACCACGAGTCCACCCAGTCCGACAGCCAGGCCAGGTTGATCGCGACGGCCAAAAACTCCGCACCCCAGAACGCGAAGTGCCAGGTCAGAAAATCATGCTTGGCGCCTACGCTCAGGTAATACGTAAGCAACACCGGAAGGGCGATGGGGAGGAAGAGCGGCTGAAGAAACCAGACCAGACCGGCCGTGAGGAATAGGCCAAACCACGCCGTCACGCTCCCGCCGCGGTGGAACGCGATCAGGAAGCCTATATGCGCCAGCGATGCCAGCGCGGCCAGATACAACCCGCAGTCGCCGGTCTCCATCGCGACGCGGCCATGAGGCCCCCACCAGATAAGTTGCCCCAGGAACGTCGCCAGCAACGAGGCGCCATGACTGATGTCCAGGGCCTTGCAGGCGATCAGCATGAACCACGGCATGAGGAAGACGACGATGGCAAACCCGATCTTGTACGCCGCCGGGTTGTAGCCCCCGCCCCCTGCCACCAACCAGACCTCCGCGAGGCGAGCGCCGTCGAAAATGGGAGTCTTCAGAAACCCGGCTTGAAATTTGTCGTCAAACCCGATGGTCCGACCCCGCGAGGTAAATGCCGCCGCCCCTAGCGAGGCCAGGTAGAGATTCTGCGGATGCGCGCCGGAAACGATCGGCCTGTCATCGGTCAGATTGACCCACGGTTCCGAGCCAAAAAGCGCGAGCGTGAGCCAGGCCTGCCAAGCCAAAAGGGCCACGACCCCGCCCAGCCAGGCCCAAGTCGGCAACTTCCAGGGCGCCGATCCCTCGGCTATTTTTTCATTTCGTTCCATCGCCGTGCATCGTAATGCTTTCCGGTAAAGCTGGCAAGGCGAATGGGGCCTGATTCACGCGACACCTCAACCAAAAAACCGTTCGCTCTTTGCATTTGGAGTTGTTCCTGTTAAGGTAACAGGAATAACCTTTGCCACGAAACGAGCGGACGGGCGAACATGCGAATCACCTGTTTCCAGTGTCGGCAGCAGCTGGATGTACCCGCGGACAGCGCGGGGCGGCGCGTGCGTTGTCCGCATTGTGAATACGTGATCGTCGTACCGACGCAGAGACCGGTTGGGGATGGTGGCGAGGCGGCGACGGCGCTGCCAAGTCTGGAACTTGACGCTGAGCTTGACCGCCCGATCGAGACGAAGGTGGCCCCGATGCCGTTGCCGCCGATCGCGCCGGCGCCCGAGGAAAAGGCAACGCCGAAGCCCGCGTCGTTCGATGATTTTCCGCCGCTGCCCCCGCTTGAAAAAACCAGGCGTCGGCGCGTGTCGATGAGTCCGCTGGCGAAGCCTGGTTTGCCGTGGGGGCGGATCGTCGTCATCGGCGCGGTCATCATGCTGGTGGTGATTGGCGTGATCGTGGGATTGGTGTCGTCGCAGTCGAATCGCCGGCGTCAGCATTTTCAGGTCGCCGTCAATCCCCCCCAGCAGTTTCAACCGCCGGTTCAGAAAAAACCTTTTGATTTCGAGAAGCCGCCGCTCTGGCAGCCGCGGGGTTTTCCCAAGCCCAATCCGGTGTTGCCTCCCGTGAACCTCCCGCCCTGGCGTGATTACCAGAACCAGGGACATCGCTTTCGGACGCAGTTTCCGGGCGGGCCGATTCAGATGGTTCAGCAAATCAACGGCGCGCCCATCACCGTCTTTGAGGTAAAGCATTTCACCTGGGAGTTTGCCGTCGGGCATCGCACGCTGGCGGGCCGTGGGATTCCGGATTTTCAACATGTCGGATTGTTCATCAATACGGAAGTTCATCTGCGCAACCTCCACGGCGGTTTTCGGACGCGCGACATCCCGATCCAACTCAAAGGCGGACATCCGGGCCAAGAGTGGGATTTCGCCTTGCCAAACAATGCGCGCATGTTCGCTCAAACCTTTTTGGTTCGCGACGGCGACACGCAGCATCACTACGTCCTGACCGTTCGCACGCCGAACAACGTCCAGCGTTTTCACCCCGACGTGGTTCGCTTTTTCAACGCTTTCCAGTCGCTCGACCAGTCCAAGGGGATGCCGTTCCATGAGGATATGGACGACATCCTCCGCGGCGCCCGGCGCGACAATGAGATCACCACGTTTGCCTGGCACCCCAAGAAGCCCATCGCCGCGTTCGGTAACCAGGACGGCAGCGCCGTCATCGTCCAGGCCAATCAGCGGATTCAGTTCACGCCCGAGATCGGCAAGGCCATCGAACAGGTCGGTGTTTCACCCGATGGCCAATGGCTTGGCATCGCGGTCGGCGGCAACCTTCACTTTCGCAAGGCCTGGGAAAACGGCGGCAACTTTGCGGACAATTTCCTGATGCCAGGCCATCGTTTCGTTTTCGCGAAAAAAGCCCAGCACCTGTTCCTCGCCAACCGCGACGAGGTGATGGAAGTGAAACTGGGCCAGGAAGTGCCGATCGCCGCCATGCCCATTGCCGACTTGCCCATCGACGGCTTCGCCGTTTCTTCCGATCAGCGCACCGTCGCGATCTTCGGCGGCAAGGCGGTTGCGCTTTTGGACTGGACTCAGAAAAAACAACTGGGCCGCTTCGACGCGCACGCGGCGCCGATCACCAGCGTCGTGTTTTCGCCGGACGGCAAGACGCTGGCCAGCGCCTCGGTTGATCGCTCGATCAAGCTCTGGGACGTGGCCACACGCGCCGAACGGGCGACCCTGAAACAACACGCCTGGACCGTGGCGTCTCTCGCATTCACTCCCGACGGCAAACACCTGGCGAGCGGCGGGCTTGACGGCATGTACTTGTTGTGGGACCTGAAGCCAACCCCGCCGCGCTTGTCCTGGGCCCAGGCCCATCAATTCCCGGTGCGGGCGGTCGCGTTTGACGCCGGAGGGAAACACGGCTACGTGGCGGTCAAACACGCGGCCGGGGTTGTGGCCCAGGGCAGCCGCCGTTTTGCGCGCCGGCTCGTGAAATTCGCCCTGGCCGATATCAAGCCCAACCCGCAAGCCGCGGAACTCTTGGTAGCCCAGCAAGCCGGCTTGCACCTGCCCGCGATCAGCACGCTGTCGTATTTCACGCCCGATGGCAAGACGTTTGTGTCCACTTCTGACGGCATTGACAACTTCGCCACGCTCAACAGCCTGCGCATCTGGGACCTGCCAACCGGTTCGCTACGCCACGCCAAGTCGATGAAGTTTTTCGGCGTACTCAGCCCGGATGGGCAATGGTTCGTCTTCTCAAAACCGGGTCAGGTCAACCAGATGCAAATCCTCGAGATGAAAACCCAGCGCGTCATCGACCACGCCTTCACCTGGCAAGGTAACCTGTTCCCGCTCGTGCTGTTCGCGCCGGACGGCAGCTCATTCTGGGTGCAACGCAATCACGAATTCATCCGCTGCCAGATCCAGGCGCCCGAGAAGGGAGAGCCGAAGGTCGTTCAACATCCGCCACTCTTGCTTCGCAAACCCAATGACCTCAGTGTCCTTCAGATTCACCCGGCGGCCGACCACAAGACCTTTCTGGTCGAGCGGTGTTTCAACGGCGTGGTGCGTTCGCGCACGCTTTACTCCAGCGCGGACGGTACGGAGTTGCCCTTCCCGATGCCGAAGCCGGGCGAGCCGGCCTCCTTCGTGCGAATGGAGCAAACTGGCAACCAGATCGATCTGCGCGACATCTTGCAGGGAAGCAGCCTCACCATCGGCCAGCAACGCCTGCGCATGAACCAGCACGCGATTCAACCCAAAGGAAAGCTGGCTGTCAGCGCCTGTACTGGCAACGATCCCAGCCTGCGGATTCATTTCTGGGATCTGCACGAGCGCCGTCCGGTCCTGACTTTGCGCGACACCCAGACACGAGCCGTGACGGCGCTGCGGTTTTCACCCGACGGCAACTTGCTCGCCCTCGTGACCGGCGAGAGCTGGACGCGCATCGTGCCCGTCGATTGGCTGCTCGAACGTCGGCAACTCCTGGCCTGCAATCCAGCTGAGGTCGCGGGACGATGACGGCCTGACCGGGAGGAAACACCATGCCGCTGCTTATTCGCGACCCATCGATTAGCCGAGCGTTGATTCGAAAACGCCGATCGCTTGGAATCGATCAACCTGGACACCAGAACCAGCGCGACCAGAGGGGCTAGCCAACCCGGCTTGGTTTACCGCCGGGACAAGCCCGGCGGCTCGCTGATTGTTTGCGCGAGCCTACTTCTGCTTCTTGGCCTCCACGACCGTTTTCATGTTCTTCAGACCGTCTTCGTATTTTTCGCCGATCATTTTCTCGATTCCCAGGGCAAACGCGAATGCCTTGCCAACGTAATTGTTCGTGCCCTTCATGCTCCAGGTCACGGCCGTCTTGTCGTCTTTCGCCTTGAAAACAAAATCGGTCTGGGCGATGCCTTCCATCGGCTTGGCGAATTCGAGTTTGATACGGATCAGTTCATTGGGCCTGGACTCGAGGATGGTCATCGTTCCCTCACCGACCTTTTCGCCGGCCCATTTGTAGACGGCGCCTTTTCCCGAAGGCGCGCCTTCGATGGTGACCTTGGCGGTATCATCGCCTTTCAGCCAGGGATTCCAGGGCGCCCATTTGTGGAAATCGTTGACCTGGGCGAACACCTCCGATGGCGGAGCGTCGATGGTCGTGGATCGCTCGACGCTGAAATCGGTGGGGAGGGCGGCAATTAGACCGCCGATAAGGGCGATCAGCACGATCAACGTGAGGAGCACTTTCCCGAATGCCGCGAGGAATCCCCCCGTCGGCGTGGCCAGGGACGGGCGACGCCAGGGCAGCAGACCGCGCACGCGATCGTCCCGCAGGAGCAGACCGAACCAGACAAGAACCCCAATGACGATCGGCGGCGAAAACTGGTCGCCAATACGAACATGCGTCGCCACGGCGCCACCCAGGTACCCGGTGACCAGGATCGCGCCCAGAAGCGCCGTGCGCGGGAACAGATACAGGACGGCGCACCCGACCTCGACGAGCCCAAGCCCAAAAAAAGCGCTCTCCGCCCATCCAACATTCGGCGCGCCCTCGGGCGGCTTGACGCCCATGAACTTCACCGTTCCGCTGGCGATCAGGGCCAGAGCCGGCAGGAGCGTGAGGATCCAGCCGAGGATCACCATCCACATTGGGGTCGGTTCTGCTTGGGGTTCCGTTTGCATCGATCGGCTCTCCGCGGGGTTGAGGTGATCGCCATCGTCAGATCGCGATAGGTGTAGCATATCGCCAGTGGCGAGAAAAAGCAGAGGGCGGTCCTGCCAGGGCGCTGGGCAGCTGGCCGGCGCGATTCGGGTTTTCGATTACTTGACGCAACCAGTTGAAAATTATAGACTTGCGATCAAATCGCCCGGGATGGAACGGCGAATTTAACGGCAAAAACCCGTCGCGCAGCCTGATTTCTTATATAAAAAAAAGTACGTGGGCAAGAGTGGTCCACCCGCTCTTTGAAATCCACCGACGCACCCAGCGCCTTCGGCCCAGCGCGACGCCGTTTATCCCACCTAGTCAAAGGCAGGTCATTGTGGCGCGGAATCAACCCAAGGTAATCGTCCTGACCGGCGTCACCCGCGGTCTGGGCCTGGCGATGGCGGAGAAATTCATCGAGCTGGGGCACACCGTATTGGGGTGCGGGCAAAAGCGCGACATGATCGAGAATCTGCGCATCCGCTTTCGTCCGCCGCACGATTTCGCCGCCCTGGACATCTCGCTCGAAAGCCTCGTCGAGCCGTGGGCCGCCCGCTTGCTTTCCAGCCACGGCGTGCCCGATCTCATCATCAACAACGCGGGCGTCATCAATCAGAACGCGCCGCTCTGGCAGGTTCCCGCCGACGAATTCGATCGGCTCATGGACGTTAATGTCAAGGGCGTCGCCAATGTCATCCGCCATCTCGTGCCCGCGATGATCGCGCGGAAGGCGGGCCTGATCATCAATTTCAGCTCGGGCTGGGGTCGCGAAGTCGCCGCCGATGTCGCGCCGTATTGCGCCAGCAAATGGGCCATTGAAGGCCTGACGCTCGCCCTCGCCGAGGAGTTGCCGCGCGGCATGGGGGCGATCCCGCTCAATCCGGGGATCATCGACACGGACATGCTGCGCAGCTGTTTCGGCGGCACGGCGAGCCGCTACCCGTCGCCGCAGAAATGGGTCGAGAAGGCAGTGCCCTTCATCCTGTCGCTCAATTCGCGCGATAGTGGGAAGCAGTTGACGGTGAAGTGACTTGGAGTGCCTAAAACAATGAAAGTAGGTCAGGCTTTTTAGCCTGACGGTCAGGCTGGAAAGCCTGACCTACTTCATTTCTTTGGACGCTCTTAGCATTTTGCGCTTTTGCGTTTCTTCCCGATCGTCCCGCGGTCTTTCACCTTCTTGATGTAGTCGGGCGCGCAGGGAACCTTGCACGCCGTTCCCCCCATGTCCACGGACACCGTGCCCACGCTTTTCGCCGTCTCGACCGCGATCCCGGTCAGTGCCTTGACAAAGCAGCCGACCGCGATGACGAAGCCGTTCATGCAATAACGCACGCGATTGGGTTGGTCATGGATCGTCGTCCTGACGCGCTCGAGCAACTTCTTGATCTCCGCGAGATCAAGGTCAGCGTCATCCTTGATACCAACCAGGCTGCCGTAGGTTGCCCAACCGGACGACGCGATGCTTTCCGATTTGGATTCCATCCACTTGAGGGCCATCTCCCGGCCATGCGGACCGCTGGACGCGACCCAGGGGACGGTATATTCGCTGAGCCACGGCCAATAGGCCGCCTCGACCCAGGTCTGCAAATCTTTTTTGGTCATCTTCGCATCGTCGGCGATGAGGCCGGCGAGGTACATGGCATCGGAGTTGCCGGTCTTGTACAGATCGAGCGCGAGAGCGTGGTCCATCTTGATACGTTTCTGGATTAGCTTCAGGTGCTCGACTTTGACGCCGAAAACAGGCTCCCTGGCGCCGTGCCTTAACAGCGTTTTCTTGATCGACTCGCTGCCGAGGGACTTGAGTTCGTCAAGGATTTCGGTCGCGGACATGGACTAACCTCCGGCGCCGCTGGCAGCGTGGCAAGGGGTTAAACCACGCCGGGTGCGACGAGAATCACGCCAGGATATCCGTCACCAGCTGGCCATGCACATCGGTCAACCGGAAATCGCGTCCCGCATGTCGGAACGTCAGGCGTTCATGATCGAAGCCGAGCAGGTGTAGGATCGTGGCGTGCAGGTCGTGAATGTGGACACGTTTTTCAATTGCGCGGTAGCCGAAATCGTCGGTGGCGCCGTGGACGTAGCCGCCGCGCACGCCGGCGCCGGCCAGGGCGATGGTGAACCCCCAGTGATTGTGATCGCGCCCCATTGCCGGGCGGCCGCCGGCCAACTCCACCGCGGGCGTGCGGCCGAACTCGCCGCCGATGATCACGAGGGTTTCCTCGAATAAACCCAATCGCTTCAGATCGGCGATGAGGGCGGCGATTGGACCATCGATCTCGCGGCCCAGCCGGCGATGTTCCCCCGCGATGTTGTTGTGGCTATCCCACGGCTGAACATCGCCGTGGTAGCACTGCACGAAACGGACGCCGCGTTCGATCAAGCGGCGGGCGATCAGTAGTTGCCGGCCCTGCACGTGGTTGCCGTAGGCGTTGCGCGTGGTTTGTGTTTCGCGATTGACGTCAAAGGCGTCGGTTGCTTCCATCTGCATTCGGTAGGCCAGCTCGAACGACTGGATTCGTGCTTCAAGCGCGCCGTCCTCGGGGCGGCTAGCCTGATGCTGGCGATTGAGTTCCGCGAGCAAATCAAGTTGCCGGCGTTGATCGCCGCGCGTGACGAGCGGATTGCGAATGTTCTCGATAAGCTCGTTGACGTTGGTGCGCCGGGTGTCGATGTGCGTGCCCTGATAGATGCCAGGCAAGAATGCCGAGCGCCAGTTCGAGGTATCGGCGACGGGCAAGCCCGGGCACATGGCGACGTAGCCAGGCAGGTTGCGGTTTTCGCTGCCCATGCCGTAGTTGATCCACGCCCCCATCGAAGGCCGCGACAGCCGCTCGTCGCCACAATTCATGAGCCGCATCGATTGTTCATGGTTGGGCGTGTTGGCGTACATGGAACGAATGAGGCAAATGTCGTCGATGTGAGCCGCGGACCTCTCGAAGATTTCGCTGACCTCGATGCCCGATTGCCCATACCTGCGAAAGTGAAACGGCGACGGCAAGGCGCCCGCGGTGGGCCGTTCCGTGGTGAGGTTCCCGGCCGGCAAGGTCTGCCCCGCATAGCGCGCCAACAAGGGTTTGGGATCAAAGGTATCAACCTGCGACGGTCCGCCATTGAGGTAGACGTGAATGACATGCTTCGCCTTCGCGGGAAAATGCGGCGGACGTGGCGCCAGCGGCGCACGCGGATCGGGCGTCGTCGTCTCGTCCGCATCGGCGCACAGGGCAGCGAGACCGAGCATGCCGAGGCCGGCGCCGGTCTTGGTCAGGAAGGAGCGGCGGGAAAAAAGCATGTCATCGATCATGAATAGGAAACCACGTTTCGTTCCCGTTGGCGCCTTCTTATTCTACCGCGAATCCAAACGACCAGCAACCAGGAAACAAGTCGGGCGAGCGTTTGTCGATTTCCACGGGGGTTCGACGCGCTGGGCTCGGCCAGGCAGGAAGCAATCTTGACCTCGGAGCGCTGCCCGGGACGCCGGGGCGCGGTCCGATGCGCCTTCGGACTTTTCCCCTGGCCGTCATCCGGCGCAGAACCGGGTGATCGCCTCGACGAATTCGAGTTCCTTCTCGAACATCGGCAGATGGCCACAATCCTTGATGAGTTTGAGTTCAGCGCCCGGAATGTGTTTCTGATAGGCTTCGCCGAACGCGGGGGGCACGAGCCGATCGTGTTCGCCCCAGAGCAGGAGCGTGGGGCAGGCGATCCGGCGTAGGCGCGACGCCAGTTTCGGATCATACGGTCGCGTCCATATCATGCGTGCCAGGACGGTCATCGCCTGGTAGGCATTGAGCATGGTCGATTCATCGACGTGGTCCTTGATGACCATCGTCGCCATCGCGCTATGCGGATCGTGGAAGAGCATCTTGCGAAGCTCCTCGCGATCTTGCATCAGGCGAAAGAGATCGCCGAGCGAGGCGCCTTCGACCCACAGGCCCGGGGCGTCGGCGATCCACAGTTTCCTGACGCGTTCCGGCCAGCGCACGGCAATCTCGGCCGCGATCCAGCCGCCCAGGCTGACGCCGCCCAGGCAGACCTGCTCCAGGCCCAGGGCGTCGAGCATGTCGATGTAGTGAAACGCCATGTCCTCGATATCGCTGATCTGGTCGAACCCGCCGGAGCGCCCGAAGCCGGGATGGAGGGGCGAATAGACCTTGAATTTCCTGGCAAACGCCTGGTGGAAGGGCAGCCACAACATCGACTCGCCCAGGGCGCTGTGTAGGTAAACGAACGGCTCCCCTTCGCCGCCATGCGTGATGACGGTGGGTCTGCTGGCGATTTCGACGGTCTCCGGTTGCCCCCCGCCCCTGGAGAGGAGGACGCGGGCGCCGTAGTGGAGTTTTTTGAGGATGTTCAACATTCGTGGGTTCCAAGTGCTGAGTGCTGAGTGTTGAGTGCTGAGTGCTGAGTGCTGAGTCAAATTAGCCACCGTCGCGCCGCCTTTCGACGGCGGCACGCAAGCCGCCGAGGATCTTCCCGACTTCAATGGCAAGCGCGACCAACTGATCGAATCTCGGTTGATCCAGGTAGCACGCATCCAGGGCGATATACAACTGGGAGCGCAGTTCGGCGCACGAGGCCTTTGCCACGGACAGGAATTGGTGAAACTCCGCGGGCCGGTTCCGTTCAAATCCTTCCGCGATGTTCGACATGATGGACACCGCCGCGCGCCGCATCTGATCCTTGAGCGCAAAGTCTCGCGAAAAAGGCGATTCCGAAGTGAGTTCATAAATCTGCCGAGTAAGCACGCGCGCTTTTTGCCAAGCAATGAGATCCTCGAATCTCTCGATCGATGCAGCCATTCGCTCCTCCAAGTCTTGGGTACCTCGATCCACCGGACTCAGCGCTCAGCACTCAGCACTCAGCACTTGATTTTCGGCAGGACCTCGCGTGCCAGCAATTCCATGCTCTTGCGTGCCAGCTCGTGGGACAATGTCCCGGTCTGGCAACCCGTCAACACGACGCCGACACCAAGTTCCTTTTGATAGCGTTGGAGTTTTTGCCGCACCGTCTCCGGGCTGCCGACGATGGCGAATACGCCATTCTCGATGTCGGCCCAGGTTTTTTGCTGATAGAGAAAATACTGCTGGTTCTTCAGGATCGCCGCTGCGGATTTGGCGCTCGTGTAGCCCGGGGGCGTGGTGCCGATGCCTTTCATCAGGTTTTTGATGAAGTACCAGAATGCCGGCTCGAACTCTTCGCGCGCCTGTTTGTCGGTCTCGGCGACGTAGATGGGCACGCCCCAGCCCATTTGCTCCGGATGCGCCTCGTAGCCGGCTTTCTGGCAGGCTTCGCGAAACTGGCCAAACACCCGGCGAAAGATATCGATGTGGAAGTACGGCACCCCCATGTAAGCGTAACGCCGCTGGGCGACAAACTCGATCGTCTCCAGACTGCCGACGCCCGGAATCCAGATCGGCGGGTGCGGCTTCTGCATCGGCGTCGGCCAGGGGTTGACGTAGCGGAAGTAATAGTGTTTGGAATGCCACTCGAACGGGCCGGGGGTCGTCCACGCTTTGACAATCAGGTCGAGAGCCTCGCGAAAACGTTCACGCGCCGTGGTCGGCTCAATCTGATAGGAGAAATACTCCGGCCCGCCGCCGATCACCATGCCCGTGATGAGCCGGCCGCCCGACATCACGTCGAGCATCGCAAACTCCTCGGCCACGCGCAGCGGCGGGTTGTAGAGAGGCAGAGCGTTGCCGATGACGGCGATCTTGCAGTTCTTGGTGCGCTGCGTCAACGCGCCGGCGATGACGTTGGGCGATGGCATCAGGCCATAGGCGTTTTGATGGTGCTCGTTGACGCACACGCCGTCGAAGCCGAGTTCGTCGGCGTAGGCGAGCGTGTTGATGTACTCGCGATAGAGATCGTGCCCCTTGACCGGGTCGTAGAGCGAATTGGGGGCCCAGATCCACGCGGAGTCGTGGGTTTGTTCAAAGTTCGGCGGGAGGTGAGGCCAGGACATGAGATGAAAGAAGAAGTATTTCATGGAGGTGGATATAGTTGGATGCGTCCCGATCCGCAAGCCAGGTCGCGGCGAACGGCTTTTCGGTGATGGTACAGGTAGGTGTAGGTCAGGCTTTCCAGCCTGAGTTTTCGCGGCTGCTGTCAGGCAAGAATGCCTGACCTACGTCAAATCGTGCTACCACCGGTTTTCCCGGTTGCAACCCGCGCAATGCTGGATAGGCTATTGAGACATACTCACACCAAACCAGGTGCTGCGAAATGGCCAATATTACTCCGCCGGCTCCGGACAAAACGCTTCCCGACCTGAAGATCCTTTGGACGCGTGCCGCACTTTTCGTCGCGGTCGTCGGCGTCTTGGGGAGCTTGCACCTCAGCTTGAGCATGGACCTCAAGGCGTGTCCGCTTTGCCTGTACCAGCGCGCATTCATGATGTCCGTCGCGGCAATTCTCGCGTTTGGCATGTTCCTTCCTAGCTTGCCCACGGCGGCGCTGAGCGTGCTGGCCCTGGCGCCGGCGGTGGCGGGCGCCGGAATCGCGGCTCACCATGCATACCTTGACGCCACCGGCGTGCTGGAGTGCCCGGCCGGGGTCACCGGCGTCCTGATGGCGCCGCAGGAGAGTCTGATCGTTTTCCTTTTCCTGGTTGTGTTTCTGGCCGGTGATTTGTTCCACCAGAAACGATTTGTCATGCAGGGCCTCGGTGCAATCCTGCTTGGCTATGTATTCTACACCACCTGCATGAAGGGCACCCCGAAGATGCCCCCGCGCACCGTTCCCTACCCGGCGGAACAGGAACTGGACGGTTGCCGGATGAAGTACAAAGCTCCCGCGTGACGGCGGTACGGTGATCCGAGAAACCGATTCAATTCGGGTTCATTTTTAGCCGAGCGCGGTATAATAAAAAAACGGCTGACAACCAACCTTGACAAGCATTTCAGCGAGGTAACCGCGATGGGCCTGTTTGACTGGCTGAAATTCAAAAAATCGCCCACCAAGGCCGCCAATTCATGGAGGGTCGGCGATCGCGTACTGGCGAAATGGCAGGATTCCTACTTTTATCCCGGCGTCGTCCGCGACGTGCAGGGCGAGGGCTGCCTGATCGTCTACGACGATGGCGACAATAGCTGGGCCCATTGTGCTCACGTCCTCCCCGCCGACATCGACATCGGCAGCCGGGTCTTTTGCAAAATCAAGGGAAGCCCGAACTTCGCACCGGCTGTCGTGAAGCAGAAAAAGGGCGAGACGCTGCTGGTGCGCTACGATCACGGCGAGGAGGAATGGACCTCGGTCAGCATGGTGCGTGTGCAACGGCCGATCGCCAACGTCAACCTCAACGAGATGGCCAACTCGATGGGCATGCCGACCAAGCAATCACTCGATCTGGGCGAAGCCGTCAAGGATTCCAACTGGCGCGTCGGGGATCGCGTCCTCGCGCGCTGGCTTGATTTCTACTGGTACCCCGGCACCATTCTCAACATGGGGGAGCGAGGCATCCACATCCTCTACGACGACGGCGATCAACGCGTCGTGCAGGACATCGCCATCGCGCCGCTCGTCATTGAGGAAGGCGAGCATATCTTCATTCGCTCCAAGAATGAGCCGCAGAAAATCTACACTCCCGCAGTGGTGACGCGCGTGCATGGTGAGATGCTCGATGTTGAACTCGAAGACGCGACCATGGAGAACAACACGCGCGCGAGCCGGGCGCGGTTCTGGCGCTGCCCGGTTGGCGTCGGAAGTTTCCCATTCGAGGAAGGCGACCGCGTCCTGGCCTGCGACTGCGACGAGTGCATCTACCCTGCCGAGATCGTGTCCATCGAAGATGAAGAACGCATCGTCGTGCAATACCTCGACGGCCCCGAGCGCATGCTCACGCCGGAGCTGATCCGCAAGTTCGAGATCAAACCCGGCATGAAGGTCGAGGGACGCTGGGCCGGCGGGCCCCATTATTTCCCGGGCGCGATCACCAAGCTCGACGGCGAGCGCATCCATATCAAGTATGACGACGGCGACGAGGAATGGACCAGCGTGCGCCTGTTCCGCATTCCGCCGAAGTCGCCGGTTTGATTGGCTCCCCTCTCCCTCTGGGAGAGGGGCCGGGGGTGAGGGCCGGGTTTGCTGCTGCCCTATCCCCTCACCCCCTACCCCTCTCCCAAAGGGAGAGGGGAGACATTTGCATTTCCGCGTTTCCCTTGATACATTCCCTGCATGACCGAATCTCCTCGACCGACGCGCGTTCGTTACCTCGTTCTCGCGCTCACCGTCTGCGTGGCCGTCCTTCTCTACCTCGATCGCTATTGCCTGGGGTACATCACGCCGTATGTTCGGGAGGGGCTGCGCCTCGACAGTGACCAAACGGGGTTGCTGCTTGGGGCATTCTTTGTGACCTACGCCTTCGGCCAGCTTCCTGGGGGCTGGCTGGCGGATCGGTTTGGCACGCGCTGGATGCTGGCGATTTATCTGGCGATCTGGTCGGTGCTGACCGGGCTCACTGGTTTTGCCAGCACCTTTTCCATTCTCCTGGTTTTACGGTTGGGCTGCGGCTTGTTTGAGGCCGGCGCCTACCCGGCGTGCGCGGGGCTGATTCGCCGGTGGATTCCATACCAGCAGCGCGGGCTGGCGAGCGGGATCGTCTCCCTGGGCGGCCGGATCGGCGGCGCGATCACCCCCGGACTGACGGTCTTGTTGATGATGTTTTTCATGCCGGTGTCAACGCCGTCGCTGATATCGGAACCGGCGCGGGACATTCTCGATGCGCCAGGGTTCGCACGCGATCTGCTGTTGATTCCACAGGCCGATCCCAAGCTCGCTCCCGCCAAGATTGTCGGCTCGCTGGGATTGATGGCGTCGCCCCTCGGACAGGGTCCGTCGCTGGCAACCGCGGCTGTTTTTTCTGGAGTAGCTGACAAGGAAATCCCCAGGGTGATGCAGCAAATGGCGCCGCTTCTCCAGGCGACTCTGACGCCAAAGCAACGCCAGCTCATCGTAAAACTGGCGGGCCTGGGGGAAAAGGAAACTCCCAACGCAAACGATGTGGATGCGTTCGCAGCCATCCTCAACGGCTGGCTCAAGCAGCCCGACCTATTTGCCAGCGTGAATCTGGACCCAATCCGGACCAAGTTGACCCGCCAAACCCATGGTCTGTTAGGCGACCCCGAGACGTCCTCCAGCGCGGACAAGACGACCCGGCTCAATCGGTCGGTCCTGGAAGTAGTGTTCCCGGGCCGTATCCGTCAGGTGCTCGGCGACGGCTGGCCTCCCGTGTTGATGATCTATGGTGTGATCGGCGTGCTGATCGCCGTGGTGTTCTTCCTGTTCCACCGCGACACGCCCCGGCAGCATTTTCTGGCCAACGAGGCCGAGACGCGGCTCGCGGAGGCGCATGAGAAAGCCGCGGAAGGCGAGCCCCCTCTGCCTGTCTGGACGTTGTGGCGGAGCATCTTCACCGACCGCAGTTTATGGGCGAGTTCGATCGTGCAGTTCGGCACCAACTTCGGCTGGATCATTCTGGGCAATCAACTGGCGCTGTACCTTTTTGAAGTCCACAAGGTTCCCGAGGGTCTTGAGAAGAGCATCATGGCGAGCCTGCCGTTCTGGGTCGCGCTGCCGACGTTGATCTTGGGTGGGTGGTGGACGGACTGGATGACGAAGAAATACGGTCCCCGCATGGGCCGCTGTTTCCCGATCGCCGCGACGCGTTTCGCCACGGCCGCGGCCTTGGTGGCGTGTCTGTTCCTCGACGGAGCGTGGCCGGTGATTATCGTTTTGTGCGTCATGTCCTTCGTTCACGACCTGGGCCTGCCGGCGCTGTGGGGATACAACCTCGACGTGGGCAAGCGCAACGTCGGCGTGGTGCTTGGCTGGGGGAACATGTGGGGCAACCTGGGTGGGGCGCTTTCTCCCTATGTCTTGATTCCCATGACCGACTGGTTTGGAACCAAGAAGGCCGGTTATAACGCCGTCTTTTTCACCTGCGCCGCCGTCTTCGCGTTCATCGGCGTGGTGTCCCTCTTCATCGACGCCAGCAGGCCGATTGGCGCCGAGTCGTCGAAGACCACTTGACCAGCCCCCAGCGCAAGCTGGGGGTCTTTGGAGGCTGCTCACCCCCCCACGCTTGCGCGTGGGGCTGGTCTCGCGCCGCATGGCATTGCCATGTCGCGACGTGAAGCGATAGAATCTCCTCAGGGGAAATTCTGTGGTGCAAGGGAGGCCGCATGATCCGATTCCTAGCGGGACTTTGCATTTTTGGGCTAGCCGCCGCATCGTTGTCCGCCGGCGGCGACGATGCCAAAGACCCCAAGAACTGGACGCCGGTGCGCATTCGCGGCGGACAGGAGGCGCCGGAATTCGAAGACATCGCGCAGTGGCTCAACAGTCCGACCCTCACAATGAAGGCGCTCAAGGGCAAGGTCGTCGTCATTCATTTCATGGCCTTCGGCTGAATCAACTGCGTACGCAACTACCCTTGGTACAAGGGCATCTGGAAAGATTTCAAGGACAAGGGCGTCGTCGTCATCGGCATCCACACACCGGAAACCGAAGGGGAGAAAAACGTCAAGGCGCTGCAAAAACGCCTCAAGGATGCGGGCCTGACCTTCCCGGTCGCAGTGGATAACAAGACCACGATGTGGCGGCGCTACAACAACAGCTACTGGCCCTCGGTTTACCTCATCAACAAGCAGGGCCTGGCGCGCTGGGGCTGGGCCGGCGAACTCGGCTGGAAGGGCGCGCGGGGCGAAGTTCACATGCGCGCGAAAATCGTGGCGCTTCTCAAGGAATGAGGGCAAGGGAACAGGCCGGCTCGACGGACATTGGCACGAATCGGACCCGGTCCGGCGAATTCGATCTCGCCACGGCAGGTCTAGATCGTGCGGGCCGGTGGATTCATCGCTCACACCTCAATGAGTGGATGAAAAGCGCCGATTTCAAAATAATCCCACACCTCCTGCAAACTTTTACCCGCAGCGGAAATCTCCTTGTACGGGAAGAGCTTTCGCGGCACGTGCCCTTCGCAACGGGGCGCCGCGGTTGGAGTTTCTGATGCAAGAAAAGCAAGACCAGGAAGATCTCTTTCGCCAGCAATGGGTCCACTGGCAGCCTCGCATCTATGCATTTATTCGCACCGTCATTTTCAGCCGCGCCGACGCGGAGGACCTGCTTCAGGAAGTCGCGGAGGTGCTGTGGCGGAAAATCGATTCGTTCGAGCCGGGCACGCGCTTTGATCAATGGGCCTTCGGTGTCGCCCGCAACAAGATGCTCAATTTTCAGAAGAAGAAGGCGCGCGAGCGCGTCCGGTTCAGCGACTCGCTGGAAGAGATCCTGACCGACGAGGCCGCCGCATCGCTCGACAAGAACCCAGCCATGCTCGATTCGCTGGAGGCGTGCGTCGAGAAACTCCCAGCTCAACACCGCGATTTGTTGCGGCGCCGCTATGAGCCCCAGGCGACTGGCCGCAGCGTCGCCACCGCGCTGGGCCGCAGCGAGGCGGCGATCAGCAGGACGCTCAACGCGATCTATGGCCTTTTGCTGGCGTGCATTGAAATGGACGTCGAAATCACGCCCACGGAGCGAAGCCAATGAGCGCTGGTTCCTTCGATCAGAACGAATTGCTGCAACTCCTCGGCGCCGTGCGCGACGAGCAGATCACGGCCGAGCAGCTTGAACGCCTCGAAGGCATCCTCACCCAAAGTGCCGAGGCCCGGCGATTCTATGTGCGATTCCTGACCATTCACGGATTGTTGGAACAGGCAGCGGTTGCCGTTTGTGCGGACGCGAGCGCCGGGCCGACGCCCGGCGTCCCAACGGCTCGGCCCGCGCCGAGAGCCTGGCGCCGTTCCGTTTGGGCCATTGCAGGCATGGCGGCGGCGGTGCTGGTCGGCCTGTCGATCTGGTGGGTCCTTTCCAATCGGCCCGACGACCGGGGTCCGCCGGGCAAATCGCCGGCGTTCGCCTGGAATGTGACGCCGACGGGAAACGCTCAGTTTGATCGGCTCTCGCCAACGTCCGGGCGCCTGGTGCGCGGCGAGGTGCGTATCCAGTCCGTCAAGCTCGACGTCGAGCCAGGCAGGGACGCCGAAGAACCGGGGCCGATGATCGTCGAGACCCCGGCCGGCCAAGTCACCATCAACGGTTCCGATGTCCTGATAGGGACTCACGAAATCACCCCCCCGCAAGAAAAAGGAGAACAAGCAATGAAGCGTTTCACGCGCGTCCTGGTGTTGGCCGGGGTTGCCACGCTGATGAACCAGCAGGGCGCCATCACGGGAGACGCCAACAGCCTCCTCGCCGCTCAGCCCAATCTGGCGCCGGCCAAACAGATCGTCCAGGCCAACACCGATTTTGCCGTGGACCTCTTTCGCCAGCTCGCAAAACAAGAAGCCGGCAAGAACGTCTTCTTCAGTCCGTACTCGGTTTCCGTCGCGCTGGCGATGGCCGCCGAGGGAGCGCGGGGCGCGACCGCCGAGGAGATGGGTAAGGTCCTGCACTTCCCGAAAGCCGCACGCCGGATCGGCGCTGACGCTCAGCTCATTCCCTGGCAAACGGCATTGATTCATACGGGACTCGCCAAGATCAGCCGCGACCTGATCGCCTTGCCGAAGAAGGGGGCGCATCCGTTCGACCTGCGCATCGCAAACGCCCTGTGGGGGGAACGTACTTTTCCGTTCCGCAAGCAGTTTGTTGAAACGCTCAACGACTCGTATCGCACCGGCGGCGTGTTTCCCTGCGATTTCGCCGCGAATCCCGAGAAGGAGCGCGTGCGGATCAACGACTGGGTTGCCGATCAGACGAATAAACGCATCAAGAACTTGTTGCCGAATGGCTCGCTGCAACGTGACACGCGTCTGGTGTTGACCAACGCCATCTATTTCAAGGGAGACTGGGTGCAGAAATTCGACCGCAAGAGCACCAAGGCGGCGGATTTCACGACCCAGGCAGGCCAACGCATCAAGACGCCCATGATGTTCGGCGCCTTCCATGAGGCCCGGTTCGCGTTCATCGGCGCCGGGGACGCGACCGAATCGCTCAGGCTCGGCAAGGCGGACAACCTTCGGCTCGTGGAGTTGCCCTACCGCGGCGGCCTGTCGATGGTGTTGATCGCTCCAGACAACGTCGGCGGACTGCCCAAACTGGAGTCCAGGCTCAACGCGGGAACCCTTAACAAATGGATCGGACAGCTTCAGCCCGAGAAAAAAGTGGAGGTAAGCCTGCCGCGCTTCAAGTTTACGACGGCGTATGACCTTCCCGATGTCTTGAAGCAGCTTGGCATGGTCTGCGCGTTTCGCTCGCCCGGTCCGGATGGGGCCGACTTTTCCGGCATGAGCCAGTCCGGTTTGCGCGAACTGGCGCTTGGCGCCGTGGTCCACAAGGCGTTTGTCGCTGTCAACGAGGAAGGCACCGAGGCGGCGGCCGCGACGGGCGTTGTCGGAATGACTGGCCCCGCGCCGAAGCCCGCGCCAAAATTTGCCGGGGATCGCCCCTTCCTGTTCCTCATTCGCGATCAGCGCTCCGGAACCATTCTGTTCATGGGCCGGGTGGCGGATGCCGCTGGCGTCGCGAACAACGACCTCAGCGAGGCGCAGGAGCAAAGCATCAAGCTGGCGCGGACGACGCCGACGAAGCACCCGCTGTACCAGCGCTTGAAGAACGCGGCGGGTGTGGCCATCGTGCGGACCTATCGCGACCCGAGCGGACTCATGGAACTCAAGGCGGACCGCGCGGGCCGGACAATCCTGCAATGCCGAATCGTGCTCGACCTGAAGGGCGGCTTGAAAACCGGCTCGCTTCCCTGGCTGACCCTGGAACGAAAAGTAAACGAGGCCGAAACCGGCCAGGCTTTTGTTGATTTCTTCAGCCCATCCTACACCACCTATTCCGTGCTCGCTGTCTATCGGCGCGATGGCGGTAAGGCGATCGTCGAAGAGGTGATTGAGGTTGACGAAGCGGCGCGGCTAATCGTCGCGAACCTCTATGCCATTCCCGTCGAAAGGCTTTCCGGCTACGTGGAACGCGGCAAGTAGGAAGTGACAGGTAGGTCAGGCTTTCCAGCCTGACGTTGCGCGGCTGCTGTCAGGCAAGAAAGCCTGACCTACTTCAACCGTAGGTCAGGCTTTCCAGCCTGACGTTGCGCGGCTGCTGTCAGGCAAGAAAGCCAATGCCTGACCTACTTCAACCGTAGGTCAGGCTTTCCAGCCTGACGTTGCGCGGCTGCTGTCAGGCAAGAAAGCCTGACCTACCTCAACCGTAGGTCAGGCTTTCCAGCCTGACGTTGCGCGGCTGCTGTCAGGCAAGAATGCCTGACCTACTTCACGCAGGGTCACTTCTCACTTTCTCCTACAACACATTCACGATGCGCTCGGTCAGTCCCTTTTCACCGAGCACAACGTTCAGCTTCGCATTGGCGGCAACCTTTTCCAGGACCTCCAGCTCCCGCAAACGCATGAGGGTCGGGTTGTCCTGGAGCAGCTTGGCGGTGTTGGCCTGACTGCGCATCGCCGCGGTTTCTTCACGCCGCACGATCAGGTTCGCCTCGGCGGCCTTCTTGGCCTCGGTCACCTTGTTCATCAGCTCCTTCATTTCGCCCGGCAGGATGATGTCGCGGATACCAACCGTGACGATCTCCAGACCGAACGCGCCGACGCGCCGACGGATGCCGGCCTCGAGCTCCTGGACCACGCTATCCTTGTCCGCCAGGAATGCATCGAGTTCGCGAGCGCCGACCAGGGCGCGCAGCACGAGCTGCGTCTCGCGATAGAGCGCCTGGCGGGCGTCCTCCACGACCGTCAAGCTGAGCCGAGCGTCCGCGACCTTGAAGGTCACGAGGGCGTTCAGCCGCAGGGTCACCTTGTCCGCGGACATGATTTCCTGCCCGGCCACGTCCACGATCTGCTCGCGCAGGTCGATCGGCACGAGGCGGACATCGGCGACGTTGCGCCAGAACGCGTAACGGCCTGGCGGCAGCGTCTCGCCGAAGCTGCCGTCGCGAAACCAGACGCCGACGAAACCGGCCGGGACCGTGTGAACTTCAAGCACCTGCGGGGTCATCGCCGCCTTGACGATAACCGAAAACTCCGGGTGCATGAAGCGCACTGCCCGCGCGTCCACGATTTCGATCTCCACTTCGCGGTGGGTGGTCCAGTACGCGAACAGGCCCGGGGGCAGCACGTGGCTGAAACGACGATCGACCCAGACCAGGGCGCGCTCGTGATCCTTCAGATCGACCACCTGGGCCCGATCGCGCAACACGCCCGCCTTGACGATGACGTCAAGCTGCTCGTGGACCAGCCACGGCGCACGCTGGGATACGATCTCGACGCGCACGCGGCCCAGCGGATCGACGAACCAGTGGCGGCCCGCGTCCAGCAGGCCGCGGAACTCGCCGTCGCGGAACAGCAGGCCGATCTCGAAATCACGAATCTTGATGAGCTTGATCATTTTTCACCTGCCTTTTGCCACGCCGCGCGCGGCCTGGAAAAATGCCGTTGGGGGGCGGGGCTGCCTGCCGATCCCACGGACCTGAGCGGAGTGCGTTTGAGCAGTGGCGGCCCTCGGCAGGCGTCACAGCGGAACCTGAACGCGGGCGTGACGTGCAGGCTGCGGTTGTTGGCCCGGCGAGGCGGCCGGTGCGGTATCCGCGCACTTCAGGGCCTTGGCTCGTGTTGCCGATCCCGCGTTTGCGAGGCGGCAGATCGAACGGGCGCCCGCCTCCCGCGGGCGGTAAGCGAACGCGTTTCAGGCGTTCTGGAGAACGAGTTGGCACTCGTCCGGTGTGGTACAGGAGTCGAACCCGTAACAGCCAGATTATGAGTCTGGTGCTCTACCCGTTTGAGCTAACCACGATCAGAAGCCGCCGTCGTTAGAACCCGTCCACGGAACGCCCAGGGCCGATCGCCGTGGCGAGACCTGGGACGCCGCCGGCCGGGCGGCTTCTGCTAGTCAGCATGGCGATTAGCCAGGCTGATGCAAACGTTGAGCGACGCCAGACCGGAAAGGTTCACGTTTCCCCCTTGGAACTCGGAACGGCTTTTCAGATTGACACGCGATCTTGCGTCGATAACATTTGGGACGGTGACAACACCTTGTGATCCAGTCGGGCGAGTCAGGAGGAACCCGCGTCCATGCTCCGGGCCATCAAGGATTACTTGCGCCGACGCGAGCTGGCCAGGCTGGGCATCACGGTTCAAGTGGCATTGCCAACCTTCACCTCGGGAGATCGTTCCGGCGTGTGGACGGTTTGGCCCGATCCGCTCAACCAGGACAGCATCGTGTATTCCTTCGGCGTCGGCGACAACCTGGCCTGGGAGCTCGCGCTGGTGAATAGGTTTGGCTTGAACGTTCATGCGTTCGACCCGACGCCCGCCAGTGTGGCCTGGGTTGCCGAGCAAACGCTGCCAGCCCGCCTGCACTTTCATGCCGTCGGCCTGGCCGACCACGACGGCATGATGCGCTTCGCCCCGCGCCGGCCGGAAAGTCAATTCAACTATCGACCGCTGACGACCGCTTCCGTCCCGGCGTCAGCCACGGTGGAGGCACCTGTCTCTCGGTTGACCACGCTCCTGCACCGGGTTGGGCGGGAGCGCATCGATGTAATCAAGATGGACATCGAGGGAGGCGAATACCTCGCGCTGGCCGACATGCTGAAAAGCGGAATCTTGCCCCGACAAGTCCTCGTGGAGTTTCACCACCATTTCGCTGACGTCGGCATCGACGCCACCGTAAGCGCGGTTTCAGCCTTGAAAACCGCCGGCTATCAGATCTTCCATATCTCCGCGCGCGGGCTGGAAATGAGTTTCGTACACGCCGGTTGATGTTCATCCGAGCCTGAGCGCCAGCGAAGGGCCAACCAAAAATCGCCCTTCGCTGGCGCTCAGGCTCGGTTGCCGTGCGGCGGCGAAACATCGCCGTGACGGGCGCGTTTCGTAAACTAGGCGAATCACCTGTCCATGTCCTTGGCGAGGTCCGTCCATGCCTACCATGAAAGCCCTGGTCAAATCCAAACGCGAAGTCGGCGTCTGGCTCGACGACGTGCCCGTTCCCACCATCGGCATCAACGACGTGCTCATCAAGGTCCTGCGCACCGGCATCTGCGGAACCGATCTGCATATCTACAAATGGGACGCCTGGGCTCAAAAGACCATCCCCGTGCCCCTCGTTATCGGGCATGAATTCGTCGGCGTCATCGTCGAGGTCGGGTCCAACGTCACAGACTTTCACGTCGGCGAGATCGTCTCGGGCGAAGGTCACGTGGTGTGCGGACGCTGCCGCAATTGCCTGGCCGGACGCCGGCATCTGTGCAAGGCCACGCAGGGGGTGGGCGTCAATCGGCCTGGCGCGTTCGCGGAATACATCGCGCTGCCGTTCTCCAATGTCTGGGTCCACGGAAGCAGTGACGAGTGGCGAGTGGCGAGTGCCGAGCAAAAGGCCCAAGCACCAGCAACACCCACCACGCACTGCTCACCAATGGCCACCGCCAGAGACGTCCAGTCGATCTTTGATCCCTACGGCAATGCCGTTCATACGGCGCTGTCGTTTGACATTCTTGGCGAGGACGTGCTCATCACCGGCGCCGGCCCCATCGGCTGCATGGCGGCGGCCATCGTCCAACATGCCGGCGCCCGCCACGTCGTCATCACCGACATGAACCCCTACCGACTGGCGCTCGCCAAAAAACTCGGCGCCACCCGCGCCGTCGATGTGCGGACCGAAAAACTCAAAGACGTGCAAGCCGAACTCGGCATGAGGGAAGGTTTCGACGTCGGCCTCGAAATGTCAGGCAACGGCGACGCCTTTCGCGACATGCTCGCCAACATGGCCCACGGCGGCAAGATCGCCATCCTCGGCATCCCCGACCGCGAGATCGCCATCGACTGGAATCTCGTCATCTTCAACATGCTCACACTCAAGGGCATCTATGGCAGGGAGATGTACGAGACCTGGTACTACATGACCGTCATGCTGCAAACGGGTCTTGATATTAGCCCCGTTGTCACCCACCGCTACCCCTGGAACGAATATCAAAAGGGCTTCGATGCGATGCTCGGCGGGAATTGCGGCAAGGTCGTGCTGACCTGGGCGGAGGGGTGAGGCATCACAACATCCCTACTTCTTCGCCTTGGCGTCCTTCGTCTGGCTCAGCTGCCAGACGGCGGCATCGTGCCAGGTAGCGCTCAGGTCGTAGCGCTCATTGTTGACAAGGTCCAGTGGATAGGCGACGTTAGCGTGCACGACCTTCGGATCGAAAAGTTTCACCACCGTTCCCGCGGCGACGGAAAGCTCCGAGCAGATCCAGCTATCGCGATCCAGGACGGTCGCGCCGAGCAGCCACTCGCGCAAGGGGCCGCGCGAACGCAGCCAGGTGCCTTGCAACAACAGCCGGCCGATGGCGTAACGCTTCCCCGCTTGCGCGTGCGCGAACCTGGTCAGCGCCTTCGATTGCTCGGCGGTTAGCGTTTTTTTGCACCGGCGGATTTGGATGATTCCCTTGAAGTCGCGCTGAAATTGACCGAGGCGTTTATCGAGATCGAGTAATTCCACGCGCACCGTATCATCCGGGCCCGCTTCCAGGATGGCGAATTTGCCTGCCTTGGTTTTGACGACCATGCCCATGTGCAGAGGCGGCCCGGTCCCCGCATAGGCGAACAGGACCATCCACATCAGGTTGCGGTCGTCGTAGAAGACGAGATCGCCTTCGCGCGGCGTGTAGGGAACGGACTGGGCTTTCGGCTGGCCGGCCTTGTTTTTCCCAGCCAACTTCAAAAAGCCCGCCGGTTTTTCGCCGCCCGGTGATGGCGGGGTAAAACCAAGGAGTGCAAGGAAGCAGATTCCCAGACCAATTCGCTTCATGGTGGATTCCTTTCAAAACGGGCGGACCGCTGCAACGGCGCTTGCGGTCATCACGCCGATTTTCCAAGTTCTTGCAATCGAAGTTTGACGCCACCTGCTCCCGTGGGTTAGAATGATGCCATACCACTGCCCATTGTACGCCGCCATGACAAAGTGTCTGAACCTGCTCCTCATCACGCCTGGCGATTTCCCATGAAAAAAAACCTCTTGCTGTTGATACCGATGCTTCTCATTCTGGCCCCTCGGCCGGTGCTCGGCTGTACCATTCCCGTCTTCCGCTACGCCCTCGAGAAATGGGACCTGACGCCCTACGACGTTGTCGTCTATCACCGCGGTCCCTTGCCCGCTGAGTTGCAGACGGCGCTCAAACCGTGGGCCAATGCGCTCAAGAAGATCAACCTGGATCTCACGATCGTCGATCTCGACGGCAAGGTGGACAAGAAATACGCCAAGTGGCACAAGGAGTTTGGCAAGGACGCGAAGACCCCCTGGATGTTGGTGCGTTCGCGTTCCGCCAATGCCGTGGACGCGCCAGCGTGGAGCGGGCCTTGCACGGCGGCGAACCTGAACAACCTCGTCGACTCGCCGCTGCGCCGCGCCATCCTCGCTCATTTGACACGAGGCTCCTCGATGGTCTATGTTCTCATGACCAGCGCCGACGCCAAGGCCGACAGGGCTCTTTACGACATGACGTTGAAAGAACTGCAAGGGCTTGAGAAAAAAATCAAGCTCCCCGAACAGGTGAAGGAAGGCCCGCAGATCAAGCTGCCGCTGCCGTTGAAGGTTTCCCTACCGCTTTTAGTTCTGGATCGCAACGATCCCGCCGAGGCGTTGTTCGTGCAGCTTCTCCTGGGCACGGAGGACGATCTCGCCAAGAAGAAAGGGCCGATTCTGTTCCCGATCTTTGGCCGCGGGCGAGCGCTGGCGAGCCTGTACGAAAAAGACCTGACCCCGCAGGTGATCGTGGCGGCGACGAGTTTTCTGTGCAAGGAGTGCTCCTGCCAGGTGAAGGAGTTGAATCCGGGCGTCGATTTGCTGATGCTGGCGGACTGGGAAGCGCATTTCGCGGCCATGTTCAAGGGGCGCCAACCGGTGCCGATGCCGAAGGTGCTGCCGACGGCGTTGCCGACGCGCGTGGTGCGGCCGTGAAGTTTGGCCGCTCGCGTGTGGCGAGCGGTGACGTTGGACCGGCGCGCCTGCCCAGGGCGAGCGGCTAAACCTGGATCAATCCGATGGTCAACAAACTCTCGCCCGCGATTCTTGTTTTCGCCGGTTCAGTCCTCGCGGTAGGCGCTCTGATTGGCGCGCTTTACTGGATGCAGGACGCCGGCGCATCGTCGGACCTGGACCAACCTCTCGAAGTCTTTTGTGTTCCCGCCATGCGCTTGCCCATGGAGGAGATCGCCCGCGAATATGAAAACGCGCTCGGGCAAAAGGTCATCCTGCATTTCGATCCGTCGGAAACCTGCCTGGCGAAATTCGAGATTGCCAAGAAAGGGGACCTGTTCCTGCCCGCCGACGAAAGCTACGTTCACATCGCCAAAGAGAAAAACCTGGTCGACGAAATTACGAGCCTGGCAACGATGCACGCCGTCCTCATTGTTCGCCCGGGCTTTCCGCGAACGATCGCCAGCTGGGACGATTTTCTCGCCAAGGGCAACAAGCTCGGCTTGCCCAATCCCGAGGTAACCGCCATTGGGAAGCTAACCAAGGCCGAGTTGCAGCGACTCGGAAAATGGAAAGACGTCGAGGCGCGCAATCCGACCTACCTGGGCGACATTAGCCGGGTCGGCAATGCCGTCGCCAAAATCGGCGCCAGCGACGTCGGCATTGTCTTTGATGCCATTGCTCTCCAGCTCCAGGCCCTCAACCCCAACATGAAAATCGTTCATCTGAAAGAACTGAAAGACGTTCAGGCCCACATCAAGGTCGGCCTGGCGAAGAGCTCCAGTCAGCCCGGCAATGCCCGGCGCCTCGTCAATTTCATCCTCGGCAAAGATCACGGCGCACCCATCCTGCGCAAACACGGCTATTCCGAGGTCGAGGTCCGTGCGGCGCCGACCAGGCGACCGGAGCTAGTTGTCTATGCCGGCTCGATGCTTCAGCCCGCGATTGAGAAATCGCTAATCGAATTCGAGAAACGCGAAAACGTCAAGATCACGCGCGTCTACAACGGCTGCGGCATCCTCGTCAGTGAGATGAAGGCCGGCAAGATGCCCGACCTCTATTTCGCCTGCGACACCAGCTTCATGCTCCAGGTCAAAGAGGACTTCGAGCCGGCAAAAAACGTGTCCAACAACCAGCTCATGCTCATCGTAAAAAAAGGCAACCCGCACGAACTCAAACGCCTGGCCGACATGGGCAAACCCGGCCTGAGAGTCGGCGTTGGCCATGAACACCAATGCGCCATGGGCGCTCTTACCAAAGAAACCTTCCTACGCACCGGGGTCTACGCTCGTGTTGTCAAAAACGTCAAGGTGACGGCCCCGACCGGCGACTACCTGGTGAACCAGATGCTCCTGTCAGGCCAGCTCGATGTCGTGGTCGCCTATCGCAGCAACTGGCTCCCGTACAAAGACAAACTCGACGCGGTTCCGATCGAGGGCATTCCGTGCGCCGCGCCATCGCAACCGATCGCCGTGGCCAAAAGTAGCACCCACCCGGACCTGAGCCGCCGCCTGATGGATTTCTTACAGCGCGAAGAATCCCGCCGGCAGTTCCAGAACCTGGGCTTCGGCTGGGAGGGGAAGTAGTGCTGAGTGCTGAGTGCTGAGTGTTTGTTTTCTGTAGTACACGCCCCGCTACTCCACCTAACCCCTATTTCCATGAAGCCACGCCTGAATCCCGACTGGGGCTACTACCTTTGCCTGTCTATCCTGGGCGGGGTATATGTGATCCTGATCGTTGCGATGATCGTGGCCGATTTGTTTTACACTTCGCCGGAACATCTCTTGAGCGCTCTGAACGATCCGAACATCCGCTACGCGATCATGCTCAGCTTGATTTCTTGCACCATCACGGCAATCCTGTCGCTCTGGGTTGGCGTGCCAATGGGGTACCTATTAGCGCGAACGAATTTCTGGGGCAAGACTTTTATCGACACGCTGCTTGACGTGCCGATCGTCCTGCCGCCGCTGGTGATTGGGTTGAGTTTGTTGATCCTGTTTCAAACGTGGCCTGGGCGGTTTTTCCAGGAGCACTTTTTCGGCGTTACGTTCCAGGTGCCGAGCGTGATTTTGGCGCAGTTTTCGGTATCGGCGGCATTCGCGGTGCGGACGATGCGCGTGACGTTCGAACAGATTTCGCCGCGCACGGAGCAGGTGGCGCTGACGCTTGGCTGCACGCGGGCGCAGGCGTTCTGGCTGGTGGCGCTGCCGGAGGCGCGGCGCGGATTGCTGACGGCGGCGACGCTGTCGTGGGCGAGGGCCCTGGGTGAATTCGGGCCGATCCTGATCTTTTCGGGAGCGACGCGCATGCGCACTGAAGTGCTCTCCACGACCGTCTGGCTTGAGTTTTCGATCGGTCACCTCGAAGCGGGCATCGCCGTCTCGCTGCTGATGATCGTGGCCGCCGTCGTCGTACTCATCCTGACGCGTACCCTCGGCCTGCGCGGGACGGGGTTGGTGTAGCCGCTGGCGGCGTAGCGTTCGTAAGGCGCCACGCAAGCGGCAGGTTGGATTTTGTCCCATGATCGACGTCGAACACCTCCACATCCGGCAAGGCGCGTTTCGCCTCGACGACGTTTCTCTGCACATTCCGCGGGGCAAATACGCGCTGCTCATGGGCAAGACCGGCTGCGGCAAGACGACCATTCTCGAAGCAATCGCGGGCTTGCGCTCCATTGGCGCCGGCGTCATCCGACTCAATGATCGCGAGGTCACCCACCTTTCCCCGGCCGGGCGTGAAATCGGCTATGTGCCTCAGGATGGCGCCCTGTTTCGCACGATGACGGTGCGCGACAACTTGGGATTTGCCTTGAAGCTGCGTGCCCTGCCGGCGCGAGCGATCAAGGAACGGGTCGAGCAGCTGGCCGATTGGCTGGGGGTTCGTCCCCTTTTGGACCGCCGGGCGGTCGGTCTGTCCGGCGGTGAGGCGCAGCGCATCGCTCTGGGCCGCGCGCTGGCAAACCACCCGCCGATTTTGCTCATGGACGAGCCGTTGAGTTCACTCGACGAGGAGACGCGCGACCGCATGATCGAGCTTTTGAAGGGCTTGCCGCAGCGGGAGAGCGTCACGGTCCTGCACATTACGCATAGTCGCCACGAGGCCGATCAACTTGGCGAGTGGATTTTTCGTTTGCAAGAAGGACGCATCGAGGTTATCAAGGCACAAGGCGCCCCGAGCGAGAACATCACGGAAAGTCGTCCTCAAGACCGGAGCACATGATGCGCAAATTCCTCTTCCTGGTCGTGTTGCTGGCATTCGTCATGTTCACGGCGAGTTGCCGGCAGAACACCGACGACGCGAATAAGCCCAAGAAGAGTGTGAAGGGCACGGTCGGCGTGTCCGTCTTGACGATGACCAACCCGTTCTTCAAGGAGATCGCCGACGTGTTGACGGCCGAGTTGGCCAAGGATGGCTACGAGGTGATCGCGGTCAGCGGCGACCACGACGTGCCGAAGCAGCGGAAACAGGTACAGGATTTCCTCGTACAGAAAGTTTCCGCAATCGTGTTGTGCCCGTGCGATTCGCGGGCGATCGGTGCCGTCATCAAGGAGGCGAACCAGGCCGGCGTGCCGGTCTTCACCGCCGACATCGGCTGCCTCGACCCCGACGCCAAGGTCGTCACGCACGTCGCCACCGACAATTATCAAGGCGGCAAACAGGCGGGCGAGGCCATGATCGAGGCGCTCGGTGAAACGGGCGGCAACGTGCTCGTGCTCGATTATCAAAAAGTCGAATCGTGCATCCTGCGCATCAAGGGCTTCGACGAAGTCCTGGCAAAGCACAACGCGGGACGAACGGCGGGAAAGATCAACGTCGTCAAACGCTTGCCCTGCGACGGCGACAAGGACAAGAGTTACAAGGCCACGCAGGACACGCTCGAATCCAATCCGGATATCGTCGGCATCTTCGCGATCAACGACCCGGCCGCCTTGGGCGCCCGCGCCGCGCTCGAGAAAGCCACGAAGGCCGAACGCATCAAGATCATCGGCTTTGACGGCCAGCCCGAAGGCAAACAGGCCATCCGTGACGGCAAGATCTACGCCGACCCGATCCAGTTTCCCGACAAGATCGCTCAGGAAACCGCCCGCGCGATCGTGCGCCACTTCCAGGGCGACCCGCTGGGCAAGGAAATCCTGATTCCGACGCGCCTTTATCGCCAGGCCGACGGGCGCAAGGATGCCACGTTGAAATGAGGACCGACCGACCCGCACCGAGGTACCAGCCCACGCGCAAGCGTGGGGGTCGGGGCAGCCTTCAGAAACCCCCAGCTTGCGCTGGGGGCTGGTCACGGGCTCTTCGACGAACGGTTATTGTGGCCAAACGGGCCGAGTCACAGGCGACCGGCCTGCCAGAGCACCGCGACGAAGAACCCTAACGGGATCGCGGCCACGCCGCCGAGCGCGAGCCAGCGAACGATGGGCGACGGATGAAAACGGTTCGCGTGCAAAAAAAGTCCGGCCAGCAGCCCGCCGACGGCCCCGCCGAAATGCCCCTGCCAACTGATTCCCGGAAAGAAATTGATGGCCAAAAGCAAAACCACGTTGATAACGGTGTTCCTCTTCCACGCCTGCACTAGCCCGTCGGGAAGGTAGGTGTAGTTGAACCAGAACCACACCAGCATGGCGACAAAAATGCCGAACAGGCAGCCTGACGCGCCGGCCGTGATGGGACCCTCGCCGCCCGGTCGATGGTCGGATTGAGCGAGTAAAAGCACCACGCAGCCACTGACAATGCCCGAGACAAGATAAATTGCCAGAAAGCGCGCATGGCCCCACATCCCCTCGATATGCGGCGCGAACGAGCCGAGAAAATACATGTTCATGAACAGATGCAAGAGACCGATATGCAGAAAGCAGGCCAACACGATCCGTTCATATTGCGGCCGATTGTCGAGAACGCGTTGGTCGGGGAACACCAGCGAGGGGCGCAGCGCGCCCAGGGCCTTTAGGACGGCGGTGGTGGTCGCGCCTTCGCCCAGGAGATATTCGTTCAATTCAAGGTCGTGTTGAACCGCGTAGGCGGCGCCGAATGCGAAGTACAGCAGATTGGCGATGAGCAAGACGCGCGCGACCACCGGCGGCTGCGGCAGGAAGATCGCCCTGCGGACCAGATCGCCGCGCTCCAGATCGCTCAGGCCGGTGAGCTCCGTGGGCGGTTCGAGGGCAACGGCTTTGCTCAATCGCTTGCTGGTGAGCGCCTGCCGGCCCGCGTCGGTCAGCGTACAGCCCTGGCCAAGGTCTTTTACCCAGTCGGTAAAGCGCACCAACCCGAGCCGGCGCAACTCGTCCAGACCCCGATCGAGTTTCTCCCGATCGAGGCCCCGAGCCTGAGCGAAGGGGGCCGGATACAAAGGCTCCGCCGCCAGCTCGGCCATCGCTTGCAAAAGGCCCAACAGGAAATCCTCGTTGCCGGTCGCCGTGCCCATGTCAATGCCTCCCGGGGTTGCCACGTTTCTCGAACTCGAATCGTGTCTGGCAGCGGACTCAAACTCAGTCTCTAAGCCCTCGACCTGTCAGGTGCAGGAACACCCGTTCCAGGTTTGGCTCCTCCGTTTCCAGGCCCGTCATCTCTACCTGCTCCTCGCTCAGGATCGGCACGAGTTGCAGGAGCAAGCGCTTGACGTCGCCGCATTCGATCTCGATGCTTTCGGCGCTCGGAAATGTGACACGCCCGTCGCCCAGCGAGCGCAGACGCGTGCGCGCGCCTTCCGATAGAGACCGGGCGCTCAGGCGTAGCCGGCTCGGGAGTTGCGCGAGGAGGTTCCTGACGGCATCGCAGGCGATCAGCTTGCCGTGGTCGATGATGCCGACGCGTGGGCACAGCGCCTGCACCTCCTCCATGTAATGGCTCGTATAAACGATGGTGATGCCCAGCGCATTGAGTCGGCGGACCTCCTCGAAGATGTGATTGCGCGACTGGGGATCGACGCCGGTGGTCGGTTCATCGAGCAGCAGGATTTTGGGCGCATGAACCAGCGAAGCGCCCAGGTTGAGCCTGCGTTTCATGCCGCCGGAGAAGGCGCCGGCGCGCTGGTCGGCGCGATCGGCCAGGGCGACCGCCATCAGGATCGCCTCGACGCGCGTTTCCAGTTCAGCCCCGGCGAGGGAATAAAGTTGGCCGAAGAAGCGAAGGTTTTCACGCGCCGTCAACTCGTTGTAGATGGCCAGCTCTTGAGGCACGATGCCGATGAGGCGGCGCAGTTCGCGGTCGCGCCGATGAAACTCCTTGCCGTCGAGGACGATTTGCCCGGCGGTGCGATCGAGCAGGCCGGCGACAATCGACATGAGCGTCGTCTTGCCCGCGCCGTTGGGGCCGAGCAGGCCGAACAATTCGCCCTTGTCGACGGTGAAAGAAATGCCCGCGAGGGCTGGTGTCGGCCCATAGTCTTTTCGCAGGTTGCGAACTTCGAGCATGATAAGCGCAGCCAGAGTTGTGCGGTCCGGTGAGGGCGACGGGGTTGAATTCCGCGGAACCTGCTCGATCGATTCGTGGCGAGCGGATTGATCGCCACGGCCATTCTATGGAATCCATGGCCCGGCAACGCGATGTTCCGCCCGTTTCCTGTTCCTAGACTCGCGACCGCGCTCACCGGAGGTGAGCGGCTAAACAAATCCGCTGGCTGGCATATCATAAAATACATCGCCAACACCCCTGATGGAATCACCGCCATGTCCTTCTTGATCGGCCAACCGCTCGACGCGCTCGATACGCCGTCCCTCCTTCTCGACCTCGATGTCATCGACGCCAACCTGCGCCGCATGTTCGATGCGGGCAAACAACGCGGCGTCAACGTGCGCACGCATTTCAAATCGCTCAAGTGCGGCGGATTGGCTCGCTATATCAAGGAGCGCGGCGGCGCCACCTTTTTGGCCGCCAAGCTCAATGAAGCCGAGGTGTTGGCCGACGCGGGCATCACGGATATTCTCATCGCCAACCAGGTTGTCGGCGCCCAGAAAATGGGGCGGCTCGCCGAGCTGGCCAGGCGCGTGCAACTCCGCGTGTGCGTCGATTGCGTCGAAAACATCGAGCAGTTGAGCAAGGCCATGAGCAAGGCAGGGGCCACCCTCGGCGTCCTGATCGAAGTCGATATTGGCATGGCGCGCTGCGGGGTGCTGCCCGGCGACGCGGCGGTTGGGCTGGCGCAGCGAATCGCCAAAAGCCCGGGTCTGCGCTTCGACGGGTTGCAGGGCTACGACGGTCATTTGCAACTCATCGCCGACCCCGCCGAGCGCAAAGGAAAGTCAGAGGAGGCCACCGAGCAACTTGTTGCCACGCGCCGGCTCATCGAACGCGCCGGCATCCCGGTCACCATCGTCACGGGCGCCGGCACGGGCACGTGGGAGTTCGTCGCCGGCTACCCTGGCGTCACCGAGATTCAGCCCGGCTCCTTCGTCTTGATGGATTGCGTCTACCATCCCGTCCGCCCGGAATTCAACTGCTCGCTGTCGATCCTGACCTCGGTCATCAGCGTCAGGCCCAAATGGTACAATCTCGACGCCGGTTCGAAAGCGATCTCCAAGGATTTTGGCATGCCCGCGATCAAGGACCACTCGACCGAGGCGGTGACGCGCCTTTCCGAAGAACACACGAAGGTCGAATGCGAGCCGGTCCCGGTGCAGGTCGACGATCGCCGCGAGGTGATTCCGGCCCATTGCTGCGCAACGATGAACCTGCACCGCCAGGCCATTGCCGTGCGCAAGGGCAAGGTGGAAGCCGTCTGGCCGATTGAAGCGAGCGGCCGTTACGATTGAAATCCCAAGCCCAGGGGTGAGCGCAGCGAACCCCTGGGATCAGCGTGGCGTAAATTGACATGAGCAAAGAAGACCAACTCCGGCAGGTTCTCGATTCCGGCATCGTGGCGGTCGTGCGATCGACCGATAGCCAGCAGCTGGTGGAGGTGGTGCGCGCCCTCGCCGACGGCGGCGTCACCGTTGCCGAGATCACGATGACGGTCCCCGGCGCGCTGGACGTGGTCAAGCAGGTGCGGGCGGCCCTGGGAGAGCGTGTAATGCTTGGCGCCGGAACCGTCCTCGATCCAGAGACGGCACGCGCCGCTTTCCTCGCGGGAGCCGAGTATATTGTGGCGCCGACGGTTAATCTCGAAGTGATCCGTCTGTGCCAGCGCTATGACAAACTCGTGATGCCCGGCGCCTTCACGCCAACGGAAATACTGGCCGCCTGGGAGGCCGGCGCTGACATTGTCAAGGTTTTCCCCGCGGATGTCGTTGGTCCCGCCTTCTTCAAGGCGATCAAGGGGCCGTTGCCTCAAATTCGCGTCATGCCGACCGGTGGCGTCGATTTGACCACTGCGGCGGCGTTTCTGAAAGCGGGCGCATGTTGCCTCGGCATCGGCAGCCAGCTCGTCGAACCGAAGGCGATCGCCGAGGGCAACTTCGCGCGCATTCGCGAGTTGGCCCAGCAGTATGTCAGCATTGTCAAGGAAACGCGCGCCGCGATGGCGCGCTAGCCATTCCAAGCCCAGGGGTGAGCGCAGCGAATCCCAGGGACCGGGACGCCGATGAACCACTCTGCCAACCTATCGCGCAAGCAAGTCCGCGCTTTCGACCGCCACGCCATCGATATCCTCGGCATTCCCTCCTGCGTGCTGATGGAAAACGCGGGCCGCGGCGCCGCGCAAGTTCTGTTTTCGCTCGGCATTGCCGGCCCAGTAGTCATTTGCTGCGGCAAGGGGAACAACGGCGGCGACGGCCTTGTCATCGCTCGCCATCTGGCGAACCGGGGTGTTGCCGTCCGAATCCTGCTGTTCACCAGGCCCGAGGACCTGTCCGCCGATGCCGCACTTCAGTGGAACATCGTACAGAAGATGGGACTATCGGCGGCGATTTGCCCCGACGGGGAGTTCGAGCAAGGCTTGGCAAACGTCGCCTGGATCGTGGACGCGCTCTTCGGCACGGGTTTGACAGGCCCGGTGCGGGCGCCTTTGGATCGCGTCATCGAGGCGATCAACGCCAGCGGCAAACGCGTGTTCGCGGTCGATATCCCTTCGGGCCTCGACTGCGATACGGGCGAACCCCAGGGACCGACGATCCGGGCCGAGCATACCGTAACGTTTGTCGCGCCGAAACTCGGCTTTCAAAATCCCGCAGCGCAGGCGTTCACCGGTCAGGTTCACGTGGTGGACATCGGCATCACACCCGAAGCCCAGGGGTGAGCGCAGTGAACCCCTGGGATCAAACCGCGCATCACCCCCGGGCTCGCGGTTGCTGTTGCGTCATACAGTGTAGCGTCCCGAGGCCCCAGACCAGATCGACCGCATGAATTCCGACGACGGTGCGACCCGGAAACAGGGCGGCCAGGGTGGCCAGCGCCACCGCGTCGTTGGGATCGTTGAACGTCGGCATCAACACTTTCTCGTTGCCGATGTAGAAGTTCGCATAACTGGCAGGCAGGCGCTGGCCATCAAAAATGAGCGGCGCCGGCATGGGCAGCGTCTCCAGCGTCAGTGGCTGGCCGGCGAGATCGGTCATGGCGGTTAACCGTTCGAGGTTCTCTTGCAGAATTTCGAAGTTCGGATCAGCGTGATTGTCCTCGACGACCGTCACGACCGTTCCCGGCCCAACGAAGCGAGCCAGGTCATCGACATGCCCATGCGTGTCGTCGCCGACGATGCCGCGATTCAGCCACAGCACCTTCTTGACGCCGAGGTGATCGCACAGTTGGCGTTCGATTTCGGTTCGGTCCAGGTGCGGATTGCGGGCCTGGATCGGGCTGAGCAGGCATTCCTCAGTCGTGAGTAACAGGCCGGTGCCGTTGACGTCGATGCTGCCGCCTTCGAGCACAAGGCGTTTGCCTTTGCAGGTGGGCCGCCAGCTCTTGATGCCCAGGTGCTTGTTGATGCGAGCGGGGACCTGATCGTCCTTCTTCCAGTTGTCGTACTTGGCCCAGGCGTTGAAGTGCCAATCGGTCATGGCGAGCTGGCCCCGGGGATTGGTCAGGAAGATCGGCCCGGAATCGCGCAGCCAGACCCGGTCGGTCGGGATGCGGAAGAAGCGGACGCGCTCGAGATCGACGCCGACTTTTTTTAACACCTGGCGGGCTCGTTTTTCGTGGGTTAGGTCATTGACGAGTAGGTGAACGAATTCGCCGGTGTGAAGATGCTTGACGATGTCGCCGTAGACCCAGGGAATAGGTGCGAACTTGCCCGGCCAATCGGCGCGGTTGTGCGGCCAGGCGATCCAGGTCGCGTCATGAGGTTCCCATTCGGCGGGCATGCGCCAGCCCAGCGAGGAAGGCGAGGCCGCCATCGTATGTTCCTGTTTTGAGACGTTGCCATAGGCTCTGCGCGGGGCATGGCTTGGCCCCTCGCTGCCGCTTCGTGTTGGCGTCGCACGTGCCAAACCGGGCTGCGCAGAGTATACAATACCTGAAACCCACCGCAGTATTGTAGGAGTCGCCCCCGGCATGGCTTCCGTGAAAACCATCCTGATTGTGGATGATGACCGCGAAATCGTTCAGGGGCTTCGGCTGGTCCTCGAAGGGCTGGGTTATCACGTCCTGACCGCGCACGACGGTGCCGCGGGAATATCGCTGGCCCATTCCGGGCGGCCCGACCTGGTGATTGTGGACATGATGATGCCCAAGAAAAGCGGATTCCTGGTTCTTGACGATCTGAAAAGCAAGGACGCCCGCTTTCCCAAAATCGTCATGATGACTGCCAATGAAGGCAGCCGACATCGCGCTTACGCGGAGATGCTCGGCGTCGATGACTACCTGCGCAAGCCTTTCGCGATGGACCGATTTCTGGAATGCGTCGAGCGCCTGGCTCCCCTCAACCCAGGAGACACGCCGGCATGAAGAAAGCGTTCGATCACATCGGCATCGTCACGCTGGAACCGCATGAGGGCGAATCCTGGATCGCCGACAGCCAGGTATGGGTCACGAATCCTCGCCTGCATCCGCAGCGCATCGAGTACATCAGACCCAGGGAGTTGCCGGGCGTTTCACCGGAACAGGTGGGCCTCTGGAAACTGTGGCACTGGCCCCACGTGGCCTATCGCGTCGAGGATCTGCGCGCGGCGATTGTGGGTCAAGATGTGGTACTCGGCCCGTTCTTCCCGGCGCCGTTTCTGGAGGTCGCCTTCGTTCACCGGCACGGTATCATCGTCGAATACATGCAATACCGCGAACTGGACCACTGGTTTGGCCAGCCGAACCCTCCCGGTTTTCGGCATGAACCGTTGACCGAGTAAGGCGCTTGGCCGCGATCCGAAGGGGAGCGCGGGCATTCTCGCCCTTGAAAGTGCGAATCCTCCATGAAAAACACACAACGAATCCGCGAGCGCCTTCTCAAGGCCGTCCGGCCAACCCGTCTTCTCGACATGGCGACGAAGCTGGTCGCGGTGCCAAGTCGAACGGGCGAGGCGAAGGGCGTACTCGATTGCTTCGCCGATTTGCTCAAGGCGGAAGGCTTCACGGTGGAACGGCCCGATGGCGGCTACCCGCAGGCGCCGGCGGTTGCCGTGCGCTGGCACGGGAAGAAGCCGGGCAAGACCTTGCAGTTCAACGGGCATCTCGACACCGTCCATCTACCGTTCGTGCCGCCGCGCGTCGAGGGCGACCTGTTGCGCGGCAGCGGTTCATCGGACATGAAGGCCGGCACCGCCGCCGCGGCCGAGGCGCTACTGGCGCTGCGCGACGCCGACGCGCTGGAGACCGGCGCCATCCTGCTGACCGCTCACGATCTGCACGAAACCCCCTGGGGCGACGGCCGGCAGCTCAACGCGATGATCCACGCCGGCTACTCGGGCGATGCCGTTTTGCTGCCCGAGTATTTGAACGAGGTCTTGCCCGTCATCGGCCGCGGCGGACTGACGTGGAAAATCTCGATCCAACGTCCGGGCGCCCCCGTTCACGAAGTAATGCGCCCGGCCGAACCCAACGTGATCGCGGTTGCGGCGGAACTGGTGAATCGTTTGCTGGCGCTCGACGTTCAGTTGAGCGGCAAGCGCGACAAGCTTGCGGGAGCCGAGAGCTTGTTCATCGGGCAGATTCACAGCGGTGAAATCTTCAACCAGTATCCCCAGGAGTGTCGCCTTGAAGGCACGCGCCGCTGGCTGCCGGGGACGAAGCACGCGGACGTCGAACGGCAGCTGCGCTCCCTGCTCGACGAGGTCGCGAATGTGACCGGCACGACCATCACGGCTGAACTATGCCTGATGCGCGACGCCTTCTTGCTGGATGAGAAGAATCCGTTTGTGGCGACTTTTCAAGGCGCCTACCAATCCCTTTCGGGCCAGGCGCTGCCAATCGGCGCCAAGCCGTTTTGTGATGATGGCAACAGCTTCTGGGCCCTGGCGAACATTCCCGCGATCACGCACGGCCCCCGCGCCGGCGGCGCTCACACCCTCAACGAGTGGGTTTCCATCGACGACCTCGCGCGCGTCGCCAAGCTCTATGCGTCGACCGCCGTCGAGTTTTGTTGAAAAAATCGCGAACCCCGGACCCGCCAGGCACGTCCTTTCTTCCGCTTCCACGAACCACCGAGGCTCGGTAGGCAACCGGACGACCACTCTCGCTCAGAACGAGAGATGCTGTGGGTTCAAATCCCACCTGAGCCATTGCGGCTCGTCCCGCGCCATCGAAGCGCTAGCCCGCAATTCTCACCAATACGCTTGCGCGATGGCCCCTGATTTGACATGAAGGCTTTACCACAAGGTCTTGTTCCCAAATCCAGGAGGCCATCGCGTCATTGACACCACGGTGCGGGGAAGATTGAACTCCAAATCCGAATCACGAAAATACAAGAGAACAAAAAACACGAAACGAGGGAAGAGCAGGCCCCGGTGGCAACCATGCCATTCAATCACCATTTTTCATGATTTCGTTCTTTCGTTTTGTCGTGATTCGAATTGTTGGTTGGTTTCGGCTCGACCGCGTCAAGGCAGGATCGTTGTTTCCCGACCTCCGCGACTACCACGTCCCGTGGATGTATTCCTGTAGCTGGTGAATCGTCCGTTCCTGGTTATTGACCTGCAAGGCGTTTAGGTCGCCGATCGAGATCACGCCGACGACTTCGCCGTTTTCACCCAGGACGGGCAGATGCCGGATGCGCAGGTTCTTCATCATGCTGCGCGCGTCTTCCACGTCGGTTTCGGGTCGGCCGTAGGCAACATCCCGGGTCATCACGTCGCCAACTCGCGTGGTGGCGGGGTCGCGTTGATCAGCCACGATGCGGCGCAGGATGTCGCGCTCGGTGAAGATTCCGACCAGTCGGCCGTCCCGGAGCACCAGGAGCGAGCCGATTTTGTGCTCGTTCATCAGGACAGCCGCCTCGTAAACCGTGGCTTGCGGGGAAATGGTGTTGAGGTGCCGACCCTTGACCGCCAGGATTTCGTTGATGGTAGCCATGGAGGTGTCCCTTGCGTGCGAATCGGGCGAAGAAATGCGCTGCTAACCCGTTATCATGCCAGGAGCAATGCAGGTCCGCAAGAGAAAAGTTTGGGATGGTTCAAAGCGCCCGGCGATTCGGTAACGGCACCGAGCTGGCACGCCACGGCATGGTGCGTGCGAAAACACTTGAGGACCCAAGCGGAGATGTTCTCGCGGCGATTGCTGCCGGCATCGACACCTCGTATTTGACGGGTGCCGTCACTCCCTGCCAGGAATTATGCGGCCATTTCGAAAGAATTCGTGTCTACGGTAACCTTAGTGGTTCGTTTCACAAATAACGTCGTGGTTTCCCGGTTCCTTCCCTCAGGCAGCGGAAGCTGCTAAAAAATGC
>JACPPF010000039.1 GCA_016191165.1 Planctomycetota bacterium
TCCGCCGAGGCAATGATCAAGGTGTCGTCAATCCATCTCATGCTCAATCGCTTACGGCCGGACCCGAACGCCAAGATAGCCAAATTCACCTATGCGCGGAATCCGATGAAAAAAGCGGCGTAACTTCCCGGATAGACTCTGAGAACAGGTTTGGCCCACACGTAGCGTGCGTCAAACGCGGCGCGGACGCACCAGGTACTTGCCACCCCTGGTGCGTCCGCGCTGCGCTTGACGCACCCCACGGTTGATGGTGCGACGGTGTCAAACTGGGGCACGCCACCCTATTTGCCGTCGTCAACCCGCGCGCAACTGCCGCCTTTCCACCACCTCCAAAATTCGCCCGGCCGCCCGAGCGCATGCGCCCGGCATGGCGACCCGTTCCCGCAGCGCCAGCAACTCACGGCACACGCCTGCGTAGGCCGATTCGTCGTCCAGCCAGTTCAAAAGCGCGCCCGCGACGCCCTCGGCCGGGCAACCCAGGGTTACGAATTCCGGGTAAATCATCCGGTCCGCGAGCAGGTTGACCAGGGTAATGAACTTCACCTTGACCAACGGGTACAAGATTCCCGCCGCCAATTTGGGCAGGCGAAAGACGATGGCCGTCGGCTTGGCTCGATAAAGAAGCTCCAGCGACACCGACCCCGAGACGCTGATGCACGCCTTGCTCAATTCAATGATCTCCGGCGTCTTCTGCACCTGAACCTCGATCGGCAGGCCGGCAAATTGTTGGCGCATTGCCTCCACCAGAGTCAAATGTTGTTCCTTGTAGCACGCGACCAGAAAACGCGTTTGCGGATGTTTGCGATGGATGATCTGGGCAGCTCGCAACTGGCTCAGGAAATTCAACTCGACTTCGTGGGTGCGCGAACCGGGCAGCAGGCCGATGATCGTGCCGCCTCGCCTGGACTGCGCTTCCATGAATGTCGAATCGAGACGCTGTCGAGGCAGTTCATCGAAAAAGGGATGGCCGACATATTCGGCGGCGACGCCGCGCTCGCGAAACCAGGTTTCTTCGAATGGCAGCGAGCACAGCACGTGATCGACATGGCGGCGCACCTTGCTGACGCGCCAGCCTGCCCAGGCCCAGAGTTGCGGTGGTACGAAATAGAAGACCGGGATGCGGTGAAAGTGAGCCCGTCGGGCAATCCACCAGTTGAAGCCCGGATAGTCGATCAACACCACCGCGTCGGGTCGTTGATGGCGAAAGTAACGGTCGGCTTGCGATACCAGGCTCAGCAGCCGTGGCAGACTCGAAATCACCTGCGTGAAGCCCATGACCGCGTGATTGCAAAGATTGAAAAGATGCCGACAACCCGCCTCGGCCATGCGATCGCCGCCGAAGCCGACGCTCTCGATGCCGCCACGTCGCTGGCCCAGCGCGCGGATGAGATTGGCGCCATGAACGTCGCCGCTCGGTTCGCCAACGCTGTAGAAAATGCGCATCAATAACGTCCTTGTCGATTCCAGCGCGCGGCTACCTCGCCGTCATGCGTGAGGCGTTTATCATCGCCAAGTCTTGGAAATGAAGCAAGGGGAACTTGGGTCGAATCAGGGCGGACCAGGCGACTTGTACGGCAATCAGAAATGAGGCGGTACACGGACCCGCGGCACAAGCAAGGGCTTCCTGTGCACCCCTCACTTGCGCTGCGGGCTGGTCTGAAAACGCATCAGGAATCCACGGTCGGGGGCATGGATGTGGAGAGCCCCGGCATCTGCGATTGCTCGGCAACCCGGCGGTAGCCAAGAGCGCGCAGCACCTCCAGGACTTCGCTCCACGTGGGGAAAGGCCGGCGGTTGTCGCGTTTGTACTGATCCATCGCCTTCATGAATTCGATTTCATCGTTGGTGTAATCGCGTTCGCAGGTCGTCGGATCGATCTGCCGGCGTCGTTCGCCTCGTTCGTCGCGGCGATCTTTGCCGCCGCGTCGTTCGACGGCAACTGGGATTTGCTTCTTGCGGCGTTCATTGCCGCGGCGGTCGGCGACGCACAGATCGGCGGGGAATTCGGGCGTGGTGGCTTCACTCATGGGAAAAACCTCAGCGGAGGGTTGGCGCCGGCAGGCGGCCCGGCCTGATTGGGGATACGTAATGACCCCTTTACGAATATAACTCATTATTCGGATTTGACAACTAATCGCGTCGATTCTTTTCGGAAAGCGGCGCGGGTTGCATACGATCTGACGGGTTAGATGGATTGTGCGGATTGCAACGATTGGCCTATTCTTCAAGCTTGGCCGACAGGACTTTGGCCGCCATTTCCTCGCGGTAGGATTTCAATCGCTTCGCCACCGCCGGATCGCCGAGCGCGATGATGGCCGCCGCGAAGAGGCCGGCGTTGGCGGCGCCGGCGCTGCCGATCGCCAGCGTGCCGACCGGGATGCCCGCGGGCATCTGCACCATGGACAGCAACGAATCAAGGCCTTGCAAGGCCTTCGATTGAATCGGTACGCCGAGCACCGGCAACGTCGTCTTCGCCGCGGCCACGCCCGCCAGGTGCGCCGCGCCGCCTGCACCGGCAATGATTACCTTCATGCCCCGCCCTTCAGCGCCTTCGCAATAGTCAAGCACCACGTCCGGCGTGCGATGAGCGGACATGACCTTGGCCTCATACGAAACATCGAGCTTGCGCAGCATCTCGGCTGCGAGCTTCATCGTCTCCCAGTCCGATTGACTTCCCATGATGATGCCGACGAGCGGGGTAACTGCCATTTTTGGAATCTCACCATGTTGTAGGGCCCCACCGAGCTTGAAGTGTAAGCGAAGGACAAGCTCACTACTTCGCTTACGCTTCAGGCTCGGACTCTCAACCTTTGGCATTATACGACTTGCCGAGGGCCGACCAGTCGACTATACTATTGGAACGGAATTTTTCAGGGCCCTACGTTTCTCAGGCGAAGTAATGGCGACGATCGCGACGATCCTTGGCGTTCCCGCACGGCGAGTCAATCTTGCCGCCGCCATCGCTATTGCCGCTGCCAAGACGGGATGACCCTGGGGATTGTCGATTTTGCACAAGAAGTAGACCCCAGGTTGTGTGACCTGGGGTTTTTTGTTTTTACCAAGCCCAGGGGTGAGTGCAGCAAACCTCTGGAATGAACTCTCGATCCCACGGGGTTCGCTGCGCTCACCCCTGGGCGTCAGGTGGATATGATGGGCACCCTCCGATTTTCCAAACGTTCCGCTCAGACCGGCGAACAACCGATTAGCTACTACATGCAGCAGGGCGTCGAGAATCCCCGGCTCATCAGCCTGGCGGCGGGCCTCGTCGATCCCGAGTCGCTCCCGGCCGACGAGGTGCGCGAAGTCGTGGCGGAGCTTCTTGCCAATCCAGCCACGGCCCAGACCGCCCTGCAATACGGCACCACGCAGGGCTACGCGCCGTTGCGCGCGAAAATCCATCGGCATCTTCTCGCGCAGGATGGCCTCAAACCCTCGGAGGTCGGCTACAACTCGGACGACATCGTCGTCACCACCGGCTCGCAGCAGTTGCTCTACACGCTCGGCGAAGCGTTGCTCGATCCCGGCGATATCGTCATCACCGAGGCGCCGTCCTACTTCGTCTATCACGGCGTCCTCAACAGCCTCGGCATTCGCACGTTGAGCGTGCCGATGGATCACGAGGGCATGTGTACCGATGCGCTCGAAGTCGTGCTGGCTAGGTTAGAAGAGGCCGGCGAATTGCCGCGCGTCAAGCTGATCTACACCATCGATTACTATCAAAACCCGACGGGTCTGACGTTATCGCTTCACCGGCGCCGACAGATGCTGGAGCTGGCCCGGCGCTACAGCAAGGCAGGGCGTATTTTGATCCTGGAGGATGCCGCCTATCGCGAACTGCGATTCTCGGGCGACGATTTGCCGAGCATCAAGAGCTTCGATCGCGCGAACGAGCACGTCATCCTGGCGATGACATTTTCCAAGCCGTTGTCGCCGGGCCTTAAGACGGGATACGCGGTCCTGCCTCGCGACCTGGTCGGCCCGCTCTTGCGCTTCAAGGGCAATCACGATTTTGGTTCGAGCAACTTCAATCAACACATCCTCGATCGACTCATGGAGACTGGCGCCTATGACCGCCATGCCGAGCGCTTGCGCGGGGTCTATCGCGCCAAGCGCGACACGCTTCTTGCCGCGCTGGCGGAGGAGTTTCCGGAGGCCCGGTCGTCGATGCGCTGGACGCGCCCGGACGGCGGGTTATACGTCTGGTTGAGTTGCCCGCCGGAGGTGGCAACCGGGCCGGGCAGCCGATTCATGGAAGCCGCCATGCGTGAGGGCGTGCTGTATGTGCCGGGGGTTTTCTGTTATGTGAAGGAGGGCGCTCCCTCACCCCCGACCCCTCTCCCGGGGGGAGAGGGGGGAAATGCCCCGAATTGCGAGGCGAGATTATGCTTCGGCGTCGCCTCCCACGATGACTTGCGTGAGGCGGTCCGCCGGCTTGGCGCCGCGGCGCGCGAGACCTTGCGCGGGGAGAAAATCGCGATGCGAGGCTTTGCTGGGTGCAAGGTGTAGAACGTCCAAACCCCAGGGATGAAGGCAGCTATCCCTGGGGACTTCGTGGTAGTGTACATTTTTTCATTTTGTCCTTGGCAAACGAGTTCGTTCCCATAAAATCCCTGAACATCGGCGTTCGACGTCCCGACCGGAATTAAGAATTAACTCTTATGCATGCCAACCCGCTCGTGTTTGATTACGATTTCCAGCGGTGTGGTGAATCCTGGATTGTCCAGGCGGATTGTCTCGAATGGCTCCGCCGAGTGCCGGAAAATTCCATCCACGCAGTGGTGACAGACCCGCCGTATGGCGTCAAGGAATACGACGCCGATCAACTGGAGAAACGGGCGGCAGGGCGAGGCGGTGTTTGGCGCATCCCGCCCGCCTTCGATGGACATACGCGCTCGCCCCTCCCGCGTTTCACCGCCCTGGACGAAAACGAACGCGAGCGAGTCTTTCGTTTCTTCGTCGATTGGGGCAAACTCGTTCAACATGCGCTTCGGCCCGGCGGTCACGTTTTTATCGCGACCAATGCCTTCATCGCTCAACTTCTCTATGCCGCCCTGGTCGAGGCCGGCCTGGAGTTTCGTGGCCAGATAATCCGCTTGGTGCAAACGCTGCGCGGTGGGGATCGACCGAAAAATGCCGAGGAGGAATTTCCGGGCGTATCGTCGATGCCGAAAGGTTGTTATGAACCCTGGGGTCTTTTCCGTAAGCCGTTGCCTGCCAAGATCACGGTGAGCGAATGCCTGCGCCGTTGGCAGACCGGCGGGTTACGACGGACCGCTGACGACAAGCCGTTTCCGGATGTGATTCCCAGCGAGCGCACTCCACGCCGGGAACGGGATATCGCGGAACATCCAAGCCTTAAGCCACAATCTTTCTTGCGCCGCATTGTTCACGCCGCTCTGCCGTTGGGTGAAGGCATTGTCTTGGACCCGTTCATGGGTTCAGGTTCGACCATCGCCGCCGCGGAGGCCTTGGGGCAATGTGCCATTGGCGTGGAAAAGCACGTTGAGTTTTATCAGTTGGCGAAAACAGCGATACCCCGCCTTCGCAGCCTGGAGATCCCCACGGTCGATTCCCAGGTCGAAGCGAATACCAAGCAGAGCACATTATTCTGACGCTCGATAGATCCAGTTGAATTCCAGCTTCTCGAACCCGCTTCGTTTGACGCTTGCCGTGATCGTTCGCCGACTTGAGCCGGATCGGCCCGAGAATTGCCAATCGTCTTTTCCGATCTGTGCACCGAGTACCTTGACGAACCGAAAAGGTTTTGGATCAATGCTCTGGGCCCCATCCCGCGAACTGTTGGCGTCGAATACGAACACCATCAGCCAGACATCTTCCGGGTTGTGGCCTTGCCAGCCACGCTTGCGCCGGCTTGCCTTGATTTCAATTCCTTGCGGGGCATGCAAGATGGAATCCCCAGGATACAAGCCCTTGGGCAGCAGATCCGGATGGCCGTTGTGATACCGATTGCGAATCAACAAATCGCTGTACTTCGGGATGGCCGCCGCCATGAATTCGCCGACCATACTGCTGAAATTCGCTGGCATCAGAAAAGATTCAAGCCGCTCGATCTGCCGAGTGTTCAATTGACCGTTGACGAAGCCAAGGAAATCGACGAATTCTTCCATCGCCCTCCGAATGTGTTCCTGTTTCAAGCCATAGGGAATGATGGCCTTCGCGTTGAACTGGTCCGCTTGCACTGGTATCGGACTGCACGCCGCGGTTTCCTTGCTTGGCATCGGATTCTCCTTGTTTGAAATCCACTCCCAGTCTACGTTCCTGGTTTGAAAAACACTATATCAACGACTCTTGCCCACCAGTTCCTCCCGGACTACCTACTCATGCAAAAATCCCAAATCCACTCCACCATCGACTGGGACAAGCCCGGCAAACAGCACGGGCACCTCTACATCCCCTACTCCTACAACCTCGCCGGCTGGGCCAACCTCATGGTGCCCGTCACCATGCTCAAGAACGGCGCCGGGCCCACCGCCCTCGTGCTCGCGGGCAATCATGGCGATGAATACCCCGGTCAGGTCGCCATCCTGCGCCTGGCTCGCGAGTTGACGCCGGACAACATTCGCGGGCGCGTCATCCTCATCCCGTGCCTCACCATTCCCGCGTCCAAGGCGATGACGCGGCTGTCGCCTCTGGACGGGAAGAACTTCAATCGCGTCTTCCCCGGCAACGCCAGCGGCACGGTTTCGGAGATGCTCGCGCATTTTCTGACGACCGTGCTGTTTCCACTGGCGGACATCGTGATCGACATTCACACGGGCGGGCGCAGCATGGACTTCGTGCCGTGCGCGACCATGCACCTCGTGGATGATCTCGCGCAGCGGCGAAAAATGATCGAGGGGACCGAGGCCTGGAACTCGGACATCGCGTTCATGTATGCCGATGTCGCGGGGACGGGATTGCTGCCCGTCGAGGCCGAGCGACAGGGCAAGATCGTCATCACGACCGAGATGGGCGGTGGTGAAATCGTCACCCCGGCCGTGCATCGACTGACGCAGAACGGACTGCGCAATGTGCTGGTTCACTTCGGCGTCCTTCGCGGCGACAAGGCGCCGCGCCCCAAGCCGGTGCGCTGGGTGCAAGCCCTCGACCGCGAGGACTATCGCTTCGCGCCGGAGTCGGGCATTTACGAGAATCTCATCGAATGCGGCAGCGGCGTCGCAACCGGGCAGACGGTCGGTCTGATTCATTTTCTTGAACGTCCCGACCGCGAACCGGTCGCGGTCACCGCGAATGCAGCGGGCATCGTCATCGCCACCCGTGGCCCATCGCTGGTCACCCAGGGCGACTGCGTGGCGTGCATCGCCCATGACGTGCCGGCCGAGGTTCTGGGATAAGGTTAGCAACCGTGGGAAGAATACCTTCGCGAATTCGTATTTCGCAAACGAGCCGCGACCGTTGGGGAGCGGTGATGGCGGCTGATGCTCCGCTCCCTCACGGTCGCGGCTCGTAACGCAAGATCGGGAAGTTATTCTTCCCAGCGTTGCTTGGCCGCGAACTTGCGGGGGAGCGCGGACCAACAAGGAAACGGGCGGACGGCGCCGCGGTTCTTTGCTGGACTTTCACGAGAGACCTGCCTAGGCTATGTTGGCTGGCCCTTGTTTCAAGCAACACCAGGAGTGCGCCACGTTTGTTGGCGCGCACCCAACGCGTTTGGGCCCCGACTTACTGGGGCATGGACCATGATTTACGAAGCGACCTCGTTCGAGTGTTCCCGCATTGCCCAGGATTTGCAAATCCGAAAATTGCAAGTGGAAGCGGTAGTGCAACTCTTCAATGAGGGAAACACCGTCCCCTTCATCACGCGCTATCGCAAAGAACGCACCGGCGGACTTGATGAGGACGCAATTCGCCAGATCCTGGCGAGGCTCAATTTCCTCAAGACCAGCAACGAAAGAAAGCAGACCATCCTGCGCAGCATTGAGAATCAGGGACGCCTGACGAACGAGTTGCGCCGTGAAATCTTGCACGCGCCAACCGTGCGCCGGCTCGAAGATTTGTATTTGCCATTCAAACCGAAGAAAAAAGGCCTCGCCCTGGCCGCCCGCGAAAAGGGGCTCGAACCGCTCGCCCTGGCAATCTGGCACAGCGACCCGGCCATCGCGAATCTTGACGAATTGCTGCCTGCGCTGGTCGATCCCGCCAAACAGCTCAACACGGTCGAGGACGTGAAAACGGGCGTGCAGCACATTCTCGCGGAGATGATCACCGAGACGGCCGAGGTGCGCGCTCCCGTGCGCCGGTTGCTTTGGAAAGCGAGCGTCCTGACGGCAACCAAGCATGAAAGGGTTCCGGAAGGACAGGGGAACGAGTACAAACCGTACTTCCAGTTCAAGGAATCCACGCAGGACATTCGCCCGCACCGCATCCTGGCGCTGAATCGCGGCGAGAAAGATGGCGCGCTGAAGATCAGGCTGGAGTGGCCGATGGACGTGGTCACGAAAGAGGCGTTGAGCGCGCTGGCGGAGCATTTGCTGAAGGTGGCGGGGCAACCGCCGCAGCCGACGGCGCCGCCGCAGCCGAGTCCGCCGCCATCGCCGGAACCAGCGCCCCCCGTGCCGCAGGAGCCGCCGCAACCTGAGACGATTCCGCCCGCTGTGCCGGTTCCTGGCGAGCCGCCAGCCCCTGACGCGCCAGCGCCGCCGACGCCGCCTGAATCGCCGCAAGAAATGCCGCCGTCCGCTCCGCAGTTCGATTTGCCTGACGGGACCCCGGTGGAGATTACCCCTGCGGTTCCGCCGATGGAATCGCCTGCTCATGAGACGCCGTCGATTCCGTCAACGCCGATGGAGCTGCCGAGCGCATCGCCCCCATTTGGCATGCCGCCGCCGCCGCACGCGTCGCCGCTGGTTGATTCGCTCGCCGCGGGGCTCAGGCCCGAGTTGACAGGTGAATGCCTGGTCGAGGGGCACGAGTTTCGCTCGCCCCACGTGGCTTTTTTGAAGGTGTGCCTGGACGACGCCCTCAATCGTTTGATGTTGCCGTCCCTGGAGCGCGAGATTCGCGGCGAGTTGACTGATGAGGCCGAACTTCACGCGGTGAAGGTGCTGGCACATAACATCCGCAGCCTGTTGATGCAGCCGCCGCTGATTGGCAAGCGCGTCCTGGCCATCAATCCTGGATTCCGCACCGGCTGCAAACTGGCAGCCCTGAATGAGCAGGGGAACCTGCTCGATCACCTTTCGATCTATCCATTTGGCGGCGCGCCCGGCGAGAAGAAGCCTCGCCGAGAACGGAAGAAGCCCGATAAGGCTGCTCCGGCGCCGGCGCCAGCGCCCGTTGAGGGCGCTGCCACGGACGCGGCGGCAACCCCACCCGTTCCGAGTGCAGACGCGCCTGGCCCCGAGTCTCCTGCTCCGACCTCGGAGGTCCCGGCGCCGGCGCCAAACGTGGACGTATCAAGCGACGTTCTTCCTCCGGCTCCCGCTGTCGACGTTCCAGCGGCGGAAGCGCCTCCGGCACCGGTTGCCGACGCGCCTCCCACGCCTGAACCGGTCCCAGTTGTTGACAAGGTCGCCGAGGCGAAGGCGCAGATTATCGAGTTTGTCAAGAAGCACAATCTGCAAGTAGCCGCGATCGGCAATGGCGCCGCCTGTCGCGAAATTGAAGTGATGCTCGCGGAGGCGATCGCATCGGACCTGGCTGACCTTTCGTTTGTCGTGATCTCCGAGGCCGGGGCCAGCGCATATGCGGTCAGCCCGATCGCCAAGGAGGAATTCCCGAATCTTGAGGCCGGGGTCCGTGTTGCCGTCACGATAGGCCGTCGCCTGCAAGACCCGCTTGGCGAACTCGTGAAGATCGAGCCGCCAAGTCTGGGCGTCGGTCTCTATCAACACGACATGGGCCGCAAGGAACTCAAGGAAGCGCTCGAAGGCGTGGTCGAGTCGTGCGTCAACCAGGTCGGCGTCGATGTCAACACCGCCGGCGTCCCGTTGCTTCGTTGTGTCGCCGGGTTGAACCCGATGGCGGCGCGTGAGATCGTGGAGCATCGCCAAAGTCAGGGTCCGTTCACGAGCCGGGAGCAGTTGTTATCGCTTCCAACCGTGGGGCCGCTACGTCATGCTCAGGCCGTTGGGTTCATCAAGGTCCCCGGAGCGCCGAATCCGCTCGATCGAACCTGGATACATCCCGAGAGCTATCCGCTCGCCGAGCGCGTCCTCACGGAGCTGGGATACACGCCGAGCGTGCTGGACGACAAGGCCGCCCATGCGGAGTTCCGCAACAAGCTCAACGAGATTCACCTGGAAGAGTTTGCCAAACATCTGGACGTGAGCGTGCCAACGCTGGATGATTTGTTCTTCGCGCTGGCCCGGCCTGGCCGCGACCCGCGCGATGAAATGCCGGCGCCAATCTTCAAGAAGGGGATTCTGAAGCTCGAAGAAATGCAGCCGGGAATGGAGCTAAAAGGTACGGTCCTGAACGTCGTCGATTTCGGGGCGTTCGTGGACGTGGGTTTGAAGGACAGCGGGCTGGTTCACATCAGTCAGATGGCGAACAAGTATATCAAAAGCCCCTACGACGTGGTGGCGGTCAACGACATCGTCACGGTCTGGGTGCTAAAAGTGGATCAGGCGGCCAATCACGTGTCGTTGACGATGATCAAGCCCGGCAGCGATCGGCAGCCCGCCGAGCGAGGGCAGCGTCCGCCGCGGCGCGAGGTGGAACGGCAACCGCCGGACCGCGATCAGCGTCCCGCGCCGCGTGGCCGGGGTGGGCCGTCGCGGGACGCTTCAGGTCCGCAGCGCCAGGGCGGTCCGCCACAGCGAGGGCGGCGTGGTCCGCCGCGGCAGGGGCAGGGCGCCGCATCGCGCGAACCGCGCGAGGTGATTCCGCCGCCGCCCCCCGAACCGCGCAAGCCGAAACGTGACGTGCCAAAACCCAAACTCACGCAAGAGGCGATGGCGGGCAAGGCCCCACTGCGAACCCTCGGCGAGTTGGCTGCGTTCTTCGCCGCCAAGGAAGAAAAGGAAAATGCCCCGGCGCCGGTGGAAACGAAAGAGGCGAATCTGGTGGAGCCGACCCCACTGGAGCCGCAAAATCCGCCTGGTGAGTCCCCGGCCAGTTGAGATATAAAAAGTCGGTCCAAAAAAATCCCCGAGCCTGAAGCGTAAGCGAAGGAATACATAAGAAACAGCTTCGCTTCCGCTTCAGGCTCGGACCGTTTTTACTTCACGATCTTGCTGACATCGGCCACCACCCTGGCGATGCCGGCGTCATTGAGCTGGCCCTTGCCAAAGGCGTGGTTGGAGAGCACGCGCTGGGTGAAACCGTCTTTCTCCTCGACCGTCTTGTAAAGGAAAACCGTCACCTCGGCGTCCTTGGCAATGGCGTATCCCTTCGGCCCCGTCGGGTTATCGATCGACAACACCAGCTTGATCAACTTTTGTTGGGAGGCGATTTTTTCGAGCCTTTTGTCCAGCCCTTCGCTGTTGCTGCAGAAGACGGCAAAGCTTCCCATGTTGGCCTTGGCATGTTTGATCGTCGCCAGGTCGAGTTGCTTGAGCAACTTGGCGACCGCGGGCGTGGCTTCCCGCGCGAACACAACCGCGACCGGGTTGCCGCTGTTCAGGCAGAACAGGCACGCCTTCTTGCCCGCGTGCTCGCCAGTCACGTTGAGCGGATGAAACGGACCGGGCACCTCGGCGCCGACCTGCGGGCCGGATTTGACGGACTTGCCCGTCTGCGCGCTGGCGAGAAACAGAACACAACCCAGAACCGCCAGCGAAAAGAGACTATGACGCAACATGAAAATTCCTCCGAGAAAAGAAACCGGTACAAGAGTCTGCCTGCCGTAACTATCAATTATCATCATAGAATAAGAATTAGTTATGACAATTCCCCGCCGTGGATTCAAGGTGGGGCGGGGGTGCAGGCCGGACAGCACTCGCAGGCAGTCAGGCCGGAAGACCTGATCTGCGTCATGCGGATGGCGCTCGCGCGTCGCTGCATTCGTACAATAGCCTTCGTTCCACTTGTTGCGACGCCGAGAACCTGGCGTTTATTCATTCTTCACAAGGAGTGCCCCATGGCTGGGAAGACCACCTGTCCCGTGACCCGTCAACAATTCCTGAAAAACGCCAAGCCGGTCGAGGTGATCATGGATGGGCAGAAAATGCTCGCCGCGGTCAAAGAATTCTCGACCGGTTCGCTCGGCTGGAACATCAGCAACAAGATGACCATCCAGGTCGGCGATACTCCCGTCACCGTGCAGGTTGGGCTGAATCTGACCATCATCGGCTCGAAAGACCTTCCCAAGGACGCGGCAACCCCGAGTAACGAGCCTGAAGCGTAAGCGGGACCGCACGCCTTCGCTCGCGCTTCAGGCTTGGACGGCCAAAATTCGATTCCGCGGAGAATCCAAATAGGCCTTGCTCGGATTACCCGCGTTGCTTATGATCGTCCACTCAATCATGCCCCTTTCACGGAAGAAAGGATCCAGCCGTGGCAGTCACCGTTCGGCAACTGGCGGAGTTGGTGCAAGGCAAGGTCGTCGGAGACGGCAGCCTTTTGATTCACGCGGCGCGCACGCTGCACGAGGCGCAGCCTGGCGAGATCACGTTTCTTGACCAGACCAAAAACGCCGCGAAGCTGGCCGGGAGTCACGCCAGCGCGGCGGTGGTTCCCAGGCAAACCGTCTCGGTGGCCAAGGTTCTGATCGAGGTCGAAGATCCCCTTTTCGCGTTCATCGCCATTGTCAAGCATTTTCAGGGAGCGGCGCCGTTCAAGCCCAGCGGAATCGATCCGCGTGCGGCCCTGGACCCGAGCGTGATCGTCGGGGCCGAGCCTTCGATTGCGCCATTTGTCACGGTCGGCGCCGGATCGCGGCTTGGCAATCGCTGTCGGCTGGAGGCCGGCGCGTCCATTGGGCGAAACTGCCTGCTTGGCGACGACGTTTTCATACACTCCAACGCGGTCCTCTATGACGACACGGTCCTGGGCGATCGGGTCACCATTCACGCCAATGCCACCCTCGGTGCGGATGGGTTCGGCTATCGCCTTCAGCAGGGCCGGCACGTCAAGGTGCCGCAGCTTGGCAATGTCGTCGTCGGCAATGACGTCGAAATCGGCGCGGGTGCGACCATCGATCGCGGCACCTTCGGCCCGACCCGCATCGGCGATGGCACGAAGATCGACAATCTCGTTCAGATCGCTCACAACTGCGCGATCGGCAAACACAATGCCATCGCGGCCCAGGTCGGCATCGCTGGTTCATGCACCACGGGGGATTACGTGTTCATGGGCGGTCAGGCGGGAGTGCGCGATCATCTCCACATCGGCGACCGCGCGATGCTGGCCGCCAAATCGGGGATCGCCAATGACGTCCCCGCGGGCCGACGCATGTTCCTCTCCCCCGCCCACGACGAACGCGACGCCGCTCGCATTTCCATCTGCATCGGCAAGCTGCCCGAAATGCGCCGCGACCTTTTGCGCATTCTCAAGGAACTGGATCTGATGGACGAAGCCGGAAAGGACGCGCCGCGCAAGCCCCAGGCGCCGGCAGCGTGACGCGCCGATTACGGTGAGTCAGGCCTTCCAGCCTGCCATTTCGCGAAACATGCCAGCCTGGAAAGCCTGTTCCACGCTCGATTTTCAAGGATGAAAGGACCGACTCGTGACTGTCACCGTTCAGCAACTGGCCGACCTGGTGCAGGGGAACCTCTTTGGCGACCGCGATGTCGCGATCCATTCCGCCTGCGGCCTGGAAGAAGCGCAAGTCGGCGATATCACGCTGCTGGCCGATCCCCAAAACGTCTCGCGACTGCAAGAGAGCAAGGCGGTGGCGGCGGTCGTGCCCGTCCTGCTGCCAACGTGTGGCAAGGCGCTGATCCAGGTGGCCGACCCGCTGTTCGCCTTTGCGGCCATCGTGCAGCATCTCCGTGGCATCAAGCCCCCACCGCCCGAGGGCATCGACGCCCGCGCCGTGATCGCGCCCAGCGCCCAGGTCGGCGAACGCGCGTCGATTCAGCCCTTTGTCCTGATCGGGGAAAACACCGTCATCGGCAAGCGCTGCCGACTAGCTCCGGGCGTCCGCATCGGCGCCAACTGCCGACTGGGGGATGACGTTGTGATTCACGCCAACGCCGTCATTCAAGCTGACACCTTGATCGGCGATCGCGTCATCGTCCACGCCAACACGGTTATCGGCGCGGATGGCTTTGGGTATCGGTTCACGCGCGGCCAACAGCGCAAGATTCCCCAGTTGGGCACCGTCGTCCTCGGCGACGATGTTGAAATCGGGGCCGGCACGAAAATCGATCGCGGCACGTTTGGCCCAACCACGATCGCCGCCGGCACCAAGATCGGCAGCCTCGTGCAGATCGCCCACAACTGCCAGATCGGCGAGCATAACCTTCTTGCCGCCCAGGTCGGCATCGCCGGTTCGTGTGCTACGGGCGAAAACGCCGTCATGGGCGGGCAGGCCGGGGTCAAGGATCACATTCAGATCGGCGCCGGCGCCGTTCTTGAACCGGGCAGCGGCGTCATCGAAAACATTCCCGCGCGGAGTCGAGTGTCCCTTTACCCGTCACGCGACCACGCCGACGCGGACGAGATTGTAGCCGGCCTGAAGGAGTTGCCCCAGATGCGGCGAAACCTGCGGCGCGCGCTCAAGCGCCTCAAGGGTGAATTCGCAATTCCCGCGGAGGCGTGTGAAGCATGAGCGCCGCGCCAGCGCCCGTCGGCCTGCTGGCCGGCTGGGGCCGCTTCCCGATCCTGTTCGCGCAAAAGGCCCGGCAACTCGGCCTGCCGGTCGTCTGCGTGGCTCTCCGCGGTGAGGCCGACCCCGTGCTCGAAACGCTGGTCCACCGATGCCACTGGCAGGGCGTGACACGACTGGGCGGCATCATCCGCTCCTTCAAGCGCGAGGGCGTCAAACAAATCGTCATGGCGGGGAAGGTTCACAAGGTTCGCTGGCAAACCCCTTACTTCTGGTGGCGCAACTTTCCCGACTGGCGCACCATCAAGTTCGTCTGGCTCAGCAGCCGGCGCGACAACCGCGATGACACCGTCTTGTTGCAGGTGATCGCCGAATTCGAGCGCGACGGCATGACCTTCGCCTCGGCCCTTGATTTTTGTCCGGAGTTGCTCGTGAAACCAGGATTGTTGACCCGCCGCGGCCTGTCCACCAGTGAAGAAGCCGACATCGCATTTGGCTGGGAGCTGGCCAAGGAAATGGGCCGACTCGACATCGGCCAGAGCGTCGCTGTCCGCGCCAAGGCCGTGCTCGCCGTCGAGGCGATCGAAGGAACCGACCGCGCCATCCTCCGCGCCGGCGAACTTTGCACCCGCGGCGGCATTGTCGTCGTCAAGGTCGCCAAGCCCCAGCAAGACATGCGCTTCGACGTCCCCACCATCGGCTGCAACACCATCGAATCGATGAAGCAAGCCGGCGCGCGCGTTCTCGCGATCGAGGCCGACAGGACCATCGTTATCGATCAAGAAGAAACCGTCGCCCTGGCCGATCGTTACGGCATCACCATCGTCGCTCGCGCGGCGTGAAGCGATTCTCGCGAAACCGCAAGCGAACCATTCCCGCCCTCCTTGACATCCGGCTGCGCTTCCCGCTACACTTCGTAGGTCAGGCTTTCCAGCCTGACCGCCCTTGCAAAATGGGTTTGATTCAGGCGATAGTGACAGCGAGCCGCCGGGCTTGTCCCGGCGGTGCATCCCGCTCCGGCTTGGTTCACCGCCGGGACAAGCCCGGCGGCTCGCTGCTTGTTTGTTGCCCGAGATTTGATGGAATTGAACCAGCCCGCAAAATGTCAGGCTGGAAAGCCTGACCTACGAGGGAGCTTTCATGCCGCGTATTTTCATCAGCGACAAACTCGAATCGGGTGGCATTGACCTGCTCCAGGCCTCGGGCCTGGAAATCGACAATCGCCCCGGGCTCAAGGACGCAGCCCTGCTCGACGCCCTGCAGGCCGCCGATGGCATGATCGTCCGCTCGGGAACCCGCGTGACGGCGCAGCTCCTCGAGAATCCCGGCAAGCTCCGCGCCATCGTTCGCGCCGGCGTTGGTGTGGACAACATCGACGTCGCCGCCGCCACGCGCAAGGGCATCGTCGTCATGAACACGCCCGGCGGCAATACCATCAGCACCGCCGAGCAGACGATCACCCTGCTCTGCGCCCTGGCACGCCACACTGCCGCTGCCGACGCCAGCCTGCATCAAGGCAAATGGGAACGCACGAAATTCGTCGGCACGCAGTTGGCGGGCAAAACGCTGGGCGTCATCGGCCTGGGCCGCATCGGCCGCGAGGTCGCACGCCGCGCCGCCGGGCTTGACATGAAGGTCGTCGGGTTCGATCCGTTCTTTTCCGCCGACTTCGCGGGCAAGCTCGGCATCGAGACAGCGCCGGACCTGCCGACGTTGCTGGGCCGGGTCGATTTCCTCACCGTGCACACGCCGCTCTCCCCAGAGACGACCAACCTGATCGACGCCACGCAAATAGCTCTGATGAAGAAAGGCGCACGCATCCTCAACTGCGCCCGCGGCGGCATCGTCAACGAGGACGCCCTCGTCGCGGCGTTGCAATCGGGCCATCTCGCCGGCGCCGCCCTGGATGTGTTCGTGCAGGAACCGCCGCCCGCGGATCATCCGCTTTTGAAGCTGCCGAACGTCGTCGTCACGCCGCACCTGGGCGCATCCACGACCGAGGCGCAGGAGACCGTCGCCCTGGAGGCGGCCCAGTTGCTGATCGACTATTTGACGAAAGGCGCGGTGCAGTTTGCCGTCAACATGGCCGCCGTCGATCGCGCCGAGCTTCAGGAGATCAGGCTCTACGTCGATCTGGCGCGCCGGCTGGGCCTCTTGCAAGCGCAGATGGCGCTGGGCCCAATCCAGCGCGCCCAGCTCATCTACCGCGGCGAAGTCGCGCGCCGCAGCACCAAGCTCATCACCGGCGCCTTCGCCGCCGGCCTGCTCGAAACCCGGCTCGCGCAAAACGTCAACATCGTCAACGCCGAGTTAATAGCGCGCGAACGAGGCATCGAAATCGTCGAGCAAAGCGTCTCCAAAAAGGGCGACTTCAGTACCCTCATCCAGACCGATGTGACCACCGACAAGAAAACCTACACTGCCTCCGGCACTCTCTTCGGCAACCAGTTCCTGCGCCTCGTCCAGCTTGGCCCCTATCACCTCGACGCCTACATGGACGGCATCATGCTCCTCTTCACCCATCGCGATGTGCCGGGCCTGATCGGTTTCATCGGCACCATCTTTGGCAAACACGGCGTGAACATCGCGCAAATGACAGTGGGACGCCAACTCCCCGGCGGCGAAGCAATCGCGGTGTTGAACCTCGACAACGACCCGCCGGAAGCCGCGTTGCAGGAGGTGCGCGCGCATCCCAAGATCACCAGCCTGAGCGTGGTGAAGCTGCCGCCCGCGGGCGAGATGCCGGTGTGGTTTGGGTGACGTGGCGCTGGCGCTGGTTCCGCGTCTATCACACGGAGGAAGGTTCCAAGATGGTGACGGAAAAGCCCCTGAAATCCTGGGTATTAAAGGTAAGAATCCGCGCGATCCCATGGGTCTGCATGGCTGCGATGAGTCGGGCATCGTGAGATTTGAGACCGTGTATACTATTCGCCAGGACCAGGGCGAGCCAATGGTCAACCAAATCGGCACGGTCGGGGAGAAGCGTAAATCGTCGTTGGAAGTAATACACCCATTGGCTCGCCTGTCGCGGGCTCATGCCCAGCCCGTTTTGACCAGCCGGAGGGGGACCGGATTTCCGCGTGGCCACCGCCCAAAATTCGTAAAGGTTTTGCGGAACAATCACAAGGCGTTCCTTTCGCGCCAACAAGGTATGAACGGACTGCCGACTGATAGCACAATTGGGGTCGGTCGAGTCCGTCATGCGCCCAAGGACGTTGGTGTCCAGCAGAATCATTTCCCCTCCGTGGGCATGTAAATCGACTCCCGCGAATAATCCGCACCGCCCGCCTGCGCCACATAAGGCTCCATTTCAGCGAAGAGGTCCGCGATGGACGGCGGCAAGGTACCGTCCGCCGGCTCTTCGATAAACACGATCACCTCGCGTATATTCCCTTCCATCCGAGCCACCCTTGCCGCGATCTCGCTTTTGGAGCCCGTGAGAACGTGTGCCTTCATTTCGCACCTCCCTTTCCGCGCGCCACCGGTAAAGTGGCGGATATTTCAACACAGTCATTTTAGGGGCCTGGCATGCAAGCGCTTCAGGTTCCGTGTCACCGGATCCACGACAACGCCCGTGTTTTCGAGGGCCACGACGCCAAGAATCGGTTCGGTGTTCAGCGGTCCGAAGATTACCTGAGTGACGGTCTCATCTCCGAAAAACGCAACGCGAGCGAAACCATATTCGTACTCGATTGGCTGTCCGTTCGCGAGTTCGTAGACTCTTTTTCCCTCGGGTTTAATGCCAGCCGCCAGCAACTTGTCGCTGGGCGCCATGCAATCAATCGAGCCTGTGTCCACCAGGAACTCGGCCTCGAAAGCGGTCGGCGATGTACCCGCGAGGTTGGAGATTCGTGCGGTAACGTGTGTGATTCCCATGCTCCACTCCGAAAAAATGCGGCAAGGATACACGAGAATTATACGTGTGCCACCGGCAAAAAGGATGCTCATTTGCACGCGTCATTCCCTACCCTCCTCGCGACACGGCCTCACGTCGTCTGGGATCGAGTCGGGCTTGAGGGATTGCCAGGTCACGTCGAAGACGCCGCGATAGCCGAATAGCGGGCCCCAGAAACGATTGGTGACGTTAACTTCGATGCGGAATTTCCCGAGTGCGTCGTCGTACCATTCGGTCACATCCGCGACTCCCGAGAAAAATTGCGGAAACCGGAAGGCGATGGGACCTTCGTAAAAGCGCTGCTCGCCGGAACGCAGCCGCAGGCCGCCTCGTTCGTCCACCGTGAGGTCGATGTCCACGGCCAGGTGTTGGTGCGTGCCGAGGTAATCGACAATCTTGCCGCGCCTCGGACTGTGGATCATGTAGGCGTCAAACCGGCGCGGCCGTGCGGTTTGAAAGCTGCGAATCCATGTCACAGTCTCGCGGCCAAACCGATCCTGATAGGCGTAGTTCCGGATCGTGAACGGAACGTTCGTACCGGTTTCCGGAAACAGGACGCGTCGCCAGGTTCCCAGGTAGAGGAAGGGCAGCGTGTAAAACCGCCCGTGCCAGATTTCCGCCATGACGCCGGTTCCAACCGAGGCGATTCCGTCCGCGCTGCTGAAGCCGAAGCGTTTCTGGATTTGCGGATGAAGCCGATTGAAGGCCGGCCCGAGGATTTTTTGATAGATGGATTTCATAATGCCTCACATGGAAAAGAATTTCTCGCAAAGTCGCCAAGGACGCGAAGGGCGATCGCGTCAAGGATCATGGATTCGACGTACACTTCTTTTCCGTGACCTCCTTTGCGTCCTCTGCGCCTTTGCGAGAAACACCCCGCTTAGCCGGCGTGCGCCGGCATCGGTTCGGCGAAGGTAAGTCGCGACTGGCGTTCCAGCCGATGAGGGCGAGCGTCGCCATCAGGACGTTCAGGCTGACCGGATTGAATGCAGCCGACAAGAAACGTGGCGAGTTGAGAGCCACATCCGCCGTTGCCAGGCCCACCAGCAGAAGGGTCAGCACAAAATGCCAGCGTTGACGAAAACAGCACAGCATGGCGATGCCGAAGAAAACTTCGCTCCACCCGAGCGCTTGCAGCGCCAGCGAGGCCAGCCTGTCTGAGATGCCTGCCTCCTGAATCAAGGCAAGCTCATCGACATGCGCGGCGAGCAACTTGGGAACGATGCCTTGATAGAGCCAAACGCAAGCCAGGCCGGCCCGGGCGATTGCGTGGGTCAGGCTGCGTTGCAGAGAGAGCGCGGGGTCGATGCCTTTCTCGATCCAGAGCCGCAAGCGATCGAAACTCCACGCGGTCGCCCAGCCCAGCAGCGGTCGGAAGACGAGCGCATCGAACGCACGTCCCAGGACGCCGAAGCGAACGCGGTAGTCATAGTAGGTGATGAAAAGAACGCCGTCGTCGGTGGGAACGTAGCGCCAGTAGCCGGCGCCCTGGCGAATGAGCGAGTGCGCGTCGTCCGAGTAGAACTTGAGTGCGGACGTTTGTTCACCGGTATCGGCGTCATGCCGGCCGACCGTTTCGCCGGTGCCTCGCACGGCAAGCCCGAACCCGATCCGCGTGGCATAAAGGAATCGCTGCGGTTCGTCCTCGTCGGGGCGGGGTAGATACTCGATGTCGGTGAAGCGCAGATCCCAGCGAGCATGCAGGTCCGGCGTCTGCGTCCGGCGCACGAGTTCCGCTATCGTGCCGCGGATGCGAATTTCAACGTAGATGCCCATGCTTCCTCCAGATCAGTCCGGGGGCGTGGATGGGTAACCGCGAGAGGACACCGGTGTTAACAGGATAGGAGGGGCATGGCTGGGAGCGCAAACGAACAACGCACGGAAGCCCACATTCAAAGCAACAAGGTGCACACAACATCAGCGGTCATGCGCGGGTATCTTGAACTGGTAAAGGTTCCCCCTGGCGTCGGCAGCCATCAAGAAGGTATTGCATGGTGAGAATTCGATGATGTCCCACCTCGCGGGGTGTATGCCGGCAAACTGTTTCGCCTGCCCAGCTTTGAAGTCCCAAGCAACCAACCGTTGTTGCCATCTAAAAGCCACGAAACGCCCGTCTTTACTGACGCCATTGATCCCAACGAGGCTATAAAGCAGTCGTCGCGACGGCTCAATCTTTTTCTTGGCAATATTCCCGAAAAAAAGGATTTGTGATTCCTCTTTCGAAATCGCAACGAATCGGTTTCCGTCCGGAAGAAACGCCAACCCCGAATCCGCGTTTGCGTCCAGCTGAAACGCAAATAACACTTGCTCGGTTTGCAGATCGACGATCCGAATGAGGCCATTGCCGAAGAGAAGAGCGACACGCGTGTGATCCTGGGAAAAGGCCATCACGTTGAAAGGCTGTTTCCACACGCGGACGAGTTCCTTAGTGGATTTGATCGTTCTAATCTTCAGATAATAATGTGTCTCGTTAAAAGGCGCTGGCCGTGCGCCATAAAGAACAACCGTTTCGGATTTCACGTTGAAACCGACGGGAATCTCTTCCGTCTTGGCGCCGCAAATGGTCTTTTTCATGCCGGAGGCAAGGTCGCATTCCACCACGCGCCATTGCGCAACGGGCAAACGGTCTACCACGCGTTTCGGCAATTCGATAGGGAGCCGCAAGGCTTTTGGAGCGCGAACCGTGACGATGATTGACTTGCCCGATGGGGAAAAGGCCGCAAAGCCCGGACGTTCGGAAAACGAAAACGTGCGTAACGTTTTCTTCGTTTGCAAATCCCAAACGTACACCTTCCGATTCGTGCCGACGGTCAAAAAACGTTTGCCGGGCGCTTCGAAGGAAATATCCAAAACGCAGCCGCCATCGTACACGTCCTTGGCGAATAGGTCTTGAGCGCCGACCATTGACGCCGTGGCCGTGAATAGACACACCAAAGCGACCCAACCAAGAACAAATCGCATGTCAGGACCCTCAAAAGCCGGTTGCCTTGAATCAGCCTTTACGGCCCATTTTTTTCAAATGCCGACGATGACCTTGCCTTCGGTGTCGTAACTGACTGTCCAGGGGAAATTGTTGCCGTTCCCGATCACCAGATCAAAAGTTCCCTGGCGTTGCCCAAAGTACTCAAGGATATCAAAAGCGTCGCCTGGCAACGGTAAAAAACCACCAGACAATGCAACGCTCAACGTGCCTGCCAGGGTGACGTTTCCAGTCACGGTGAGGGTATCGTACTCGCCGCTTTGAGTACCCGCGAGGGAAACCACCAATGTCCCCGTCGATCCTTGAGTGTAGTTCCCCGCGATCAAGAGGGCACCCATCTCCCCGGCCCCCCCCGTAGGGGCCAAGGATGCCTGGTTTTCGACGTTGCCAACAATAGCCCCTCGGCCCTGAATCAAGCCATAATTCGTTACCGCAGCGATCAAGGTCCCGTCAAGGCCACAGCAACTAACGCCCAGCGTCAGCGTTCCGCCCCCAATGGTCAATGACGAAGCGGACATCGTCCCGGCGATGAAGGTATCGCCGAAGGTTTGAATCACAGTTTTCTTGAAGTCGAGATTGCCACCCAAACCGGCCGTGGTAGTGCCGCCGTTGAAAAAGTAATCTTCCTCCATTTGAAAATCACCGACTCCCGCGTCCAGCGTTCCCCCCAAATTGAAAATCGGAATCCAAATGACGTTTTGCCCACCGCTGATTTTTCGGAACACTCCCGCGTTTTCGATTTCAAGTCGCGGAGTGGGTGCACCGAGAGGTGAAATGTCCAAGATTTGCTGCGCTGTCAAAACGTTGAAATCTCCTTGACCCCACATGCCATTTGTTTTAATTTTGGCGTCGTTAGCGAGGCGAATCGGGACAGGGGCCGTCCAGTTGACGGTTCCATAATTGACCACCGTTGCATTATTTACGTCCAAGGCTCCCGTGATATTCATGGTGCCTCCCGCTGCCACGTTAATCGAGGCGCCATTACTCACAAAGCCGCTTTCCCATTCGCAGTTTGCTACGTTGAGCACGCCAGGCCCGGCAATAGTTCCGCTGCCCATTGTGAAATTGGCAATGTAAATCTCCGCGTTGGCGTTTAGCGAGATGCGGCCGCCTCCGCCGCCATCGCTATAAATCACGCGGCCGCTGCCTGTGATCGTGGAATTTGCAGCAAACGAATAAATCGGGGCCGGAAGAACCCCGTTATTATCTAGCGCTAGAATCGCTTGCGAATCGACAAATAACACACCCCCTGGTGCGACCGTCACGGAACGCGCCAATCTCAATTGGCCTTCGAGCACGGTCACGTTTCCCTGCTGGTCCATCACGATATCTACAACAGCTTGACCGGACACCACGCCGAGGTCGCCTGAATTGACCAATGTGGCGGGTTGTTGGGGGTCGTTCAGTCCGTCACGGATCCTAGCCTGATCCTTCAATTGAATCCATCCGGTATTGTTAAGATTGGTGCGTACGATGGTAAGCGTTCGTCCAAATTGGATTGCCATCCCGCCACGATTCTCGATAGCGCGGTCATCCGAACGGACGGAGCCGTCAATCGTTACCATTGCGTCAACGTCGAAAACCGTGGTTCCATTACCCTCCATTTGTCCTGCGGTCCAGACAAGACTGTGGAGTATTCGCAGTTCTCCAAATCCCGCAATGGTTCCCCCTGCTCGCAGTTCGATACGCTTAGCAAAAGCCACCTGATTGACCGGCACTTCCAGACGCGCATCTCCGCCGTTTCCGACCACAAACCGCCCCGCTTGGTTGGCTCCTGGCTGTTGGATTTTTTCCGCTACGAATAAGCCGTTGTCTAACACAACTTCTGCATTCGGTGCGATTTCCAAATCAACGTTAAACCAACCGCCACCACGCAATTCAATCGAACCGGCGTTAATAAAGGCGGCGCCCGTCAAATTCAGACCGGGCTCAATAGCCACCGGCATCCCCGCCATCCCGCCGACCGAGTTGATCGTCCCATAGTTGTTGATGGTCGAAAGCCCATCCTGGTAGGTGTCGCGCCAGGTTCCGTAGCTGACGGAGATATTGAACTCGCCAAGCGCGCCGACGTTGATCGTACTGGCTTCATTGCCGACGTCGCCCTGGGTCCAATTGGCGATGCCGTCGATGTTGACGGTCCAGCCCTGAATGTTGTTGTTAAAGCCGGAGATGTTGAGGGTGGCGGTGTCGGCAATGTTGAGGGTGCCGGGATAGGAATTGCTGGAGAGGTTGCCGCCCTGCCAGTTCATCGTGCCGGTGATGGTGAGCGCGCCGGGGCCTTGCAGGTCGCCGCCGGTCATGGTGAGGTTTTCGATGGTTGCCGTGCCTTCGACAGTGACGCTGCCCATGCCGAAGGAAACGAGGCCCGCGCCGGTGATGGCCGCGCCGTCGCCCAGGATGGAATTGCCGTTCATCAGCGTCAGCTGGCTACCGGTGTCCAGGTTGATGTCGCCGCGGACGTCCATGCCGCCCGACGGCCAAAGGGAGGCGTTCGCATTCGCGGTCAACGTCCCGGCCACCTTCATCTGGCCGGAGATATTGGCGTTCTGATCGATTGTCAAGGAATTGTTGACGACCAAGTTGACCGAGGTCATCATCGAAATGGAGCGCGCAGCCCCCGCCTGGTTGACAAGAATATCGGCGCTGGCTTGATTGATGCTCACATCATCGGCAATCGTCGGCAAGACGTTTTGGTCCCAGTTGCCCGGCGTGTCCCAGAGATTGTCCCCGGCCGTTCCGGTCCAGTTAAAAAATGCAGGCGTGGTGCGATCTTCGAGGGTCTCAACGAAAAGAGGTCGGCGTTTAACGAACGGTGAACGCTGCCCCCCCCATTGTGTACATAAGTTCACTCAGCCAGGTTTTCCAGTTGAACAGGGTGCGATTCCTTCGGCTCCCGGAATTGTGAAGGGAACGTAACTTATTTCGCAAATAATAACAGACCGGCTTTTCGGGCGTCAAGCAAAAACCCCCAGGTTTTTTCGCGCGGTATGGACTAGAACGGCCCTTGCGTGGATTGACAAGGCTGAAACAGCGGAATCAATTTGGTGCGCGATTTTTCATGAACGGGCGCTTCACTTTACCCCCTACTGTGCAACAGCGGGATAGCCCACGCCAAGCGGCCAACGACTTTGAAACCTACCTGCGCAAGTCGCACCGAAGTTGGCGTTCCTGTCAAAGGTCGGTCCGTTCGCCAACCGGTTGGAAAAAGTTTCACGAAAACAAGTATTTTTGTCTAGCGTTGCGGCCGGCGGAAGGATAACATCAGGTTATTGGGGAAAAACCCTTTCCGCCTTAACAGGAGCCCCGAACATGGCGCGTAAATTTTTCGCAGCTTTCGCTTTCCTGGCACTATTTGCCTTCTCCGTCGGGGCTCAGGACGACTTGAAGGATTTCGCGGCCAAGCAGCGCATCGCCGCGCAAAAACTCAAGGTGGAGGTGCGCGACGCGCTGGATAACGCTCGCCGGCTGCAAAAGACCGACGCGACCGAGGCACGCTTCATCCTGGAACGCATGATTCGCAGGGTGCAGGCGGCCAGCGACCTGCTCACCGAGAGCGATCGCACGCCGCTGATTCGCAGCCTGCAAGCGCAGCTGGCCCAGGTCCACGCGGCCACGCGTGCCAAACGCATCATCGACGACCAGCGCCCGCCCTACCGCGATCCAGGCCGTCCGAGAACAACCAGGCCCGCCGCCGATCCCAACGATGGCCCGATCTCGGTCGCCAAGCGCTACATCGGCCCAGGCAAGGCGGCCCAGCAGACCTATGCCGACCTGATACGGCAGCGCGAGAGGAATCTCAACGCCATCAAACTGAGCATTGAAAAAGATCCACCGATCCCGACCGGCGACGTGCCGATCGCGTTTCCGTCGTACTGGAAGGAACTGACGAAGCGGGCCAAGGACCGCGTCAGCGCCAAGTTGACCGACAAGGAGAAGAAGGTTCTCAAGACGCTCAACTCGACGATCTCCGTCGAATACGAAGGGGACAAGTTCAAGACCGTCATTGGCGCCCTGCAAGACCGCACGGGCCTGAGCATCATCATCGACGAAGGCTCCTTGAAGGACGCCAATGCCGACTATGACGATCCGGTCAACTTCAAGGTGCAAAAGGTATCGGTTCGCACCGTCCTCAAGAAAATCCTCGGCGACAAGGGTTTGACTTACATCATCAAGGAAGGCGCGATTCAGGTAATGACGCCGAAGAAGGCCAGCGAATTCCTCGTCACCCGGACCTACCAGATCGATGATCTGATCGCGCCCGATCCGCAGGTGCAGATGATGTTTGGCCCATTCGTGGCCCAGTTTCAAATGGCCCAGAACGCCCAGCAATTGATCAACCTGATCCAGATGACGATTGAGCCGCAATACTGGCAGCCCAACGGCCCCGGCTCCATCACCTTCTTCTTCCCGACCCGCTCGCTCGTCATCCGCGCCAGCACCGAGATGCATTATCAACTCGGCTCGCCGGGGTTGTTCGGCAATCGCTGAAAAAACAGTTTGCTCATACAATGAACCTCGGCTTCATCGCCGAGGTTTTTTTTTTCATCGCCGCCGGTAGTTTAGCGCTCGCGCGACGCCTTGCGAGCGCTAAGCCGCAAGCGGCAAACGAGGTCCTGGCATGTCTCTCTATTTCCCCACGAAAGATGATTGCGCTCACCACGCGATCTTCCCCGGCGTCAACATCATGACTTGCTCCACGGAGAAACTGATGCTTTCCTACGTTGATTTGCAGCCGCACGCCGTGGTCGCGGAACACAGCCACCCGCACGAACAGGTCGGCATCCTTCTGGCAGGAAAGGCCCTGTTCACCATCGGCGGGGAGGAGAAACTGTTGACCAGGGGAGACATGTGGCGCATTCCCGGCAACGTGAAGCACCGCGTCGTGGCTCTCGACGAGCCCGTGAAGGCCCTCGATATCTTCACACCGATCCGCGAGGACTATCGTTAATCCGGTCAGCGTTTAGCGCCCGCCCGGCGCCGTGCGGTCGTTCAACGCCGAGGAAGTATTCCATGAACCTCAACCTCCGCAACCAGACTGCCGTCATCGTCGGCGCCGCGCGTGGGATCGGCCATGCCATCGCTCGCGAGTTCGCGCATGAGGGCGCCGACGTCGCACTCGTCGATCGCGAAACCAGCGTCGGCGACGCCGCGATGGACATCGCGCGCGAGTTCGGCGCCAAGGTCAGCGCCTTCGTGGGCGATGTCACGGATTTCAGCGCCATGAAGCAGGCGGCCGAGAGGTTCAAGACCGACCGCGGGCGGATCGACCACCTGGTGTTCGCGGTGGCCATCGGCTCGGGCAAGTTCGGCTTCCCGTTCTGGAATCTGGAGCCGGGCGATTGGCCTGGCGTGCTGGCGGTGAACGTGCAAGGCGCGGTGAACGCGGTTCATGCGTTTGCACCGTATTTCATTGACGCCAGGGCCGGGTCGATGCTGCTGAGCGCTTCGGTCGCGGGGCAGATCGGTTCGCAGACCGATCCGCCTTATAGCGCGTCCAAGGCGGCCGTCATCAATTTCATGCAATGCGCCGCCAAGGACCTCGCGGCTTACAACGTGCGCGTCAACGCCCTGTGCCCCGGCATGGTCAAGACTGAACTCAACCGCTCGATCTGGGCCGCCTGGAATGACATGCAACCCGAGAACGCGAAGCAAGCCTACGATGACTGGGCGGGCGAAAAAATCCGCAAAGTCGTGCCGCTGGGCCAATGGCAAACCCCCGAGGAGATGGCGGCGATGGCGGTGTATCTCGCGTCGCCTCATGCCAAAAGCATCACCGGGCAATGCGTCAACGTCGATGGCGGTTTCGTGATGCACTGGTGAAATCAGTTGACGTTTAGCGCTCGCCTGGCGCCATGCGAACGCTAAGAGTGCCTAAAACAATGAAAGTAGGTCAGGCTTTCTAGCCTGACGGTCAGGCTGGAAAGCCTGACCTACTTCATTTCTTTGGACGCTCTAAATGTGAACAAGGAGAATCTGAGATGATTCGATGGCTTCTTATCCCATGCCTGTGCGCTCTGGTTATTCCCTCTGCGCTGCACGCCCAGGCCAAAAAAAGACAGCCCAACATCATTTTCATCATGGCGGACGACCACGCCAACGCCGCCATCGGCGCCTACAAGTCCTGGCTGGGCCCGGTCGTGAAAACGCCCAACCTGGACAAACTCGCCCGTCAGGGCATCCGCTTCACCAACTCCATGGTGACCAACTCGATCTGCACGCCAAGTCGTGCGGCCATCCTCACCGGGCAGTATAGCCATAAGAACGGCGTCTACACACTTGCCGATCAACTCGACAAGAATCGCCAGCACCTTGCTCATTTTCTGCGCCAACTCGGATATCAAACCGCAATGATCGGCAAATGGCATCTCGGCATCGACCCGACCGGATTCGACTACTGGAACATCTTGCCCGGCCAGGGCGTCTACATCAATCCCAGGCTGCGCGCGATGGGCATGACGAAGAAGGGCCTGAAGGAATACAAAGGCCAATATTCCACGGACGTCATAACCGATCTGTCGTTGGAGTGGCTGAAGAAGCGCGACAAGAAAAAGCCATTCATGCTCTTCTGCCATTTCAAGGCGCCGCACCGCCCGTGGGACCCGGCGCCGCGTTTCAAGGATCTGTACAAGGGCGTGATGATTCCCGAGCCGGAGACTTTGCAGGATGACTACAAGGGCCGCGCGAAACAAGTCGGCAATATCAAGATGCGCATCGGTCAGGATTTCAGCAAACGCGACCTGCAAATGGATATCCCCAAGGACAAGTCGGCGGAGGAGCTTCGCAAGTGGGCCTATCAGCATTACCTGAAGCGTTACCTCTCGTGCATCGCCGCCGTCGATGAGAACGTCGGCCGCCTGATGGCCTACCTCGATGCCGAAGGGCTAACCGAGGACACGATCGTCATATACACGTCCGATCAGGGTTTCTTTCTCGGCGAGCACGGCTGGTACGACAAGCGCCTGATGTACGAACCCTGCTTGACAACACCGCTCATCATCCGCTGGCCGGGGCAAACGAAACCGGGAACTGTCAACGATGACATGATCCTCAACATCGATCATGCGCCGACCTTTCTCGACATCGCCGGCGCGGCAGCGAAGAAGGAAATGCAGGGCAAGAGCTACAAATCGATCCTCCAGGGCAAGACGCCGCCGGGCTGGCGTCAGTCGATCTATTACCGTTACTGGATGCACCTGGATGGGTCGCACAACGTCCCCGCCCATTACGGCGTGCGAACCAGGCGGCACACCCTCATCCATTACTATGGCAAACACCTGGACATGAAGGGCGCCCGGAAAATGAACCTGATGCCGGAATGGGAACTGTTCGATCGCCAGAAAGATCCGCGGCAAATACGCAACGTTTATGCTGATCCGACGTATGCGGCCACGGTGCGCGAGTTGCGGGTGGAACTCGATCGCCTGCGACGGGAATTCGGAGACGAGCGATAATTCGTTGAGCGCCCGCGCCGCGCCATGCGGGCGCTTTACGAAAAGGGACGACCACATGGGTTCCGTCATCATCGAAGGCCGCCTTGCCGACATCGATGGCGTGCGGCACGGGCAGATCGCCATCGAGGCCGGCGTCATCACCGCGGTCGGTGAAAGACTCGGCCCGCCCAACCACGTCTTCAGCGACGGTTGCCTGATCTTCGCCGGCATGGGCGACATTCACATCCACGCCCGGGAAGACGTGACGCAAAAAGAAACGCACAAGGAGACGTTCGCCTGCGCCGCCGCCGCGGCACTGCATGGCGGCGTCTTGCATGTTGCGGACATGCCGAATAACCCCGCCGCTCCGATCGACGACGCCACTTATGCGGTCAAGGAAACGCTGCTGCTCACGCAGGGCCTGCCGGTGACGTTCACGTTGTATGGCGGCATCGGGCCGGGGACGAAGCCGTTAGTACGAAATGTCCCCTACAAGGCCTACATGGGGCCGAGCGTGGGCGATCTGTATTTTTCCACGCTGGAACAACTCGATGCCACGTTGTCAAACTACGTTGGGCGGGCGGTCAGTTTTCATTGCGAGGATCCGGGGTTGCTGGAAAAGCACAAGATGGCGCCGACGCACGAGGAGCGCCGACCGGCCGAATGCGAGTTAAGCGCGACGCGGTTCGCGCTGGCGATGATCGAGAAACATCGGCTCTCGGGCAAGCTGTGCCACTATTCGGTGGGCGAGGGATTGCCGCTCATTCGCGCCGCGAAGGCGCGCGGCGTCAGAGTGACCGCGGAGGTGACGCCGCACCATCTATTCTTCGATACCGCGCAGGTGACGGCTGCCAACAGGGCGTGGATGCAGATGAATCCGCCGCTGCGTTCGCCGAGCGATCGGGAGGCGATGCTCGAAGCGCTGCGCGACGGCACGGCCGACTACCTCGCGACCGATCACGCGCCGCACACGCTGGCTGAGAAGGAACGTGGGGTGTCCGGGCAACCGCACCTGGACACCTATGGGCCGTTCGTCACCTGGTTGATTGTCGAGAAGGGTTTCACGCCGGCCCGCATTGCCGCGATCTGCTCGGCGAATCCGGGGGCGTTTGTCAATGCCTACCAAAAAGAGAGGTGGGGCCGCCTGCTGCCGGGATACGTCGGTTCGCTCACGGTGCTGAATTTGAGGAAGCCGACCACGATTCGCCGCGAGGATTTGAAAACGAAGTGCGGCTGGAGCCCGTTCGAGGGAATAACGTTTCCTGGGAGCGTGGAGGCGGTTTTCGTGCGTGGGCAAGTTTACGTTTAGCGCTCGCGCGGCGCCACGCGGGCGCTAAACGAATTCAGCCAATCAAATCCACAACTTGACCCGTGCACGCAACCCCGCCGGCAACTTCGCATCCACGATGCGGCGAATTTCGTTCCCTTGATAGCGCGTACTGAAATGGCCGCACACGATCAGCTCGTTCTTGAAGCGATCGGCACGCTCGATGAAGTCGTCCAGATGCATGTGCCCGAACTTGTGAATCTTCTCACGGCGGTGCTTGGCGCGGATGAAGCTCATCTCGGTAATCAGGACCTTCGCCTCATAGACCGGCGGAAAGCCGTCCAGGCCGCCTGGGCTCGTGTCGCCCGTGTAGGCCAGAATGGGCGTGCGGATTTCGCGCGTGACCTGGGTGCCGGAGAGACGCAGGTCGCGAATCTGGTCGCCGGGCAAGCCGTGGTATTCTTCTTTTAGCTTGTTACGGCGATCCCAGATGAGGTAGCCGACCGACGGGATCGTGTGCGTGGTCTCGAAGACGCTGATAACCAATTCGCGCGACAGGTCGATCTCCTGCCCCGGCTTGACGCCGACGAGGTTGCACGCCTGCCGGCCGCGATCGAGGCGCTGCATGAGGTTCAGGATGCGGCGCACGTCGTCGATGGCGTATTCGGGCAGGTAGATCGTGGGCGGCTCCATCTTCATCATGCGGCGGCGCGCGACGTAGATGGGCAGGGCGGCCATGTGGTCGAGGTGCATGTGCGTGAGCAGCCAGGTCCCGGTGCCCATGAAGTCCCACGGCTGGGCGCCGAGGTCGAAGCCGACTTTCAGTTCGGGAATGCGCCAGTAGCTTTGCACCGCCGCGCGCGAGTAGCCCTCGATGGTCAGGCCGCCGTGTTTGTGGCTCAGGATGGGTGCGTTGTCGAGCATCAAAAAACGTATTCTCGTTTAGCCGCGACCCGCGGGGGAGCGCGGGCCGGCCGCCTGGCGAACGCATGGAATTCCGCCCGCGCTCCTCTGCGGGTCGCGGCTAAACGAGGGCATTATTTCTTCTTGTTGAAATCGCCCGCGCGGACGATCACCAGTCTTCCAGAAGAGAGGTGCGCCGCCAGGGCCCGGTTCACGTCCTTCACCGTGACAGCGGCAATTTTTTTCTCCAGCTCGGCCTGGTAGGCGAAGGTGCGCTTGAGGTAAAGTCCCTCGCGCAAGAGCGACGCCAGCGTCCCGTCCTTGCCGCGATCCTGGCGCAGGTTTTCGAGCGTGGACTTGATCGCGATTCTCAACTCCTCCTCGGTGACGCCCTTCTTGACGATTCGGTCCAGCTCTTCCGAAGCGGCCTTGTCCGCCTTTTCCATGACCTTGGGTTCGCACGATGCGTAAATCAAGAATCGGCTCACCTTGTCCTTGGCGCCCACGGAAAGGTACGAACTGGCGCCGTAGCTCCAGCCTTCTTTTTGGCGAAAACGATCCACCAGGCGCGACGTGAAGCTGCCGCCGAGGATTTCGTTCCCCATTTCGAGGGCGGGATAATCCGCCGCGGAATCGTCCAGGGGAAACGTGAAGGCCGCGACGAACACGGCGTTTTCCTTGTCGGGTGTGTTGATCGTCAGTCTGGTTGCCTTGACATCCTTCACCAGCACGCTGGGTATGCGCCGGTAGGGCACGGTGGGAGTCCAGTCGCTGAAGATGGTTTCAAGCTGTTTGAGCACGTCATCGGAATCGAAATCACCCACGAGGGCCAGCTCACCGACGGCGCCGCCGACTTGTTCCTGGTAGAGCTTGGCGACATCCTCGCGTTTGAGCTTGGCCAGCCGGGCGAGCGATTCCTTGTGCGTCGGGACATAATGGATGCTCGTCGGCGGATGGGGATTGAGCGTGCGCAGCAAGGCGTTGATGGCCAATCCCTGCGGATCGACCATCGTCTGCTCGATTCCCTGCTTGCGGAGTTGCTTGATTTCCGCCAGTTCCGCGGCCGGGAAGGTCGGCTCGCGCAGGATTTCCCGAATGAGACCCAGGACTTTGTCATGTTGGCCGCGCTTGGTGTCCCAGGTCACATTGAGCACGCCGAGCCCGCTGGTCAAATTCAGGGACGACTTGAGGATGTCCAGTTGCTCGACGATTTGTTGCCGACTGCGGTTCTTCGTGCCGCGGACGAGCATGGTGCCCAGGGCGGCGGCGGCGAATTCATTTCCCACGAGGGACTCCTCGTTCCCGAAGCGCAGCGTGAGTCGGCCGGACACGGTTTCGCCACGCGATTTCTTGGGGAACAGAGCGACCTTGAGGCCCGACTTGAGCTGCAAGCGGCGCACGCGTTTCTCGATGTTTTCGGGCGTGGCGTCGAACGATTCACCCTTGGCGACGGCCTTGCCTCCCTTGAAATCCTTGACCAGGTTGGCGATATTGGGACCCTGCGGGATCGGCGTACGCGTCGCCTTGAGGGTGGGCAGGAACAACCCTGCGGTGCGATTGCTGCTTCGCAAATACTTGACGGCCACGCGATTGACATCGGCGGCCTTGAGCTTGGCGATGCGGTCGCGGTGGACGAACAGCAGGCGCCAGTCGCCGGCGCCGATCCATTCGCTCAGTTCAAGCGCCGTCGCGGTGCTCTTGGTCATGACCTGGGCGCGAAAGGACAGGTATTTGCGAACCATACGTTTGACTTCGTCCTCGGTGATGGGCTTCTCGGCAAGCTTTTCCAGTTCGGCGATCATCAGGTCGCGGACTTCTTCGGGCCGGACGCCGTCGAGCACCTGGGCGGTCATCTCGATCGTGCCGGGGTCGTGCCAGTTGGTCACGTTGTAATCGATGGAAGTCGCTTTTTTCTTTTCCACAAGGGTTTTGAAAAGCCGCCCTGACGGCGTGTCACCGAGCACCAGCCCGAGGATTTCACAGGCGGCGTTGTCTTCATGCGCGGTGGCGGGGATGTGATACATCAGCCCGGCAACCGCGACTTTGCCGACCCGGCGCAAGGTGACCGAGCGCTCGCCGTCCTGGGCTGGCTCCTCGGTGTAGGTTTTTTCGATGGGCGTCGCCGGCGCCTTCAAGACGCCGAAGTATTTGCTCACATGCGCCAGGGCCTTCTTCTCGTCGAACTTGCCGCTGACGACGAGGACCACGTTGTCAACGCGGTAGTATTTCTTATAGAAGGCGTGCAGGCGCTCGGCGGGAACGCGTTCGATGTCGGCCCGATTGCCGATGGTTGATTTGCCGTAGTTGTGCCATTCAAACGCCACCGCCATCATGCGCTGATTGAGAATGGAACGCGGGTTGTTTTCGCCGATCTCGAATTCATTTCGCACGACGCTCATCTCCTTGGCGAGATCCTCGCGGCGGATGAAGGCGGTATGCAGGCGGTCGGCTTCCATTTCCAGCGCGAAGCGGAGGTTGTCATCGCTGGCCGGAAAAGCTTCGTAGTAGTTGGTGCGGTCTACCCAGGTGGTGGCGTTGTATTCCTTCTTGGAAACGCCGCGGGATTGCATTGCCTTGTCGAGGATTTCCACGGTGGGATAGAGCTTGGCTCCCTTGAAGAGCATGTGCTCCAGAAGATGGGCCATACCCGTCTCGCCGTAGCCTTCGTGCCGGCTGCCGACCAGGACGGTCATGTTGATGGTGACGGTGGGAGATGAAGGATCGGGGAAAGAAAGGAAACGCAGGCCGTTCGGGAAACTGTATTCGGTGATACCTTCAATGGTAACGACCTTTTTGTACGCTGCTTCCTTGTCTTGCGCATAGAGGCCCGGGACGAACGCCAGCAGGGCGAACGCAAAGGTGAAAAGACGAACAGCATTGGCGAAGCGTTTCATTCCTTGACTCCTCTTTGCCGATATTGGAGGCGATGAATTCGTTCCGCCCATTGTAGGGCGCTATCGAAGCCGGGAAAACCTGTACATCTCGCCTTGACGGAAAAGTCGCGTGCGGGCATATTCTCCCCCTCTCCTTTTGGGAGAGGGGTCAGGGGTGAGGGCGGAAGCAAAACTACCCTCACCCCCAACCCCTCTCCCAAAGGGAGAGGGGAGAAAAAAGGGAGGCGAACCATGCGAAGCAAAACGTGGATTGCCGGTGTGCTGCTCATCTCCACCGTGGGATGCAGTAGCATGAATAACACCGAAAAAGGCATGCTCGGCGGCGCCGCCGTCGGCACCGGCGCCGGCGCGCTGATCGGCCGCGGGAACCCCGTCGCCATGCTGGTGGGCGGCATCTTCGGCACCGCCATCGGCGGCATGGCCGGGTCGAACCAGGACTATCGCGAGGATCGCCGCGCCGCCACCATTGCCGCGGTCAACGCCCAGGCCGCCCGGCAAATGAGCATCAACGAAGTCGTGCAGTTGTCCCAGCGCAACACGCCGGACAGCATCATCATCGATCAAATCCGCACCACCGGTTCGGTGTTCAACCTTTCGACGGACGACCTCACCTACCTACAAGACCAGCGCGTCAGCCCGCGCGTGATTCAGGAGATGCAAGCGCGCCGCCATGCTCGGCCCGTGGTAATCCAGGAGGGGCCCGTCATCGTCGGGCCGCCGCCCGTCATTTACGAGCCGGCGCCGGTATTCGGCGTTGGCATCGGCTACGGGCGACGCTGGTAGGATGAGCGGAGTGAAGAAGAAATCAAGGGCCGCAGGTCAGGCATCGCTTGACCTGCGGTTTTTTCCTGTGTCGTGGATCGAACCCTTGTCACGGCCACCCGCTGGATTTCGCTTGGGGCCCAATGCTTTCTCGCCAGCGCTGGGGCTCGTAAACAATTCACTGATATTAGAGGACCTGGCAGGCGCGCAAGTCTCGACGAATGCGGACTACGCGGCATGGTTCGCGCACGAGGATGGGCCGGCCCATTTGGCTGGGTCCAGAGGAAAAAGGCGGACCAAAAAGCGAAAAAAGGGTCGGTCAAGCGAACGGTCCGCTGGGCTGAAAAGGTCTAAATCATCCGGTTGGATCAGCTTGAGGAATTCGCGCTTGTCGTTTCGGATCAATGCCTCCACCGCGCCGAGCCGGCGAGAAACATTCTTGATGTAATGGTCTAACTTCGCCCTTTTCTGTTCATCTACCTGGCTGGGAATATCACCAGGCTGGATGGAGGGGTTCGCCAGGAAATCGAGAGTTTCTGTCATGGATCGGCGCGCCCGCTCCAGTACGGCCTTCAGGTTTGCGAGTAAGCCACTCCGGTCGACATCCAGGTCGAGGAGCCAAGGTATTTGCTCGAGCCACACGCCGCGCGTTTTGAGACACGTGATTTCCGCGATTCCGAAACCCCATTCTTTTTTGCTTTCTCGTTCGTCTCGGTTTTTCTTGTCCACTTCGTCTAAAAAAGCACTCAGGTCTTCGATGGCGTTGCGCAAATCCGGTCGGAGTTGGTCTTCGAGGCTGAAATCGGAAAATGATACCCAATCACCGACTTGACGCAAATCGGCGCAGATATGCTTGGAGATGTCGATCGCCAGCCCGAATTTCGAGAGATCTTTTTTTGTCTCGTGAAGGGCGTTGGCGATTTTCTCAAACTCCTGATTTGCCTTCTCGCCTCGCGCCACCAAAGTCTTCAGAAACAAAGAGTACGCTTGATGTTGGCGTTTTGCCGCGTAGGAATAAATCCGTGTCAACAAACGGTCTCGAAAACGGTTGCACAGGTCGATGTGTTGATCAATTGCTTCAGGATTTTCAGGATCTTGCTCTCGGGCCATTTCCCCGGCCAGCGCCATCGCTTCGATTGCCGATTTCTCCAGGGAATATAGGAGCAGCCGATAGGCTCGCATGAGTCCTAGATAACGGAAGAGCACGGCCGAAAACGAGGCTGCGGAAACGACTCCGACGACGCCGGCTGCGAAACTGTGTATGGGCCCTCTTTTCTCCAAAATGATCAGGATTACACCGATCAAGGCGGAGACCATCAAAAACGCCCCCACTCCGATCGACCGTGGGATAAACTGCCGGGTCGGCTGAAGGGCGAACTGAAACAACCAAAGGCCCTGGGGGTCAAATTGCGGCTTGCCATTTCGGTGGGTTTGCCACAGGTTGATGAAATAGAAAAAAAGGCCCATCACAATTACCAAATGCCCGAACCACAGGGCAAGGTAATAGGTAAGGTAGGACAAGCCAAATTGGTGGCTGCTGAGGTCATACCACGAATACATGCGTACGACAAAAACAATTCCCACTCCGGTCGAGCAATAAAAGCAGAGGGCCACGATCATGGCACAATGCTGCATAATGGTTAGCCGAAGCGATCGTACGCAATCGATCAACCAAAGAAGCAATATCGACAACGCTAGACCGACGACGATGGGGACGGCTAGCAGATAACCGTCCAGCAATTTGCCGAAGGAATATCGGATCCCAACGAGCGCAAGGCCCGACATGAGCCCCCACAACATGGCGAACGCGTAGATCGTCAATATACCTTTAATGAAGGACATTGCGTGGCCCCAAATCATCAAGCGAATGCCGCAACGGATTCGGCCAACGGCACAACGAGATGCACCAAGATAGTGTATAGGATTATACCCGTTCCACCATAGGCAAGCGGAATCCCTAACAAGGGACCACCCCAGAAATGGGCAGAATACTCCGCGGCGATCCCTAGCAAACAACCACGCTTTCGAAAAAGCCCATTAGCCTCGTCCTGGCAGGCGTGAAACAATTCGTGTCCCTGAACATCGCCGCCCACGAACGGGATCCAAAAACCGAGCACGCCAAATAGCCAGGTGTCAGGCGTCTTGGGATCATAACCCGCCCAGCCGATGCTGTGCATGGATTCTCGCCAGTCAGCGAAGGAATTGAAGGAAGCCCCTTCTAATCGCGCTCGATACCTGGCCCAGTCGAAATGATACCGACGTGTAAGGAAGGCCCAAATTGAGACACGGAAGCCAAAAAACCAACTTGCTGCTGTATTGAGCATGGCTTCCTTCAGCCGTGCCGAAGTTGGGCCTGAAGGAGCTGGCGCCTCGCTGCAATTGAACAACAGGGTGTAACCGGGCATGATTCCCACCACGACAGCGGCGTCTGCGCCGCCAGGTCCAGCGCTGAACGCGAATACCCTAACCCGACATGGCGCAGATTCGCACAACCACGAGTCCTATGTTAGGCCGGCCCCGGGGTTTGTCCAGGTGTGGCCACCGCACGCCAACGTGCGTGAAACCTTTCGGCCAAGGGGTATATTCTCACTCCCATCCCTCAAAAAACGGTTCAGCCGGCAGTAAGGGCCGCCCCCGCATTTGCGCCGGCGGTAGTGCCCATTGGGGTCATCTCCCACCCGCCGGCACATACTTCTTCAACCATGCAAACACCTCGCGATGCCAGAATTCGCTATTGCGTGGCCCCAGGACCCAGTGGCCTTCGTCGGGGAAGTTGATCATGCGCGACGGCACGCCCTGACGCTGCAACGTCGTAAAGAGCTGGATGCCCTCGCTGATCGGCACGCGGAAATCCAGATCGTTGTGGATCACCAGCATCGGCGTCTTGAACTTGCCGAGGTTCTTGGCAAATTTGTGAGGCGAATGTTTTTCATAGGACGCGCGATTCTTGCCCCAGGGGGGGCCGCCGTGTTCCCATTCATCGAACCAGAGTTCCTCGGTGGTGGAGTACATGCTGTCGAAGTTCCACACGCCGCAATGGGTGATGAGGGTCTTGAACTTGGGGGTGTTGACAGCGAACCAGTTCATCATGTAGCCGCCGAACGATGCGCCGGCGGCGCCCATGCGTTTGGTGTCGATGTAGGGTTGCTCTTCGAGGTGCTTCAGGCCGGCCATGAGGTCGTCGTAGCATTTGCCGCCCCAGTCGCCGGAGATTTCATCGACGTATTGTTGGCCAAACCCCGTGGAGCCGCGCGGATTGGGGAAGGCGACGACATACCCTTGAGCGGCCCAGATCTGCGGGTTCCAGCGGAAACTCCAGCCGTCGTTCCAGGCGCCTTGGGGGCCGCCGTGCACCAGGTAGACGAGCGGCCATTTTTTAGTCGCGTCGAAGCCGGGCGGTTTCAGAATCCACATCTGCATTGGCGTGCCGCCGGCGCCCTTGACCGTCACCGATTCGGGCCTCGGCAGGTCGAGTTCGGCCCGCAGTTTGGTGTTTGCCTGACTGCAGTTGAAGACGTCGAAGTCTTTCCCGTCCTGAAGGGCGACATGAACGTCATTGGGATGGTGCGAGGCCGTCCGCGTGAACGCGAATTTCTTGCCATCGCGACTCACGGAAAGCGAACCGTTGACGTTTTGATCCACAAACGCCGTGCGTACCTTGGCGTCTTTGATAGAAGTCACGAAGTAGACGTGCTTGCCGCTGTCGTCGGCACTGAAATAGATGTGTTCGCTGTCGGGCATCCAGACGAAGTCATCGGGAGAGCCATCAAACCCGGCCGTGATGCTGCGCGGCTTGGGGCGCTTGTCGGGAGCTTGATCGAATCCATTGGCAGGCACGACCATCAACTCCCAGCGGTCGGCTTCAAAGCCCGGGCGTTTCTGGGCGCGGTAAACGAGCCACTTGCCGTCGGGCGAAAACTGGGGCGCCCCGTCGGCGGCCCGGTTGCCCGTCGTGATCGTTTCCCACTCGGTTGGGAAGCGAGGCGTGGCGACGCGGGTTGAAACCACCACGCGACAGATATCGTAATCCGTATTCCAGGCCTCGTTTTTCGCCGGGACTGCCGTGAAGTAGAGGAACTTGCCATCCGGGCTGAAGGTGAAATCGTCGCCAATCGAGAACGTGGACGACGTGGGATAGGCATCGCGGTCGCCCGGGGTCACGTCCCGCGGCGTCCCGGGCTTGCCGTTGTCGAAAGACATCACGAATAGGTGAAAACGCTTATCCTCGACGTATTCGTCCCAGTGGCGGAAGAAGAGCTTCTTGAAAACGCGCGCCTTCACGGGGTTCTTTTCGTTGTCGTCATTCCGTTTCTTGTTGAGGGCGTCGCTTTCCTGGAAAGGCTTCGTGGAATACTCGGGGAACACGGCCGACATGAACGCGATTTGCTTGCCGTCGCGCGACCACGTGCCGACGGAGGCGCCGGTGCTGATCCTGGTAAGCTGTCTGGCCTCGCCGCCATCGATGCCGATGCTCCAGAGCTGGGTCGTGCCGGAGCGATTCGATTCGAAGAGGATGGTCTTGCCATCGGGGCTCCAGCGTGGATGACGGTCGGCCTTGGCGCTGGTGGTCAGTTGCTTCGGCGTACTGCCTTTCTCGGTGGAGACAATCCAGAGGTTGGTCGTCGTCGTGTTCGCTTGCAGACTCACCTTGCCGACGGCGTAGACGACCCATTTGCCGTCGGGGCTGATCTGCGGATTGGCAACGCGCTGGAAGCGGAACAGGTCTTCCACCTTCATCGCCCGGCGTTTTTCGCCCGCCAGCGAAACCATTGGCATCAGGAACAGCAACAATAATGCGCTACGTTTCATGTGAGGGTGTTCCATTAGAGTTTAGCCGCGACCCTCCGGGGAGCGCGGATACCATCCCGCGCGGTCGCGCGGCGCTCAGTCCGCGCTCCCCGGAGGGTCGCGGCTAAACGAATTCGGGGCGTTTGCCCTGAACACGTTATAATGACCGGGCGAGGAACCTGCCATGACCGTTTTTCGACGCGTCGTTCTACTTTGGCTTCTGATGTTCTGGCAGGGCGGGTTCCTCTTCTACGGCGGCGTCGTCGTGACGATTGGCAGCGACGAACTCGGCAGCGACTTCGCGCAGGGATTGATCACGCGCCGCGTCACCGATTGGCTCAACCTCGCCGGGCTGATCGTCTTGCTCGCCTGGACGTGGGACCTGCTCGCCGAGCGCGATTTTCGCTTGCTTCTGAGATGGGGAACCTGGCTTTTCCTCCTTGGTTCGCTGGCCTGGCTGGCCTGCCTGCACCTGCGCATGGAAACGCTCATCGACACGCACCAGCGTCAACTCCTGGACGACGGCGCCTTTCGCCATCTGCACCGCTGGTACCTGCGCGTCAGCGCCGCGCAAGGGGCCGGCGCGGTCGCCTTCGTGGTTTGGACCCTGCAGAACTGGCGCGCGGCCGATCGGCGTCCTGATCCGCGCGCGGCCGGCGGATAAAGCGGCCCAGCCTTGCTTGGCTGCGCGGCCTGGTGTATCCTGCCTGTTGGAGGTAGAACATGCCGACCATGCGAATCCCGCAAAAACAACGGCTTATCCTCGATTGCGTTCCCTGGAATCGCTATACGCGCATCCTGCGCGATCTTTCCGACCGCCATCTCCGCGTTACCTACGATCGGGGGTTCCTTGAAATCATGACCATCTCCCATGAGCACGACAACCTGGCCGAGTTTTTGGATATGTTGTTGATCATCCTTTTCAGGGAAATGAAACTCCCCTTCAGGCTGGGCGGCTCGACCACGTTGCGCCGGCGCCGCAAACAGAAGGGGGTCGAGCCAGACAAGTGCTACTGGATCGCCCATGCCGCGCAGGTCCGCGGGAAGAAAGCGATCGATTTGCGCCGCGACCCGCCGCCGGACCTGGCTCTCGAAGTGGACATTACCCACAGCTCGCTCGACCGCATGAGGATCTACGCCAGCCTCAAAGTGCCCGAAGTGTGGCGCTGGGACAAGGCCGGTCTTTCGTTCATGGGGCTCAACGAAAAAGGCGAGTATGCTTCCCTTCCCACCTCGCGGACGTTGCCAATCCCGGTTACGCCCGCAGATTTGATGACCTTCATCGCCATGCGCGAAGGTAGGGACGATAGCGAGGTGATGGAACCGTTCACCCTCTGGGTTCGCTCCAGGATGGCCAACCAACCCCAGGAGTAATTTGTCGCCGCAGGGGCCGATAAAACAACACAACCCACGGCAAGCATGCCGTGGGTGTGCTGCGGGATACAATCCCAGGGGATGGCTTCACTTGCGCGGCGCGAATTCCAGGGCGGGCAACGGGTCGGCGATCGCCACCGGCGGCGCGGGCAGCGGCGGGGTCGCCACTTCCGGGAGGCGGTCGATCGGCTGACGAGGCAGCGGCGACGCGGCGTCCATTTCCACGTGACCGGCGCGACCGGGCAGCCGCTGTTTGAACTCGATCGGCAGCGGCAATGGCTTGGCCTCGAACCTCACGGCCGGGCCCACGTCGCCGCGCGGCAACGGCCGGGGCGTCACGGTCGGATCCTTGATCGTCGGGTGCACCGTGATCGGCGCGACCTCGATCGGCTGCTTCGGCGTTCCCGCGGGCACGACTTCGAGCGGCTGCTTCGGTGCACCCACCGGAGGCGCCCAGTTCACGTCCAGGCTCGAAGGCAGCGAGGAAGGCGTATCGGCATTCGCGTCGAAAACTCGCTGCTCCAGCATCGGGCCGACGACCCCGCCGTGCTTTGGGTCGCACAGCCGACCAGGCTGCGACAGCGAATCGGGCCGCGTTCTGAGCATCAGCGATTGGCTCCGTTCCTTTTCGTACTCGACGGCGCGAACCTGCACACCCTGCGGCAATCCCCCTTCGCTGATGTGGACGTTGTTGTAACGCAGGATCGTGCCCTTGGCCCATTCCAGTTTCGCCAGCGCGTTGTTGTACTCGGCAATCGCGTTGTATTCCTTGACCAGGGCGGCGGCGTAGCGGCGCTGAGCGTCGAGGAAAACCAGCGGGCCTTCCTTCTCGTTGCCTCCGAAGTTGAGCGTACCGGCGGCCAACTGTTGCAGGCGAATCTTCAGACCCTTCTGGTAGTTGATGCGCTCCGAGCGATGGGCTTCAATGGTTTTGTAGCGGTGCGCCAGTTCGTTAAAGACGAAATGCAGGTAGCGCGTCGCCTTTTCTTCCTGATCTTTCACCAGCAGGTAGCTTTGCGCCAGTTCGAGCTTGGCGGCCCGGATGGCGGCAAGTTCATAGCGCCAACCCAGGGGCATCGACAGATTCAACCCCACCGTCCAATCGACAAATTGCCCGCGCGCCACCGATTCCAGTGAATTGGCGGTGCGCGTGGTACCGGTCCCGTCAACAAAACTGCCGTTGCCCGTCAACGACGTTCCGAAGCCGACCGGCTCATAGCGTGCGAACGCGCGCAGATCGGGACGAAGGTAATTCTTTTGAATCGACAGCAGGTACTGGTGATAGCGCAGGTTGTCCCGTACCATCTGCAACTCGGGCCGCAGGTTCAACGCTTCTTGCAGGCTGTGCTCCCAATTTGGCCTGAGCTCGGTCAAGGTCGGCGGCGTGATCGGCACCAGCCGCGTGCCGTCCTCCACACCCAGGCCCATGATGCCACGCAAATTGCGTTCTGCCTCGATGACCTCGGCAAGAGCCCTGATGCGCTCGGCCCGGAAATCTTCGTATTGGCCGATGATCTGGTAATAAGTCTCCGGCGCCAGTTTGCCGCCCTTGAAGCGGATGTAGCTCTCCTGCCAGGTCTTGTGCATGATGCGCAAGTTTTCTTCAAAGCTGTAGAGCTGGCCGTACTTGTTGTAGAGGTTCCAGTAGGCGTTCTCGACGTTGACAATCAGCAAATTGACGGCGCGCTCGAACTCGGCCCGCTGCTGGTCGAAGCGCAAGCGTGAGATCAGGATGCCCTCCCCCTGCCGATCCACGAAGCTGCTGAGCTGCCCCTGGCGGTTGCTGATGGCACTCGAAGCGCCGGCGCTGGCGCCCGGATTGAGCGATTGCCCGGTAAAAGTCGGCGAACGCGACAACAGCTGATTCATGGTGACGCCGGAGTCCTTCCACAGGGGCTGCTCGAAACCGAGGATAAGCCGGCTCGTGTACTGTGGATTGAGAATGCTGAAAGCACCCGAGGGTGGGTTGTTCAGGTTCTGGTAGCCGACGAGAAACGTCGTGCTGACATATCCGCCAGTGGCCAGCGGCTTGACCAGACCGGACAGGAAGGTTGCCGCATGCCCGTTCTGGAACGATTGCAAACCCTGCTGGAGTTCGTCGGTATTCTGCCAGCTCATGGTGCTGAACGCGATCGGATCGAAGCGGGCGAGCTGCCCTTCCATGGCGGCCTTGGTGATGGCCGGATACATGGCGAGAACGCGGATCCGCTCGGTCTGGTTGGGAATCAGCGAGCCGCCGAATGGGGAAATGCTGGCCTGGGTGTCGTCCACGATGCCCATGCGTTGCCCGGAGGCCGCGCCGCCGCGACCGCTGACGGCGCCGTTTTCCAGCGCGATGGCGAACGTTTCTTGCAGGGTCAGGTAGCGCGGCGCCCGATCGGAGTCAATGACCGTCGCCGGCGCCTTGGTCATGGCGCTGATCGGATCCTGAATCGCACATTCGTTTTGTTCGAGTTTTTTGAGAGGCACGCCGTTGTGTGCCTCGTCGAAGACATCCTTGGACAAGAAAGTTTGGTGCTGACAACCCGAGACGATGGTTACAACTAGCATTGCCAGCAGACCGAGCGCCAGCCCTTTCTTGCAGGCTTGCGAACGCCGACTATCCATGTCACACCCCATCCTGTAAGCCAGGCCTTCCAGCCCGACCGTCAGGCTCGAAAGCCTGACCTACGCCGAGAGGTCCAACATCCATCCCCATGGATGCGTTCCACTTTGTTTCTAGGCGCGCGTTCCTGGTGTAGTTGGATTATCGGCAGCGTCCGCATGATAAATCAGGAAAACTTTGCCGATCGTAGCGATTTTTCCGGCCGCCGCTTGCGGCCTAGCCGTCGCGCGGCGACTTGCGAACGCTAGGCTGCAAGCGGCGGACAGGAAAGAGAAATCAATTTTTGCGAGTTTCATAAACGGGGGAATTGGCATCGTCGGCCGGTTTTTGATAGCGGGGCGAAATGGCGACATAAGGCAGACCCAGCAGGCGTTTGATGCCTGCCCATTCCCCCACGTCATTGCCTTCGATGAGATGACCAATCCACTGGAGCAAGTAACCGGCGACAAACGCGGCCGCGCTCCAGTACCATTGCTCCCAGGGCAAAACAAAGAAAAGGATGACGCTCGCCAAAACCAGCGGAATGCCGACGAAATGAATGCCGCGGTTGAAAGGATGCTGATGGCGTTCCAACCAGTTGAATAGCGCTTTTCGCAGCGGCTTGCGTTCAAAAAAACCTCGCGGTTCGCTCATCGCCGAACTCCTCTCCCGCCGACCCTGGCTGTCGCTACTTGAATCGTTGTATCCACGCGCTGCAAAAATGGTAACGGGCCGAGCGACCGGAGTGGACGGTGACCCCGGGTCGGCTTTCCCGCTAAGATGATCGACATGCTTGAGTATGATTTCCTGTCTCCGTCGCGGATCGTGTTTGGCTGGGGCCGGCGCCGCGAGCTTGGGGCGCTGGCTGCCACGCTGGGGCGGCGCGCCTTCGTCGTACTCGGTTCGCGAACTCTCCAGCGCAACGGGGCCTGGGATGAGCTGGCGGCGCAATTGCAAAACGCAAAGATCGCCGTGCTTTTGGCCGCGACGATTTCGCGCGAGCCGGAGGTCGCCGATGTCGATCAACTCGCGGCGCACTTGCACGAAGCAAACGTTGGGCCGGGCGATTTTCTGTTGGCCCTCGGCGGGGGCGCGGCGCTCGATCTGGCCAAGGCGGGGGCGGCGCTCGCGACCAATCGACATGGCCAGAGCGTGCGCGATTTTCTCGAAGGCGTCGGCCAGGGGCTTCAGATTACCGAGCCGCCGCTACCGATGCTCGCCATGCCCACCACCGGCGGGACGGGGACCGAAGCGACCAAAAACGCCGTGATCACCGTCGCCGATCCCCCGGTAAAAAAGAGCATTCGCTCGCCGCTCATGGTGCCGCGCGTGGTTCTCGTCGACCCGGAACTGTCCGTGAGCGTGCCACCCGAGACGACCGCGTGGACCGGGCTGGACGCCATCACGCAACTGATCGAAAGCTACATCTGCCGATTCGCCCGGCCAATCCCGCAGGCCCTGGCTGTTCACGGCCTGCAACTGGCCATGCCAAGGATCAGCGAGGCGGTGCGCGATGGCACGTCACGACCTGCCCGGGAGGCGATGGCGCATGCCGCACTTTTGAGCGGACTGGCACTGGCAAACTCCGGGCTCGGCCTGGCCCACGGCGTTGCTGCCGCGCTGGGTGTATTCGCCGGCGTTCCCCACGGTCTGGCGTGCGCGATGATGGTGCCGGTCGCGCTCGAGGTCAATCGCACGGTCGCAGAAAAGCCGCTCGCGGAACTGGCTCGGGCCACCTTGCAGGTCACTTCGGCCAGCGACGCCGCGGCCGCAGGCGCGTTCATCGCTCACGTTGCCGAACTCTGCGCCGAGCTGGGCGTGCCTGCTCGCTTGTCTCAGGTCGGCGTGCGGCCGGACCAGCTCGACGCCCTGGTGCGCGGATCGCGCGGCAATAGTATGAACGGTAATCCGCGCCAGCTCACCGATCCCGAGCTGCGCGAACTTCTGGAGAAATGCCTGTGATCCTCGTCGCCGGCCTGACGCCAGCCTGGCAGCAGATCCTGTGTTTTGACAGCGTCCACCCCGGCGAAGTCAACCGCGCAGCCGAGGTTCACTGGTGCGCCTCGGGCAAGGCCATCAACGCCGGGCTGGCGCTCGCCTCGCTTGGTGGTTCGGTACACCTTTTGTCGCCGGCTGGCGGCTGGTCGGGACAGGCGATGCGAGACGAGTTGACCCAGCACAACGTCCCGACCACCTGGGTGGCCACGGCTGTCGCAACCCGCGTTTGCACGACCGTCGTCAACCGCGCGAAAGCAACCTCGACGGAGTTCGTCGAAAACGCGGCCGCGTTGACCACGCAGGAGCTGGCGGCATTCAGCGCGGAATACCGCACGCTGGTCAGCCGGGCCGACTTCGTGATTCTGACCGGTTCGCTGCCGCGCGGAACGCCGGTGGATTTCTATCGGCGCCTGTTGCAGAGCACGCCGTGCCCGGCCCTTCTCGATGCGCGAGGAGCGGAGCTTTTGGCGGCGCTGGACTGCAAGCCGCGCGTGGTCAAGCCGAATCGGGAAGAGCTGGCCAAATCCGTGGGCCGGCCGTTGCCCGACCGGGCGAGCGTGCTGGCCGCGATGCGTGAACTCGTTGAGCGCGGCGCGCACAGCGTGATCGTCACCCACGGCGCCGCCGGCGTCTGGGTCATGCAGGGCGGCGACACCTGGGAGTTCACTCCGCCGAAGGTGACGCCGGACAACCCGATCGGCAGCGGCGATTGCCTCGCCGCCGGGGTTGCCCTGGCGTTGACGCGCGGCGACAAATTAGCGGACGCGGTTCGCCTTGGCATTGCTGCGGCAACCGATAACGTAGCCCAGCTTTTGCCCGCTCGCCTGGCGCTGGATCGCGTCGAGGAATTCAAATCCCGCATTCCCCCCCCGACGCTGATTCTGCCGTCGTCCAGGCATCTTCTCTTGCCGCGCCAGCTTGTCGAATCGATGGTTCAACATGCCCGCGCCGAACTTCCGAATGAATGCTGTGGCCTGCTCGCTGGTCGGCGCGACGGCGACGTGCTGCGCGTTGAGGCGTGGTATCCGCTGGTGAACGAGGCCGCCAGCCCGATCGAATATCGCTCGGAGCCACGCAGCATGTTCCAGGCGATCAAGCGAATGCGCCAGGAAAACCAGGAAATCCTGGCAATCTACCACTCCCACCCGACCAGCGCCCCGGTTCCGAGCCGGACCGATCTGGCACGTTTTTATAGCTCGGACGTGGTGCATCTCATCCTGGGCTTCGCAGGGGCCGAACCTCTCATGCGAGGTTGGTGGCTGACGGAATCGAGCTACGAGGAGGCTACGTGGCATGTCGTGGACGAGTAAGTTCGCATTGCTCCGGGATTTTGAAGTGTGATACGATTCGGGTGCTGGAGCCATCAGGCCACTGCGCCAGCAAATTATGCTGCACGCGCTCGAGATTTGCACAATTGTTACGAGCCGCGACCGTCAGGGAGCGGGGACCAGCCCAACGCTCCCTGTCGGTCGCGGCTCGTCAATGAGGATGTGTCTTTTCGTGGCACCTGCAATATAGACCCTTGCTTACGCTGCGGGCTGGTGTTGAATTCACGGAGGAAATCGATGCGGGTGGCGATCCTGTCCGGCAACGCGCCGCGCCAAAGCGCGGTCGGCAACCAGATTGCCGAGAAGTTGCGCTTCTTTCAGGAGCGCGGCGCCGAGGTCCGCCTGTTTCTCCAGGACGCGCGCCGGCTGCATTCCGACCTGCTAGCGTGTACGATCGAGGTGCCCACTCCAGTCGCCGAAGGGCCAGCCTGGAAGTACCTGGTGCACGCCGATCTCGTCCTGGTTGTCTATGCTCAGCATTTTTCCCTATTGCCTTGGCTGCCCGCCCTGGGCGGCGCGGGGCCGCGCATCGTTTTCGATTATCTCGGCGTCACGCCGACCGCGTTCGGCTGCCAGCAACACCAGGAGGTATTACGGCAAAGTGAACGGCAGCGCGATTTCGTGTGGTGCGCCAATTCCGCGCTGACAACGAGCCGCGCCAACGCCGACGAACTCCACGAGGCCACGGGGTTTCCCACCGCGCACACGGCCACGCTGCCCTTGGCCGTGGACACCGACCGATTCTACCCGGACCTGAGCGAACGGTTTCTTCAGCGAACGCTGTCCATCGCTGGCCCGATTTTGTTGTATGTTGGCCGACTGGCGGGGAACAAGCGGGTGCCGGTCCTGATCGAGGCGCTGGCGAAGCTCCAGGATGATTCGGCCCACGCGGTCATCATCGGGGATCAGGGCGACATTTACGCCGAGGAAGTGGCCCGCTGCCAGGCGCTTGCGGAGCATTCGGGCGTCAGCCAGCGCGTCCACTGGCTAGGGCAACTCGACGACACGGACCTGGCACGCGCCTATCGCAGCGCCACGTGTCTGGTCATGCCGTCATCGCATGAAGGGTTTTGCGTGCCGGTGATCGAAGCAATGGCGAGCGGGTTGCCCGTGATTACGGCGCGCAGTGAGGCGTTGCCCGAGACGGTCGGAAATGCCGGTTTGACGTTCACTCCCGACGATTCCGACGATCTGGTTTGTGCAATTCGGCGTGTCTTGATGACCGACGGCCTGGACGCCGCTCTTGGGATCGTTCGTCCTCGGCGGGTTGCCTTCGTTTGTTTTCGGTTTGGTTCGCAAATGGTGGGCGGCGCGGAGATGTCGCTACGGAGCATGGCGAAGTCGCTCAACGGCGCCGGCCACCGGGTGGAAATATTCACGACCTGCACGACGACGGAAAGCCACTGGAAAAACGATTTGCCAGAGGGCGAATTCGCGCTTGATGGCTTGCGTGTGCATCGCTTTCCGATCGATGGGCATGACGCCTCTGCGCACGGGGAAGCGTTTCGGGCCATTCTCGACGCCGATGGCCAGGTCTGCACGGACATTGAGGAGAGCTACCTGCGTCACAGTATTCATTCCAGCGCCCTGCTGGCGGCGTTGGGCGAGCGCGCAGGGGAGTTCGATGCCATCGTCACTGGCCCGTATCTCTTCGGCCTGACGGCGGACATCGCACGGGAATTTCCTGCCAAGACCCTGATCGTCCCATGTTTTCACGACGAAGGACTCGCGAGGCTTGCCGTTTGGCCTCGACTTTACGGTAACTGTGCCGGCATCTTATTTCACAGCATCGAGGAGCAGGTATTCGCGCAAACCCGGCTTGGCGTGAATCACCCGAACACGCAGGTTGTCGGCGCCCTCCTCGGCGGTCCGTCGACCTGGTGCCGGCGGACCGAACCCGCCAACGCGTCAAGTAGCCGACCCTATGTGGTCTATTGCGGGCGATACTCCGAGCAAAAGAACCTCCCGCTTTTACTCGACTGGGCCAGGCGTTTTCAAACCGACCATCCGGGCCAGCTTGATTTCGTCTTCATGGGACAGGGGCGTCTCGCCTTGCCTCGCGAACCCTGGTTGCGCGATCTGGGCCGGGTTGACGAGGCAACGAAACGCTCGGTGCTGGCCGGCGCCCTGGCGCTCGTCCAGCTTTCGATCCAGGAATCGCTGTCGCTGGTCGCGCTGGAAGCGTGGGCCACGGGTACGCCGGTGGTCGCCCATCAGGATTGCGCCGTTCTCGCCGGGCAGATCGCGCGCTCGAGCGGCGGCGTCGTGGTCGCGGACTACGATGGTTTCGCGCAGGCGCTCGCCGCGGTTTCGCACGATCCCACCTACGGCGAACGCGGGCGCGCCTATGTCGCCGAGCATTATGACTCGGCCGATCGATTTCGCAGCCTGCTTCTGGGTGCGATCGATGCCGTACAGCGGCCGATATGCCAACAAATGCGCGAGCGGGGCGTGCAACGGGCCGGCCTGTTTTCGCGGCCCGCCTGGCAGCAGCGGTTCGCTGAGTTTGTCGAAAACGCACTCACCCAGCCGGCCCGGCCCATGTGCAACGAGTTAGTGGTTGAGCCGATGCGGGCTACCGTCGAAGCCGCCGCGGGTGCGCGCAGTCTGCTAATTCCCGTTCGGCTCGCACAGCGTGGGACCGTCTGTGCAATACCGGATGGCCCAGGCCGCACGGTGATCTGCTGCGAAATTCGCGCCGTGCAGGGTGCCCTGGTCGTGAAGGAAACGGAGATTCCACTCGCCTGTATCGTGACACCGACGCAAACCCAAGTGGCCGCATTGGCGCTCGAGTTGCCCGGCGATCCCGGATGTTACGATGTTCGTCTCTGGAGTGAGATGCAAGGCAAGCAACTGTGCGAACCGGCGGCGTTCTCCTTGGTGCTGACCGGTGAGGCGGTTAAGCAAACTCATTCCCCCACAGCGGTTTTTCTCGACGCGGTGCGAAAGGCGTTGCCGCAGGCGCATCGGCTGCAAAAGTTGCCGACCGATTACGTCGATGTGACCGAGGGAACGCTGGCGCCGGTGAAACGTCTGATCAAGCGGAAGCTCTTCCACAACTTCAAACACGCCTATGTGGACGTGGTGTCGCGGCAGCAAACGCAGATGAACGAGAAGCTGGTGCTGATGATCCAGCAGTTGAGCGAGTGCTGCGAAATGCTTGATCACGCGGTTGTCGGGCTCCATCAACGGCTCGATGGCCTTCAGGCGAAACTGGAAGAAACGCCAAGTGATTGCGTGACGCGATGCGAGCGCAAAGAACATGCTTCAAAACCGTAGCGTGGACCAAAGCCCACGCCACGGCTGGATTGGAAACGGCTTCCAAACGCAAGCCCCTGGAGACTTCACGGATGAAGTGCCTCGTCACCGGATCGGCAGGTTTTATCGGTTCCCACCTTTGCGAGCGCCTCGTGCGCGACGGGCATACCGTCGTCGGCATCGATGCGTTCATTCCCTATTATCCGCGCGCGCTCAAGGAAGCCAACCTCCTCTGGTTGCGCAGTCAGCGCGGCTACAGTCATCATGCACTGGATTTGCGTACCGATCCGCTGGACGGCGTTCTCGAGGGCGCAGACGTTGTTTTCCATCTGGCTGCGATGGCGGGGCTGGTAAAGAGCTGGACCGATTTCGACTGGTATCTAAGCTGCAATCTCACGGCCACGCAGAGGCTGCTGGAAGCGGTGCGGCAGACGCCGACGGTGCGCCGCGTCATTTACGCATCCACGTCGTCGGTCTATGGCCGATTCAGCACGGGGGACGAGACGATGCCGACCCGGCCCATCTCGCCCTATGGCGTGACCAAGCTGGCGGCGGAAAACTTGTGCCGGTCTTACGATGAGTTCGGAGTCTCGGTCGTCGTGCTACGCTATTTCTCGGTGTATGGCCCGCGGCAAAGGCCCGACATGGGTTATCACCGCTTCATCTCGGCCCTTTTGGAGAATCAGCCGATCACGGTTTACGGCGACGGCCACCAGACGCGAGGAAACACGTATATCGATGATTGCGTCGAGGCGACCGTGGCCGCCCTGCAAGCGCCAGGTGGCGAGACGTACAACCTGGGGGGCGGCGAGACGGCATCGGTGTGGGACGTCCTGGCCCGGCTCGAGGCGATTCTGGGCCGACGCGCCATCATCCGCAGCGAGCCGGCCCGTCCGGGGGATCAGCGCTCGACTTACGCCGACACCGGAAAGCTGCAACGCCATCTGAACTGGCAGGCGAGAACACCCTTGGACGACGGCCTGGCGAGGCAGGTCGCCTGGCAACGTCAATCCGCCCACAAACAGGCGGCGTGACGGCTACGTTCCTTCCCCCGGCCATGGGGACAGGGGAGAAAAAACGTGGTCACCGTTGCATCAACATCGAGCGCCAGTGAGTGGGCTGACACTGGACGTGCCGACGGGCCGCATCGGTCGTGGAGGGATCGACCTGACTGGGCGTTACCGCCGCGCTCGCAGCGCCCGGTCGCACCCAGACCCCCAGCGACTGGATGCCGCCGAGGGTCAGGCCGAAAATCAACAGGAAAAGCCACCAGCTCGATTTCTGAAACATGCCCGACATCCTTGTCGTTGTGAGTAAAACGTCTTCCTGGGCAGAGCAACCTGCAAACCCCGCGCCGCCGTTTCTTTTTGTCGCAACATGCCTTGATTGGGACTCTGGAGATGCTGGCGAGAATTGGCAACCGATCCGCGCGCCCGCGTGTTGCAAAACTGTCTGCGGCCACCGGAACGTTTTACATTATCAACAGCGGATCGCGTTCGCGCCGACTGGGCCACACGGTTGCGTCTGGGAATCGAGCCTGGAGCCGATCGGCGAGCGTTTCCATGCCGAGCCGTTCCGTCGCGTAATGGCCAGGCAACACCACGGCGATGCGTTTTGTCTGGGCGGCGAGGCAATCGTGGAAGCGCATTTCACCGGTGAGAAAGACATCCGCCTGCCGCGCGGCCGCATCCGCGAAAAACTCCCCCGCCGCTCCGCAAGCAATCGTGACGCGCCGCACGCTTTGCTCCGGGGCGCCGACGATTTGCACCCACGATGCCCCTAGCGCGGTTTTTGCAAGTTGTGCAAACGCGCCTAACGACATGGCGGCTGGCAGGACCCCCAGCCGGCCCTCGCCGGCAGGTGCTCGCATCGGCCGGAGGGGATAGACATCGAACGCGGGTTCTTCATAGGAATGAGCGTGGCGCAGGGCAGCGACGACGGCGTCAACCGCGTGCTCGGCGCAGACGACTTCCAGTCGCCATTCCGCCACTTCCTCGCGTTGACCCTTGACGCCGAGCGTTGGGTTGGTTGCCTCGGAGCCAAAGAAGGTTCCGGTTCCCGCCAGGCGAAAGCTGCATTCGCGGTACTGCCCAATGTGTCCCGCACCGGCGGTGAACATCGCGTCGCTGACCTTCTTCAGATCGTGTTCGGGCACGAAGACGGCGATTTTGCATTGTGCTGCCGCATCGCAGTACCGCAGCGGCCCGACGTCGGTCAGGCCTATCCGCGCCGCCAGCTGATCGTTGATGCCGCCGGCGCAGTTGTCGTAGGCCGTGTGGGCGCTGTAAACGGCGACCCCGGCCCGAACCAGGTCGAGCGCCATGCGCCCTTCAGCATTGGCGGTGGTGAGTTGTTGGATCGCCCGAAAGAGAATGGGATGATGGCTGATGATGAGGTGGGCGCGCGTCTCAATCGCCTCGGCCACCGACTCGGCGGTGACCGTTAAACAAGTCATCACCCGTTGCACCGGCGCCGCGGAATCGCCGAGCAAGAGGCCGACGTTGTCCCAGTCGGCCGCCAGCGCCAGCGGTGCGATGGACTGCAGCGCCGACATGAAATCAGCGACGGTTGACATGCGTTGCCCTCAACCAATTTGAGCCGCGACCCGCACAGACGTGCGGGCAGCGGCGCCCTGGGCCCGCTTGACCTTGGACCTCACGCGGAGCGTGAGGCCTACGATGTGCCGGCGCGAAGTGAAGCGCCGCCAAATACTCACTGCTCCTGGCTTGCTTCCTCAATGACATCCTCGGCAACGTAGATTGGAACCTTGGCGGTCACGGCGATGGCGATGGCGTCGGAAGGCCGGCAATCGACCTCCACGATTTCACCATCCTTGCGGATTCGCAGCCGGGCGAAATAGGTATGTTCACGCAGTTCGTTGATGTAGATGTCTTGCAGGTCGCCGCCGAGCAAATCGATGACGTTGCAGATCAGGTCATGGGTGAGGGGCCGGGGCCATTTTTCGCCCTTGATGCGTTTTTCGATGCTGCGCGCCTCGAATAAGCCAATCACGATGGGAAAGGCGCGCTCGCCGTCCACCTCGTGGAGGAGGATGATCTGCGAGTCGTGAATCTCGTTGATGATGATCCGCCGTAATTCCATCAGCACTGTCACGGCAACCTCGCATTCCCGCGCTGGGTCCGACCTTGCGGATTGTTCCAGCCTCGTAACTGGGGTATCCAGCACAATCACCCGCATCGGCTCAAGCCGGTCGTTCGCCGTTCCGAACTTCCTCGTAGGGGCTCTTTTTCCATTGTAGCGACACCGTGGATCAAGAAGAATATGCTACCGAAGAACGCAGGCCGGTCGGCGCCCTCGGGAGGGGTTGCGTCGCCGTCATTCTCGACCTATAGTTGCAATTGTGGTGCGCCTTTGCCAAAGGCTGAAACCGGCCTAAAATAGAAACGGAAAGTCCTTCGCCCCGGCTCGTGATCCTGGCCGTCCTTGGGATTGGCGCGACAATCCGAATCGTAGCGTGAAAGACGAGGTGGTCCCATGCCCCTGAGCCTGAACATCGGGAAATGCACGCTTCTTGGCAACTATCGTGAAAACAACGAAGATTCCATCGACGTGAAGCCGTTCCCGGACATGATCGCCTGTATCGTTGCCGACGGCATGGGTGGCCAGGCCGCGGGGGAGATCGCCAGCAAACGCGCCATCGAAGTCGTGCCGCGTGAACTGCGCAAAAACCTCGCCAACGCCGGAAATGAGGAACAACTCAAGCAGGTGGTGCGCAAGGCGGTCATGCAAGCCAACGAAGAAATCATCACGATGGGCACGCTCGACCGCGAATTGAAGAACATGGGCACGACCATTGTCCTGGCGCTGTGGCGCAAAGGGCGCGAACTCTACATCGCCAACCTGGGTGATTCCCGCGCCTATCTCATTCGCGCCGGCACGATTGAACAGCTGACAACGGACCACTCCCTGGCGCAGGCCCTGGTTGAAAACAAGACGATCTCGGCCGAGGAAGCCAAGGTTCACCGCTGGAAGAACCACCTCTGGAAATATCTGGGCAGCAAGGAAAACGGCGAGGGGCCCGAGGTGAAGCCGATCCTGCTCGAAAAGGGCGACCGCGTCCTTCTGTGTACGGATGGATTGACCGGCCCGGTTCCGGACGAAAAACTACTGGAATTCATCGACGCGCACCCGGATGTGCAGGAATGCGCCGACGGTCTGGGCCAACTCGCCCTCGACATGGGTTCGCGCGACAATGTGTCATGCATCCTCATCGAAGCGGTGGAAGGTTAACCGGCGCGGGATCCCAGGGGTTCATTTCGTTCACCCCTGGGCTTGATTCATTTTTCATACATACATCTGCGCCGTCGGCTTGATCACCAACTCTGGCACCGAAACGTGCTTTGGCAACAGCGCCACGAAACGTACCGCCTCGGCGACGTCGCCTGGCTGCATGATCTTCGCGCGGTGCTCCGCCGAAATCGGCTGCGGACGGAATACGAGAATCGGCGTATCCACCTCTCCGGGATAGATGTTGCACACGCGAATCCCCGAATCCTTTTCCTCCGCCGCAAATCCGATCCCCAGGGCTGCCTGCCCGAATTTCGAGGCGGCATAGGCGACGCCACCCAGGGGCGAGGCGCGCAACCCGGCCACCGAGACAATATTGATGATGACGCCGTCCTGGCGCGCGAGCATCGACGGGAAGACCGCATGGATGCAGTAGAACGCGCCGTCAAGGTTGGTGCGAATCAATCGGTCCCACGACTCGGGCGTCAACTCGCGGAACGTGCGTTCCTTGAGATTGGTGCCGGCGTTATTGACGAGAATGTCGATCGGGCCAAGCTTCTCCGTCACGGTCTTGACCAGGGCCGCCACTTGTTTTGCATTGGACACATCGGTCGCGATCGCAAGAACGTCGCCCAGTTCTTTCGCGACCGCGTCGAGTTTTTTCTGATCGCGTCCGGCGATGGCGACACGCGCGCCCTCCTCGTGCAGCACCTTGGCGGCCGCCGCGCCGATGCCGCTGCCGCCGCCGGTGACGAGTACGATCTTGCCTTTGAGTTTCGCCATTTTTGAATCCTGAGAAAACGACCGGACTGTTTTGTAGGATGAGGTACAATATATTCAGAGGGGCGCCATTGACGCGAATTTGACGAACCGGCGGGCGAGCCATGAATATGCAAATTGAGGACTTGCCAAAAAACCTCGACGCATGCCTCGACCGGGTCAAGGCGGGCGACACGGTATTCCTTTTGGACAAAGACACGCCCATCGCGGAACTCAGGCCGCTTCCCGCTCCACTTCCGACGACGCGCCCCTACGGGCGTTGTGCCGGGCATTTCGTTGTCCCGGACGATTTTGACGCCCCCTTGCCGGAGGATTTGCTTAGCGAGTTTGAATCCCCATGAAAATCTTGCTCGACACGCATATTTTTCTATCGTACATCAGCGCCGACCGTCGTCTAGCTTTCTCGGTGCGAGATGCGATCCTTGATGGCACAAACGAGGTTTTTCTGAGCGCGGCGTCGGTTTGGGAAATCATCATCAAATCCCAGCTTGGCAAACTGCCGTTGCCTGAACCAGCGGAAACCTACATTCCGAGGGAACGTTCCGCTCACCTCATAGCCAGCCTGCCCGTTGACGAAGACAGCGTCAAACGCCTGGCGAGGCTCCCCGCTCACCATCGTGATCCATTCGATCGCTTGCTTGTTGCACAAGCGTTAGAGCACGGCTGTAAGCTGGCCACGGTGGATCCACAAATTCGCGCCTATCCGGTGGGGCTTCTTTGATCAGACACAGAATAATCGCCCTGGCGGAGAGCCTCCTTATGAAGATGAAACATTTCTTGATCGTTGCCTTGATTTCAGCAACGACCTGCGTTCCGTGCGCCTCGGGCCAATCGCCGTCCGAAATCGCCATCAAATCCGAATCCGGCAAACTCGTCATCACCGCGGGCACGGCGCCTCTGGCCACCTATGTGTTCCGCGATACGAAGATTCACCGGCCCTACTTCGCCCACGTTCACGCGCCGGGCGGGATTCAGGTGACGCGGAATCATCCGCCAATTTCCGGCAAGGATGCGACCGATCACGCCGAGTTTCATCCCGGCCTTTGGTTCGCGTTCGGCGACCTGAGCGGGGCGGATAGCTGGCGCCTCAAGGCACGCGTTCAGCATGACAAATTCGTTCAGGAGCCCAAGGCCGGGGCCGGTGCGGGGACCTTCGTGGTCCGAAACTCCTATTTGTCCAACAACGGCGCGAAGGTGATTTGTCGCGAAACCTGCCGATACACCTTCCTCGTAAAACCAAACGGATACTTGCTTTTATGGGACTCGACGTTCATGGCCGATCACGACTTCGCCTTCGGTGATCAGGAAGAGATGGGTCTGGGCCTCCGCGTGGCAACGCCGATAACCGTCAAAGCTGGTGGGCGCATCCTGGCCAGCGAGGGGCACAAAAACGAAAAGCAGGTCCGTGGCAAGACCTCGCCATGGTGCGACTACGCCGGCAAGATCGATGGCAAACCAGCAGGCGTGCTGATGATGCAGCATCCCAAGAACTTTCGCTCCGCCTGGTATCACGCGCGCGACTACGGGTTGCTGGTCGTCAATCACTTTGGCCGGCGCGACCTGACGGGCGGCGCCAAAAGCAGCGTGGTCGTGAAAAGGGGCGAGACGCTGCGGCTGCGCTTTGGCGCACTGCTACACGCCGGCGCGAAAATTGACCTGGCGGCGTCGTACAAAGATTATCTGATGGAAACGAAATAGCCGCTCGCGGCAAAGCGCTCGCATGACGCCGCGCCAACGTCACACCTCAAGCTGCGCATCACATCACCGTTGTCTCGCTGGGCCAAGGCGCTCGCCGTGACGGTCCAGGCAAACCCCCGACGCCACAATCAGGGTAATCCCGATTACAATGGGCGTGCGGCACGACCATAATTATTGCAATCATTTCCGCATTTCAATTTTCCGGAGTCAGTCATGGGGACCTCCCGCTGGATTCTGCGATTCGCTGGCACGCTGCTGCTTGCAGCGGCTGCGCTCAAGGCGTGGGGGCTAGAGCCTATGGCGCGCCTGGGCGTTCTTTCGACCGCCGAAGCGCAGCTGACGATCATCGCCTTGGAACTTTTCCTCGGTCTGTGGCTCTGGATCGGCGCGGGGCGGGCGAATGCGCTCGGCCCCTGGCTACTCGCGGTTCTAACTTTCGCCATCTTTGCGTGCGTGACTTTCTATCTCGGCTGGGTCGGCCAATCGTCTTGCGGGTGTTTGGGGCGCTATTCGCCGAATCCCTGGTACGCGTTCGGCCTGGACGTGTGCGTGCTGGCGGGTTTGGTCATGGGCTGTCCTGACTGGAAATTGCTGCGAAATCACCCGCGCACGCTCCTGAGCAATACCAAGTTTCCCGCCCCGTGCGGACTGATCGCCGTGCTGTTGTCGGGCGCCATATCCGGTTTGGCCTGGGGCAGTTTTGGTTCGGTCGGGGCTGCGCTCGCCCATTTTCGCGGCGAACGCCTTTCGATTCATCCCCGGCTCGTCGATGCCGGCGCGGCGCCGAGCGGCGACGGCCGGGAAGTACGCATCGCGTTGACCAACTGGACCGAGCAACCGATCAACCTGATCGGCGGCACGTCCGATTGCGCTTGCACGGTCCTCGGCGATCTGCCCGTCACCATTCCCGCCGGTGAGACGGCGACGGTTGCCGTGAACCTTCACTTTTCGGGTAGGCCGGGTTTGTTCACGCGGCAGGCGGCTTTTCTAATCGACGATCAAGGCTTCAAAGCAATCAGCTTCACCATCACGGGTCGCATACTCGAAAGAACGGAAAACTCCGACGAGGCCGGCGGCGCGCCGTAGCGTGTTGCGGACCACGTCATTCCATTGACGAAGGGAGACTGCAATGAAAGCCAAATTGGAAGAGTTCGCCTCGGTTTTCTTCAGCGCGCTGGGCATCGCGTTCGTGGCGCTGGGCATCCTGGTCGTGCCCGCGGATGCGTTTGCCGCTTACAACGGCGAATGCGTCAATTGCAAAAACTCGCCAACTCGTCCACAATGCGCGTCGGATTGCTGTTCGACGTTCAAGGACGACCTCACGGCGAGGTGCCAATGCTGTAACGATGCCTGCGGTGATGACGCGGCGTGTCTGAAACGCTGCACCGAGGAGGCGTGCGGCAACGATCCTGAATGCCAGGCAAATCGCGCTTTCGGTGGTCCGTGTGTTGCGGCTTCCATCTGCGACACAGGTTGTGCGTTTCTGCCCATCGCGACCTGCCCCGAGCGAAAGATTTTGTGCAACGCAATCCCGTTGCCGCCGAATTCACCGACGGGCTGTACCGGGTGCGTATGCAGCGAGAATCCCGTAACAAAGGCGTGCAATTGTGTTCCATGACCAGCGAGCGTCGCCACTTACCCAACGCGCCGATCGCGATGGACTTTCCCCATGACTGGCGTTCATTCGGCGCGATGACACCGGGGCGCCTTTGCTGCAAAACGGTGGAGATAATCTTCGATTCGATGTCTCAACGTTTGGTGAAATATGACAAGGTTGCGATTCCCCTTCCGATCCGGTCTTTGTGAGGTTTTCGGCATTGCCGCCGCAATGGTACTCGTAGTCACGGGCAGCCAGGCTGATGAGCAATTGCGCAAACGCTTTCTGGCGGAGGCGCCAGCGGCGTGGGAACAATATCGCGCCTTTGCTGATGACTTGGTGGGGAGCACAGAAACGCTGCGGGAAGTCAACCAACAGCCGCGATCCAGGATTCGCATCGAATACAAGGCTAACCTGAATTGCCGAATGCACCGGGTGATCGAATTGATGCCGCGGAAACGAGCGGACTCACGCGCCGATGATGAATTGGTTTCAAAAAACCCCCACTATACCATGAAATTGGGCCGAAAGCCTCCTGATGGCAGATGGGTGCTGCACCAAATTGCTTTAACCATGCCCGGCAAAGCGAATCCGATAAACAAGGACTTTTTTTTTGACACGACCGAACTACGGTGTCTGATTCAAATCAACACGGAAGCCCTGCCGGCGCTCCCGAAACAGGCGAATTTCATCCTTGTTGACGTACGTTGGAAGGATTTTGAAGGCGAGCGAATGGCAGAAATCGAATTCACCAATCGTCACCCGCTGCCGGGAACCCCAAAGGGGTTTTTCGCGATCCAGGGTGGCAAAATCATTTTGGATCCAAACCGATATTGGTGCGTTCGAACATCTGACTTGATTTGCAAATATGGCGGGGGCTATCACGACACTGTCGTGAAACAATACATCGAATTAAGGAAGTCCACAGGGAAGTTTCCAATTCCCAAGCGCCGCCAACACTCCTTGTTTAGCAAGGACAAGCAGTTTACGGTCACCGATACCACGGAATACGACCTTCGTGAACGCTCCAATGGGCCAGAAGACGCCGATTTCTACGCCTCCGCTTTTGGCCTACCGGAACCAACGGGAATCACGGCCCCCGCTCGGTCCCGCTGGTACCTCTGGTTCCTCGGCATCGGCGCCGTTGCGCTTGGAGCGGGCTGGTACTGGCGCCGGCGCGTGCTGCAACACCGGGCGCTGACGGCGATCCTTCCAAATTAGGAGAGCGGCGATCCCCGACACCGGAATCAGGATAACCCCGATTGCAATCGGCGTGCGGCACGACCATAATTATTGCAATCATTTCCGCATTTCAATTTTCCGGAGTCCGTCATGGGGACCTCCCGCTGGATTCTGCGATTGGCTGGCACGTTGCTGCTGGCGGCGGCTGCGCTCAAGGCGTGGGGTCTGGGGCTGGAGCCTGTGGCGCGCCTGGGCGTTCTTTCGACCGCCGAAGCGCAGCTGACGATCATCGCCTTGGAACTTTTCCTCGGTCTGTGGCTCTGGATCGGCGCGGGGGGGGGCGAATGCGCTCGGCCCCTGGCTTGCGGCTGTTCTGACGTTCACCGTTTTTGCCTGTGTCACGTTCTACCTGGGCTGGGTCGGCCAATCGTCGTGCGGCTGTTTGGGCCGCTATTCGCCGAACCCCAGGTACGCGTTCGGCCTGGACGTGTGCGTGCTGGCGGGTTTGGTCATGGGCTGTCCTGACTGGAAATTGCTGCGAAATCACCCGCGCACGCTCCTGAGCAACACGAAGTTTCCCGCCCTGTGCGGACTGATCGCCGTGGTGTTGTCGGGCGCCATATCCGGCCTGGCCTGGGGCAGTTTTGGTTCGGTCGGGGCTGCGCTCGCCCATTTTCGCGGCGAACGCCTGTCGATTCATCCCCGGCTTGTCGATGTCGGCGCGGCACCAGCCGGGGACACGCGCGAAGTCCGCATCGAGTTGACCAACTGGACCGAGCAGCCGATCAACCTGATCGGCGGCACGTCCGATTGTGCCTGCACGGTGCTCGGCGACCTGCCCGTCACGATTCCGGCGGGTGAGACAGTGACGGTAGCCGTGAACCTTCGCTTCTCCGGAAGGCCCGGAATGTTCACTCGCAAGGCGGCCTTTCTCATCGACGATCAAGGCTTCAGAGCCATCAGCTTCAGCATCACGGGTCGAACGCTCAGTGAATCGGAGAACCTCGACGTGGCCGGCGGCGCGCCGTAGCACGCTGCGGACCGCGTTTTTTTTCATTGACGAAGGGAGATTGTAATGAGGGCCAAATTCGAAGAGTTCGCCTCGGTGTTCTTCAGCGCGCTGGGCCTCGCGTTCGTGGCGCTGGGTATCCTGGTCGTGCCGGCGGACGCGTTTGCCGCTTACAACGGCGAGTGCAGCAGTTGCCAAAAATCGTCCACCCGTTCGCAATGTGCCTCCGATTGTTGCTCCACCTTCAAGGACGACCTCACGGCCCGTTGCCAGTGCTGCAACGACGCCTGTGGCGATGACACGGAATGTTTGAAACGCTGCGCCGAGGAGGCGTGCGGGGGTGACCTGGAATGCGCGGTGAATTGCGTGCAGCAGAAAATGAAGAAGTGCGCGGGTGATGGCTGCGAACTCCCCGGCCTGCCCTGTTTTATACAGTGGGCGAACCTGGGGAAGTGTGACGGACTGCAAACCCTTTGTCGCAGGCCCGGCGTCATTGGGTGCGACGACTGCTTTTGCGTCAAAATAATCAACCAACAGGCGTGCGGTTGCCGCCTCAAGTAGAGTCTGTGTCGAAGGCCGGCGCATCGTCTTTTTCAAGAAGGGGTAATCCAATGATTCGACCTCCGATTGCTGCAATCTGCTGGGTTGTGTTGGCACAGGCAGCGCCTGACTTGGTTGTGACTTGCTACGCGGGACAATCGTGGCAGGAGACCTTTCAGAGGGAAGCGCCCAAGACCTGGCAAAAGTATGCTGAGCGGGCACGACGCCTACAAGGAAAGTGGACCAGCACGACTCGTTCCATCACCCAAAAGGAGGTCATTTCGCACGAGTGGGGCGAATTCAAGCAGCGCGACGGTTGCTACCTCTTTGTGGGCCAGTCGCAAGGGGAAGGACAAAAACGCGATGTCCGCGGCGAACTCAGTGCCGTGAATCCCTACTACGCCTTCCAGTTCAGGAGATCGGCCCGCAACGATCCGTGGCTAATCACCGGTTTCGGGGCGAACTTGTGGGAGCGAGGAAGTTATTCCGACCCGCAATTTCAGGTCGAATCTTTGCTGCATCGGCCTTACAAGTTCGGTGGCGCGTTGCCGGAAGGATCGATGACTCTTCTCGATCAAGGATTCGTGATCAAAAAGGTGGTGCCCTTGCAGCGAGACGGCGAGCAGTTGGTCCAGGTCGATTTCCGCTGCTCATTTGCGGATCGAGCGTCAAGCCGGGGGTTGCACAGCGGCTCAGTGGTTCTTGATCCGCAGCGCAACTGGGTCATGCGCTCGTTCACAGCTAAAGCGAAATGGGGTGACGTCGAGATCAATTACGTTGTCGCGTTGGCATATGCCGAAACACGCGATCGATTCCCGCTTCTGAAAAAAATAACGGCCGACCGGCGGGTGACAGGCACCAACCGACATTTCCTCCAAACCAGTGAATATGACTTGGAGGAAAAAGACGTCCCTGAGTCAGAATTTCGCGTTTCCGCTTTTGGTTTCCGCGAACCGCTCGGCGTGCCGCCGCCGGGTCTGACACGCTGGTACCTCTGGTTCCTCGGCATCGGCGCTGTCGCATTGGGCGCCGGCTGGTACTGGCGCCGCCGCGTGCTGCAACGCCGGGCGCTGACGTCGGCCAAACCCGATCCTTCCACAGTAGAAGAGCGGCGATCCCCGACGGCACAATCAGGGTAACCCCGATTGCAATGGGCGTGCGGCGCGACCATAATTACTACCATCATTTCCGCTTTTCAGTTTTCCGGAGTCAGTCATGGGGACCTCCCGCTGGATCATGCGGTCCGTGGGCTCGCTGCTGTTGGCGGCCGCCGCGCTCAAGGCGTGGGGGCTAGAGCCTATGGCGCGCCTGGGCGTTCTTTCGACCGCCGAAGCGCAGCTGACGATCATCGCCTTGGAACTTTTCCTCGGTCTGTGGCTCTGGATCGGCGCGGGGGGGGGGGCGAAGGCGCTCGGCCCCTGGCTACTTGCGGTTCTAACTTTCACCGTCTTTGCGTGCGTGACTTTCTATCTCGGCTGGGTCGGCCAATCGTCTTGCGGATGTTTGGGCCGCTACTCGCCGAACCCCTGGTACGCGTTCGGTCTGGACGTCATCGTTCTGGCGGCGCTGCTGGTGGGCCGGCCTGACCTGACGGCGCTGCGTACAAGTCCGCGTGCTTCGCTGGCGGCGAATGCCTATCCGGGAGCGTGCGGATTGGGGAGCGTGACGCTCTTGACTCTGTTGCTTGCGCTTCTGCCCACGCTGGGCTACGGTCCCGTGGAGCAAATCATCGCCAACCTGCGCGGCCAGCGCGTCACCATTCAGCCCAGCCTGGCCCAAGTTGAACCCGGCGCCCCGGGCCAGCAGCGAGAAATCACGGTCGAGATCGCCAACTGGACCGACGCACCGATTCGCCTGATCGGCGGCGCCACGGATTGCTCCTGCACCGTACTCCATGATTTGCCGATCACCATTGCTCCCAACGAAACCCGCAGCGTCGCGGTCCGCATCGCCCTTTCGGGCCAACCTGGAATCTTCACGCGCAAGGCGGCCTTTCTCGTGGACGATCAGGGTTTCAAGGAGATCGGCTTCACGATGACGGGCCGCATACTGAAAAATTCTCAACCTCGAGACATTGCCGGCGGAGCACGTTAGCTTCGCGACATTTCACTCTTCAACAAGGAGACAGTCATGGCCAAGCTCGATGCATTGCTGGCGTGGTTTTTCACGTCGCTGGGTTACGCACTGGTGGGATTCGCGATCTTGATTGTGCCCGCGGATGCCTTTGCCGCTTACAACGGCGAATGCGTCAACTGCCAGAATTCGTCCACCCCGTCCCAATGTGCTTCCGATTGTTGCTCGACGTTCAAGGACGACCTGGCGGCGCGGTGCCAATGCTGCAACAACGCTTGCGGCGATGACGCGGAATGTTTGAAGCGTTGTGCCGAGGAGGCGTGCGGGGGTGATGTGGAATGTGCGGTGAATTGCCTTCAGGAAAAGGGGAAACAATGCATCACCGACAAGAAAATGGACCTGACCTGCAATGGACCCGATTGTAACACCCTCGGCGTTCCGCCGATGGGGACCGTTTGCGTGTCTGCCGACCTCGATCCCATGAAATTCAAATGCTTAACCACGAAACTTTGTGACGCATGCAAGTGCGGAGTTCGCGATGTGATGATTGGCGAAGTCAAGGCGAAAATCTGCATCTGTTGGAAATAGGCAGGCGGCCGTTCGAACTTGCCGGCGGGCCGCGCCCCGAATCCGAACCTTCGCATGGCGTGACGCCGTACGGCTCAGGGGTTCTTCTTCGTGGTATACGTGTGGCTCGTCACAAGAACGGACGAGGCGAGCCGCCATGTTCCCCCGGTCCCTTAATCGCCCACTCGGATTCTTCCTGCGACGTCCAAGGAGCGTTGTAATGTTTCGTAAATATCGAGTTAACGTTGCGTTATCGACTGTCATCTGTCTGCTGGCACCACCGGCTTTTTGCACTCGGCTTTCCGGGCAAACACTCCCGCAGCGTGTTTTGCGCGAAACCAAGGAAAAATGGGAGGCCTATGATCGCCTCTCCCTAACTCTCCAAGAAGAAAGTAAAGAAACACAGCGCGTCGTCGGCGACCCCAAGGGCTTCGGCCCGGCGGTCCACTCGGAGGTGAAGCGGGACAAGGCCGGTAAGCATCTTCTGTTCATGACGGAAGGCAATGACGCAAAAATCGGTCACACGTGTTACGTTGTCAACGAACGATACGGGTTTGAATTGCGTCGCCCGAACCGGGAGCGTGGGTGGGCCCTGGCAACGGTCTACAAAAATGTAGATTCTGAAGAATTCCGACGGTTCGTTGGCAATGTGCTTGACGATGGCAACATTCGAGCTTCGGGCCCGTTTGGGCTTTACCAAGAATCGATTAAACGCGTATTTAAGGATCCTAACTTCAAAATAATCGATGCCCATGAATTCCAACAGAATGATCTGAGCTTCGTAAAAATCCACTTCACTAACAAGGAGCGACCGTTCAAGCCAAAGGTCTTTCGGCCCTACCTTTATGAAAGTGGTTGGGCAGTTTTCTGCCCTGAACATTATTGGCGCCTTTGTGAATATGAAGCCACCGTACAACAATTCGGACCATCACAATTCACCGTGCGGGGTACGATCGATAGCCATATCGACGGCAAGGGTTTCCCGATTTTTTCTAGTTCGCGGGTTAAATGGCGAGGAGTCTCGATCCTTGACAAGAAACAATACGAGTTAGAAATCGTTAACAAATCCGAAATCGAGGATCGCGACCCGGACCCATACGAATTCACTCTGACCGCATTTGGCCTGCCCGAACCGCCCGGCATGCCGGCGGTCCGACCCCGTTCGCGCTGGTACCTCTGGATTCTCACCGCGGCCGCCGTGGCGATTGCGGTGGGTTGGTTCTTCCGCCGGCGCATGTTGCGTGGCGCGCATGCACCGGCACCTGAGAAAGGAATAGAAATATGAGGGCGCGAGGCGACCATATTCTGTCCTGGCTTTTCACTCTGACCGGTTTTGCCGCGCTGGGTGTGGCGGGCTATCTCTACTGGTGCGAGTTACCGGTCGGGCCTGCGCTCGAGGTCGAGGCCGCAGAACTGGAACTCAACGATGGCGTCCCTGGACAACAGCGTGAAGTGGCGTTCCACTTCCACAACCGCTCCGGCAAACCGATGCGCGTCCTCGGCCTGAGCGGCTGCTGAAACACGAATTGCCGCTTCAGTTCGAAGCGAACATTCGAGGAACTCGGCAGCCTGCCCGCGGGCCGTAGCGACTTCGTCAGCGAGTTGAAAGTTTCGCGCCCGGGCGAATTCGAAGGCCAACTACACCTGTTCGTGGACGACGGCGGCACGCGCGAAATCATCCTCTCGGTTCGCGGCAACACCAAGGCCGCCGGGGCGAAGTAGGGCAAGGCAGAAACAAGGCTGGTTCGGTTTCGCAAGAAGATTTCGCCGCCTCCGTGCTGGTGTTGGCGTTGCTGATGGTGGGCCGGCCTGACCTGACGGCGCTGCGTGCAAGTCCGCGTGCTTCGCTGGCGGCGAATGCCTATCCGGGAGCGTGCGGATTGGGGAGCGTGACGCACTTGACTCTGTTGCTGGCGCTTCTGCCCACGCTGGGCTACGGTCCCGTGGAGCAAATCATCGCCAACCTGCGCGGCCAGCGCGTCACCATTCAGCCGAACTTGGCAGAAGTCGAACCAGGCGCCTCGGGCGAACAACGAGAAATCACGGTCGATGTCGCCAACTGGACCGACGAACCGGTTCGCCTGATCGGCGGCACCGCGGATTGCTCCTGCACCGTACTCCATGATTTGCCGATCACCATTGCTCCCAACGAAACCCGCAGCGTCGCGGTCCGCATCGCCCTGTCGGGCCGACCCGGAATCTTCACGCGCAAGGCGGCCTTTCTCGTGGACGATCACGGTTTCAAGGAGATCGGCTTCACGATGACGGGCCGGATACTGAAGAATTCTCAACCTCGAGACATTGCCGCGGAAGCACGTTAGCTTCGCGACCTTTTACTCTGCAACAAGGAGACGATCATGCGGAAGCTCGATGCGTTGCTGGCGTGGTTTTTCACGTCGCTGGGTTTGGCCCTGGTGGGGTTCGCCATCTTGATTGTGCCCGCGGATGCGTTTGCCGATTACAACGGCGAATGCGTGAACTGCCAGAGTTCGTCCACTCGATCCCAATGTGCCTCCGATTGTTGTTCCACGTTCAAGGACGATCTGACGGCGCGGTGCCAATGCTGCAACAACGCATGCGGCGATGACCCGGAATGTTTGAAGCGTTGCGTCGAAGAGGCGTGCGGCGGTGATCTAGAATGTCAGGCAAATTGTGTGTTACAAAGCGGCCCATGTCCGACGAAACCTCCTTCCAGACTTTGCGACGATAAGTGCTTTTTGAGGGTTTTAATTGTCGACGGCATGGTAAGGCTTGAGTGTTATGACGGAGGCAACGGCAAAGGGACGTGCAAAACGGACGCGAAATGCAAACCATGCGTGTGTTCAATCTTCATGCGGAAGGTCGGCAATGTTGAGTATGCAGAATGCTATTGTCGATAGGCATAACCGCAGGCGTCTTGCCTTCGAAACGCGCCGAAATCGGCGGAGCTGCGTCGGCGCACCTGCTCCGCCGACCGGTATTCGTTGGACACTCATCGCCCAAGCAAAGAAGGGTGGGCGGCAATCCCTATGTCCTTTGACGAAATCATGGGACCGGGAGGATGGCATCGTTATTTCATCATGTTCTGAAAAAATGGAGAAAATCATGCTCCAAACTGATATGAGCATTTGTCTCGCGGTCAGACTTGGATTCTTGGCGCTTAGTGGGATTGTTGCTCAATCCGCACGTGGGCAGCCATTGCCAGACAACCTAGTCAAGGAGATCCTAGCCAAATCTTCCGACTATGACCAACACACCCTTTCGCTGCAGGTAAACGAGAAAACATGGATACTTCCCCCGGGACAAGAAATCAACGGGCGCGTGCCAGACGAACATTCGCAGATCAAGCGTGACCGTGCAGGCCAGCTATTAATGTATTTTTTTGAAAAAGACGACCTTTGTACTTGTGTAGCGAAAAATGCCTATTATGCTTTTCGGCTCGAGAAAAAGAAACGCTCAGACAAATGGGTAATCGCCAAAATATATCGGAATTTGCTGAGTCAGGAAACCAAGGATTTCTTGGAGACCTACTTCGGAATCAAGGAAAAAGGCAGCGAAGTGGGAACGCGGTACCCAGGCCCGTATGAGTTGTTTAATTTGTCTGTTGTTTCAATCATGAAGGATCCCGGATTCCGAGTAACCAAGAAAAGTCAGGTTGTTCGCGACAATCGAAATCTGTGGCGAATAGATTTTGTCTGCACGATAGCCGAGGACGTTAAAAGTCGCCACACCTGGCACTATCCGTCAGGTTCCTTGATCGTGGATCCCCAGCGATATTTTGCCCTACACGCATTTGAAGCAAACATTGCATGGCCAGGGCGCCTCGTTCAGTCGGTTGCTCTTGGAACTCAGGAGATCCACGAAACCAAGAACGGCGTGCCTTACGCAAAGAGCGCGATCATTCAGCTCAAGAATAATCAGAAAGGGGAGCGCATTGACCTGAACGTCCACAGACAGTGGACCATTGAAGACCGCGAGCCATCCTGGGAGGAGTTTACTTTATCGGCTTTTGGCTTTCCCGAGCCGCCCGGCGTGCCGGAGGTGCGAAGCGGTTCGCGTTGGTACCTTTGGGTTCTCGCTGCGGCTGCCATCGCGATTGCCGTGGGTTGGTTCTTCCGCCGGCGCATGTTGCGTGGCGCGCGTGCACCGGCACCTGAGAAAGGAATACGAATATGATGGCGCGAGCCGACCAAATCCTGTCCAGGCTTTTCACTGTGACCGGTTTTGCCGCGCTGGGCGTGGCGGGCTACCTGTACTTGTTCGCGCCCCCGTCCGGGCCGGCCCTGGAAATCGAGGCAGTGGAGCTGGAACTCAACGACAGCGTGCCCGGACAACAGCGCGAGGTGGCGTTCCACTTCCACAACCGTTCCGGAAAGCCGATGCGCCTTCTCGGCTTGAGCGAGTGCTGAAACACAAACTGCCGCTTCGGTTCGAAGCGAACATTCGAGGAACTCGGCAACCTGCCCGCGGGCCGCAGCGATTTCGTCAGCGAGTTGAAAGTTTCGCGCCCCGGCGAATTCGAGGGCCAGCTGCATCTATTCGTCGACGATGGCGGCACGCGCGAGATTATCCTGAAAGTGCATGGCAACACGCAGGCCGCCGGGGCGAAGTAGGGCGGCGCGAAACTCACTCCACCGTCACGCTCTTCGCCAGGTTGCGCGGCTTGTCCACGTCACAACCCCGCAACAGGGCGATGTGATACGCCAGCAACTGCAAAGGCACCGCGGCGACGAGCGGCTGCAAATAGTCGGGCACCTGAGGTACGAAGATCACCTCGTCAGCCAGGCCCATGATGTGCTGCGCCAATTCCTCATCCCCTTCGGGCGCGATGGCGATGACCGGCCCGCCCCGCGCTTTGATCTCTTCCAGGTTGCTCATCACCTTGTCCACCACGCCGCCGGACGGAATCAAGAACACTGACGGCGTGTTCTCATCCACCAGCGCGATCGGCCCATGCTTCATCTCCGCGGCTGGATAGCCTTCGGCGTGAATGTAGCTGATCTCCTTGAGCTTCAACGCACCCTCCAGCGCGCACGGGAACAGGTACTGCCGACCCAGGTACAGCATGTTGCTGACGTGGTGATACCTCTCCGCGATGCGCTTGACCTGGTCGTGGCAATCGAGCGTGCGGCGAATCACCGCCGGGATGTTGCGGATCTCCTTGATCATGCGCGCCCCCTGCAAGCTCGACATGTGGCGTAAGCGGCCCATGTACAGGGCGAGCATCGTCAGGACCGCGACTTGATTGGAGAAGGCCTTCGTGCTGGCGACGCCGATCTCCGGTCCCGCGTGCAGGTAGACGCCGCCGTCCGCCTCACGGGCGATGGTGCTGCCGACGACGTTGCACAGCGCCAGCGTGTGGTGCCCCTTGCGTTTGCATTCGCGCAAGGCCGCGAGCGTGTCGGCGGTTTCGCCTGATTGCGTGATGGCCAGGACGATCGTGTTGCGTTCCATCGGCGGGTTGCGATAGCGCAACTCCGAGGCGTACTCCACCTCGACCGGAATTCGGGCAAACTCCTCGAACAGGAATTCGCCGACCAGCGCCGCGTGGTAGCTGGTGCCGCAGGCCGTGAAGATGAACCGCTCCGCGCGCCGCAGTTGCCGGGCGTCGAGATTCAGCCCGCCGAAATGCGCCGACGCATCCTCGTCAGACAGTCGGCCGCGCAGGGCGTTCTCGATTGCCTCGGGCTGCTCGTAGATCTCCTTGAGCATGTGGTGCTCGAACTCACCTTTTTCAGCGTCGCCTGGTTCCCAGTCAATTTCATGAATGGTGGCGTCGATGCGCGTCTGGTTTGCATCGAGAAGATGCCAGCTATCGCGGCGCAGGACGCACATCTGTCCGTCCTGGACGTAGACAACCCGCTGGGTGCAGCCCAGCAGGGCCGAGGGATCGCTGGCGAGAAAGTTCTCCTCGTCGCCAATGCCCAAAACCAGCGGGCTGCCGAGCCGGGCGCCGACGATCAGGTCCGACTGCTGCGTGCTGAGCACGGCGAGGCCGTAGGTTCCCTTGAGCAGGCCGAGCACCTTGCGAACGGCCTCGACGAGATCGCCTTCGAAGTGCTGCTGAATGAGGTGGGCGATGACCTCGGTATCGGTGTCGCTTTTGAAGAGGATCCCCTCCTCCTTCAACTGCTTCCTGAGCGTGGCGTAATTCTCGATGACGCCATTATGAACCACGGCAATCGTGCCGTCGCTGGAAAGATGAGGGTGCGCATTGCGATCGTTGGCCGGGCCGTGCGTCGCCCAGCGCGTGTGGCTGATGCCCTGGCAGCCCGGCGCGGGTTTGTCGCTCAGGTAGCTGGCGAGGTCTGCAATGCGGCCCGCGCGTTTGCGCAGATGCAGGTGCGGCCCGGTCAAGGTTGCGACTCCCGCGCTATCGTAGCCGCGGTATTCCAGACGCCGTAAGCCCTCGACCAGAATGGGTTCCGCTTCCCGATGCCCGACATAACCGACAATGCCACACATGCGCACTCCTCCCTGAAAACGAATGTGTCCCGCCAAGTTTATACGATTTGAGCGAAGCGGAACACAATGCCAAAGCGCCCGCAGGCGCAGTCATCCTGATACATCGGCATTTTGGCCCGGGCAACCAAACAGGAAATGCAGGGAATCCACGGGGGAGCAACAGATAAGAAGTGAGAAGGCCCTCCCTGATCCGAACCTGCTATTTGGCAACACGTTGCGACGTTTTTTTGAGGACTTCTCACGGGACGGGGGGTATAGGCGTCACCGGATACCCAACTGCCGCGGGCGCATGCAAACGGCGAGAAACCGTGGAATTTCCACGGTTTTTCGTCGCGGAAGGAGCAGATGGCCACGTTCCGGGCGGCCCACGGGCCATTTTTCTCAACCGACATTGCGATGCCACCCAAGCCCGCAGCCGAAAGGCTGCGGGATAATTCCGCCCCATGACGCGCGGAAGTCGCTTGTCATCGCCAAGGATGAGCCGCCGAATCCGCGTGGTTCAAAAAAACGTCACAACGAGCCGCCAGGCTCGTCCCGGCGGCACCGCCGGGACAAGCCCGGCGGCGCGGGGATTGATTGTCACCCCAAAATCGATGGATTTGAACCAGGCCGGAAATTCGTTGACACGAGTCGCCATGCCGGATTTTATGTCCAGCCCTCCGTTATGCGGAGTTTTTCAAGCACACGCTTACTGGCTTGGCTCCGGGGCGTTCTTGTTGTCCACATAATATTAAAGGGAGGCAAGCACGTCGTGGTACTGGTACTGCGGTGACCGTTGGCGCAGCCAGTCCCTTTGCAGCCGATCGACTTCGTCGAATGGGCCATCAGCATGCCTTTGTTCGTTGACGACCAATCGTCGCTATCTGGGATACCGTCGCCGCAGCTTGCGGCGAACGCGCGCGATGCGGCTTCGGTGTGATGGCAGGGCTGCTGATCTTCTGGTGCGCCACCAGCTGGCGTTGAGCCGCCGTTTTCAGCGGCGCGATTGTCTACCCGGTACCGGCGTGTGCGAGACACAGTCCTGACAGGCCAATCGACCCAGACGTGTGCGGGCGAAGGCAAACGTGGGACGCTGGCATTGCAGGCAAAGGGCGGCTTCGAGCGATTCCGTGAGGGGGTCCCAGACCAACTCCAGTGGTTCGACGTTTGCCCGGTCTGTCCGCACCATCGCCTGAATCAGCAATTTGGCTTGCTGGATCACGAGCACATTCAAGAGCCGAACCTGGACTTGCAGCGAGCTTTTCTGACGCAGTTCAGCTACGCGCACTTTCTCCTCGCGTTCCAGTGCCTCGCGCCGGCCCGCAAACTTGCCGGTGTCGTCGCCGCGATCCGTGGCTCGCTGGATCTGCTCTTGTAGCTCGTGAAGAAGGTCGGCGTAATAGCGGTTCATGCGGGCGATCTGACGCTCCGTGTGATCGGTCTGCTGGCGATGACGCGCGTTCGCCAAAGAAGCGACCGTCCGCAGAGCCTGCTCGCGCGCCAGCGGATATGCCGACGCGAGGCTCATGTGCCGTGCTTCCAATAGCGGCAGACCTGGCGTCTCAGATAGCCGGGCGTGATCCAAGAGCGCATCAAGATGACGGACCTGCCGGCCGTAATGCAGATCGAGAGCGATGGGCACAATCTCCTGTTCTTTCTGATCGCTGACGAACGTGCCCTGCAACCAGAAGATGGCTTGTGGGAAGGACAATGGGCGGACGCGCTCGACATGAAGACGCGCGTCGGCCGGCATCGTGAAGGCACGATGCATTCGGCCTGCGAGATCGTGCGGCGTCAAGTTCAGGCCGACGATGTACATCCGGGCGAATCGGCCCCGCTGCATCGCGTCGGCAAATAGCCGATCCATGAGCGGCGTGCCGAAGCTGACGAGTTGGGCGGCGGGATGTTCGGGAATGGCCTCCGGATCGAACGCCACGCGGACGATCTCGCGCCCGTCAACGCTGCGTGATGTCTCGGCGCCGGCGTCTTCCGCAGGCAAGAGCAAATCGTAAACCTGCGGCTCGATCTCGTCCCAGACGCCCCCCGTCACGTCCACGTAATCGCGCACGAATGCTTCGAGCGGCGAGTGCACGGCTGCGGTTTCCACGATGAGTTGTCCTTTCTCCGAGTCGGCCGTTCGCGGCTGAAACGATCACGCTTCGGGCGCGAAGCGGTCGCCGAACAATTTGTCGTCGTGGGTACGTTGTTCCACGTAAGCGTCCTTGGCGGCCAGCAGGCGATTGCCCAGCTCTTCCATGCGGCGCGCGAAGTCGTCCTGATCGTTGCACTCGGCCCACAGGTCGGCGACGACCTCTTGGAATTCGCGCTCTTCTTCCAGATTGCCGAGGATCATGTCGATCTCGCCGATGACCAGCTCGAACATGTTGAGCTTGGCCTCGAGCAAGTGCAGGACGGCGGCCTCGACCGTGTCGGCGGCGACAAGATTGAAGACGTGCACGTCGTGGGTTTGGCCGATGCGGCTGAGCCGACCGATGCGTTGCTCGATCTTCATCGGGTTCCAGGGCAGATCGAAGTTGCAGACGGCATGAGCGAACTGCAAGTTGCGTCCTTCGCTCCCGGCTTCGGTGGCGAGCAACAGCCGGGCCGGGCCGCGAAAACGTTCGACGGCGGCTTCTTTGTCCAGACGCGACAACCCGCCGTGGAAGACCGCGACCTCGTGTCGCGCCTCCGTCAGGCGCCGCTGAAGCAACTCTTGGGTTGCGCGGAACTGCGTGAAGAGGACCAGCTTGTCGGGGTATTCGTCGAGCAACTGCAAAAGCCGATCGACCTTGGAGTGGTCGCTGAGCCGGCGGGCCTGGTCCGCCAGTTGCGCGAGAGCGTCCCGATCGGCGGCGGCGAGCTTGTCGTTTTCCGCCATGTTTTGCAGGGTGCTCGCCGCGGCCTTGCTGGAGCTGCCCATCGCCATCTGCAGCGCGATGAGGGCCATACGCGCTATGCCGCCCTTCGCACCGGCCGAACGGAGGTGAAGCCGAACGAAGCGCGTGACGTCGTCGTAGAGGGCGCGTTCCTGGGCGGTCAAGACGACGCGGTCGGTGCGCGCCCAGCGGCGCGTGAACTGCAAACCAACCGTGCTGCGCCGGTTGCGCACCATGACCTCGCTCAGAAGCGTGTGCAGCTCGCTGACATTCCTCGGCGTCAACTTGTCCTTGCGATCGACGAAACGGCGCTGGAACTGCTTCGCGGTGCTTAAAAGGCCTGGTTCGAGCAGGGTAACCAGGTTGAAGAGCTCGTCGAGATTGTTCTGCACCGGTGTGGCGGTCAAAAGCAGAATGAATTGCTTGCGCAGCTCGCTGGCGAACTTCCACATCTGCGTGTTGCGATTGCGCAGGTGGTGAGCCTCGTCCACGATCACCAGGTCCCATTGCCGGGCCAGGATGGCCGAGCGGTGCGGCTCGCGCTTGGCCGTGTGCAGCGATACGATCACCCGATCGAACTGCGTCCAGGCATCGGCGCCCTTTTGGCGGAAGGCGGGATCGTCCTGGTTGACGATTTCGAGGGAGAACTTGCGCCGCATTTCTCCTTGCCATTGTTCGATCAAGGAGGGGGGCGTCAGCACGAGCACCGAGCGCGCCAGCCCGCGCATGACCAGCTCGGCAAGCACCAGCCCTGCCTCGATGGTTTTGCCCAGACCGACCTCATCGCACAACAGCGCTCGCCCGCGAAACCGCTGCAAGACCGTCTTGGCCGTGCGTATCTGGTGCTCCAGAAGCTCCATGTCGCGCACCATCGGCAAGCAGATGAGTCGATCGAAACCTGCGTGGGTCGCCAACCGGGCAGCGCGCAGGGCAAGATCGAGCTCTGCCAGCGTTGCCGTCGGTTGGGCTGGGCCGGTTCGCAACAGTTCCCAATCGCGCTGGTCGAAGGCGAGCCGTAATCCCTGTTCCGTGGTCCGCTCGGTGTCCGCTCCGTTCGGCGGCATCGGCTCGATCACCAGGCGGAATCGACCCGGTTCCTGATATTCCATCCACAAGGCTGCACAGCACTCAGGCGGCGCTCGATCTAAACCTTCAACCGTCAGGAGATGATTCTTCGGATTGAATGACGCTGGCAACGTTCGGCCTTGCACATCCTGAAGGGAGTGAATGGATATGTCATCAATGGCGGATTCCGTCAGCAGTCGAAGTTGATCCGGGCCGGCGCAGCCGACTTCAAAGCGATCACCGGGTTCGAGATGGGACTCCAACTCCACGGAGGTTGTCGATCGATGGGACCCCGTCATAGGACATCCAATTCCAAACATGGGGAATAATGGAGAATAACATATCAACAGGGAGTGGTTTGAAAAGGGTGCAGCTGATTTCCCAACGTGGTTGTCAAGCTGCTTCCTTCAAGGTTAATGGTTGATTCGTCAACACTTTTACGCCGTGGCCGCGGTCCAGGCGACGGAGCGTTTTGCCTTGGAACCAGGCCACGTACTTTTGCCAA
>JACPPF010000136.1 GCA_016191165.1 Planctomycetota bacterium
CGAGGGCTTCAACCATGGCTTGCGAAACATCCTGTGGCGGGCTTTCGGCATGACAAATTTCTTCCATTTTCGCCTGCGCGTGTTGGATCGGTTCGGATGGGCTAAAACAGCTAATCAGCTGATTTGACGGAGAGCCGGAAATATATACCTATGACTTCTCCAAAAACCACGACCTCCCTAAAACCTGGGGTTCCGGTCGGCGGACCCGGAAGCGGCGAGCCCGTTCCTGCTCCTCCATCCAACAACGCTTGCGGATTGGGGTGCGTTAATTCACTCCGCCCGGCCGCTGGATTAAAATTGTTGTGCCCAGGAACATGTTTTCCTTGCCGCCCCGCGTGGATGGTAGGCCTTGTTCGTGGAGCAACTGGCCGCAAGGTAGGCGCCTCAATAACCGGCAGGGACACGCGCTGGCCGGACGCCAGTAGCTGGGCAGGCGTTAAGGGCCCTATGAACCTGGGTTGGCCAGGCACAGGCGGTCGGTTAATGTTGGGCAACGACCCATATGCGGCGACCATGCCCGTAACCGATGCGACATCGCTGTAAATGTGCATCAACCGCCCACGGACATCTGCCGGATTCAGCGGCCGCCCGTCAATCGTTACTTCGTGTCCCAGTTCAAAAGCCGCGAGCACCGAACTGGCAAGCGGCGCACGCTCGCTGAACGCCGAGCCGAGAGCCGTGTACCAGCTATCGCCTTGGCCAGCGTTCTGCCAGGTGCGGTCCCATAATTGACCGATGCGGCCATCCAGCAGATAGGGAACCGCATCGCCAAAGTTTCCATTCGCAACCGCGGGAATAAGCCTGCCGATGTCCGGCACCGGCGCGGGAATGTACCATGCGATCTGGTCGTTGTAACGTTGTAGCGTCGCGGTGGGCGTGGCGAAATCTCCGGCCAGTGCCTGGCCGAGCGCCTGTGCCCCGTCATCGATCGCTCCAATTACGTATTGGCCGCCAGGCACCAGATAACGATAATCGCCCGTTTCATAGTATCGAACTGGATTCTGCTGAAGCAAGTTCAGCGGATTGCCTGGGATTGAAAAAAACGTCGATCCGATGTCCGACAGGCTCACATTCAGCAGACCAGAAGGATCCGTCCTATACGTCGGCCCATTATTCACGTATCGGTAAAGATTCGTATCGCCGCCGGCAAACTCGATCGGGTCCTCGGAAATCCAGCGGCCAATGGTCGGGTCGTACATGGGCTGCTCCTACGCGGGATTGAATTTCGTTGATTGTGGCGAAGCATCATCCGGATTGCAAGGAAAAAAATGCAGAATTTGACGACACTTCGGAGCAAAGGCGCGGACCTAAAACCGTCCTATTAGGTCTGTGAATCGACGTTGGCACAGTCACCCCAGGTAACGGTCTACCACCGATTAAGGTTACACCCGGTTACACCCCTTCCATTGAATCCGAATGAACCTGCAATTCGGTCTGTGATCCGTCTTCGTTGTCGGTAATGAAAACGTGAGACAACACTGCGAGAATTCCATTTTTCCTACCGACCCTGAGTATTTCGGTCACTGTTGGTTGTTCCAAAATGCGAACATCGGTGATAACCTCCCAGTATTTCAGGTGTCCTTGAAGCATATCTGTTCGCTCTATCAATCGGTTCCGGCCGTCATTCCAGAAGGTTTCAACAATGCGTCGCTCAAGACCTTTAGATTCATCACGCAAAATGACTCTCGTGTTAACCACTTGCCATGGATTGACATCAAGGTATTCAATCCCGTGATCGTGCAAGGGTACGTTATCAATATCCAAAACTTCGTTTTTTGATGCGAATTCAGGATCGAAGTAATCTTGAACGCTAATCGGATGTTCGATCCAAGAGGTTTGAAAATTCAACCTATACTCCAACATGATTTTCAAATTATCGCTCATGGGCCGGCCTTTTTTTTTCTGGGGTCAGGGTCAAAAAAATCAAATCAGTTCCCATGCCGGAGATCACGGTTCTCAAACGCCTTCTTAATGATTTTCAAAACCCTCGCAGGAAGCTCGCCATTCTTTACCATGTCCATCAATTGGTTGGGCGTTTTCTTAAGCAATGCCTCCAAATCAATACCTCGTATGTTTGGGTTTCGCCGCAATCCGGCAAGCTGACCTTGGCCTTCAAGTTGCCTGCCCACAGGGCGATTTGGATCCCACACCCTGACAATACCCGGCCGCTGCGGCCCGCGTCCCATGCCCGCTGGCAGTGGTTGCCGTACCACAGGCCCGCGTAGGATTTGGTTGCCTACGCGGAGACCACCGCCGACACCATTCTGGAAACCGCCGACTGGGCGTGGACCGATGATGCGACCACCGCCGCCAACGCCTCGTGCCCCGGCCAACGCTAGCGCGATTTCGATAGCGAGTTCAGCGTTACGCCATTGGGCACCGCCGCGGTTCATGGCCCGCTGTAGTTCGGGATCGTCAAGATTTGGCCTCAAAGGGGCAAGAATTGAATTTCCCGTCCAGAATCCAATGCCGAACACCTGCGAGTTCCAATACGCGTCGGCGAACCGACCCTGGCGGACCAAGTCGCCAATCTCAAAGGTCTGGCGGGTGCCGCCGTACAAGCCGCCCAATACCGGAATCGGCAGGATCGCCGCCTCCAGCGACGCATCGGCGGCCGCCCAATCACCGTTCTGCACATGGTTGATGGTCGCAAGTCCGTTGCGGACGACGGCCGTGCCGTTCGGTCCAATCAGCGGCATTCGCTCCGTCGCACGGAACACCCCATCCAGGTCGTTGTTCCATGCGGCCAAAATCCCCTGCGTTCCATAATAACCGTTCGCTGCCACCGTTGCAAATGGCACGCGGTATTGAACAGCGCTGTCGAGCGCGGCTTCAAACTGCTGCATGCCCGCCTGTAGACCCTGCTCCAACTGCTGCCCCTGTTCACCCGCCAGCCATTGCACGGCTTGATCCGGCAGCGCCCCGACGAACCGGTCCGCGGCCCGATCGACGAAACCGTTCACCATGTTCACCGGATTCCAGGGCCCATCAAGGAACAATCCGCTCGGATCGGTGAAGTTCGCCGGACCGTTGTGGACATATCGGTAAAGATTCGTATCGCCGCCGGCAAACTCAATCGGATCCTCGGAAATCCAGCGACCAATGGTGGGATCGTACATGGCGCGCTCCTACGCGAATTTGGTGTTGGCGGGATCGTAAGGGTGGCGCAGTAGAAATGCAAGAAAAAAAACCGACTCGCGTTAGGTTTTTTTCTGGCGTCGACCAAACAGCAATCACTGCGGTGATCAAGCGGAAAAGCTGCTCATGACGAGCGCCGCGTTCTGGCCGCCGAAGCCGAAGCTGGTGGATACGGCCGTCTTGACGGGCATCTCGCGCGCGGTGTTGGGGACGTAATCGAGATCGCAAACCGGGTCGCGCTGCGTCTGGTTGATCGTCGGCGGCACGGCGCCGGTGTGTAGGGTCATCGCCAATGCCGCGGCCTCCAGCGCGCCGGCGGCGCCGATCAGGTGGCCGACCATCGATTTGATCGACGACAGGGGCAGGACTTTCGCGTTTTCGCCAAAGACCTTCTTGACGGCCATGGTTTCCATCTGATCGTTGAGTCGGGTGCTGGTTCCGTGCGCATTGATGTAATCGACATCGGCGGGATCGACACGTGCCTCGCGCAGCGATTCGCGGATGGCGCGGGCGGCGCCGCGCGCCTCCGGGTCGGGCTTGGTGGCGGCGTAGGCGTCGAAGCTCGATCCCAGGCCGAGCACCTCGGCGTAAATCGTCGCGCCCCGTTTCTTCGCGTGCTCCAGTTCTTCCAGAACCAAAACGGCCGCGCCTTCACCGAGCACGAAACCATCGCGCTGGCCGTCGAAGGGGCGCGACACCTCCGCAGGCGTCCGCGCCGATTGGCTCAGGGCGCCCAGGGCGGTATAGGCGAGAATCAGTAGTGGATCGATCCGGCTGTCCGCTCCGCCGGCGAGGACGATGTCGGCGTCATCGCGCGCGATCAGGCGAAACCCCTCGCCAACGGCCTGGGTGCCCGCGGCACATGCGGTCGTGATCGTGCTGTTGGGACCCTGGGCGTTGAACGCCAGCGAAATGTGGGCCGACACCATGTTGGGCAAGTATTTCAAGATCCAAAGCGGGAACAGGGCGCTGGCCCCCTGCTGACCCAGGCGCCTGGTCTCAAGGCGGCCATTCTGATCGCAGGAGTCGACGAGCGCGGGCGTGAGTTCGGGAAGATCGACCGGGACCAGCCCCGTGCCCATGACGACGCCGACGCGCGTTGGATCCTGCCGATCCAATTCCAGGCCCGAATCCGTGATGCCCAGCCCGGCCGCTCCGACGGCGAAACGCATCGCGCGCGACATGATCTTCATGCCCTTACGCTGGCCGTGGGGGAGGAATGGGGTGACGTCGAAGTCCTTGATCTCGGCAGCGATTTTCACGGGATGGCCGGTGGCGTCAAAACTTGAGATCGGTCCGACGCCGCTTTGGCCGTTCAGACAGGCCGACCAGAATGCGTCCTTCCCCACCCCATTTGGGGCGACGACGCCGACTCCGGTGATGACAACTCTTCGCATACCCGCCTACCTTGTTGAATAGCTCCCTCGAGACGAAAAGAGGTGGTCTCGAGACGCAAATTCCGCCGTTCCTGCGGGTTACCCAAGGACGGTTCATCCATCCCTTCATGGCCCGTCCCGGGCTCTTGAGTACCGGTCTAATCGACACAGAACTCCTAAATTGTGCATTCACACAAGTTTAACGACGTTTCATTTTGGAATCAATGGAGAAAATGGCGAAATGGGGTGCTTTTTGTACCTATTTTTGCCGTATGATCCAAACGACCCATTCTATTGGTTCAACACGAAAGAAAGGAAGTGGCTTCGGCGAGGAATATACCCAGCGTCCCGTGAACAGTTCTCAAATAATGCTGCAACAGCTTGTTTTGTATCGACTTACGAATGGATTCGGACTGTTAACGTCGTCCCCTGCGCCCTTTTGACGGGTCAATACCCGCGTTCGTCCCAGCTGTCATCGCCCCAGGGTCGGCGGGATTGCGCCTGTTGGAGCAACTGAAAGCTCTGGATCGCCAGAATGCCGAACAGGATGGCCGAGTAGCCCGAGCCAAATTCGAGGGGCAACAACCGCCTGCCAAGGACCACCAGGAGGCAATGAGCCGCCAGCAGGCTCGCCACCAGAAGGGAGATGCCAAGGGAAAGCGAAAGCCCACGATCCGGCAAGGCGCTTTCGCACGCCTCCCGGCACATCATGCCGCCGTCAAGGGGCCAAACCGGGAGCAAGTTGATCAGGCCCCAGAGAAGATTAATGAAAATCAGATTGTGAATTGCGAAAGCGATCAGTCGGTGCATCGGTCGCGGTTGCAGGAATTCCAGTCCTTCCAGAATGTTCTCGGGGAACCCCAGGTCCAACAGCGCGACCCAGGTGTAGTAATGGAATGAATCGCGGTCCCAGGCCCAAAGAACGGCATAGATAAATCCAAGGAGAAGAAACCCCGCCAGCGGCCCGGCGAACGACACCGCCATGCGCTGCCAGCGTAGCCTTTGGGTGTTGCTGCCGATGGCGAGACCGCCGAAGCCATAAAGCACGATATGCCCGCGCTCGCCGAAGATTTGCCCCATGGCGACATGGCCGAGCTCGTGAATCAGGATCGACACGAAAACGCAGACGATCCAGATGGCGAGGAACTGAAACCCCATCCGCAACGCGCTCAAGCCCATGAGCCCGCTGACGAGCCAAAACATCGGATGCACGCGCACCGGCACGCCGAGCAGGCGGAATCGCAAGTCATACGGCGTTTCGCTCGGCTCCATGAACAACATGGCGCGCTCTCCTTTGGGTTGGTAACACCCTGCTGGTGGCTCAAGCTACGTCCCGATCAAGCCGGCCGCGGTGAAGCCGCCGTCAATACAAATAGTTTGGCCCGTGATGAAACTCGATTTTCGTTCGTCGAGCAAGAAAATCGCGGCGCCGGCGACTTCCGCAGGCGTGCCGTAGCGGTGCTGCGGAACGCGGTCGACCCAGCCCGCGCGAGCCTCGTCGGTGTGCATTTGTTGAACGAGCGGCGTTTCGATCGGGCCCGGGGCGATGGCGTTGACGCGGATCCCGACGGGCGCCAGTTCCACGGCCATCACCTGCGTCATGGCGATGACGCCTCCCTTTGAGGCGCCATAGGCGACGCGCCCGGCGTTGCCGCGGATTCCGGAAACCGAGGCGATGTTGACAATGGACCCCTTGCCGCGGGCGCGCATGACGCGTGCCGCTTCGCGTGCCACGACGAAACTGCCGATGAGATTGACTTCGAGGGTTTTGCGAAAAAGCGTGGTCGTGGTGTCGAGGCACGGGACATCGCTGCCGATGCCGGCGCAGTTCACCACGCCGGTCAGCGGGCCAACGTTCGCCTCACACCGTGCGATGGTTTGCAGCACGGCCTGTTCGTCTGTGATGTCAAGAGGTTCAAAGTGAACGAGCGTTGAATGCCGGTCGAGTCGCTGACGACTGCTTTCAAGATTGTCGCGATCGATATCCGCGACGAGGACGTGCCAGCCTTGTTCCAGGCTGGCCTCAACGATCGCGAGTCCGATTCCGGAGGTGCCACCGGTCACGAGTAGAGTATTCTGCGTGGACATGGTGTCGGAGGATTCAGGCGGCGTTTGGAATGATGTTCCCATGGCGCCGCCTGACCTGATCCTTGCGTCATTTTTTCGCGCCGGCCTTCTTCGTTCCCTTCGCGGTCGCCTTGGCCTTTGCCTTTTTCTTGTCTTTCCCCTGTGCGTTGTTGCCCTTTGCCATGGTCAGGTCCTTTCTGAAATGGTTGCGCAAGCTCCATCGCTTGCAGTTCTAAGAGTGCCAAAAACGAATGTAGGTCAGGCTTTCCAGCCTGACCGTCAGGCTGGAAAGCCTGACCTACATTCATTTCTTTAGACCCTCTTAATGTAGTCAGAGCGCACCCAATTCCACACCTGGAGGCCAAGATTCACGAAAAGTTTTTTTCATTCGGGCCGCGAGACGTATAACGCAAGAGAGCGAAAAAATCGAGCCGTCCAATAACAGGAGAAAAAAACGATGGCCAGGCAGGGTAAGCTTCGCATCGAATCGCTGGGAGAACTCAAGAAGACGCTCACCGCATCGCCGGGCTGTGAGATCGGCTTGCTGGTGCGCGATGAACGCAAGGTCGAAATGGAAATCGACCCGAAGGTCATCACCGAGTTGGTCAAGCTATTGCAAAAAGTCGGTGGCAGTCGCGATGAGGAGGACTACTAAATTAGGCAGTCATTTTACGCGCCGGAAGCGTGAGCGGCGGGTTTGCCCGGCCGTCGCCTGGCCATTTCACGACCTGATTAATAGTGAACACAAAATCACTTGACGTTCTTTTTTTTTTTGGGTTATGTTAAGTTGGGGAGGCCAAACCCTCCCGACTTTTGAACAACGAACCTGTCTCCCGTTGTGCTAAATCCGATCTCAATCGAATCCTAAAGGAGAAGGCAATGTTCGCGCGACGGCAGGGAAGAATGCTGACCGCGATCGCTTTCTTGCTTTTCGCGGCGGCAACCTTGAAGGCGGTCGGTGGCAACGCCGACCCCGTTCAACGGATCGGCATTTTTTCGCTGCAATCGGCACAGCTGGCGGTAGTGGGCCTCGAGTTTGCCCTTGCCATCTGGCTATGGTCGGGCTTGCTAAAATCTCTTGCTTGGGTGGGAACCGTATTTGTCTTCAGCTGCTTCGCAATCGTCAGCGCGACTCAAGCTTTGAGTGGCCAAGCGTCCTGTGGTTGTTTCGGCAATCTAACGGTGCATCCCTGGATCGCATTTTCAGTCGATCTTGGTGTCCTGGCGGCGTTAGGCATTGCAAACCCAGGATGGGCCATGTTTGACCGTGATGTTACCAGCCTGCGTGTTGGCGCATCACGAGACAAGTTGTTATCGGCGTCCGCGATGGTTTTTTGTGCAGCGGTGCTCATCGGTTTGATGTGTTACAATTTTGGTTCCCTGGATGCGGCCTGGGCGGAATTGAAGAAAGAGCCTGCAGGCGTGGAGCCATTTCTTTCTGACGTGGGGGATTGCCGGAACGGACAAAAAAAAGCCTTCAAAATTCGAGTCGTCAATTACAGAAATCATGTAATCCGAGTGGTGGGGCAACCGGGTGCTTGCGGTTGCGCAATTGAGACGGACCTTCCAATTGAGATTCCTGCCAATGGGTCCGTAGAGTTGGACATTTCCTTTGCGACAATCGGCCGGGACGGCCGATTTACGCGCGATAACGACTTTTTTTTGGACATCGGTCACCTGACCAAACTCAGATTTCGGGTGACCGGCCGACTCGTGTCCAGGCCGGCAAGCTGACGGCGCAATTGCCGGGTTAAATAATTCAACGCCGTCTTTCCGAGGAGCTGAGGGATGAAATGGATGTGGAAGCGAACCGAATGGCTACTTGGACGTGCAGCCGCGGTGCTTTTTGCTCTTGCGGTGGCATCCGTTTCGGAACAGCGCGCGCTTGCCGACGCCGGCGGCGATGCGGCGGCGATGTGTATTGCCTACTGGGGCACGCCGGATTGGACGACCTGCATGCAAAACAACTGCAAGTCATTTTGTTCGACGGAGCAAGATCCGGACGCATGCTACACCAATTGCATGGGGACCACGCCAGATTGTATACCTGGCGCGACGTACCCGGCCAGGCAATGTGAACAAGGCGGCATGTGTGTTTGGAATCCCACATTCATGAACTGCGGGCCCTACCAAAAATGCAGCACCGAGGTTACCTGCCTCCTTTGCAAATGCCAGAAGGCGAAGTACAACGGTGATGATGTCTGCTGGTGTCAAAAATAGCACCTTCCGGGGTATGATCCTCGCCATTTGGCGGCGATTGGGATGGAACCCAACCCTGGACAAAGGATCTACTCATGCGCCCTTTGTTGACTTTTTCGCTGGCGCTCTCGTGGGGCGTATGCACGGGCCAGGGGTTTGTCCGAGGCCAAGCCGATGACCTTGCGGCGGGCTTGCTGGCTCAAGAAAAAAAATATCACTCGGCCCTGGCTGGTTTCCAGGGTAGCATCAAGCAGACGCACGAGATTCTCTTTCCGGGGAAAGAGCGTCGAATCGAGACAACCGAGCGCTATCTATGGAACCAAAAATGGAAACTATTTATTTGGGAAGGCGTTGAAGACGGCTCTTGCCACGCGGTGAATGGGAAATACGCGTTTGAACTTCGAAAAGGCAAGAAGGGCTGGTTCCTGAACGAAGTCGATCTCAACCTTTCTGACGCCGCGCAAATTGGATGGATCAAGGACAACATGGATGATGGCTTCCCCTACGGCTTCGACCCTTACGGGCTTGCGGGCAACGGTTCTCTGCGGAAGCTTGCGACCATGCCCGGTTTTTCGATCACGAAGCAACAACGCCTGGATGGGGCAGACAGTCAAATCACCAAGGTTTGGTTCAACGTCTCCCCGGCCGGCCCGTCCGCCAAGCCGCCTGGCAGAATCCCCATCGAAGGGGCAGGTTGGTTTGTCCTGGACAAGGCCGGCTATTGGCGGGTTCTGGCTTGGGAACTCCCTTTTCAGTCCACGAAGTATGGCGACCCATTCGTGGTGATCGCAAAATACGGTTACAGGATGGAGGGGGACCTTCCCTTGCTGGAAACGATTAGGCTCACCTACGCCAGTTATCCGGGCAGGAAGTTGATTGCGCGCGGGACGCGGAACTTTGGGTTTGAAAGGCGCCAGCCGTCCGAGAGTGAGTTCAGGTTGTCGGCGTTCGGACTTCCCGAGCCAGAGTTTCCACGCCCGCCAGGCTGGTGGACCTATCCCTACGCCTGGTTTGGCATGGCGGCCCTGACGCTCTTTTTACTCGCCGTTTTGATTGCCCGCTACAGACGAATGTCATCGGCGGAACCTGCCCCTTGAGTGATCGATTCGGAATGGGCGAAAAAGGATGAATACCACCGCGAAAACCTTTGGAGGCAAGCGCTCGGCTTTTTCTCTGGTGGAGTTGCTGGTGGTTTTGGGCATTATCGCGGTGATGCTGGCGTTAATTGTTCCAGCGGTTCAGCGGGTTCGGGAAATGGCGAACCGCGTTCATTGCGCCAACAATCTGCGGCAGATTGGGCTAGCGTTACAACAGTTTCACGACGCGGAGCGAGCTTTTCCTGCCGGCGTCTCCTCCCTCGGCGGCGGGACCAGCCGAACACCATTTATGGGCTGGCAGGTTCGAATCCTTCCCTATATCGAACAAACGTCCCTTTGGCGTCAAGCCGACGCTGCCTACAAGCAATCACCCTGGCCTTTTAACGATCCCCCTCATTCCGGGCTAGCGACGGTTGTGAGCACCTTCGTTTGTCCGATGGATGGGCGCGCCGCACATGCCCAGTTTGCCCCGCGCGACAGGATCACGGTGGCCCTGACCAGCTATCTTGGTGTTTCGGGCACGAATCTTGTATCACGGGACGGGCTACTTTTTCTCGACTCCCGCATTCGGATCGCCGATGTTGTCGACGGGACCTCTCAAACGTTGCTGGTTGGCGAGCGGCCGGCCAGCCCGGACAACCAGTTTGGTTGGTGGTACGCGGGCCGGGGTCAGGCATCGACCGGATCGTGTGACATGGTGCTTGGCGTACAGGAAATCAACGTCCTGAGCACCGCGATTGCGCCCTGCCCCCGCGGGGGCTATGGCTTCGGTCCCGGTGAGCTTTGGGATCCCTGCGCCATGTTTCATTTCTGGAGCTTGCATCCGTCAGGGGGACACTTTCTCTTCGTCGACGGCTCAGTTCGAATGGTGAATTATTCGGCAAGCGCTATCGTTCCTTCGCTTGCGACACGGGGTGGCCAGGAGGTGATAACGCTTGAATGACTCTCGGCGTGTGCCACGGGGAACAGGCGAGAACCTGGCGGTTCAGAATTGGCCCTCAATCTCCTCCTGCAAGGCGCACCAGCGTTCCTCGGCTTCCGCGAGCTGGGTTGCCAGCGCCTCGACTTCGTTGTGCAGGCGCAGGGCTTCCACCGCGTCGGTGGATTGATGTAACTGAGCGGTGAGCGTGCGCTTTTGTTCGTCGAACTGAGCGATGGTCTGCTCGACCGTCTTGATTTCCTTGCGAACCTTCCGTTCGTCACGTCGCGGCGCCTGGGGCTTTGCCTTGACGACGGCGGGCGGAAGTGTGGGGCGGGTGCTGGCCAGTTCGCGTTCGCCGGCTTCGATTTCCTGATTGACCTTGTACACGTAGGCGTCGTATTTGCCGCCGTAGCTAGTCACGCGGCTATCGCGCACCTCGACAATGCAGGTGGCGACGCGTTTCGTGAAGTGCCGATCATGGCTCGTGAAGATGACGGTTCCCTGATAATCCTCAAGAGCCTCGGCGAGCGCTTCCACGGTATCCACATCGAGATGGTTGGCTGGTTCGTCGAGAATGAGCACGTTGTAATCGCTGAGAAGAAGCGACGCCAGGCACAGGCGGGCGCGCTCGCCGCCTGACAGAATCGAGATCGGCTTCTTGACGTGCGCCTTGCGGAACAAGAGCGCGCCCGCAACCTCGAGAATTTCCTGGTCCTTCTTCCCAAACGCGGCTTGCGCCTCCAGGTAGCCGAGGACGGTTTGCTTCTCCGGCAGGCTGGTGTAGACGTGCTGGGCGTAGACGCCGATCTTGCAGCCGTGGCCCCAGCGAACCTCGCCGGCGAGCGGCTTGAGCGAATCGACGACGGTGCGCAGAAACGTGGTCTTGCCCTGCCCGTTATCGCCGACGACGGCGGCGCGCGACCCGTGATCGATCTCCAGGTGAATGTCCGCCGCGATTTGCCGGTCAGGGTAGCCGATGACCAGATCGCGGCAACGCAAAGCCGGGCCCTGGCGCGGCTCAACGCGCGGGGCGCGGATGCGGGCGGTCGGTTCGTCGCTGGCGATCGCATTCAATTCCAGGCGTTCGAGTTGTTTCGCCTTCGATTTGGCGAGCGTGGCGGTCGCGGCGCGGGCCTTGTTCTTGGCGATGAACTCCTCCAGGTGACGCCGCTTGGCCAGGATCGTTTCGTTCGCGCGTTCCTCGTGCTCGCGCTGTTCGCGCTGAAATTGCAGGAACGCATCGACCTTGCCGGGGAACGTCGTCAGCTTGCCGCGAGTCAGATCGAGCGTGTGCTCACACGTGTTGCCGAGAAACGCCCGATCGTGCGATACGACCAAACAGGCGGAGCGATGGCTTTGAAGAAAATGTTCCAGGAGAATCTGAGTGCGCAAGTCAAGGAAGTTGGTCGGCTCGTCGAGCAGCAGAAGATTCGGTTCATGTAACAAGAGGGCCGAGAGCTTGACGCGCGTCTGCCAGCCACCGGACAGCTTGGCGATCGGGCCGTTCAAATAGGCGCCCTTCAGTTCGAACTGCCCGGCGACTTCGCCGCATTTCCATTCGGGCTCGCCGCTGTCGCGCATCAGGAATTGCAGCGCGGTCTCGTCAGGCAGGAAGGGATCGTGTTGCCGCAGGTAGCCCAAACGCAGGCTGGGATGCCGGATAACGTCGCCGGAATCGAGTTCCTCTTCGCCAAGAATGATGCGGAGCAGCGTGCTTTTGCCCGCGCCATTTCGGCCGATGAAGCCGACCTTGACATCATCGCTGATGGTGGCCTCTGCGTTGTCGAGGAGAACTTGATCGCCATAGCTTTTGCAGGCGCGGGTGATTTGCAGGAGACTCGCCATCTGGAAATTGTCCCTCACGGCAAATTGTAATTATACGAACGAGGGACCCGGCAGAGGAGAGGGCTTGGTGTTCAGTCGGCATGAGGCACGGGTCGGAAGGCCGGGGTGAAAGGATGAAGAATGAAGAATGAAGAATGAAGAATGAAGAATGAAGAATGAAGAATGAAGAGTGCAGAATGAGGAACCAGGAATTTCGTGTGCCTGCGCGATTACTGCACTCAGCATTCAGCACTCCTCACTGCCGTTGCAAATTTGCACCCAGTCTTGCCACGCGAGGGGGTTGTTGGCCAACAGGAGGGCGTGCGTGTTCAGCGCGGGCATTTCCGGGTGGATTGGCATTGGCTGGACCACGGGCCCCCCGTTGAGGTCGTAAAGGAATTCGTCCCGACCATCGGGACCGGTCCATACCACCAGGCCGGCGTCGGCGATGTCGAAGGCGAAAACCGTCAGCGGAAGACTGGCGGCAATCTGTTCGCGCGTCATCTGAACCCCGGCCAGGCGATATAAACCGGCGAGCGCTGATGCCAACGTCCGCTGTTGCTCGACACTCAATCGTGGCAGCCAGCCCGGTTCGACGGCGCCGGCGATGAGCCAGCCGCCCTGGTGATCAAATGAGAACACAAACTTTTCCTCCGCATTCGCGCGCAACGTTGAACAGTGCAGCTCGACGAGAACCTGATTGGTGGCGAGATGGATCGCCGCCAGTTCGACGGCCAATCCGTCCCAGCCCTTGCTGCGCCGCAGCAGCGCCAGCAGTTCGCGCTCGATGAAATGCGCGATGCCTGCCTCGACATGGTGCAGCTCGGCCAGATTCTTGCGAATGGCTCTTTGCTGGCCGTGGCGCTCGGCACGTCGCAATCTCTTGAACAACTTGGGGATGGTCCCCGAATGAAAGCCGGGATGGAGCAAACGCAGCATGGTCTCCCCGTGGCTGCCGATCAGCACCGGTTTGAGAGCGGCCGACCGATTGGACGCGTACAGCTTCCAATTCTCCTTCAGTTCCCAGACCATGAAGCCAAAGATGCCGGGGATGCCAAAGACAATCGCGGTGGCGGTGGCGGTCGGGCTGGTCACGGCCGTCGTGTTGCGCAGTACACCGGCCAGCGTGGGAATCATCGGCAGGCAAACCTTGTGCGAAACCGTGACGACCGGGAAGTGCTTGATCGGATTCACCTGCGGCTCAATAAGCAAATTGATGGCAAAGCGGACAACATACGCCACGACGGCCCAGACCAAACCCACGACCGCTTTGCCGGCCACGACCACGCGATTTTCCCCGCCGCGAAAGCGCAGGCGCTCGTTGACCGCGTACAGCAATCGCTCGACGGCGTCGAGGCAGCGGCGCGACAGGTCCATGATCAGACGAAGCAGGCCAGGCAGGAAGTCAACGCTGATCCACGCCCAGTAGCGCAACAAGCGGTCGGTGACGGACTCCTCCAGATCGCGCGCGACCCGAGTATTGAAGAGGCTGAGCCCAAACACCAGGCCGGTGGCAGCGACCCCGCCGATGGTCGAATTCCCAAGTTCCAGCCACCACGCCAACAATCCGCCGTTCACCGCCATCAGCCCGGGCCAGAGGACGCAGCGGCGAAACAGCCGCCAGTAGCGATTGTGCAGAATCGCTTGCACTGCCGGCAGGTGGATCAACCCGACGGCATCCGCCTGGATACGCCCAAGCCCCTGGCCAACTTTTCCCAGGGCGTAAAAAAATCGGCTCCGGAAACCGGCGACGTGGAACAGCAACAAGAAGAAGACCCCGAGTCCGCCCACGCCCCAGAGGTTGGGCAGCGGAAATTCGTGCGGCGTAGGGTGGCCGGCTGGCGCGGGCTGTTCTTCCGCCATCCCGACGCCGGCGAACGCGGAGTGGATGAGTTTCGTCAGTTTCTCCCCCTCCTCGATGGCGATGCCGGGCGTGATCATCACGAAAAAGGCCAGCCCGAAAGGCAAGATCAGGAAAAGCACCAGCCAGCGCCCGAGTTGCGTGCCGAACGCGACCGAACTGAGCCGGTGCAGGAGGCGCATGTAGAATTCGCCGCGCCGGTAAATGCCGTCCAGCGATACCGCCAGCTTGCGGTTGAGGCGAATCAAGGGGTCGCCGCCGATCAACTCCGTGGGCCCGGCGATGTCGGGCAATTTCATCTGATTGCGTGACACGGCATCGCGCAGATTCCCAATGCTAAAATGCCCGTCCTCCACGACCCGGTCGAGCAATTCCTCAATCAGCTTGGCCCGGCCAACGTCCTCGGCGACGTTGCCCGGCGTCAAGCCAACCACTTCCAGCGCGGAAGCCAAGAGGGGACGAAACCACTGGCGCAACCGCCGCTCGCACTGCTCCACGGCCTCACCCACCAACCGCGTCAATTCGTGGCGTTCGGCGGCGCCGATGTCAATCAAGAACAGTCGGCCCAGCGCCTGGCGCAGGCGCCGAATCATGGCGACTTCCTGATGCCCCGGCAACAGGCGTTTGACGGGCAACTCGCCCAGGGATAGCGCCCAGCCCATCAGATCGACTGCATGAATCGCGTCCTCAGCGCTAGCGCAAACGCCTTGTAGATCGGACAAGAACCGGGCCTCCTGACTCCACGCGCCGTCGGTCCCGCGCGCCAGAATTGGCGCCAGGACCCGACGCCAGTTTTCCGCGGCGTCGGCGGGCCACTCAAATGCTCGCTGCAAACGATCCACGAGCGCGGTTAATTCCGCGACATTGGACGGCAAGGCGGGAGCAGGCGTTTCGATGGTGGTCGACGGCAAACGGAAACCTTCGGTTTCAAAATCAACCTCCGCCCCTGCCAAACGGGTTGCGTCAAGGATGGCGTCGGCGTCGATATCTTCGGCCACCAGCGCATCGACTTCCGCAGGATCACGTAGGGCCGGGAAGAAGTGCGGCAAGCGTGCCGCATCAAAGTGGCGCAGCGTCAGGTACACCGCGACGAATTCCGCATAGACCGACTCCGGCGTTTCCGGCGGCAGCAGGTAAGCTTCTTGGCGAAGGACGTCCTTGATCTCGGCAAACGCCGTCAGGCCCAACCTCCGAATGCGCGCACGCACCAGGACTGGCGTCAGCGCGCCAGTCGCCAGTTTCTCCCGCATGAGCTGGTCAATGCGCAGGTGAAAAAGAATCCGCCAGTGTTTCAGGAGAACTTCGCCGCGGTCTTGCTGGCCCAGACGCGCGGGGTCCGGCCGGACCAACAAAAATACGTTGGGCGGCAACGCGGCGCTCGGCGCCATTCCCAGTTCGGCACGCGTCACGCAGCGTAAGACTGCCTGGCCGTCCAGGCAAAATCCCTTGCGATGGGGCACGAGTAGGCCAAATCCGCCGATTCGGTGGTGATGCTTGATGACGCGCCGCAGCAAGCGCGGCGGCACCAGGAATGCGGCAGGTTCGACCGCCTTGATCAGGCATTCCAGTTCGTCAATCGTCAGGCAGGAGCGTGGCATCGTCGCGGGCAACCCTACGATGGAAACGAAATTGGGAACAGGTTTACTGTATTCGAGACGAGCCATTTGGATGCTCGAACGAACGAATTGGGGGAAACCGCATCAGACCAAAGCAAGCCGCCGGGGCGACCAGAGCAAGCTCGGGCGCCTCGGCGGCTGGTTTGACCTTCGGGATCGGCGGATCAATCGGGAATGAACACGAGTCGTTGCACTGGGCCGGGCTGGATGACCTGGGTCTGGCCCACGAATGTGGTTTGATCCTGGATCGTCGCGGAAACAGGCCCCGTGCCGGCCGCCGAAAAATTGAGGTAACCGGTGCCGGTGTTTCGAGCCGCGGTAAGGTCAATTCCGGCGAACTGACAGGCCAGCGTATCGGTGGCCGGGTTGGCCTGGGCGGAATGAACGTCGAGTCGGCGATCGGAGCCGGCGGGGAAGATCATGACGCGGCCATCGCTGGTGACCTGGTAGTTGCCGCTGAGACCACCCAGGGCTCCGTTTTGTTGTACGGTGAAAACTTTCCCCTTGGGCCCGAGTCTGGCGAGGATTCCAGCGGCCATGGCGCCACCGCCACCGCCCCCACCGCCAGCTCCACCGCCGCCGCCGCCACCACCACCATTTCCACCACCGTTCCCGCCGCCGCCATTGCCACTGCCGCCGCCGCCATTGCCACTGCCGCCGTGGCCGCCCGAACCACCAAAGGTACCGAAACTACCGCCATGCCCGTTCGAGCCGCCAAAGCTGCCGCCATGACCACCGAAACCGCCGGGTGTGCTTGTGGGTTGACGGAGATGTTGGGCTTGACTCAGAGCAAGCTGTTGAGCGCGTCGCTGAGCCGCCTGGGCCGCCGCTTGCTGAGCACGCTGCTGTGCAAATTGCTGAGCGCGCCGCTGGGCCGCCTGGGCCGCCGCTTGCTGAGCGCGTTGTTGTGCGGCCTGCTGGGCGCGCCGTTGAGCCGCCTGGGCCGCCGCCTGCTGCGCGCGTTGTTGTGCGGCCTGCTGGGCGCGCCGCTGAGCCGCCTGGGCCGCCGCCTGCTGCGCACGTTGTTGTGCGGCCTGCTGGGCGCGTTGCTGGGCCGCCTGTTGGGCGCGTCTTTGCGCCGCCTGGTTGGCGCCTGATGAAGAACCACTCGGTCCCATCGGAGCAAAATTCGCTCGGACCGGACCGGTGAGCGGGCCATTGGAATGGGTCGCCCTCCTGTGCTGACCGACACTTACGCCGGCCGCAACTGTCGCCAGTACGACGGCGCCCAAGACCAGGGCCACAGCTCGAAGATGCGATTTCATCGGAGGCTCTCCTGAAAGATTTGCTTACAAGCCTGGCTGACCCGACCATCGCGTCCACCATGGCCTTACAACCTCCAGTCCGCAGGCCACGGAAATTTCGTCCAGGATTTTTTGGCGATCTGCCTGGAACACCAGGTCAAGAAACGCCATGAACCAAACCGGACCTCGCAACTCCCGAATTGACTCCATCCCGGCGCCGCCGTAAGATTACACCACGACGATAAAAAACGGCAACGAAGATGGGGTTTCCTCGGCCGAATCAAGGCCGTCGTTTTCGCATGACGACCGTTTTTCAACGGTGGCGGGGGGTGAAATCCGCTGTTTCAGCTGGAGGGAATAGTCCGCTTCGATCCATAAGCCATAAAAAGGCAATAGGTTACCGCCTTTTTTTTGGGAGGATTTCAGGCTGGCGCGGGAAGTATCCCCGGGGAAAACCGTGCGTACCTGGAGTTGCCGGTTGGAGACGGAAAGAGACGTAAGTTTAGACTGATTGCCGCCTTAGCTCAGTGGTAGAGCGATGCTTTCGTAAAGCATAGGTCCTGGGTTCAACCCCCAGAGGCGGCTTTGATGCCAGCGGGTTCATCCGCTCTTTGATTTTTCTTTTACCAGGGCGGTGACCGACCTCCACCCCTCCCTTTTTTTTCATAAGATGGGCCAGCGACAAGGTATGCACGATCGCGGCGGATATTTACCCCCTGCCGGACGTGTGTGATCCCCTCACGGTTTCTCAAAAGGAGTTGCATCATGATGAAGTGGACGTTGGCCTGCGCGGGCGTGGTGTTGGCTGGTTTCCTGGCGGTTCCCGCGGGCGCCCAGGAAGCGGTTCCGACCCCGACCCCAGGCACCACGGTCGTCCAGTCGACCACCCAGACCCAACGCAGTGGTTTGCTCGGTCGGCTTCTTGGCCGCCGCGGCCGGATGACGAGCACCGTCAGCCAGCCGTCAACCTCGGCAAAGGCGATGCCTTCCGCCACGCCGTCGAGCACGGGCGTGCGTCAGGCGCAAGCGGTCGAAGTGCAGACCGTCCAAACCCGTCAGGGCCTGCTCGGCCGGCTGCGCTCTCGCATCGGTCGCTAGGATTTGTTTTCAAGCCGCCGTGGCCCGAAGGTCGAATCTTCGGGCCCTTTTTTTTTCACCTTGGCCAAACCAAGGTTTTCCTGGCACGCGCCAGTGCGAGCGCCGGGTTGGCGGGTGCTTCAAGGTTCAAACCTGTCTTGTTGGATTCCTCCAAACTTGCTAATCTCCGCCAAGGTAGGACCCTATCCCGACGAGATCGTGCCATGAACCCAGCACGGATGCTGATCTTTTGTTCGTTCGCTTTCGCCTGTATGTTCGTGGCGGGTTGCCAAAAAAGGTCAACCACGCTCAACCAGGTGACCGGCAAGGTTTTTTATAAAGGCGCGCCGCTCTCCGGCGGGCTGATCGTATTCAGTCCTGACGTGAACCGGGGCGAAACCGGGACAATCGCGTTCAGCAAGATTGGGCCGGACGGTAGCTATACGTTGCAAACGGCCGACGCCAAGGGCGCCACCGCCGGCTGGTATCGGGTGACCGTTGCCTCGCTTTCGTCGACAAGCGGGTCGTATGAGACGCCCGTCACCTCGTTGATCCCGGACAAATATCGCGATCCTAGCCTGTCGCAACTCCAGTGCGAAGTGAAGACAAATCGCGACAACCACCTGGATTTCAACCTCGATTGAAGGATTAGCCGCTTGCGGCATCGCAGGCGTTCCCATGCCATGAACCACTTCATCCACGGCGTCGCCCGCGCGATTACCGAGACGTTTGACTTGCCCGATCCCATCGTGGAGATCGGTTCTTATCAGGTCGAAGGCCAGGAAGCGATCGCGAATTTGCGGGCTTTGCTCCCCGATCGGCAATACACAGGCGTTGACATGCGGCCCGGCCCGGGAGTTGATTGCGTTGCCAACGTCGAGGCGTTGCCTTTGAATACGGGGTCGGTTGGCACGGTGCTGGCGCTCAATACGTTTGAGCACGTGAAGTGTTTCTGGCGCGGACTGGACGAGGTGCATCGGGTGTTGCGTCCCGAAGGCGCGCTGGTGCTGTCGACGCCGTTTCACTTCCGCATTCATCAATTCCCGCACGATTACTGGCGCTTCACGCCGGCGGCGTATGAAACGTTGCTGGAGCGCTATCCGAGCAAGGTCATTGGCTGGCATGGTGCGAAGAATCGACCTGCCAACGTCTGGGCGGTTGCCTTTCGCGAGGCCCGGCCCGCCATAACCTCTGAGCAATTCGCTCGTTATCGCTCACTCCTGGCCCGGTATGCCGGCGAGCCAGACACAACCTGGACGCGCCGGTTGCGCTATCGGATCGCGTCGCTGATGTGCGGGCGTGGGCCTTTTGCCGGGTATCTCGATCGCAATCAATGGGATTCCGTTTGCCTGAATGGGCCTGCGCAAATACCGCTGGCGGCTTAGCGTTTTGGTTTGCCAAGCCGCCAGCAGCGTTGAGTTACACGCTGAATTCCGGCCTGCGGCGGGCGAGTTGATGTTGAAGCCTCGCGACGATGCTGGAGTGCATCTGGCTCACGCGCGACTCGCTCAAATCGAGCGTGGCGCCGATCTCCTTCATCGTCATGTCCTCGTAGTAGTAGAGGATGATAATGAGCCGTTCGTTCCGATTGAGCCCACGCGTGACCAGGCGCATGAGGTCGCGGTTCTGCAAGCGATGGGTGGGATCCTCGGACTTCTTGTCTTCGAGGATATCGATTTCACGCACGTCTTTGTAGCTGTCGGTCTCGTACCATTTCTTGTTGAGACTGACCAGGCTGACGGCCGTCGCGTCGCCGGCCATGCGCTCAAATTCTTCGAGAGAGATGCCCATGCGTTCGGCCATCTCGTCGGCGCGTGGCGGTCGGCCCAGGCTCGCTTCCAGGGATTTGCGAACTTCCTCCAGCTTGGAATGCTTGCTGCGCACGAGCCTTGGCACCCAGTCCATGGTGCGCAGTTCGTCAAGCATCGCGCCACGGATGCGCGGGACGCAGTAGGTTTCAAACTTGACGCCGCGTTCCAGATCGAACGCGTCGATGGCGTCCATCAAACCAAAGACGCCGGCGCTGATGAGGTCGTCGAGTTCCACCCCATCGGGCAGACGCGACCAGATTCGTTCGGCGTTATATTTGACCAGCGGCAGATAGCGCTCCACCAGATGGTTTCGTAACTCGACGGTTGGTTCCGTTTTATAATCCCGCCAGAGTTGCTGGACGTCCACGTCCAAATGCGTCACCATGGATTCCTCCCTGATGAGGAGAGGCGGAAGGAGGCTATCCCCGGAGCGACCCGTATGATGGGCGCGCAGCACGGTCAAGCCGGTGTTTCACAAGGGCCTGGTCCCCCGGCGCCAGGGGGCGTACCCCTCGGCCCGAGTATTCCAGGCGGCGCATGGCGGCTTACCGAATCCTCCCCAGGATTCCGGCTGCCCTGACTGCGCTGGCCTTGTGAAACGTTGGATGAAACCAGATTCCGCTTGTCCTGACCCCGTCTGTTCCAGCCTCACACTTGAACGGGCGCCGCGCGTTGATCTGAGAAAAATACGCGGCAGCCGTCCCCCGAATGGAGGCCTGTTTTGACAAAAACACTCGCTTCGTCGTTATCGACCCCAACTTCTTGAACCTTGAAGAAAACCATTTTTTTTCTCGGTTTCCTGGCGAAGACCCTGGCACGAAACGCGCGAATTCGCCGACTTACCAGGTCGGTGAACAAGGTCGCGCGTTCATCCCCCGATGAACGCGTGCCTGCCATGTCCGCAACTAGCGGGGCGTTTCGTGCCACGGCCTTCGTTTCTTCAAGTTTCACTTTGGGAGCGGGGCCTATACGCGAAGGCGGGAAATGTGTCCAGAGGAAAATGACCTGAAAATGTGCGCGAACAATACGAGCCGCAAGCATTGGCGAGGGTTTTTCGCTTGTCCGTCGCTGACGCTTCCGGCTCGTAGGGCGACGGGCTCACTACCTCAACCGATCGAGCGCCTGGCGGGCGGCCTGACGAACGCCCTCGTCGCTGTCCTTCAACAAAGGCATCAATTCCTCGCCATAGGGGAGCCGGCGGGCGCCAATCTGCTGCGCAGCCGACTTGCGGACCACGGGCCGGTCATGCTTCAAAAGGTCCTTCAACACGCTCGGTGGCTGGCGGCGCAGGTTGTTGGCGAGCAAACCGCTGCTCAACTTGGAGACTTGCGGATTTTCGCTCGATATCCCCTGGAGCAAGATCTCAACCGCTTTGGAGCCCACGCGGTTGGACGCCTCGGTCAACAGCGACTTCAGTTGCGGCGTGCGGCGTTCCTGGCTGATCGCCTTCTCGAGTTTGTCGTCGGATAGGGAAGCCAACCCGGGGACGCTTCCCGAAACGGCCGCGCGGCGTTGGAGGTAGCCGCGTCTCAGAATGATGCCGGTCTGCAAGTCGCGCAAAACGTTGATGTGCCTTTTGGCGGTAACGTCGGCGCCGATATTTTCGCGTGCGAATTCGAGGAGTTTGAGGTCGCTGGTGCGGCCAAGGGTGCCGGCCAACTTCCGGGCGATGATGACGGCGGGGCAGCTTGATTCCATGTTGGCGGCGCGATTCAGTCCGTTGATAAGGTTGAACGTCGCCTCGGGACCGAGCCGATTGAAGTCGTCGAGCGCCTTCTTCCCCGCGGGCCCTTTGAGTTTGCCAATGTCGTACTGGATGAATTTTTCAATCACCGCGTCAACGTGTTGCGACTCCGCTTTGGTCAGGCGCGGCAAGCTCGGCGCGAGCGGATGCGGCTCACGCTCCGTTGCCGGCTGGGCGCCCGCAAGGAGAAGGCAAACCAAAAATGACATTTTCATGATATGCCTCCGGAAGCCCAGGGGTGAGCCCAGCGACCCCCTGAGATCAGCGTGCTCGCTATTTGCGCTGGGCCGCCTCCATCAACTCGCGAAAGTGCCCTTCCAGGTCGCGATTGTTCTGCTTGATGGCGGCGGTGTGACCTTCCCTGGCGTATTTCATGGCAAGGTCGCCCTGCCGCGATGAGAGCATCGTCTCAGCGGCGTTGACGCGGTAGTTGATCTCGGTCGGCACGCGGGCGATCAATCCATCATACACGCGCTCGGCGTCGGCGAATTCGCCGCGCTTCGCATGGACCTGAGCGCGGCGCAGCTCATACTCGTTGCGGCGTCGGCCCTCGTTGCGCTCACAATCGTCGCGCTCGCCGTCGTTGACATGGTCCAACGCGGCGTCGAGCTGTCCGTCAGCAAGGTTCTGGCTGATGAGAAGTTGATAAAGCGGAAACCGATCGGACCGCTCCGGGTACGGTTCGCGCTGCACCAATGCGCTGGCGAACTTGCCCGCGATGTCGCGTGCGTCGAGCTTCAGCGCCGCCTGAAACGCCTGATCCAGGTCAGCCGAGCCAAGCGAATCAACGGACAGACTCGCCAGCTCTGGGGCGCCGAGCGCGGCGATGTCGCGTGGGCGCGAATCCTCCGTTGGCGCAGGTATCTCAGGCGGTGCGTCCAGCCCCAGCTTGCGCTCGAGCCGGGTCGGATCGTAGGGATATTTGCCCTGGGTCGCGCAATCGCGCAAGAACAGGAGAAGTCCGCGCAGCTTCTTGCGCAGGACGCCATGCCCGGCCGCGTCGATGGGGGCGACGTTGCCCAGGCTTTTCAGGGGCCGATGGATCCAGACCTCCTCGAAATGTTTCTCGTAGCCTTCGCGGATGCGCTGTTCGGTTTCCTCCTTGGTGGCCGCCTGGCGTGGAAAACCGACGCCCTCGGAAAGCGCCTCCAGGAATTTGGCGGGGCCTCGCGTGGGCTGGGCCTGGGCGATCACGTCGCCGAGTCGTTCTTGAAACATCGCGAAGGTGCGCTGGAGCGCCTCCGCGTTCGTGTTCCACATGCGGACAAAGTTGCTGATCAACGCGACGAAGGCGCCTGGCTTGATGTTCTGCCTGGCTTCGAGTTCCGGCGTCAACGCGGGTGGGGGTGGGTCAAGAACGACTACGGACAGGACGCCTTCTTCCTTGTTCACCTGCGTTCCGGTCAAGCGCCCCTCCTTTTCAATTTGGCCAAGCACATCGACAAAAGCGCGGGGATCGCGGATTGCGAGGTTGATGGAATGCTCGATGATGTCGGCCTCATCGACCATGCCTTGGCCGTAGCGGAGAACCTCCGCGAGCGCCCAGGCCTGGGCGGCCTGGATTTCGTCCGGTTCGGTGTAGACGAATTGGTCGAGGGCCCGCACCGCGGCCGGGTTGTCGCCCGCCCAGGCATATCCAAGGCCGAGGTTGTACCATGCCGCCGGTGCGACGCGCGGCTGTTGCGTCAGGCGTTCAAACGCCGTGATGGCCTCGCTCAACTTGGCGGAGCGGCCCGTACTCAACGCCTGCCCCCACGCCGTGCGCATCTCCGCCGAGGCGCCAGGCGGCAGAGGCTTGAAGGAATACGCCTGCCGCGCACAGACCGGAAGATTGGGATTCTCCGGCCCGAAGACGCGGTCGATGCCCTGGCGAATGCTGTCGTTGGCGGGATCGAGCCGCATCGCCATTTCGGCCGCAGCGCGGGCGGCGATCGGGTTGTTCAGTTTCATCTCGCAGTCGTAAATCTCGATGTAAATCTGCGCCAGGATGTCGCCCGCATTCGGATCGTAATGCTCGGCCGATTTCCGCAAATGCGCCAGCGCTTCGCGTATCTTGCCCTCGTAAAGCCGAAAACGCGCTTTGAGAAAATGACCAAACGGATAATTCGGGAATAGCTCGAACGCCTTTTCGAGCGTCTGTTCCGCTTCTTCCGCCTTGTCATTTTGAAAAAGGAGCTGCGCCTTGCGGCCATGGACTTCGGGATTCTGCCCGTGCTGGGCGACGATTTCGTCCATAGCGCGCAGGGCGGCCTCGTGCTGGCCTTCCTCGTCCATCGAGTAGACCTTGGCAATCTGGGCGTGAATCGGCTGGCAGCACCACTTGAATTTCTTCCCGCTGCCGCACGGACAGGGAGAATAGGGATCATTCAGCATGAGCGTCCTTAGTTGAGGAACCAGGATAAACAGATCGTCATGTCAAAATAGCAGATGAACAGGTTCCTGGGGAGTGTTCAAACGTCACTCCTGTTTTCCGGCTCAGGCGGCGAGGGCCACGTGGAATCGCACGCCCATTGCTTTGCAAAAACCGTGTCCACCAGCAGCTGGCCTACATGATAAGCCAGCACCGGCATGACCGCAAACGGATACTCCTCGCGAAAATATTGATCGTAAAGCACCAGACCGACAGGGAGCGTTTTCTGGCTGGCGGCAAACGCCACCGCGATCTGTCGGCCGCGGTCCAGGCCTAGCCAGCGGCTGGAAAAAAAAGCGCTCGCCAGCGCGATGTTGAACTAAACCGCTCGGTGGTGGTCACTTCCCTGTAGAACCAAGCGCGACCTCGGCGTTGAAATCGACGCCGGGGTTTTTCTTTTTCCTTTCGGATGCTTATGCTGGCTTCACCTGGCGCGTTCTTTTACGCGAGGAGA
>JACPPF010000137.1 GCA_016191165.1 Planctomycetota bacterium
CACCGAGGGCTTCAACCATGGCTTGCGAAACATCCTGTGGCGGGCTTTCGGCATGACAAATTTCTTCCATTTTCGCCTGCGCGTGTTGGATCGGTTCGGATGGGCTAAAACAGCTAATCAGCTGATTTGACGGAGAGCCGCAGTTTTTTATGGCCGTCACGGTGAGCCGAAGAGGGCGCGTATTTTCGCCCGAGGGTGGCCACGGACCATGAACGGCGTCGAGAAAAGATCCTAATTCTTAAACACATTATTCTTAATACTACTCTCCACCCCGTCGCAGTGGCAGTCCCACCGTAGAGTCATTTCTTCTTTGGGAGTGGAATCCGAAACGCGGCGTCCTCCTGGCCCTTGGTGAACAGGGCATATGCCTCGCTCAAAAAGGAAAGCCGCCAGCCGGCGAGTTCTGGTGCAGGTTGGCCTTTTTCGTCCTTCACGTAATCGCCCTGGCGAATAATTGCCTCGCGGGTGACATTACCCTTGCCGCGGTACTTGAAATGCAGTTGCAACATTCGTTTTGGTTCAGGCGTCCACTCGGCTTTCACCATCAACAGGTCCTGGTGCAGCGGAACCCAAAAACGTTTTGATCTTTGCGAACTGAGCAATTTGTAATTGTCAAAAAATCGAAACGAGTGATCGTAAATGGCCGAATAATCGCGGTCGTGATAATATGGCACGTGAGGTGTGTTCAAGAAGACGGTTTTGTCCACGTGGCTGACGTCGGACTGCAGACGGGTATGACAAATCGTGTTTCGGGAATTCGAAATACTCAAGCACGACCCGGCCATCAGTAAACTCCGGGGCCGGTTTGGCCCTTCAGGATGCCGATCGCCATCGCCACCCATGTCGATGAAGTGGCCGGCAATGATCAGGTTGCCTTGTCCGCCTACTACGTCCACTGCCCCTCGCGCAAAGATAATGCAGCCATAGCAGCCGCCAAGGAAGACATTGCCATCCGCCAGGATGATGGAATCGATCGCACCGGCTAGCTTGATGTCGCCGGAGACAATGCGAAGTGCCTTCCGCGGGCGGTTCGCAGTGCCGGGCCCCGGCGTCCCGGGGTAACTGACCTCGGCGAACTTGACGGGCAAAACCAGGCGCACCTTGGTGCGCTTAGTCTCTACAATAGCCGAGACCTCATTGATCAGGTCGGCAAATTGCGCCTCGAACCCAGGGTCCTTCCAGCCGGGCTTCTTCCATTCGCCTTTCCTCACGGCCTCACGTACCATCTTCAACAGAACGCCGTAACGATGGGTATGCATGTCGGTCGCGCTCTGGCCCTGCGCGCGAGAGTTAACGCAAACCAGCAATGAAATTACGAAAACCGATGTGCTTCGTGTCATGTTACACATTTTGCGTGGTGTCACCCTCATTTGCGTTGAAGTCAGTCAGGTAATCAAGAAGGTCCTTAAAAAAGATGTCCGCGCCCGCACTGCCGGAGAGTTGATCCGACAGCCCATCACCACCCAAAATATCGCTACCGGCCAAGACGTCGTCGCCGTCACCACCGACGAGGTCGTCGGTACCATTGCCCCCAACGAGCCAGTCGTTCCCGGCATTGCCGAAAAGAGTGTCGTTCCCGTCGTTGCCGTAAACCTGGTCGATGCCGTTGCCGCCGTTAATGGTATCGTTCCCAGCGCCCCCCAAGAGCCAATCGTCGCCGTTGCCGCCGCTTATGGAGTCGTTGCCGTTTCCGCCGTCGATCCAGTCATTGCCGTCCCAGCCCAAAAGAAGTTCATCGTCGCCGTCCTCTCCATAGATGTAATCGTTTCCCGCACCTCCGTTGATACTATCTGCATCGTCACCGCCGTAAAGCATGTCATCACCCGCTGCCCCAGTGATAGTATCGCGCCCTGCTCCGCCATAGACATGATCACTGTCGTTTGTTGCGTCATCCCACCCGGCCGCCAGAATATCGTTTCCGTCTTCACCGTAAACGTAGTCTTGGCCGTCCCCGGCGGTAATGGAATCAGCCCCTGCGCCCCCATAAATTGTATCGTTGCCCGTCTGAGTAAACATGCTGTCGTTGCCCTCACCTCCGTACAGGAGGTCATTCCCCATGGAGCAATTCGCTCACCCATCTCCACCAAACATCCGATCACTGTACTGGCTGCCGTAGAGTGTATCGTTCCCCTCTTTGCCCCAAATCTTCACCCAGACTGGCGACATCGTCGCGTTGACATAATCTCCTTGATCACCAACATCAAATTCTACGAACGAGTTAGCGTTGAACGGTCCCGTCGCCGTCCGATTGTCAGGTGACAAGGTCCATCCCATCGGGACTGAAGTAATGTTCTCCGCAGTTTCCGTGATGACAAGTTCGCCTTGATTCATTAGCGAAGGATTCACCGCGACGCTGTTGGCAACGCCCTGGCCGGCGGTGTATACGATGTTATTATTGGCATCCAACGTAATCGTGGACGGTTGATCGCGATCCTCAAGACGTTCGACGTTCAAGGACGAGCGTGGTTTCATGGTGATATCCTTGATGTGTTTGGATTTTTGACCTATGCGAATTCTCCGAAAAAAAAAAAAACGTCAAGATGTACGCGATTTCACATCAGCGTGTTTTTGTTTACGCGAGGCTCTACTGCGCGCGGTCAGGTTTGACACGTTCTCGGCGCGCCGAAGCGCAGGCGCGGTCGGGTGATAACCGCCGCTTCGACAAATCGGCCGCTTACGCGGCTCGGCTCGCCGGTCGTGTCAAACGACCGTCTGCGGAGTATATGCGCAAGATTCCGTCCATCCCGCGTTTATTTGGCAATCTTCGCCGCGCCGGTTGTTCGCGCCTGTTTTTGAGCGTAAAATGATCGGCACGGGTGCGTTCCCGGGTTTCCGCCACCTCGTTCGATCAGGGAGGTTCCCTCATGCGTCGTCTCTGCGCCATCTCCGCCTCGATTTTCCTCCTTGCCTGTTTTTTCGTTGGCTGCGGCCGACAGGCCAACCAGCCCGATCCCAAGCAAAACGACAAGATCGAACGGCCGATCGTCAAGATCGATGACCCCAAGACCAAGAACACCGGAGAGAAGCCGAAGAATGGCACGAAAAAGGATCCGGTCCTCGTCGCGGACGAGAAGCAGGAGAAATACGAAGCCGCGGTGACCGAGGCGATCACTGCCGTTGCGGCCCGCAAGTGGGACGAGGCGCTGGTGGCGTTCGAGGTCGCCCGCGCCATCAACGACACCGAATTCGTTCAAGCGCAGATCGCCGAGATCAAGGCCCGGCTCGACCAGGACGGGGCCGCCAAGTCCACGGTCAAAAACATCGAAACCGTCCTCAACGACGGCAAGGCCGAGGACGCGCTCAAGCTCGTGCAGATCGCGCTCAAGGAATTCGGCGGCGGCGATGACGCGGCCGAGCTGGTCAAACTGAAGCTCCAGGCGGAGGCCTTGCAGAACGTCGACAAGAAGGAAGACAAGGAAGCCCGTTATCAGCGCTATCGCAAGGAAGGCGAGACGGCGCTGGAGGAAAAGAACCTGCGCGCCGCGGTGCTCGCCTTCGAGCAGGCGCTGCAAGCTCGTGAGGACGCCGGCCTGCAAGCGAAGTACGACGACATCCGCGACAAGCTGGACACCTACGACGCCCTGCGCAAGAAGGGTTCGCAACTTCGCAAGGACCCGATGCAACTGGATGAAGCGCTGGTTGCGTTGCAGGGAGCGTTGGCCGCCTGGGAGACGCCCCAGGTCAAAGCGGAGATTGACGAGCTTCAGCTCGCGCTTCAAAAGCGGCGCGACACCGTCAGCGTGGTCAACTTCGAGGTGCGCAACGACGTCGGCCTGGCCAACGCCGGCGCGATCCTGGCCGACGAGATTCTTCCGGCGCTCAAAAGCAAGTACGACCTGGTTGATCGCGATCAGCTCAACAAGGTCCTGATCGAACTCAATGCGCCGCAGAACTTCGCGGACGACCCCAAACAGCAGTTGCAGGTCAGCAAGCTGGTCAACGTGCGCTACCTGGTGGTCGGCAGCATCAGCAGGCTCGTTGGGGTCACCATTCGCGCCCGGCTCATCGATACGCAAACCGGGCTCGTCGTGCAAACCGCGCGCGTCAACGCGCCGACCATCCAGGAAGCGATCGACCGGGCGCCCGAACTCGCCAAGCAACTGCTGATGAGCGACGCGGAGAAGATGCAAGTGGACGCGCAACCGCCGGCCGGCAAGCCCGCCGAGGTCGCCCCGGACAACGCCAACGTGCCCCCTGCCCCGCTCGCTCCCGGCGCCAACGACCCGCCGCCCCCCGCGCTCAACATCGACGGCCCGGCGCCCGACGTTGGCAATGTCAAGCAAGATGCGTTCAAGGTGTTTGTGCCAGCGCCGCAAAACTTCGCCGCCCCGCAACTGAGTCCCCTTCAAGTTCAGCAGCGCAATCGACTTCTGTTCGCAACGGTCGAACTGGGCGATTTTCTCTTCCGCGCCGGCCGATTCGGGGACGCCCAACGGCAGTTCGAGGTGGCCCTCAACCTGGCGCCGGGCAACGTCGAACTCCAACTCCGCCTGGACCGGGTTCGGCCACTCACGCCGGCGAATTTCGGGTTCGCGCCCAGGCCGAGGGTCGCCTTCCTGCCGTTCGCGGTGTATGGTCGGCCCGCAGTTGTGCCGCCGTCCCTGAGCTACTGGACGCCGCGGAACCTCGCCCCCTATTTCGCCTGGCGCTATGACATCGCCGATCCCGCGGAGATCTACTGGTACATGGGCCGCATGGGCATGACGATGAACGATCTCATGGTCGACCCCAACGCCCGCCGCTGGCTTGGTCGTGCGACCGGCGTGCGCTATTTCGTCTTCGGGTCTCTGGTGGAAACCCTGAGCTTTGACGCCAACGTCTATCTCATGGACGCCGAGCTGGGCTACCTGCAAGGCGCCGCGTCGATCAACGTTCGCGATCCGTTTGAGCTGAAGCTGCGTTTGCCCGAGCTCGCCCAGTTGACGCTGATGACGCCGGCTGAACGCGCCGCCTACCTCGCGGCCGCGGAACAGCAGCGCTTTGAACAACTGGTATTGCAAGGCCGCAACAGCCTGAGCCTGGGCCGATACCAGGATGCCGTGAACGCATTGCGGCAGGCCTCCGCGATGCGGCCCTTCAACGTCCAGGTGCAGTTTTGGCTCATTCAGGCTGAGGAACAGCTACGCTTCCAGAACTTCGTACTGGCGCAAAGGCAACGCCTGGCTGCCCAGCAGGTGGCCCAGGCCGCCGCACGTCAACGACAGCTCGAATGCGCCCAGGCCGCCGAGCTCGCCCGGCGTCAGGCCATTGCCGACGCGGCAGCCCGCAACCCCGCCCAGCGTCAACTGCACATCGACGTTCGGCTTCGAGCTCAATCCTCGCTGTTTGTGCAGGCTCAGGTCGCGTTGAACACGAAGCGGTTCGGTATTTCCGTGAGCCTGTTTCGTAGTGCGGTGGATTTCGCGCCGCCCGCGGTGGTCGGCACTCCGGCGCCGCCGGCGCCGGCGCCGGTGATCATTCAGAATTTCGCCAGGGCTCGCTTTGAAGCCGAACGTGCCGCCCAGTTGCGAGCCGCCCAGCTGACCACCGCCCGCGAAGCCGCGCTGCGCAAGACGCGCGAGCAGCAGCTTGCCGCGGCGCAGCTCAAGCTTCAGGCCGAACGAGCGAATGCGCGGGCCGCCCTCGACGCAGTCCGGAATGCCCAGCTCGAGCGCGACGCCGAGGCCTACAAGGCCGCCATCGCCCAGGGCAAGAAACATATGGTCCAGAAAAACCGCTCGGCCGCGCTGGTCGCTTTCCAGAGTGCCCAGCGATTCGCGCACAACCCGAAGCAGACGACCGAGGTAAACGCCTACATCGACATCATCGTGCAGCAACAAGCGGAGGCGCTTGCGACGACCAAAGCGGAACGCGATGCCCTCGAGCGCCGGCTGGCCGCCGAACGCCAGCGTCGCAAGGCCGCCGATTCCCTTGCGACGAAGAACGACACGCTCTACGCGGCGGCCCTGCAGCGCGCGCAGAAGGCGCTCGCCGCCAGGGACTACCTGGTCGCTCAGGCGAATTTCGAGGAAGCGGGCAAACTATTCCGGACCGATGCCGTCCTGACCGGACTGAAACAAATCGAGCAAGCCCGCGCCGACAACGCCCTCGCCGCCAAGAAAGCCGCTGCCCTGGCGAACAAGGCAGGCACGATCAAGCAACTCCTCGCGGCGGGAAACGACGCTCTGGCGGCGAAAAAATACGACGACGCGGTCAAGGCGTTCCGTGAGGCGAAAAAACTGGACCCGAGCGATCTCGACGTGTTGGCCGGTCTGACCCGCGCCGAACTGGCACGCGACTCGATCCTGGCTGAAACCCGGCGTAAGACGGAGGCAACCGACCGGGCCGCGAACCTCCAGCGGCTCGTCAAGAGCGGACGTGCCAACCTCGCCGCCAAGCAATATGAAGCGGCGGTCGCCAGCCTTTCCGAGGCGGTCAAGCTGGACCCGACCGACGCCTTGTTGCGTGCCGACCTGACCCGCGCCGAAAAAGCCCGGGATGCCTCGTTGACCGACACGAAGGCCCAGGCCGCCGCCAGGGTGCGGATGGCGGAGTACCAAAAACATCTGAGCGCCGGTCGCCTTGCTCTCAACACCAGGCGCTTCCCCGACGCGATCAAGAGTTTCGCCGCCGCCCAAAAGATTCTCCCCGGCGACAAGGCCTCCCAGGATTATCTGAAAGAAGCCCAGGACGCGAAGAGCGCCGCCGACGATGCGCTCGCCCAGGCCGCCAAGACGCGCGCCGCCGATGCGAAATTGGCCGCCGAGTTGAAGGACACGTTGACGCAAGCCCGCGCCGCCCTCGCGGCCAACAAGATGTTCCTCGCCAAACAGGCGCTGACCAAGGCCAAAGGGCTCAAGGCGACCGATCCCGAGGTGATCCGGTTCGCCCGCGATCTGGAACAAGCGGAGGAGCGCCTCGCGGCCGAAGCCCTCGCGCAAAAAAAGCGGCAACAGCAATTCGACACCCTGTTAAGCACCGGCCGCAAGGCCCTCGCGGGCAAACGGTATCCCGAGGCGCTCAAGGCGCTCGCCAGCGCGGCCGCCCTGATGCCCGCCGACAAGGCAGCTCAGAATTTGTTGCAAAAGGCCCAGGCGGAATCGAAGCAGGCGGAGGCCGGGCTTGCCGCGACGAAGGCCGCGTATCAGCTTGCCTTCGGCGCCGGTCAGAAGGCGCTACAGAAAAAGGACTATGACAGCGCCATTCAGTCGTTCCGCCAGGCGCTCAAATTGATGCCCGATGACGACGACGCGACGCATCTGCTCAAGCAGGCCCAGCAGCAGAAAAACCTGGCCAGCAAAACCGACGCCGCCTTTGCCGCCGCGATGAAAACGGGCCAAAACGCGATGAAGGCGAAAGACTATAACCTGGCCTTGAAATCTTTCACGACGGCGACGCAGCTCGATCCGACCGACGCCCAGGCTCGCGCCTTGCTGGCGCAAGTCCGGCAAGCACTCGGCGCCTACGACAAGGCGATGCGGACCGGCCAGTTCGCCTTGAACGCCAAGCGCTACGGCGACGCCGTATCGGCATTCAAGGAATCGCTCAAGATCATGCCGAATGATGCACGGGCCACCCAGCAGCGAAATCTGGCACAACGCTTGCTCGACAATCCGAAGACCAAGAACCCGCCTCCCAAGAAGGACAACACCGCCCAATACGACGACGCCATGAAGCGCGGCGCCGATCTCGAAGATGCCAAGAAATATTCCCAGGCCATGAAGGCGTTTCAGGAAGCCCTCAAATATCGCCCAAAGGATTTCAAGGCCCTGGCCGGCGTCCGCAAGAACCAGTTCTCCTACCACCTGGCCCTCGGCGAACAATACGCGGACAACATGATGTGGATGGCCGCCGTCCGCGAAGCCCAGACTGCCTTGCGCATCTTCCCCAACAACGCCGAGGCTCTGAAACTGCTCAAGCGGGCGCAGAGCAAGAAGAAGTAATCGCCGGGCGAGCTGGACCGTGTCAGCGGCCGGGGACGACCCCGACCGCTCGCACGGCCCGGTTTGCCATCTCATCTTGCCTGATTTTCCCATCTGCCGAAAAAACCCCGCCGCCCGATCGCGCCAATTCGGATTGCCTGGCAGGGAAAAAACGCTATGTTGCCTCCGCACGCAATCATAATCCTTGAGATGGCTCCATGCATTACTTCGCCGAGTGCCGGCAGTTTTATCGGCAATTTCGCGAGCAGTATCACACGACCGGCTCGATCCTGCCGAGCAGCCGGGCGCTGGCGCGGGCGATGACCAGACCGATGAGGCGTGCCAGTGGACCCAGGCGGATTCTCGAAGTCGGGCCGGGGACGGGAGCGGTGACCGCGGCGATCGTGCGCCAGCTTCGGCCGGGCGATGAATTCGATATCGTCGAGATCAACGCCGACTTCGTCGCCATCCTCGGCCAACGGTTTTCGCAGGAGCCGGACTTTCGCAAAAAACGGGCGCAAACGCGCATCCTGCATGCGCCGCTGCAAGAGGCCCCGGGCGAACACTGTTACGACTTCATGATCTCGGGCTTGCCGCTCAATAACTTCAGCCTGGAGCTGGTGGACGACATCTACCAGAGCTACGCCCGGCTCCTGAAGCCGACGGGGACGTTGACGAGTTTTGAATATGTCTGGATTCGCGCGCTGAAGTTGCCCTTCGCCCGGGGGAGCGAGCGCGAACGGTTGGTGAAGTTGACGCACTATCTGGAGGGGAAGATTCGCCAGTATCAGATTGGCGAAGAGATTGTCATGTTGAATGTGCCTCCCGCGGTGGCGAGGCACTTGCGGTTTGGGTAAGGCGCGGTGGCCGCGCCCGTTCCACGGATGCGAACGGTTCCGGGGTGCGAAGCGCATCCCGTGCCGGACGAAGGGAGTCGTTCATGCTGAAGCATTGGTTGACGGCGAGCGTGTTGCTGGCCGCGTTGGTGATTGGTCCGCTGAGCGTCGCTGGCGCCGGGCCCGCGGACCTGCCGCCGCCTGAGCAAATCGGATGCGGTGGGCCGACGGAGCCGGCGAAAGGAAAGTTCTCGATCGAACTGGGTTTCACGAGCAAGGGATTCACGTTCAAGGTGGGGGTGGCGGCGGCCAAACCAGACACGACCCCAGCGATCGACACAGTGACGCCGGCATTCCTCGAACAGTGGCTCTCGCACCTGAGCGACGTCCTGGCACAGCCCGAACGCGCGGCGAGCCTGCCAGCCATTGCCGGGTCGCTGCCTTTTGTTCGTCACTGGGCGAGCGCGCCCGCGCCCGGCGATGGGAAACCGGCAGCCAAAAACGCCCAGGACCAAAAGGCCCAGCAGTTGTTCAATCGGGCGGAAGACGAGCGCCGGCAGGGGCATTACCAGGCCGCCCGCGTTTTCTATCAACGCGTCCACCTGTTGACCCCGACAACCGCGCTGGGCCGATTGGCCATTGACCGTCTGACCGAGATCGAGAACGGCCAGCAAGGCGGCGCCGAGGAGCAGGACGCCCCGACCATTGATCCCGAGACGCTCTTCCAGGACATTCGCGGACGCACCGTGCCCCTGGGGCTGGTCGAACTGGCGTACTAAAAAACCCCTTCGCATTTTTGCCGCTTGCGGCTTGGCGTTCGCGCGGCGCAGCGCGAACGCCAGGCCGCGAGCGGCATCAGGCAAATCTAATTCACTTTCTTCCCAACCGTGCGAATGATGTCCGCTGCCGCCGGCGGGATGTGCTGGCCGGACAGCTCGCTGGCGATCATGCGGATCATCAGTTTTTCGAGGCGTTCCACTTGATAGTAGGGGATCGACGGTTCGGCATGCGCGCCGCCCACGCCGGAGTCGTCGGTCAAGAACAGGAACTGACTGCCCGTGAGCATGGCGCAGGAGCGCATCACCAGCTCGCAGGCCGGGTCGTAGCCGCTGCACGCGATCGGATAGACGGCGATCCCCTTCTTGCGCAGGGTATTGGCGGCGGCGAGGGTACGATTCATGTGCTGAGCGTGCGGCGGGGCATCACCGACGAGAAAGACGAGGCGAGCGGTGTCCTTATCCTGCCAGCGCAGTTGCAGCGTTTCCTCGAGCCCGCGGTGCATGGCCTCGGGATAGTCGCCGCCGCCACCAGCACTTTGCGCCGACAGACGCTTGTGGAAGAGATCGAGCGAATCGGTGAAGTCGAAGGGCCGCACGACGTATTCATCGCCTTCATCGCGATAGAGGATCAGCGAGAATCGCTGTTTGACTTCAGGGAACTTCTTGGCGATCGATTCGGAAATGCCGCGGAACTCCGACTTGAGGTAGGCGAGTTCATCTCCCATGCTGCCGGTGGTGTCGAGAACGATGGCGAGGTCGAGGTTCTTGGGGAGCTGGGCTTGCACGCCGGGGAGCGTGATCTCCCAGCGGGCGACGCCGGCGGCGACGGTGTCGGTGACGGGATTGCCGCCATTCGGGCCGGTGACCGTCGCGACCAACGGCTGATCGCTCGGCAGTTGATCGAGCTTGAGCATGAACACGGCGCGGCCATCGCTGCGCGTGGTCAGCTCGACCGGGGCGCCGGCGCCCGCGGAGAGGCGGACGCGGGCGTTACCTACGGGTTTACCGCCGCCGTCCTTGATGATGACCATCAAACGCTGGCCTTGCAACTTGGTTGGAAAATCGCCAAGCCCATTTTTTTGGCTCATCTTGCGCAGGAACGAGTTGAACACGGCCGGGTTGACGTTGTCGTCAAAGCTACCCGCGGTGAGGATGCCGGCGGGCGGACCTTTCTCCACCTTTTTCTTGGGCGGTACGCGGCCAACGACCGGGTCCGCGACGCCGGGGTCGGGCTTGCCTTCTTTGGCAGGCGCCTTGTCGGCGCTTTTCTTGGCGAGGGGTTCGGTCTTGGGGGCCGCTGCTGTTGTTTTTCCTTCGCGGGTGAGCGGTATTCTCGAGAGGTCGCGGGACGGTTCGCCTTCCCGCGCCTCGTCGACCGAGATTTTCGCGACCGGGTTGCCACCGGCTTTCGTGGCAGAGTCCGGGGTCCCTTTTCTCTTGTCGCTGTGACACCCCGGCACCGCAATGCCGAGGACGCCCAACATCAAGACGAGTGCAATCGCGCGCATGCCTGTCTCCTCATTTGTTTAACCGCGACCCGACGGGGGCGCGGCCGACCGCAAGTCACTCTGCCCGCACTCCCCTTCGGGTCGCGGCTAACCGTCAAAAACGTCGAGTCATTCCCCATCCAGATTCGGGTCAAGTTCAATCGCCCTCTTGCGATCCACCTCGGCTCGTTCACGATTACCTTGCCGCATCAGCGCCACGCTGCGGTTCAGATAAGCGACGGCGAAACGCGGGTTGAGCCGGATCGCAGCGCTGAAATCGCTGACCGCCTGCGCGAGCCGATTCTTGCGCAGGTGCGCCAAACCCCGATTGTTAAACGCGGCCGCGAACTTGGCGTCGAGCTTGACGGCGCGATCGAAGTCGGCAATTGCCTTGTCGTGCTCGCCTTTCTCCAGGTGGGCATAGCCGCGGTTGTTGTAGATGAGGGCCGAGGAGCCCTGATAGCGCAAGGCCTCGCTGTAGTCGGCAATTGCTTGCGTGAGTTCGTTTCTTCCGAAATGGACCACGCCGCGGTTGAGGTAGGCGATGCCGAAGCGCGGGTCGAGCCGAAGCGCTTCGGTGAAGTCCGCCAGCGCCTTGACGGAATCGCCGCGACGATGGAACGCCAGCCCGCGATTGTTGAGCACGACCGCCGAGCGCGGATCGACCCGCAGCGATTCCGAATAGGCGGCAATCGCCGCGCCGAACTCGCCGCGCAGCCGCAGGGCGTCGCCCTTGCCCGCGTGGGCCAGGGGATTGTCCGGCTCCTGTGCCAGCGCGTCGTTGAACGCCTTCAAGGCACTCGCCGGGGCCTTTTTCAAGTCGATCTGCCCACGGCGGATCAATCGCTCGGCCGTGAGGTTGCGCGAGGTGAGCAGGGTTCCCTGCTTGAGCGCTTCGACAAGTTCCTGAAAGCAATCGACGAACACTTGCCGCTGGACGGTTCCCCCCTCGACGCGGAGTGGACCGAGTTGCTTGGCAAGATAGGGATAGCGTACAAGCGCCTGGAGGAAGTCGTCCTTCGTCACGCCGGCCTCGGCGGCGACCAGGGCCAGGTCGAGCTCCGATTCAAAACGCTGAGCCAGGGCGGTGATCGGCTCGGTCGCGCTCAAGGGCGCGCCGGTTTTGCCGACCGCGTCCTGGAATCGCTTCGCGTCGGCGCGCATCATCCCGGCCATCTTGTCCGCGGGGGGATAGAGCGCGCGCAAGTTTTCCAGGGCGCCCTCCGAAAAAGCTTGCTTGTTCTTGAGCACGTGAGCGCGAACCTGATCGGCCTTCTCGATGATGCCGCGGTGGTGGCATGACATGCACGACAGCCCGTTCTCGACCGCGCGGTCCGGGCGACGCGGATCGCTGACGACGGAAGTCGGACCCTTGTCGATGCGGTTGCCCTTGCCGTCCGTCAGGAAATAGCCTTGCAGGCCGTTGGGCAGGGAAAAGATGATCTCGCCCCCGTCATGCAGGAAGGAGTCGTCGCGATTGGCCGGCCCGGTCGGGTGAGCGAACAAATTCTGCCGGCCGGTGTTGCCCGCGAAATCGTAGCTTTTCCAGTAGACAGTCCCGCTTGCTTCGTGGCGTTCGATGAGCCGATTGTTGCGCGATACGCCCGAGCTGTTGAACCCGGCGCGGGCGGCGCGCTCCTGGCGGATGTTCTCCAGGGTATCGATCCGCAGCTGTCTTTCCAGATCGCTCTCGGTCATTGGCAACTGCAAGATGTCATGGTAAAGCGGCGGCCTTGAGGCGACGGCGACGAACCAGTCCGCCCGCACATACGGCAGCTTGCACCCGCTCGCCTCGGCGATTTCCCTCGATAGGTCCGTGTTGAACAGGACGCCATACGGATTGCGCGCTAGGATCGCATCCCAGGTCTTTTCGTTCCACTGAAAATCGCGCAAATCGATGCGCAGAATGGTTTTTGCGCCATCGATGGCCGCGGGCACCACGATGCGCTTGCCCCACGACAGGCTGTTGACGAGCTTGGCCAGACCGTGGCGAAAGCTTTGCATCTCGTCCGCGGACAACCCGGCGTTGTGCAGGTGGGTCAGCGTGAAGTAACGCAGGTAAGCGCGCTCGCGGGGCTTCGCCTTGGCGAGATCGGCGCGAATCGACTTGAGCATGTCGGCCGAGGATAGAAACGGACGTGGCGCAGCCACGTCGCGTGCGGGGGCGCCGGCGGCGATCCATTTCTTGAGCGTGTCGATCTCCGCCACGCTGGGCCGAGCCTTCTCCTCGCTCGGCGGCATCGGGTCGAGCTTGTTGAGAATTCTCCTCATGAGCTTCGACTTGCCAGGGTCACCGGCAACGATGCGACGGCGACTGACCAGCAGGCGCAAATCGCTGGCGTAGTTGAAGCCGCCCTCGTTGGCGCCGTCCTGTCCGTGACAGCGATAACAGTGGGTCTTGAGGATCGCCTGCGCTTGCCGGGCGAGTTCGCGGTGTTCCTGCCCGGCCGCGACGAGAGGCACGAGAAAGGAAATCCCCAGCGCGCACGCCATCGCTTTCATGGTGACTCCTTCGATCGAACCGATTGCAAAGAAATGCCAAAAATTCGCGGTGCGAGCAGTAGAAACGAAGACACTCGCGCCGCCGGTATGAAGCCTATCCGATATTACGATGCAAGGTCAAGGAGTTTATTCCCGCCATGAGGCGAGAATTGTGCCCACATCCCGGCACGCTCGTTGGCAAGCTCCAACGCAGGCGCACCGTTTGGCCGCACGGGCGTGGTGCGTAGGAGCGGAGCTTCACGCACCCCGGCACTGCCTCGTTTTCGACCGCAGGTTTGGGTACCTGTGAGGCGGAAACCATGTTTCAGAAAAAAAACCGTCGAACGATTTGCCTTTGGCCCAAGTGTGACCTAGTTTTGGTTGTCCTCAACTTTTGGGGAGAAGAAGAGGACCTTGGGGCCGTTCGGCAGAGAGGGGATTGTCGGCGGCCCATTTTTTCCCTTTTTCGCCAGTCCCATTCGGTTAATCGCCGATGGGCCTGGCGAATTTTTTTTGACCCGCGCTCGCTCGCGGACTGGCGGGGTGCGGGATACAATTAGTTCATGCGAATCGCCATCACCGCCGACCTGCATTTCGGGCATAATCGCCTCGGGGATGAGGCGACGCACCTGCTCCTTCAGCAATTGCGGCAGGCGCCACCCGACTTGCTTCTGCTGGGCGGAGACATCGGCACCGAGGATCACTTCGGCGATTGCTTGCAGCTGTTCCGCGATCTACCCTGCGTTCGAGCGCTGGTTCCAGGCAATCACGATCTCTGGGTCGCGGAGCACGATCGCCGCGGCAATTCCCTGGCGGTGTATCAGCAGCATTTGCCCGACCTGTGCAAGAGCTATGGGTATCACTACCTCGATCAGGCCCCACTGCTCTTCCCGAAAGACGATCTTGCCGTCGTGGGGTCGATCAACTGGTACGACTATTCCTGGTCACTGGAGCGGATGAAGGCGGAGATTCCCGACTGGCAGTGGCATCTGGACCACAAGGCGTTCACGCGCGGCCGGCATAACGACGGCCGCTTCGTGCTGTGGAACCTCGACGACGTGCGCTTCACCGCCCGGGTCGTCGCCGAGTTCGAGCGTCAGCTGACCGACGCCCTCGGCCAGGTCGGGACGTGCATCGTGATGACACATCACCCCGCCTTCCACGGCATCGGATTCCCGCGCGCGGCGCCGGCCCAGGGGCTGGATGAGCTGCTTTGGGAAGCGCTTTCTGGTAATCGGGGTCTGGAAACGGTTCTTGAGAAATACGCCGAGCACATCGCCCTGATTCTGTCGGGCCACACGCATCGCGCCGCCGAGGCGATGCTCGGGCCGGCGCGAGGACTCAACATCGGTGGGGATTATCACTTCAAACGCCTGCTCATGTTCGATTGGCCCGCCGGCGCCATCGAGGCCTTCACGTTTGGCGACCCGAATCGCCGGCGCTGAACCCATTTAGCCGCGGAGCTCCACGCTACAATCGCGCGCGGGGCAAGGCCCGCGGCTAAACGGCACGGTTCAATCCTTCATCGGCACAATCCAGACGTTGCGATACTGCACCGGGTTGCCGTGGTCTTGCAAGAGGATCGGGCCAGGTGAACAGGGATCGCCGCCGAGGCCGGCGGTGGTGTTGGTGACGAATTCTTCCTGGCCCTTGTTCTTGCGCACCAGGCGGACCTTGTCGTGAATGAGGACGCCGTTGTGGTGGACCGTCATCATGCCTGCTTCGCTGATTTTGCCGTCTCTGCATTGTGGGGCTTGAAATACGATGTCGTAGGATTGCCAGACGGTCGGCGCCTTGCACGCATTGACGAGGGGAGCGGCGACGGTGTAGATGCCACCGCAATCGTTGTTTTTGCTTTTGAGGCCATAGCTGTCAAGGATTTGAACCTCGTAGCGTACCTGGACGTAGACACCGCTGTTGCCCCGGCCCTGCCCCTTGGCCTTGGGCATGTAGGGGACGCGGAATTCGACGTGCAATTTGAATGTGCCGGCGAATTTTTGCTTGCTGATGATGTCGCCGTCGGCGACCTGAGCGGCGCCGCTGTCAAGGATTTTCCAGCCCGGGGCCGACTTGCCGTCGCGCTTGGTCCAGGCGTCAAGCGATTTGCCATTGAAGAGGATGATGGCGCCGTCGGGCGCCGGCACGCTGGGCATGTCCTTGGCGTCGGCCTCATTCGCCAGCTTCAAATCGGCGATGCTGCCGTACGGTCCCTGCGCGACGGCGAAGGCCGGGAGGAGGAGCACGAAAGTCAAGGCGGCCAAATTCGATCGACGTGGCATGAAACTGTCTCCTATGGAAAGGGCATTCACAATCACCAATTGACAATTTCCAATTACAAATTGGAAAACGGTTCAAGGCTACTTTGAACGGCTCAGCGAGCGGCGGGGCTTGTCCTCGTCGTCTGGTCCGCTGGAAAAACCTTGGGGCACGGAATGCCAATTGTAAATTGATAAATGTCAGTTGTCATTTGAAAATTCCTCCCCACTCGAAAGTCCTCGCAGCAGCCCCAGTTCGCCGGCGTGTGGTTTCAGGGCGTCAATGATGAACTGAATGTGTTCGGTCAGGTCGACGCCGAAGTCGGCCGCGCCTTTCACGATGTCGTCGCGGTTGACGGTGCGAGCGAAGCCTTTGGATTTCATTTTCTTTTTGACGCTCGCCGCGGTCATGTCGCCGATGCCGCCGGGACGGACCAGGGCGGCGGCGGTGATAAAGCCCGCCAGTTCATCGCAGGCGTACAGCGCCTTGTCCACGAGATGCACGCGCGGGTAATCGGCCAAGTAGTCGGCATGCGACAGGATGGCGTAGATGACCTCGTCGGGATAGCCGAGCGAGCGCAGGATTTCGGAACCCTTGAGGGGATGGTCGGGCGGGTTGGGCCAGCGCTCGTAGTCGAAGTCGTGCAAAAGGCCGACGATGCCCCAGGTGTCTTCATCGCCGCCGAGCTTGCTCGCATAAGCGCGCATGGCGATTTCGACGCAGATCATGTGGCGGACGAGGCCCTGATCCTTGACGTATTCGTTTAGCAGGGTGAAGGCGTCAGTGCGGTTCATGGCATCGGTGTCGTCGGCGGGACCGGGGAACTATTTTGCGGAAAATCGGCAGGACGCTTCGCGCTGGCTTGTCTTCGCGCGTTTTTCATTGCATGTTAGATTAGGCAACAATATCGAAGGTGGCCTGTTCCCCTGGAATAAAACATTTGTTCAGGCAAGCTGGTCCTTCCCCCCGCGATGCGGGAGGCGACTGGTATTGGCGAAGGCGCCGGGCGCACCATACAATGCTCCAATCCATCCGCGAGGCTCGCATGGTTTCCCTGGAAGTCGGGTGTTTTGCCGAAACCGGAGGCGTTCGCATGCCCGAATTCATTTTGCGTGTTGGCAGCCGATCCGCTCAGGGCGTGCGGTCCAATAACGAGGACAACTACGTTGTCGATCTCCGCGAGCGTCTCGTGGTCGTTGCCGACGGCATGGGCGGCCAGGATCGCGGTGAAGTCGCCAGCAGCATGGCGGTCGAGATCATCCCGCGCGTCATTCATGCCAGGCTGGCGGTCAAAGAAACCCCCGAAGACGCTCTTCGCCACGCGCTTCACGAAGCCAATGACCTCATCGTGCAAGCGGGGCGGAGTCAGCCGGAAGGCCGGCGCATGGGAACCACAGTTGTCGCGGCCCTCGTGCATGGCGGACACGTCTACATCGCCAACCTGGGCGACAGCCGAGCGTATTTGATTCGTGAGGGGAAAGCTCATCAGCTGACGGTCGATCACTCAGTCGCACAAGCCCTGGTCCTTACGGGCGCGCTGACGGCCGAGGAAGCGCGCTACAGCCCCTATCAGCATGTCCTGCACAAGTTCCTGGGCTGCGCCGAACTCAACGGCGCCAGCGAGGTGCATCCGTACACGCCTAAGGCGGGAGATCGTTTGCTCCTCGCGACCGATGGCATGACGAATCACGTCTCGCTCGAGGAACTGGGCGCCGGCCCCGCGCGCTTTCCCGAGCCACAGGACTTGATCGAGCACCTCGTCGAATACGCCCTGGCGCAGGGTTCGCGCGACAACGTCACCGGCGTGGTCATCGTGTTTGATGAAGCCCAGAGTTGAGCTCCTTTTTTTGTCTCCCCTCTCCCCGAGGGAGAGGGTGGGACGTCGTTCACTTTCCATTCCAATAAATCCGCACATTATGCGTCTGCCTCCCCACGGCAACGATGTCGATACGTCCGTCGCCGTCGAGGTCCGCCGCGGCAAGGTCCTCGACCGCGACGCCGCCGTGGTCGAGGATTTGGCGTTGCCAGCGTTCGCCTTTTTCATCCAGAGCCTTGTAGATGCGCACGCCGCGGCGGAGGATATTCTTGTCGGCCTTGGCGGGGTCGTCGCGCACGCCGATGATGAGTTCGTCGGCGCCATCCCCGTCGAGGTCGGCGCACCAGACGCCATGCCCCCAGCGGAGCTGGGCGTCGATCACGTGGCGTTGCCAGAGTTGCGCTGGATCGGTGGGTTCGGTGTAGACGACGACCTGATTGCCATGCCAGGGTTCGATGGTGGCGATGAATTTCTTGCCGTTCTTGAGCTTGCCCTGTTTGATCTCGCTGGCGCCGCGTTTGCCCTTGGGGTTTTCCTGGTTGCCCGTGCCGAGGTGTCGCCGATTCCATTTGCCCGCGCCAAACGACAACAGGTTGACGCCCTCGTAGCTGGCCAGGAGGATGTCATGCCTTTTGCCCTTCGGCGCCTCCAGCGGCCAGAAGTTATGGGCGACGTGCAGGCTGGCGTCGAGCACCTCGGGCATCCAGCGATCCTTCGTGGGATCGTTGGGAATGCGATAGGCGGTGACGCGCAGCGGGGCCTCCATGAAGTTGTTCTTCGCGCTGCTGTTGCGCCCGAACAGGGGAACCGAGATCAACGACTGCTTCCCCTTCCCGTCGATGTCGGCGAAGCGAACGCGATGGATGGTCGGCTCGGTGTCGATGGGATAGACGGTCCACGGTTCCGCCAGCGTCTTGCCGCGCTTGAGCCACTGGAGCGTGCCGCTGGTCTTGGTGTTGGCGGGCGCCCAGTGAGCGCCCAGGGCGAAGTCGACCTTGCCGTCGCCGTCGATGTCGTAAGGCGCGATGCAAACGTTGTCGGCGACGGTCACCGCGCCGATGATGGTGCGCATCTTCCAGGTCGGGTTCTCGAACCAGATGACGCGCCTGGAATCGACCACGACGATATCCTTCTTGCCGTCGCCGTTGACATCCACGAGCGTGACCGCGTATCCCACGGTGAGTTTCTCCGGCAATTCCTGCATCTTGAATGACGCGAACGGTTTCGGTTTCTCCCCGGCCCCGAACGCGCGATTGGTTGCCAGCGAGACCCAGACGGCGATGCCGAGCGAAAGCACGGCGATGATTTTCTTCATGGTTGGCGTTCCTTTCATTCGGTTGTTTGCATTCCTCATTCCCGGGCTCTACCGGGGAACGCACGGTTTGCCAGGCGCCGCCTCGCAGCTGGGCCTGGAAACCAGGGAAAATGAGTGTAACAGGACCACGCCGCAAGGAAAGGAAAATCGCCGCGCTTCTCGGTTGCGGCATAGTGTATTTGACTTATACGGCGATAAACGCCGTTCCTACTTTCACTGGGTTATTTGCGCTTTCCGCGGTGAATAATTGCGAGCGGAACGCTCGGGCTGATTATTTCAACAGCGCTCCAATCGCACCGAAGCGCTTACGAAACTCAGCGGGCTGATAGGATGACACGAACGGCAGGACGATGTGAAGATCGACTTCCTCAGTCGTGCGCCGCTGGCCGCCGACGACGATGGTCGCCTTGCGGTATTTGCGCAGATCAAGCAGCAACGTGTCCTTGCCCATCGGCTCCAACAGCGCGTGTACTTTCTTGGCGCCGGGATACTCGGAGCGGAGTTCCTTGTCAATCACGTTGTAGGCCCAGACGAGCTGGCGGGCGGATTCATAGTCGAGGGTCTCCCTGGAACCAGTCGCGATGATGTCTTTCAGGATCGCGATGCCGTCGTCCTTGTCGAGCGGTTTTTTCTCGATTTCCAGCCCCTTCTCGCGCAGCCAGGCGGCGGCCAGCCGGGCGGCCTTGCTCGCCGCGAGTTGATCGCCAAACGGCTTGCGATAGATCGCGTCGCGCAGGTTGGCGAACGGGGCATCCACGTCGCCCCGAGAAACGCCGGCGTTTTTGAGGGCGATCCGCGCCAGGGCGAAAGGCCAATCGTGCAGCGCCGGTCGGCCTGGGATTTTGCCCGCGGGTTTGCGCTCCTGTCGCCAGGACGGACTCTTCAATTCGTGATGGCAGGCGTAGCAATCGAAGGCCGCGAATTCAGGCCAGGCGGGCCGGCGCACCGGGCTCTTGACTTCCTCATCGGCGAGCTGGCTCACCTGACGCAAGTATTCACTCGCCGTGATGACCGCGCCGACCAGCATGGAACGTGTACGCGGCAATCCATCCCGCTTGTATGCCTTCCTGGCGTAAAGTTCATCCTTGGTGTGTTCCACAAACAGTTCGCGAACCTGCTTCGACTTGGCGGAAAATTCCACCCAGTGCCCTGGCATCTGCTGAGTGAACGTTTCCACTTCAAAGCCCGGCAGCGGCGGATGGCCCGCGGCGAACATCTCGTGCGTGACAATTCGGCCCAGTTCCACGTCGCCGAGATGGCACGATACGCACAACTTCGTCTTCGACGCCGGCGAGCGGACATCGTAGAACCCGTACTGGGACTGCTTCTCCCGGGGTGATTTGAAACGCCAGGCTTGTTCGTAGGGCGGCTTCGGCGCAATCTGGTGCGGGTCCATCCAGCCCAGCAGCACCACCTTGTCCGAGCGGTAATCGCCGGACGGACCGTGGCAGCCCTCGCAGCTGACGCCCAGGTTGATGTCGAGGTCTTTTTCCAGATCGCGATGGACCAGCCCGTCCTTCCCTGGCTTCATCCTGGAAAGCGGGAAACCGGTATGGCACGCCAGACAGCGCGGGTCGCGGTGAACCTCCGCGACGCCGAGCAGCTTGCCCATGCTCTTGGAGCGTTCGTTGAGCAGGACCGCGTAGGCCTGGCCGTGCTTGTCCTTTTCAGCCCAGATAGGGTATTCTTTGTATAGCACCCATTGCTCTTTCATCAGCGCCAGCTTGGCGCCGCCGGGAAGCACGATGTCGCCGGTGACGCCGCTGTTGTGACAGCGGACGCATTCCCGAAAGCCGACATGGCGGCGCTCGGGCCTGGGCTGGTCCGGGTTCTTCTCCTGCGCACCCGTCACGCCGCCTTGCCAGTCACGGCCGAAGGACGTTTGATTCATGCCCAAATAAACCGACGTCGGCGCGGCGAAAGCAACCACGAGCCACATGGCGGTCGAACGAGTGAAACGCATGGGGCGTCCTGTTGATGAACCGTGGTCAATCATTTTCGAGGCAACTCAAGGCGGCGACGGAGCGTGAGCGGATCAAACTCACGAACGGATAATCCCGTGGTTGGCGCGCGCGGTCCATTTCCCAGAGCACGGCGCAAGGGCTCCAGCCCGAGGTGGATTTGCATCCGCTCATCGTACGGGCCATCGTGCCGGGTGGTTTGCTCTGCAACGAGCTGAAGAAAGGCAACCTCCAGCGAGGCGTCGCGGATGGTCCGCCCATCCAGCCTGGCGATCGCCGCGCGAAGCATCGCGGCGGCCTGGGTTGCATGCTTGGCCGCTGGAATGCGCCTGGCAGGCCCGGCATCCATGATTTTTTGCAACTCCGCAAGAACGGTGCGGACCTCCGCGCGCGCCGGCGCCCTGAGGGCATCCAGTGACATCGGCGTCAACGCGACATGATGGCCCCACGACAGGCTGCCCGGCTTTCGGCCCCGTTGAGCGCTTTTGCTTTTCGGCCTGGACGGCCACAAATCGTGATGGCAGGCGGCACAATCGAAATCGGCAAACTCGGGCCAGGTCTTTTTCTGATCGCCAGCGCGATCGGCAAGCAATTCCAGCGCGGCATGCGCGGTCACGAGTTGGCCGACCAGCCAGGCCCGCGCCTCAAATTCCGCCTGGCCTCGCTGCGCGTCCCTGCCATCGGCCCGCGCGCGATTGACGCGGGCGTAGTCCTTGCCAGCCGACCAATGGCCAGGCATGGCGCCGTGGTAGGCGGCGAACTCGAAATGCAAACGAGGATGCCCCGCGGCAATCAAGTCGTGATCGACTTCCATCCCCGGCGCGCCGACGTGGCAGGCCACGCAAACCTGCGCTCGGCCCACGAGCGATTGCGTATCGTTCATGCCGAGTTGTTTCTTCCGCGCCGGTGATTTGCGTTGCCAGGCGTCGAGGTGATGAATCGGCAGCCAGCGTTTCGCAGGCCCGTGGCAGCTCTCGCAGCTGACGCCGTCGGTCTTGAAATACGCAGGCGCTGAAGGCGAGGCCGATCCGAATTCCGGCGCGACATGACACCCCAGGCAACGCCGATCGTCCTGCGCCGGCGTCGCGGTTTGGCGATTTTTTTGGATGCGCGCCGAGCGTTCGTCAAACAGGGTCTCATGGGCTTTCGCATGGCGATCCCGCGCCATCCAGGTGGTGAATTCACTCCCCGTCGCGCCCCGGGCGAAATTCGCATTGTGACAGGCCGACGCGGAACAGGAACCTGCGCCCACGAATTGAACGGCGCTCCCGGAGCCCGCTTCGCGCTGTTCGTTGGCAGCCACCGAATGAGGCGCGGGCAATCGCCGCACGCCGATGCAAACGCCGGCGATGGCGATAGCGAGCAACCAGAAGCGACGGTCCAACGGACTCTTCATGAGGCGCCTGACCAACAAGAAATCCCAGAGCCGCCAGGCTTGTCCCGGCCGTGTTCCCTCGGAGTTGCACCGCCGGGACAAGCCCGGCGGCTCGCCTGGGCGCATGCACGTTCCGATGGTCCCTGAATCATCGCCGCGCGGCGGTCGCCTTGTCAAGGGAATATCGAGGCCTGAGCACCCGTTCGGACCAAGGATGCGCTAAAACTCGTAGGTCGTGCCGAACTGAGCGATTTCGAGGTTCGGCAGGCCATGCGCCAACAGCTCGCGGGCCACCTGGTCGCGCAAGCGAGCGCGCAGATGCACGGCGAAAAATCGGGTCGGACGCTGGAGCTTGCGCGCCTCCGCCACGAACTGCGCGGGCGTCAGGTGCTTGGTCAGGCGCGCCAGATCGGCCAGCTCGTCCGGGAACGTGGCTTCCAGAAACACGGCCTGGAGGTTTGCCATTCGATTCGCGGCCGCCCAGATCGCCTCGGTCGGCGCGGTGTCCGAACTGATCACGATGCCGCTCGTTGCATCCTCAATGAGAAAACCCAGCGTTGGCACCACATGATCGACGGCGATCGGCGTGACGCGCATTCCCCCCGCCACGACCACCTGCCCGTTCCGGAGCGTCTCGAGCTTCAAAAACGGCACGCCAGCGCTGGTCAAGTCAAGGAAATTCGGCCACAGTCGGCCATTGAACACATCGAACCGCAGACATTCCTGCACGGCCTCGCTGGCGTAGACGGTAACCGGACTTTCGGTCAGTCCGATGATGTTTTCCAAAAAGAGTGGCAAGGAAGCAAGGTGGTCGATGTGGCTGTGCGAAAGAAAAAGATGCTGGACGGCCGCCTGGTCCCGGGGGGCGCCATGAAACCCGAGCGACCCGGCGTCGAAAGCGACGCGGTCGTTGACAAGGAACGACGTGGCATATTGGTGTAGCGCGGCGCCAGGCTCGGCCAGCGCCGAGGGGAGAAGGGTAATCTTCATGGTGCAATGCCCGTGCCGGGTTCAGGCGAAACCGCCGTCAGCCAACCATTTTAGCCCGGATCAACGCCGCGTGCGCCTGGAGGCGACGTATCGCCTGTGCCAGTTGGCTTATGGCTTCCTCCCCTTCGAGCAAGATGGGATGGTGCAACTGCACGCAACCGGCATGAGCGCGACTCGCCTCCGCCAACGGCGATCCCTGGCGATAACGCTTCGGCGACCGGGCCCGATGGGCGACGGCGAAGCCCTCATCCACCGCAAAACCCTCCGCCTGCATGGCAGCCAGAAACAACCCGCGCGGCAACGCGAATCGTTCCTCATCGAGCTGGAAGCCCAGCTTGTAGAACGCAGGCAACCCTTCTTCGTCCGCCGCCACCACGGGCCGCAGGCCAGGAATGTCGCCGAGCACCGCACACAGAGCTTGCACGTTGCGCCAGCGCAGGGCGTTACGTTCGGCGAGTTTTTCCAGTTGAGGCACAATCAGGGCGGCCTGCAATTCCGACATGGGGCAGACGATATTGCCCGCGCGCATCAAGTGATTGCGCGCCCTTTGCGCGACGGCGGCGTCCGCGGTCAACAACGCGCCGCCCCGCCCGGCGCTGAGCAGCTTGGAGCCGCCGAAGCTCAGGACCCCGACGTCGCCCCAGGTTCCCGCCCGGCATCCATCGATGCAGGCGCCGGTCGCCTGCGCAGCGTCTTCCAGGACGAGCAAGCCTTTCTCACGGGCCAGGGTCGTCAGTTCGCGCAGGGCGACGCGGCCGCCGTGCAAGTGGGACGCCAGGATCGCCTTCGTCGTCGGACCAATCGCGGCGCGGACGGCAGGGATCGACAGGTTCCAGGTGCGCGGATCGATTTCGACGAGCACGGGCGTGGCGCCCACCGCGTGGATGCTGAGGAAGTTTCCCGGGTAGTCGTAGTCGGCGAGAATGACTTCGTCGCCCGGCCCAATCTGAAGGGCGCGCAAACCCAGCTCCACGGCGTAGTTGCCGCTGCCGCACGGGAGGACGTGAGGGATGGTGAAAAACTCGCGCAAGCGCGTTTCGAGATGTTCGGTTTGTCCCGCCAGGTACTTACCCCACCAGCCGTCGCGATGGGCTCGCTCCAGCACGTCGCGAATTTCAGGGTCTGGAGCCGGCCAGGGCGGCGGGCCCTGGGGCCGAAGCGCGGCGCCGCCCAAAATCGCAGGCAAGTTCATGGTGGGTTCCCGGGATGCCGGCTCGAGCGCCGGTTGACCTGCACTTGTTCTACACATCCCGTGCGCATTCCGCTACGTATGTACTTCCGAATACATCACGCACGCGATCGGGCCAAACACGAGCACCGGCAGCCAGGCCGAGAGGGCCGGCGAGAGGATTTTCACCTGTTCCTTGGCGAGATACTGGCAGGTGAAAATCGCGATGAAGAAGACGACGCACAGGATCAAGCACAGGCCGGCGCTGATGAAGATATTGCGGTTCTGATCACGCAAGATCACCGACAGACCCATCAGCACCAGGATGATGCCGACGACGGGCCGGGTCATGCGCGTGTGAAACGCCACCGCGAGATTGCTGAGCAAGAGCTGCTGGTTATTGGGCCGATCCAGTTCCTTGAGCAGCCGGGACGTCGGGAGATACAGAAACCAGTTCTTGACGCGCAAGAGCGTGTCGAGATCGACGTCCACGGTCCTCAGAAAATAGGCGCCGTCCCCCAGGGGCGTGAGGACGTCATCGGACGACTCCACCCAGTTGGGCAGGCTCGCCGGATGGGCGTTCTTCAAGAGCCAGCCGCCCGAGCGTTGATCCCCCTCGGTCCTCGGAATGTACTGCGCCTCCGGGGCCTGCAACATGCGCATCGAGCCCTGGCCTAGTTCCTTGGGAATGACGGCGACAAACTGCTTGACCAGTTTCTCCTTCTTGACCGCGCTGCGGCCGTCGACGAAGACGCCGTTCAAGTCCCAGGTTCCCTTGACGTCGCTTTCCTTGACTCCTTCGGTGTTGCGGCGGTTCTCCAGCATCCAGACGTCGATATTCGGCAAACCATATTCCTGATTGGCGACCACCAACCCCATCATGGCGAAGGCGCACAACAGCACCGGCTGAACCACGCGCCGCGTTGAAACCCCGGCGGATAAGAGCGGCAGGAGCTCGTTGTTCCGCTGCATCCAGGCCACTGTGAACATGCCCGCCAGCAGGACGACCGATTCACAAAGCCGATCGAAAATCTGAAACGACTTGTAGCCGTAATAAACGGAGATGAATCGGGCCAGGGACGCGAAATCCTTGCGCCCGGCCATGAAGTCTTCGAGGTTGATGAACAGATCGATGACGATGAACAGGCCCATCAAGCTCATCAGGCAGAAGGCGTAGGCCTTGATGTAGCTGAATACCATCTGGCGGTCGAGGATTGTGAACATGCCATCATCCGATTCGTGGAGCCTACTGGCCCCCCGGAGCAAGCCGAGGGGTGGAATCGAGTCACCCGCGGCATGCGCCGGGGGCCATTTGGCGATTTCATTTTCGCCGGGACACCGGGTTCGCGGGCACCGCGGGGCCCGAGGGTCGCTTCGCGGCGCGCGGCTGGTATTGCAACACATATTGCAGGATGTAGTCGTTCGAATCATTGGCGGTAAAGTGCCCGAAGCCGTGGGCGCGCAACTCGCGCATCGCCTCGTCGCGGCTCCAGCCGTCATATTCCATGCGGTAGACCGCCGCCATGACGCCCGTGCGATGCAGCCCCGCCTTGCAGTGAATCAACACCGGGTACGATTCCTCTTTGTCCATGATGGCGAGGAATTCCTCAATCGCCTTGATCGGCTTGCGATTGCCATAATATTCGTGCGACACGTCAACGAAGATGAACTTGAAATCGACGCCCAGGCTTTTGCACAGCTCGCTTTCCTTGATCGTGGCTGAATGGAAGCGATTGGCCCGAAGCGAAGGATCGGGATTTTCATCCCAGAAGCTGATCACCGTCTTGATCTTGAGCCGCTCGATCGCATCGCGAAACCCGTCGGCCGTCAAACAACCGCTGCGATAGAACCGGCCTTCCACGATCGGACGCAGCCGCTTGGTGTGCTCGAGGGAAAATCGGTAATACAGGTAGGGAGCGTAAACCATGAAGCCCGCCAGGGCCAATCCAGCGGCCCACCGAGCCCAGTCGCATTTGCGCACGACGTCACCTCGTGAAAAAGACATCCTGTCCTGCACGCCATCATGCCTGGTACCGCGTATTTTCGCAAGCCCGATTCAAACGCCTGCGGGCATGCCGGAAGCCCTGAATCGCCTTGGGCGGGCGCGCCTTTCGTGTCCAACCACGGCGCTCGCAGTATACTACCAACGAAAAGTTTCGCTTGACAGACGACCCTTCGAGGCTTGCCGCGAGGAATCCATCCCATGTCGATCACTATTGGGTGCCCGGAGTGCCTGGCGCGCATTGAAGTCCTCGACGAGCATGTCGGGCGGAGCGGCCAGTGCCCGAAATGCCAGCACGTGTTTGTGATTCCGTCGGCGACGCAACCGGCGCCGGTTCTCAGGGCTGGTGAAACGCCCACGATAACGCTGCCGCCCGCGGATCCCTGGGAAAAACCGCGCGAGGAGTCGGAACCCAGGCCGCGGCACGAGCGGACCAAAACGTCATCATCCCGACGCCAGTCCCAGAAGCCGCGCCAGCCCAGCGGTCCGCTCTGGCCCTGGGTCGTCGGCATCCTGGTTGCCTTCGTGTTCCTCGGGCTGATGTGCAGCAGCGTTTCCGTGTTGATCTTCTGGCGCAAGCCGGCAAGCACGCCTGGCAACGCCGGAGGCGGCGTCCTGGTCGGCCGGCTCGACGGGAACCGCGCGGTTCTGCAAGACGGCGTGTTTCAAATACGCACTGAGTTGACCCCCAACGATCTGATCGACCCGGACGACGGGCAACGCCGTTGCCGCTGCAAACGTTTTGAAATCCAGCTGCGCGGCGATCGCACCTACGTCGTGGAACAGGACAGCAATCACTTCGATTGCCTGGTGCGGATCGAAGAGCCCAATGGCCTCTTCCTGAACGAGGCGGGCGTCGTGGGCGCGCGCAACGCACGCATGGAGTTTATTCCGCCGCGCCATGGCGCCTTCGTCGTTTTTGCAACCTGCGTCGATCCCGCGACCGGGCCTTTCACCTTGACCATCCGCGAACGCGATCGCCCCAAGCCGCGCGTACCGTAGTTCGCCTCTTGCGCTCGGGCGCTTGCATGGCGCCGCGCGAACGCCAAGCCGCAAGCGGCTCAGATGGCGCACGCCAGCCGATAGAGGATGTTCGACGCGGTCTCGACCTCATCGAGCGGAACCCATTCGTCGATGGTGTGCGCCTTGGCGATGTCCCCAGGACCAAACACCACCGACGGAATCCCCGCAAAGGCAAGCGTGGCCGCGTCCGTGCCGTAGGGGACCGGGTGGACCCGGTGGCTGCCGCGTTCCGCGTCGATGGCGGCGCCAAGCAGCTGTTGAATTTCCTCGGACCCCTTGGGGCTGAGCGCCGCCATCTTGATCGGGGGCGGCGACAATTCAAACGGAAAATCGATGCCTGCCGGTCCTTTCAGGAAGCTCAAGAGATTTGCGGACGCCTCGTCGGGGATTTCGCCCGCGATGAGGCGGCGGTCAATCGCGATCTGGCAGCGGTCCGGCACCGTGTTGACGCTGGTCCCGCCTTCAATCAATCCGACGCTGATCGTCGCCTTGCCCAACAACGGATCATTTGTCGTCGCCCGTAGATGCTCGGCATATTGCTCGATGCCAATCAAGAGCTTGCCCATGCGATAGATCGCGTTGACCCCCTGTTCCGGCGCGGAGCTGTGGCACGATCGCCCGGACGACGCCAGGTTCCAGCGCACCACGCCCTTGTGTGCGTGAACGATGTTCAGATTCGTCGGTTCCGCGACCACGGCGAAGTCGGCCTTCGTGCGTTTGGCGAGTTCCACCACGCCGAGCATCGTGCTTTCCTCGTCCACCGAGCAGGCCATGATGACGTTGCAGCAATGCGACGGTTTCTCGCGCACGATGCGGGCGAAACAGCCGAGCATCGACGCCATGCCCCCCTTGATGTCGCACGCTCCCCGGCCGAACAGCTTGTTGCCCTCGATCTTGGCGCCGAACGGGTCCACGATCATGCCATCGATGGGCACGGTGTCCTGGTGTGCTTCGAGCATGAGCGTGCGGCGGGCGCCGGGCGAATCATACCGGGCGACGATGTTATCGCGCTGGGGCGCCACGTTCTGCCGCTCGAACGGCACGCCCAGCGAGCGAAAGAATTGCTCCAGGTAGGCGGTCACTCGATATTCCAGCGTGATCTCCGCGGGGATGTCGGGCCGCATCGGGTTGACGCTGGGCAGCGAGACGAGGTCACGCAACAGGCGGGTCGTTTCGGTCATAAGTAGATTCTCGTTCCATTTTTTTCGGCGCCTGCGGCTTGACGCTCGCGCCATGCCATGCGAACGCTAGGCCGCGAGCGGCCTGGGGGGTTCCGTGTCGAGTTTCAGCTGGTACAGGACGTTGCCAATGTCGTCCTGATCGCGGATCATGACGATGAGCACATCGCGGTCCAGGTTCTCCGCGGCGATCATGTCCGCCAGGACCTTGCGGTGCCGGCGAAAAACCCATTTCTCGCGCTGGCTGCATACGAGCGCCGTCAAAAAGAGAGCAAGAATCGGCAGGACCAGGTAAAACCACCAGCTCATCAGCGCCGAGTTGAGGGCCTCGCCCAGCACCCCCTCCCACCATTGCATGTGCACGCCAAAAATGAACACGCCGGACAGCAGCAGCCCGACGGCATAGGGCGACAGGCCGGATTCCATCTGGGCGTCGATGCTCAACATTCGGCCGAAAAGTTTGGGGTGCAGGCGTTCAAACCTGGAGCGATACGATTCCGCGACATGCAGCTCACCGTCCTGCAGGGCGATGATGACCTCCTCCCCGTCCTGGAGCAGATCGCGGAAGTTTTCCGCGCGGCGCTGCATGCGTTCAAGTCGCTCGTCCAGGGGTTCTTCCGTTTCGTCGGCCATGATCGCCTCGAAGTTCAGGGCGGCATCGCAGCGCGGATGCCCACGAATTTGTTGTAAAGGCCTGGCAGAAAATGAGTAGGTGCCGCGATTTTGAGGCGGCCTGATTTGTGCCGAAAGGAGATTCCGAAAAGCGAATTGAGCGGCGAGCTAGGTCCCAGGGGTTCGCTGCGCTCGCCCCTGGGCTTCGATGGAACGTTATTTTTTCTGCTGGACTTTCGCCTTCACGTCGACGACCGGGGCGTTCACGGTCTTGGCAATGCGCTCGGCGAGCTTCTTGGCGAGCAAACCGCTCGTGTCGCAGCCAGGCGCGATGGCGAGAATCTCGCCACCCTTGCCGATCAGAAAGTTCGTCGGCATCGTCTTGGTCTGGAAGACGTTCCACGCGGCGCCCTTGCTATCGATGCCGTAAAGCATGTTGATCTTCTTGTCAGCGGCGTACTTGGCGACCTTGGCGTCCGGCTCGCGGAAGATGGCGACGCTGGTCAGACCGGCTTTCTTGTAGGCCTTGTCGATTTCCTGGAAATAAGCCAGTTCCTTGTCGCAGCCCGAGCAACCGCAGGTGAGGCGGACGAGAACCGGGCCCTTGGCGAGAAGATCGGCGAGGTCGATGACCTTGCCCGATTGGTCCTTGAACTTGAACGTGGGCGCCTGTTTGCCGATGGCAACCTTTGCCGGCTTGACGGCTTCCTGGGCGCTAACCAGCGTGACAGCGAAGCACAATCCGAATGCAACGGAAAGAAGGCGGGTCATGCGAACAATCCCCCAAAAAAGTGACGGCACGAACTCGCGCGAGTTCAGGTGAGAAGGACAGTTTACCGCGCGCACACAAAGATTGGAAGCGCGAAAGTCGAAAAATCCTTGTCACGCGTCGTCACGCAGGTGCCGCCCGGTCAGCGTCACGAACACGTCCTCCAGGCTGGCGTGCCGGGTTGTCAGCTGAGCGAAGCTCACCCCGCGAGCCTGCTGCAACTCCAGCAACGCCGGGATCGCCAGATGCACGGCCGTCACCGCGAGGATGTAGGCGTCCTCCTCGCGGCGGACCTTGACGACCGCCGGGAGTTTTTCCAGATTTTCCTGGGCGAGCTGGCCGTTTTCCTCCAGCGTGAATTCGATGGTGTGATTGCCGCCCAGCCGGGCGATGAGTTCGGCGGGAGTGCCCAGCGCGATGACCTTGCCGTGATCGACGATGGCGACGCGGTCGCACAGCTTTTCCGCCTCGTCCATGTAATGTGTGGTCAAAAGGACGGTTCGGCCATCGGCGCGCAGATCGCGCAGGATTTCCCAGAGTTGCCGACGGCTCTGCGGGTCAAGGCCAGTGGTCGGTTCGTCGAGAAACAGTAACTCCGGATCGCCGACCAGAGCCGTGGCAATCGCCAGCCGCTGTTTCTGTCCGCCGGAAAGCTTGACGACCCAGGCATGTTGCTTTTCCTCCAGTTCGACCATGTCGAGCACGTCGAGCGGCTCGACGCCGCGGTCGTAGAAGGAACGGAACAGGCGGATCGTTTCCAGTACGGAGAGCTTGTCGGTGAGCTTGGTTTCCTGAAGCGACACGCCGATGCGCTGACGCAGCGCGCGGTCATCCCCTTTTCCCCAGCGCTGGCCGAGGACCTCGACGTCGCCGGAGGTCGCGTCCAGAAGTCCTTCGAGGATTTCGATCGTCGTGGTCTTGCCCGCGCCGTTGGGGCCGAGTAGCCCGAAGCATTCGCCCTGTTCAATGTCCAGATCGAGCCCATTGACCGCGTCCACGGCAACGGGCTTGGCCGGGTAGCGCTTCCTCAGGTCTCGACAGCGAATGGCAGTGGTCATGGCAAAAAGCCCAAGAAAGAGCGAAGCAGATCCTGGCGGGTCGATTGTAACAATTTCAGCCCCGAAGTGCCTGATTGATGACATTTTTTCAAACCGCATCCGCCGCACGAACGTGGTCAAACCAGGACCCCGTGACATAACTCATTTAGCTGACATGGGTTGCGCCACGATTTTGGACTGGCTTTCAGGTTTGGCACGAAGGTTGCTTTATTCAAATCCGTCAGAATCACACAGGGAGGTGCCAGTGCAAATGAGGCAAAGGCCTGCGTCCCCCGCGTGGGCCAAGTAAACGAAACTTCACCGCACTGGGCTTCTTCACGCCACCTATCCTTTCCCCCAGCCACTCAAACTGCATTCCCCCGGCCACCCGCTGTCCCCAGCGGGTGGTATCTTTTTGCGCCCGCGTATCGGCCCCGCGCTCCCCTTCGGGTCGCAGCTAAACTAATCCAGCACGCCCTGCTCTTTCAGGATGGCATGATCGGCGGCTCCATAGACGATGACCGTGCGCGGGTTGATGAACAGCCAGCACACGCACGCGGCAAAGAACATGCAGGCCGAGAAAACGAGGGCCAGGCCCCATTCGCCGCGCCGGGCAAGGTAGGCGACGAACGGCGGCGCGACGAAGGTTCCCATGTTGCCCACCATGTTCATGAACCCTGACACGGTGCCGGAGTAGCGATGCCCGATGTCAATGCAGGTGGACCAGCTGACGGCCATCGCGAAATCCTTGAAGAACGACGCGATGCACAGCGACGCCACCGCCAGCCACGGCGCATCGACGGTTAACGCCAGCAGGAAAAAACAGCCGCCCAAGAAATAAGAGAGAAAGCCCTGGAAGGTTCGACCCCAGCGCCGGCCCCAGACGCGGACCTGCCGATCGGTGACGAAGCCGCCCAGCAAACACGCGACTCCACCGAAAAAGAGCGGGGACCCGGACGCGATCAGCAGCGGCGTGGTCTCCAGGCCCAGCACACTTTCGTAGTATTTGACATCCCAGGTGATGAAGAAGCACCAGCCCGCATTGCTGAAGAAATACATGCCGCTCAGACACCAGAGCGTTGGCGAACTCAGCATGGAACCCCACGAGATTGGGAGGCGAACTTTGTCGTCGCCTTTTTCCTGGATGAAGGCACGCTCCGCGTCGTTGACGCCGGGATGCTCCGACGGCGTGTTGTGAAAAAAGTAGGCAAACAGGATGACCCAAAGCGTGCCGACGACACCAAAAGCAATGAACGCCCCGCGCCAGCCGAACGGGATCGCGAACGCGGTGACGAGCAACGGCGCCACGGCCCCGCCCCAGCGGCCAAATGTCCACAGCAGCCCCTGCGCCAGCCCCCGGCGCGCATACGGAAACCAGTTGCGCAGCGCCCGCGCCGTGTTGGGATACGCTCCCGCCTCGCCGGCGCCGAACAGAAAACGTACGATCACCAGCAACACCAGGCTATCAAACACCAGCGGGATCGGCGCGAACCAGTCAGCCAGGAAGCCAGGCATGGAAACCACGCCCAGATCGTAGCTGAACTTCCACACGCACCCGGTCAATGCGGTAAAGAGCGACCACCACAAGACGATCCGGCACAACACCTGGCGCGGACCGAATCGATCCCCCAGCCAGCCGCTCGGCACTTCAAAGGCCGCGTAAGCGAGCCCGAAGGCGGAGAAGACCCAGGCGAACCCTTGCTCGTCGAGGCCCAGGTCGGTCCGCATTTCGCCGCCGACCTGTTTGATGCACACGCGGTCAATGTACGTCAACATCGACAGACTGCACGCCCAGGCGAGCACGCTGTAGCGAACGTGCGTCGGCGCGCCCAGCGCGCTCGCAGCCGGTGCGCCAGGCCAATAGGGCGGATCACCGGCGGCAACGCTGTTCGCGTCGCTGGGCGTTTCCGCGGCGCCAGGGAGTCGACCTTCGGTCATGAAATACCCGCACAAGGTGGTGAAAAAGAAAAAGCGAGCGGCGGGGTTTATCCCCGCCGGGACAAGCCCGGCGGCTCGCAACGGCGCGTTTCTCCCGCGAGGGCCATGCTGGCAGGCGTGATATGCCAAACTAACCGCGCACGCCGCCCGGGTCAATGGTGCAAATCAAAAAGGCGGACATATAATCTCCGAAACTCCCTACACGAAAGGAACCACGATGGAATTCGCATACGCCGCCGGCGGCGCCGCCGCGATGGCGGTTCTTTACCTGATCGTTCGCTATGTGCAGGTCGGCGGTGATTTCGCGCGGGCGCGCAAGGCCAGCGACATCGCCCAGCGCTATCTTGCCGACGACAAATTCCAGGAAGCGGTGAACAAGGCGTTGACGCCCCCACCGCCTCCTCCGCCACCCAAACCGTCGCCGGAGCCGCTCTTGCTTTTGACGTTGATGCAGCGTGAAGGTCGGCTGATCGATTTTCTCCTGGAGAACGTCGATGGCGCCGACAACGACACGTTGGGTGCTGGCGTGCGCACGATTCATCAGGCGTGCCAGAAAGTGCTCAAGGAGCATCTCGACATGGAGCCTGTGTTGAAGGGGGAGGAGAAATCGATTGTGGACGTGCCCGTCGGATTCGATCCATCCGCCATTCGCTTGACGGGCAACGTCACCGGCGCGCCGCCGTTCAAGGGGACGCTGGAGCACCACGGCTGGCGCGTGACCAAGATCAAAGTGCAAAAACCTCCGGAAGGGCAGGACGCGTTCGTCGTCGCCCCCGCGGAGGTGGAGTTGGCTTGACGCCTCGCCGTTTGCCGTTTAGCGCCCGCGCGGCGCCACGGAATCGCTAAACGACAAACGATTCGGCATCACGCTTTCGGCAACAGCGCGCTGAGCGCCGTCATCAGTTGTTGCAGCGCATCCGGACTGGGCATCGGCAACTTCAGGTATTGCTCGCCGGTCTTTTCATCGCGCGCGACCATCGCATTGGCGACCGCGTCGCCCTTCTTTTGCTCGGGCGCCCGGGCGACGGCCGAGAGGTTTTGCAAAAAGGCCAAACCCGTCTGCACCAAGCCTGACCACGGGTCCGCGGCGCCGGTCGTCGCCAGTTCCTCCGGTCGCTGACGCTCGCGGCTCGTCGGGGATTTCGAGTCCGGCTCGTGGGCCTGGACGGACGGAATCGCCTTCGTGGTTTGCTCGACCGTCTCCATGAACTTGGTCAGCCGCGTGCCGCCAAACAGGATGTCCTTCTCTCCGCCGTCGAGAACGCCGGCGAAGAGCGACTTCTTGAACTTCAGGACGCCCAGCATTCCTTCCTCGATGGTCCCGCGCGCGACGAAATTGATGACCTGCACGGGCCGTTTCTGTCCCAGCCGATGCACCCGGCCAATGCGCTGTTCAAGGACGGCGGGGTTCCAGGGCAGGTCCATGTTGACGACAACGGACGCAAATTGCAGGTTGAGCCCGACGCCCCCGGCGTCCGTCGCGAGAAACAATCTGCATTTCGGATCGTCGCGGAAGCGGTCCACGAGGTCCTTGCGTTTGGCGCCGGGCACGCCGCCATGGAAGAGCACGTGATCAAATTGCCTCTCCTTCAGTTCCCGCACGATGAGTTCGTGCATGCGCAGCCACTGGCTGAAGACCACCGCCTTGGCCTCGGGATCGGTGAATAGCTCATCGAGCTGCGAAACCAATTCGGTTGATTTGAACCCCTCGTTGGTGTTTTGATCCAGCAGGTACGAGCCATCGCACGACATGCGCATGTTCTGCATGGCGATCATCAATCGCTGTTTGTCGGACTCTGACAGAAAGTGATAGCGGCGCCATTTCTGCACGATCCGGGCGACGATCTCGCGGTTCTCGGTATGGAACTTCTGCTGCAACTTCGTCATCGGCACAAAAAGATTCTTGTCCTGCCGTTCGGGTAGCTGGTCGAGCACTTCAGCTTTCCGGCGACGCAAGAGGATGGGCTCGAGGGTCTTGCCAATCTTGTCGAGCGCCTTGTAGCCGACGACCTTGCCGACTTCGTCGCGGGTCTGGTGATCTTCGAGCAGTCGGAAGGTCGGCCCCAGGCGATGGCGATCGACGAACTGGACGATGGAGATCAATTCTTCGAGCCGATTTTCCAGCGGTGTGCCGGTGAGGACGATGGCATAGGGAGAATCGATCTTCTTGACGCTGCGGGCGACGCGCGTATTCCAGTTCTTGATGCGCTGCGCCTCGTCGAGGATGACCAGGTCGGGCGCCCAGTGGGCGATCTGGTCGAGATCGACGTGCACGGTGTCGTAGTTCATGATCTTGATGTTGGCGGGCATCGCGAACTGCGCGGCCCGCTGCGGCCGGGGGCCCTGAATGATCTGCGCCTCGCGCTCGCTGAAGCGTTCAATCTCGCGCTGCCATTGATGCTTGAGCGACGTGGGGCAGAGGATCAGGACGCGTTCGACGCCGAAATGCCGGGCCATCAACTCGGCCGCGGCGATGGCCTGAATCGTCTTGCCCAGGCCCATCTCATCGCCGATCAGGCAGCGGCCCGCGCGCGCGGCGAACAGGGCGCCTTCGGCTTGATAATCGTAGAGCGGAACTTTCACCAACTTCTTGAGATTCGGGCTCTTGATCCCTTTCGGATACTCGCTTCGAAGAATCTCTTCACGCCGCTGCACGTCGTGTTTCTCGGCGATCGAGCGCAGCACATCGTCGCGGCAGCGGAGCTCGGGGTCGATCGTGCGCGCCTGCGTCAAGAATTCCTCGAAGATCGGCACCGCCAGCGGCAGGAGAACGCCCTCATCCGAAAAATAGGTTTGCGCTAAACGCGCGAGGGGGCGCGGACAATCCACGCCGGGCCGAAAGCAAACGTCGCGCTGCTTGCCATAGCGCAGGAAGACCTCGCTAAAGCTCGGTTGAAAACGCTGTTCCAGGGCGCTCTTGCCGCCGCGGCGCTTTTCCAGAAAGCCAAGCGTGAATTCGACGTGCTTGCAGGTGCCCAGCGTGTTGGTAGTGAAGTCGCCGCAGGTGCAGGTGTTTTCACCGAGATTCTTGCCGCGGATGATGACCGTGTAAGAACTCTGGCTTTCCGAATTGCGGACGAGAAATTCGGAGAAGATCGGCTCGGCGCCAACGTTCTTGATCAGGAAGTTCTGGGTTCGGCCATGCTCGCGTCTCAGGGTGATCTGCCAGTCCTCGACCGACATGCCATCGGGCCGTTTGAGCCGCGAGATTTTGGGAGGGGATTTGGGTTGTTTGGGTTTGTCCTTGGTGGGGCTTGACGCCATGATGTGCGTACCTCCTTGAAGCGTGTCAAGTTTTTCCTGCCAAGGGGAGAATATGAAAAATGAGCATCGTGGGACAGCGGTTAGCCGGAAGCGCCAGCGACGGAATGTCTCAACTGACCGTTCCGTCGCAGGCGCTTCCGGCTAACGAATTGCTACTGAGTGATGAAACGTTCGTAGGTGTCAAAGCCGAGATTTTGTTCGCCCTTGAGCATCTTGGCGGGCCAAATGAAGTTCGCGTTGACGGGGCTGCGCCACATGTAAAACGAGTTGGGAAAATCGCGTCGCGACCAGCGATTGCCTCGCTCGGCGACGACCTTGTCGAGCCAATCGACCATGGCATCATTCGTTTTCAGGCTTGTTTGGAGAAGCTTCATGCCGGTGAGATTGGTCTTGAGGGCGACGGCGCCGGTGAAGCGATGCAAATCCCCCTTGCCTTTGAGACGGCTTTCGAGGGCCTTGGCGAAATCGGTCGAGCGCTTGTCGTCCTTGCCGCTGAAAAAAATCGTGGGCGTGGCCTGGAATTTGACGGCCCGGGCGAGGACGCCGCCCACCGGGATTTTGCGATAGGTATTCAGCTCGGGCTGGATGGTCAGAAAAATGGCGGCGGTGATGTTATTCCCTTCGGGCCGTTTGTCGAGCGTTCCCTTCATGAACATGGGGTTCATCGGGGCCAGGTACTTGTAGCGATTCCATTCCGAATTGATCCAGATGGCCCCCAGCGTCGCGCCGCTTTCCGCGCCGATGACGATGATGCTGGAGCTGTTGCACTGGCCCTGGTCGTTCTTCTCATCAAGAAAAGTTCTTATCGCGGCGATGTCGTTGACCAGCGTCGGTAAATAGGCGCCGTTTTTGATGAAATCCTTGACTTCGATGTTGTTTTTGCCCTTGGTTCGAACGAAGTTTCGATTGGCCGGCACAGTCCAAAAAACGTCCGGGCTGTCGATGGAGGTGCTTTCGCCATGGCCCCGGAAATCGAAGGTGACCACGGAGTAGCCGTTCTTTTGCAAGGTCGTGGCAAGGCCCTTCCATTCGCGCGACTTGCTGCTTTTGCCATCGCCGATGGGATGGAGCATGATGACGGCGGGGGAGTTCTTTTTTGGGCTGGGGTAGAAAACCGCGTTCAGGCGCACGCCATCCACGGTGATGATCTTCACCGGATCGGGTTCCGGCTCCTTGCCCTGAGCGTGAGCGAAATTGCCTTCGGCGAGGAAGGCGATGCAAGCCAGGGCCATTAGGAACGCGAGGGGAAATCGAGACATGGAGTTACTCCCGTGCTGGGTGTTCGCACCAATACTTCTATCGTCGATCTTAAACGGAGCGGAAACCCCGGTCAAGGTCTTAAACATGCGAAAAGCGAATCCGACGCGTCAAACCGGAGAAGTCCTCTTGCGAGACTTGGCAAATCATGGTCTATTGATGGGAAATTGGTGCCGAAAATCCTCGCGAGGTTTTACCATGCGCTATACTCCAAAGGCCGTTCACGTCTTGGCCCGGCTCCTTGTCATGGCCTCCGTGGCCTTTGCCGCCCTGGCGCCATCTCGCGCGTTCGGCCAGGAAACGCCCGCGCCCCTCGAGGTCGAGGTCAAGGCGAGCCCGATTCCCCTCGCGGTGAATCTGCGCCCCAACGTGGCGACCAGCGTCGCGCTGTCCCTGTTCAACTCGGGTCCAGAAGAACTTCGGGGCGTCGTCGTCAAACTGGTCAACGTGGATGACGATGAAGTCCTCGGCCAAACCACGGAGGTGGACAAGCTGCCCTCCAAGGGCAAGGTCCGCGTGGCGTTTCCCAAGGCCAAAAAGAAGACGCCCGAGAAAAAGGAAAAGGCCGCGAAGATCGATGCCCCGGGCCTATCGGGCCCGCCGTTCAAACTGCAAGTCTGGATCGAGGCCAAGCAACCGAAGGAGTTTGTCACGGTCAAGCGCAATCTCGTTCTGGTCCTCAAACAGCCACGCGACTACATGACGGCGCAGGCGCATTTCGACCGGTTCAAAAGGCGCATCAGCTGCAAAGTGAAATTCGGGGACGCTGAAAACGCGACCGGCCCGCACAAGTGCAAAGTTCAACTCGTGCCCGGGCCCGAATTCAAGGAAACCAAGAAGGGGACATTCTCGCAATTTCTAATTGGCCCCAAACAGGCCGTGGATTTGTTCGCCGAGGATGTCGCGTTCACGCGGCCCATGATCCGCCTGGGCCGGGCCAGTCTGACCGTGGACGGTTACGAGCGTGCCTTCATCTACCCGATCGGCCTGACCGGCTCGGGCGATCTCGACGAGGTTCCCTTTGGCCCCAAGATCGGCGCCCGCATGCGCGTGCCCCGCTTCGGCAAGGCGGACGAAAAATTCAAGGTCGCCCTGGAGATGGACGGCCCGCTCGGCCCCGACTATCGCGTCGAAATCGGGCTCGATCGGACCGGCAAGAAAGAGCAATTCGTCGAAGTCCAAAAGTTCACCGGCCTGCGCGAACAGAAAATCGCGCTGAGGTTCTCCCCCGCCGGCAACTTCGTGTGCAAGACCGAGGTCAACGACTGGCACCCCGAATTCAACACCACGGGCATCTTCGGTCACCTTTGGTTCCGCGTCGCGGTCTACAAGAAGGACCAGCAGATGGCCCTGTCGATTCCCGAAGAGGTTCGCCCGGAACTGGCGGACCAGGAACCCGGCGTCGAATCGAAGAGCCTGTTCGCCCGCGTCACGCAGGATGAAACGCCCCCGATGGGCGTCGAGTTCGTCAATCTGCCCAGGAACTGGTTGACCGGGAAGCCGCTCCCGATCGTGGTCCGCGTCAAGCTGCGCGAGGATCATCAGGCGCCCCTCGACACCAAGGTGCTGTTCTTCAAGGGCAAGGCCCCGCCCGATGGAAAAATCGATCCGGAATCAATTCTCGGCATCGGCGAATACGATCCGGACAAGGGGACCTGCTCGATCCTTCTGCCCGCCCCCGAGAAGGAGGATGTGCTGCAAATATCCGTCAAGGTCCAGACCCGTGCCGGCGTCCCCGCTCTCAAGAGTGCGGTCATCAACATCAAGGACCGGAAATCCGCTCTCGCCACGATCATGGGCACCGTCGCACATGGCAAAAACGGACAGCCCAAGCTCACCGTTACCCTGAGCGACGAAAAAGGAAAGCCCAAGGCCACCGCAAAGACCAACGCCAAGGGACAGTTCGTATTCGAGGATGTCGCCCCCGGCAATTACATCATCTCCGCCAAGCTTGGTTTCCCCGCGCTGGTCGGCGCGACCAGGGTGCCTGTTCCCGTCGGAACGGAACTCATCGAAAACGTCACCGTACAATTGCTGGCCAAGTAGCTTTCAATTCGCAATAATAGGATCGTCCGACGCATTTCCTTGTGTACCGTCGGCCCATCGCGCGTACGGGCGGGTTTATGCCTGCCCGAACGTACTCTCCGCGCGCGGCCAAACGCACGCGATTACAACTAGATTCATAGGTAGCCGTCATGCCGACCTATACCCAGGCCAACCAGCCGATTGAAGTGATAACGCCGCTCGGCAAGGACGTTTTGCTCATCACCAGTTTCCGCGGCGAGGAAGCCATTTCCCGGCTCTTTCTTTTCCACATCGACATGATTGCCGACGCCAAGAAGGAAATCGCCTTCGACAAGCTCCTCGGCCAAAAGATCACCGTGCGCTTGAATCTGCCCGGCGGCAAGCAACGATTCTTCAACGGCATCTGCAACCGCATCAGGCAGGGCGAGGGAGACGCCGAGTTCATCTCCTACCACATGGAGGTCGTGCCGCAGGCTTGGCTTTTGACCAAGAACGCCCAGAGCCGAATCTTTCAACAGCTAAGCGTGCCCGATATTCTCAAGAAAGTCATGACGGGAGTAGATGTCGTCTGGCAAATTCAGGGAACGTTCCACCCGCGCAATTATTGCGTGCAATATCGCGAGACCGATTTCAACTTCGCCTCCCGCTTGATGGAAGACGAGGGCATCTACTACTTTTTCACGCACGCCGCCGACGGGCACAAGATGGTCGTCGCCAACACGCCGTCCAGCCACCCCGCCATGCCCATCGCCAGCGCTCTGACCTTCGAGAAGATGTCCGCGGGCAAGTTACATAACGATCGCGTCATGTCCTGGCAGAAACAACAGGAACTCATCACCGGGCAGCACACGCTTTGGGACCACACCTTCGAGATGCACGGCCGAAATCTCGAAGCCAAGAAAACCGTGCAAGACTCCGTCACGGTCGGCAAGATCGCGCACAAGATCAAGGCGGGCAACGCCGATACCCGCGAGATTTACGATTTCCCCGGCGAATACGCGCAGCGTTTTGACGGCATCAACCCCGGCGGCGGGGAGCAGGCCGCGGAGGTCAAGAAAATCCTCCAGGACAACGAACGCGTCGCCGGCATCCGCAGCCAGCAAGAGGCCGCCCGCGCCCTGCAAATCCACGGCGGCAGCACCTGCCGCAACCTCGTCACGGGACACAAATTCACCCTGCAAAAGCACGGGCACGGCGATGGCGAATACCTTTTGACGCACCTTCAACACAAAACGATCACGCCCGTCGATTACGTCAACGCTCAGGCCCCGTCGTACCAGTATGCCAACTCCTTTACCGCCATCCCGTTCGCACTCCCCTTTCGACCCCAGCGCGGCACGCCGAAGCCGTTCGTCCAGGGAACGCAGACCGCCGTCGTCGTCGGCCCCCCCGGCGAGGAGATCTTCTGCGACAAGTATGGCCGCGTGAAGGTCCAGTTCCACTGGGATCGCGAGGGAAAACTCGACGCCAAGAGCTCTTGCTGGGTTCGCGTCTCCACGCTCTGGGCCGGCAAGGGCTGGGGCATTGTCACCATTCCACGCATCGGCCATGAAGTCATCGTCGGATTCGAGGAAGGCGATCCGGACCAACCCATCATCCTCGGCAATGTCTACAACGCCGACCACATGCCGCCCGGCACCCTGCCCAAGGACAAGATGGTCAGCGGCCTGAAGTCGAACAGCACCCCCGGCGGCGGCGGGTACAACGGCATGGTCTGCAACGACACCAAGGGCAAAGAAGGCGTCACCATCCACGCCCAGTACAACATGGACACAACGGTCGAAAACGATCAGACGACCACAGTCCATAACAACCGCACCGACAAGATCGATGTCGATGACTCCGAAACCATCGGCAGCAACCAGAAGCTCGATGTCGGTTCCAACCGCACCGTCACTATCGGCGCAGACCAGTCCACCAAGATCGGCGCCAACGATAAGTTGGAGGTTGGCTCCAACCAGGAAATTCAGGTCAAATCCAACCAGTCGGTCAAGATCACCGGCAATCAAACCCAGGACGTCGGCGGCAATCAAAAAGAAACCATCGGCGGCGAACGCGATATCAGCGTCTCCGGCAAGGACGGACTCGCCGTCGGCGGAACCCAGACCATCAAGGTCACCGGCGCCATCAAAATCAGCTCCGACGCCAGCATCGAACTTGTTGTGGGCGGGTCCGGAATCAAAATCGAGCCCGCGGGTATTACCATCAAGACGGACGCCAAGGTCACGATCGAAGCCGGCGCCAAGGTCGAAGTCAAGGGCGCCACCATCGCCAGTGAAGCCAGCGCCATTCACGAACTCAAAGGCGCAACCATCAAGCTCAACTAGCCGCGCGCGGCTTGGCGCTCGGATGCTGTTTCACGAGTGCCACACTTCCCACTCCCGGAGAACCACGTGGCTGCCGGCAAGAAGAACGCCATTGAAAAACGCCTGGACGACGTTACGGTCCTGTGGAACCAATTCGCCGCCAATCCCAAAGCGCGCATGCTGCGCTGGCTGGCCGGCGGCGACGATTACCACATGGTCGAGACGTTCCTCGAATGGGCGCGCAACGGCGGCAGCGACCTGCCGGACCTTTTCATCCGCTTTGAAACGCCGTTCGCCGATCCGAAGCGCCATGGCTTCGCCTTGATCGAGGATCTTCGCAGGCAATATGAGGAAACTCAGACCGATCTGAAAGACGATGAAGTCCCGATCACCTGGGTTTGCCCCGCCGCCGCGAATACCGACGCGGATGTGGCCGCGCTGGCGCGTTGCTGCGCCTCGTTTGCCCAGTATTATGCTGAGCTGGTGGAACGCCTCGTACTGGTGTTCGTGCCGGCGCAGATTGCCGATCGGTCGGCATGGCCCGTTTGGCTATTGTCCCTGGCCCGCGCGGGATTGCCCGCGAACGTGCGAGTCACGGTGCTGGATCAAATGGAAGCGCCAATTCTCGATTCGATCTGCCAGGCCGAGCCGGAGCGGATTGTGACCATCAAGCCGGAGCTCAACATGTCCGCCGCCTATGCCGACCTGGCGCGCGACGTGAAGGGCGCCGGGCCCGGGCATACCTTTCGGCGTCTGTTTGTTGCTTTGACTAATGCCGCCGGCAAAGGGGACTTTGCCGCCGCGACTCAGGCGGCAACGGAGGCCATCGCGATCGCTACTCAGGAAAAGTGGCCCTCCCTGCTGATGGCCGTTCACATGGCCCTGGGCGGCGCCTACCTCGGCGCTGCCAAGTTCACCGAAGCGCTGGACTGCTATCGCAAAGCAACCCAGGCGGCGGACGCGGCTTTGGCGGCAGGCGACGAGGCGGGACCGAAACTCGTGCTCCCGCCCCGGTTCGCCGAAGGCGCCGCCCTCGTCAGCGCGGGGCAGTTCGCCGAGGCGGCGCCCGTTTACGAAACCACCGCCGCCATCGCCGGCGCCCAGCAGGATGGCCTGATGACGCTCGAAGCGTGGCGCATGGCCGCGTATTGCCATGAAAAGAACAAGCAAATCCCCCCGGCCTGGGAGGCGGGGCAGAAAGCTCTCGCCGCCGGGGCCGCCCTCGATCCAGAACAGCGCGCCAACTCGATGTTGCCCTTCGTCGGCAAGTCGTTGCTAGGCCTGGCGAAAGAAAAGCCATACCGCGATGAGGTCGACGCGATTCGCAAACGCATGGCCGAGCTGGTCGGTCCAGACTGGGAGAAGAGGGCCACGCCATGATCGCCGGCAAACACTTCGACCCCGTGGTGGGCGTTGACATCCATATCATTCAGCCGCCGGGCCCGGTCCCGCCCCTGCCCATTCCCCATCCCTTCATCGGTTTTCTCATCGACCCGATGGACTATGTGCCCATCGTCGGCGCCACGGTCGAAGTCAACGGCATGAAACGCGGCGTGGCCGGCAGCAGCGGCAAGTGCGTCCCGCCTCATATCCCCATCGGCGGGGTCTTCGTCAAGCCTCCCGCCAACGAGTGCGAAGTGTTCATGGGCAGCCAAACCGTCCTGTTCGACGGCGACCCGGCCACGCGCCTCGGCGAGCCCGTCCTGAGTTGCCACGACATCGGCATGCCTCCCATTCCGCGGCTAAAGAAAAAGAGCACCACCAAGTCGATGGTGCTCCCGACCAGCGTCGTCCTCGCCGTCCCCGCCGGGCCACCCGTCATGATCGGTGGACCTCCCATCATCAACTTCATGGCCATGGCCATGAAGCTCGGCATGGCTGCCCTGGGCAAAGCGTTCAAGAAATTGATGAAGACGAACCTGGCCAAGAAAGCCGGCGCCGCGTTCAAAAAGGCGCGCCAAAAGGCCTTTGGCAAAATGAAGCCGGGGTTTCTGAAGTGCAAAGTCCTCAAGGCCGAGCCAGTCAACAGCATCACGGGCGAGGTCGTGGTCGAACAACAGGACTTCGCCCTCCCAGGTCGCCTGCCGTTCGACTGGATTCGCACCTACGGCTCCCAGAACGAACGCTCGGGCTTGTGCGGGCACGGCTGGGAAACGCCGGCCGATGCGCGGATCGTCTTCGAATCCGATGGCTCGGTCACCTTCGCCGACGGCAGCGCCGGGACCACGCTCTTTCCGCACCTGCCACCCGATGGATCGGTCGAAGAAGCGTTCGCAGGCACCCTCCTCACGCACCGCCCGGGCCTGCTTCATGTCCGCACCAAGGAAGGCCTCAGCTATCAATTCACTTACCCAGAGCCGGGCGTCAAGGAGGCTTTTGTCGAATCGATCACCGACCGCTGCAACAACAAGCTGCGTTTCGTCCGCAACGGTCGCGATCTCCTGGCCATCGAGGAAAGCACCGGCCGGCGCATCGACGTGACCTGCCGCAATGGCCGAATCGCGGAGATGTTTCTGCACGCACCTGGCGAACCACAGCCCCGGCTGTTGGTTCAATACGAGTACAACGCCGACGGCGATCTGGTGACCGTGTTTGACGCGCTGAAGGCGCCGATCCGATTCGCCTACCGCGACCACCGCGTGGTCAAGCTGACCGATCGCAACGGCCTGTCGTTCTACTGGGAATACGACAACTACACGGCCAGGGGACGTTGCATTCACCCCTACGGCGACGGCGGGCTCTATGACTATCGTTTTGAATATGACAACATCCTGCAAGAAACGCGCGTGACCGACTCGCTGGGCCACGTCACCACGATTCAGTTCGACGACCGCTTCCTGCCCATCATGGAGATCGACCCGCTCGGCGGCGTCACGTCCTACGAGTACGACGACGCCGGGCGTACCCTCGCCGTCAGCGATCCCGTGGGCAACCGCACCGAGTACGAATACGACGATCGCGGCAACCTGCTCAAGCTCACCCGGCCCGATGGCGCCGCGGTTGTCGTGGAATTCAACAGCCAGGATCAGGTAGTCAAACTCACCGATCCCCTGGGCGCCGTCTGGGAGCAAACCTGGGACACCCGCGGCCTGTTGATCGAACAAAAATCGCCCCTGGGCGCCATCTCCAAATATGAATACGACGCCCAGGGCCAGCTCCGCGCTTTCACCAACCCGCGCGGCGCCCGCACCATGCTCGACTTCGATCCCCTCGGCAACATCTCGCTCTTGACAGACGCTCTGGGCCATCGAAGCCAGTTCACCCACGACGCCCTCGGCAACCTCATCCAAAAAATCGACCCGCTCGGTCGCGAGACCGCCTACCGCTACGACCTGAAATCGCGCCTGCTGGACATCACGCTGCCATCCAAATCAACCATTCATTGCGGCTACGACGGCGAGGACAACCTGATCCGCTACGTCGATGAAAACGGCGCGGAGACGCGCCTCGAATACCGCGGGCTCGGCGAAATCTCCAAGCGCATCCAGCCCGACGGGCACACCGTTCAGTACCACTACGACAACGAAGAGCGTTTGACCGGCATCACCAACCAGCGCGGCGAAACCTACAAACTCGTTCGCGATCCGCTCGGCCGCATCATCGAGGAAATCGACTACTGGGGCCAGCCGCGACGCTACGAATACGATGCCGCCGGCAACCTGTGCGCCGCCATCGATCCGCTCGGACGCCGCGTCGATTACAAGTGCGATCCACTCGGGCGCATCGTTCAGAAAACCCTCCCCGGCGGCGTGGAGGAAATGTTCGCCTATGACGGTAACGGCAATATCGTCGCCATGGAAAACGCCCACGGACCCGTGCAGCGCGTGTTCGACCTCGAAGGTCGGCTCCTCAAGGAAATCCAGGGTGAAACGTTTGTACTTGAGAATACCTATGACCTGGTCGGCAACCGCATTGCGCGAAAGACGAGCCTGGGGAACCTCATCGAATATACCTACGATCGGCTCGACCAGGTCGCCACGGTCGGCATCAACGGCGCCGAACCAATCCGCATGGAGCGCGACGCCGCTGGGCAAGTCACACGCGAAACCCTGACGGCAAGCGTATCGCGAAGGCTCGCCTACAACGACGACGGGCTCCTCACGGAACAGGCGATGTCCAGCATGGATGGGCCAGCCTTCTCCACGCGCTTTGAATATGACCGCGCGGGCAACCTGACCAAACGCCTCGACACCCAGTTCGGGACCGATTCTTACAAATACGATCCCGTGGGCCGAATCCTGGAACATGTCGATCCCCAGGGCAAGCTCCATGGCTACCTGAACGACCCAGCCGGTGATCGACTGCGCACGCGCACCCTCGGCGCCGGCGACGATTGGCGCCGCGAGGGCGAACACGAGGGAACGTCCTATCGCTTCGATCGCGCCGGCAACCTGACCCATCGCCGCGACACCAAGCGCGACCTCGAACTCATCTGGGACGCCAACCAACGGCTCATCGAAAGCCGCGACCACGGCAAACCAACCCGCTACGGTTACGACCCGCTCGGCCGACGCCTGTTCAAGGAAACCGCGGGCATTCGCACCCTGTTCTTCTGGGACGGCGATGCCCTGGTCGGCGAAACCGTGGTGGACGCGACAAAACCCAATGAGAAGAAACCAATACGTGAATACGTGTACTACCCGGAGACGTTTGAACCGTTGGCCTTGATCGTGGCGGATGCCGAGAGTCGGCAGGTGTATAATTACCACAACGACCCGAACGGCTGTCCGACGCGGATGACGGATGCGAAGGGGCGGGTGAAGTGGGGGGTGACTTACACGGCGTGGGGTAAAGTTTCACGTTTTGATATTCAGGAACTCGATAATCGAATCCGCCTACAAGGTCAGTTGGAGGATCCAGAAACCGGCCTTTGTTATAATCGCCACCGGTATTTTGATCAATGCACGGGCCAGTTCATTTCCCAGGATCCCTTGGGAATAGAAATTGCGAAAAACCTGTATGAATTTGCCGTGAACAGCTTGGCCTGGATAGATCCCTGGGGGCTTAACTGCAAACTGCGCGACGCGAAGGGCCGGTTCCGGAAAGCCGCCACGGCAGCAGAGGAACTGTCCACGATGCCCCAGTTGGCGGGTAAGAAGCAGGCCGACATTGAAAAAATGCTGAAGCGCCGCGGATATACGAGTGTGCCGGCGCATAGTGGTGGCACGGTTTGGACCAAATCTATGCCCGACGGCAACACGGTTGCTGTGCGCCTCGATCCGCCGATGGTGCGAACTCCGCCGAAAGGGTTTGCAGATGAGGTCAAACATGCGCACAAAGAAATCGTACCTACGTCCGCAGTGAGTGGCGGAAATTATCCACCAAATGCGGCGTCGAAACTTGGCGACACGGGCGCTCCTTCAACGGGCCCCCGTGATGCCCACATCCCCATCCAGTAAACCCTGAGGGCATGCTAATGAAAACGCTCGACAACATCCTGGGTTGCAAGGACCTGGCTCAGCTACTCAAGGAGCTCGAGGATTCGGTTGCATTTCTACACACCCAAAGGCGCCTGCCCCCGGCGTGGACGCCGGCAGAGGAAAAACGGCTGGTGGCGATGATTGACAAAATTGACGATTCCCGATTATGGCGCGCCTTGTGGTCCTACCTCTTAGTCTCGCGCGGGGATGCAAGAATCGGCGAGTACTGCCGAAGCCGACTCGCGCGGTTCGCAAACATCCGAAAAGTAAACCAAGAACCCGGCGTCCAACGACCAGACGTGTTTCTGCGGTATCTCTTCAAGCATTTTCCCGAAGAACGCGACGCCTTGCTCGCCAAATTCGTCCACGCCCAAGACATTACGCTTCGCTTTGCCGTGGCAGAAGAGCTTGCCAAGACCGATCCGGATGGTGCGTTGCAACAAATGCGAGTCCTTCATGAAGAAGCCGGAAGTACGGTCTATCATGACATCTTTGATGCCACGGACCTTTGGCTCGCTGAAGCGGGAACATGACTTGCTTTGGGCGGCGTTAAGGCTAGCGAGGTTTCCACCTCAGACCAAAGCAACCCACGCATACTAGCCCGAAGCGTAAGCGAGGGATCGCTTGCAACGGAAAACCTCGCTAACGCTTCGGGCTAGTATGCAAACTTGACTCAATCGCCATGAGTTTCGCGAAGCGAGGGATCGCTTGCAACGGAAAACCTCGCTAACGCTTCGGGCTAGTATGCAAACTTGACTCAATCGCCATGAGTTTCGCGGTTCAAGAACACTAGACTCGAACCTCTCCGCTTCCGGCGGAACTAATGCCCAATCCCGGGCACCCGTTCTCGTCAGCCCCACCTCACGCCCCCCCCGGCTTCTCCACCCCGTCCGGCGAGTGGGCCATGCGGAAACGCTGGAAGATCATCGGCCTTGCAAACGGCTCGATTTGCAGCATCACCATGCCGTTCTGAAAAATCACCACGTGGCCCGACGATTGGCTAACTACGATGGCGACGGCCTTGGTCTTCTTGGTGATGGCGGCGCCGGCCCAGTGGCGGGTGCCCCAGCCCTTGCTGATGCCCACGACCCCCTCCGTCGGCGCGTCGATCAACATGCACGCCGCCTCCGCCACGCCGTCGCGCCGGATCAAGATGGCGCCTTCGAGCTGGGCGATGTCCTTGATCTGCTCGCGGACCTTCTTGTCGCGGATGTCCCGTTCCTTGCGGCCATAACCGCGGAACGGATTGAAATTGAGCGGCCGCGACATCGACAAGACTTTTTCGGTATCCCCGACCACGAACATGGTGCCGACCGGTTTGCCCTCGCGGCCTTCCTGCCCGATCTCGGTCGCCAGTTCGACGACAGCCCGCAGGGTTTCCAACGGTACATGCGTATCGAGTTTGCGCAGATCGGCGGCGGTGAGGCGTTCGAGGTGTTCGCCCAGGTGGATGACGCTCAGGCTATCCACATGCTCCGGCCTGCCGTCGTCCATGCCGATGCCGTTGAAGATCGCGATGACCTGCGCGCCGCTCTTGAGCTTCTCGGTGGCGACCGCTTCCAGAAGCGCGACGCTCATCTGTTCGTGCGTTGGCGTCGGCCCGGGGTCAATGTCCAGAACGTGCAGGCGCTTGTCGGCATTCAAGAGCTGATGCAGCTTCGGATTCTTGGCGGAGACGAGCAGCTTGTCCGCGGGCAGGATTTGCAGGACCTCGTTCCAGTCCTGATTGATCTCCGTCAGCAGCAACACCGCGTCAGCCGACAACTCATCCAGCAACTGGCGAGCAGCCTTCAAAAGGACGGTGGTTTGTAGCGGGAGAGCCATGAGTGCCGAACATTTCCAGGGTTGCGGAGCCTATTCACCGGCGCGAAACGAGAAGTATGTTTTATCCCATCCTGCGACAAGGCAAAGAGCCAACGCACACAAAAAAGGAGCGATTTCAAAAATAAGTTGGCGCTTTCCGCTTCCAACTGACGTTGCATTCTCTTAAGGCTTGAGTCAAAATCCGGGAAAGAAAACCTGATTTAGGGTTTAATGCCCCCAGCAAAGGTTGAACGCCATGCAAGAAACGATCCTTCAATCGATTGGCAAGACTCCGCTCGTCAAGCTGCGCCGCCTGACCGAAGGTCTGCAAGCCAGCGTCTTTGTCAAGAACGAAGCGATGAACCCCGGCGGCAGCGTCAAGGATCGGGTCGCCCAGTCGATGATCGCCGATGCCGAACGCCGTGGACTGCTTCGGCTCGGCGGGACCATCATCGAGGCGACCGCGGGCAACACGGGAGTCGGGCTCGCCATGATCGCCGCCGTCAAGGGCTACCGCTGCATCTTCGTCCTGCCCGACAAGATGAGCGGCGAGAAGATCGGCCTGCTCAAGGCGTATGGCGCCGAGGTCGTCATCACGCCCACCAATGTCCCGCCCGATTCGCCCGACAGCTACAACGGCGTCGCCGATCGCCTGGCCCGCGAAATCCCCGGCGCCTGGCGGCCCAACCAGTTCTCCAACCTCTCCAATCCCGAGGTCCACTACCGCACCACGGGCCACGAAATCTGGGAGCAGACCGAGGGCCGCATCACCGCGTTCGTCGCCGGCGCCGGCACGGGCGGAACGATCTCCGGCGTCGCTCGTTATCTCAAGGAGCAGAATCCCGATGTCAAGATCATCGGCGCCGATCCGGAGGGTTCGATCCTCTCCGGCGATTCGCCCAAGCCGTGGAAGGTGGAAGGCATCGGCGAGGACTTCGTGCCCAAGACGCTGAACAGCCAGCTCGTGGACGAGTGGATTCGCGTAGGCGATGCCGAAGCGTTCCACATCGCCCGGCAACTGGCGCGCCGTGAAGGGATGCTCGTGGGCGGTTCGAGCGGGACCGCCGTTGCCGCGGCCTTGCGCTATGCCCGCAGGCTCACCAGCGAACATGTCGTCGTCGCGCTTTGCGCCGACACCGGGCGCAACTACCTGAGCAAGTTTTTCGACGACGACTGGCTAAACCAGAACAAACTCAACATGACGACCGACGTGCCGCACTCGATCGGCGACTTGTTGAAATCGCGCGGACCTCGGCAGCTTGTGACGATAACGCCCAAGACGACGATCTCCGAAGCGATCCGCCTGTTGCAGACGTCCAGCTTTTCGCAATTGCCCGTGCTGGACGGCGGCAAATCGGTGGGCGCGATTCAGGAGGTGACGCTCGCACGCATCCTGCACGATCACAGCGACCCCGACAAGATTGCCGTCGGCGACGTCATGGCCCGCCCGTTGCCGCAGATGGAAACAACGGTGCATCTCGACGAGGCCTATCGCCTCCTGCTGGCGGGCAACACTGGCGTGCTGGCGGTGCAGGACGGGCAGGTGGTCGATATCGTCACGCGCATCGATCTGGTGCATTACTGGAATCAGGTGCGGACGAGGAAGGCGTGAGGCTCAGTGGTAAAAAGTCGGATACAATGAGCTTGGCCGATGCTTTGGGAATTGCGTGAGGGCTTGAGCCGTGATTACGTCCGTTCAATTGCAGAACTTCAAGAGCTTCCAAAACCAACGGATACCGCTGGAACGGTTGACAGTACTTGTCGGAGCCAATGCAAGCGGCAAGACTAGCGTACTCGACGCAATCTGGATCGCCGTCCAGGCCACCCTCAATGGGCAGACGCAGATTTCCGGTCTAGCCAATGTGCGCGCGCTCAACCGACCGGGTTGGGAACTCGACAGCCTGTATACGCGCGGCGCTGCCGGCCAGTTATTCATTCAATGCAATAGTAACATCCGACCCATAGGTTTTTTTGCCGATCCCCCAGTGTTGCATGACGTTGGTCGGTCAAAATGGACTATCAAAATCGACAAGCCTACTTTGGTGGATCCGGATGAACGGCCGCTCCAGAATTACGGCGTTCCAACACCCGAGTATCTTAAGCTCAACGCCACCAAGCTTTCCATTGCAACCTATGCTGATCAATTTCCACCGCGCATGGCGACAGACGGAGAGGGCTTGCCATCTGTGCTTGCGGACATGGCGCTGGGTAATCGTGTGGAATTTGACGGCTTGATCGAGGAAATGCGCCGCCTCATACCGCATTTCATGGGCATCCGATTCACCAAACGACTTGTTCAAAGGATTGAAACAGAGTTAGTTCGGTTTGGTGATGACACGGTCGAACGGCAAATAAATCGGGACTTCCAAGGCGATGCCATACTCTTCGATTTCCAGAATGCAAAGGGCATTTCCGCTCACCTGGTCAGCGAAGGCACGCTGATGTTGCTTGGCCTCCTCACGATTCTTCTCGGCCCGTCGCGCCCCGACCTTCTACTTCTGGACGACATCGAACACGGCTTGCACCCGCTCGCACAAAAATCGTTGCTGGAATTCCTTCGCAAAATCATGGAGCGTTTCCCCAATCTGCAGGTCGTCGCGACCGCCCACTCGCCATACCTGCTCGATTACCTCAAGTCTGAAGAAGTTCGCCTGTTGACCATCGATCCAGATGGTTACTCGGTGTGCGGCAAACTGACGGATCACCCGCAATTCGAGAAATGGAAAGGCGAAATGGCGCCCGGCGAAATGTGGAGCCTATTCGGCGAAAAATGGCTTGGTGAGGGGCACGTCCAGTGAGCAGGACATTTGCCGTCATTTACGAGGCTCAGGCCGACTTCACCACGGCGACGGAAATCGCCGATCGCGTGATGCTTACCGAGATCGATTGGCTCGATGCAGCAATCCTCCCGTTCCAGCGCGGCTGGCTTGCGGAGTTGCCAGTCGGAAGGTGGTTGACGTGGTCGTCTATTCCGAGTCGCGCCAGAGAACAAGGGATTCGCGTTCGCGGACACTTCGACGGCGAACCGGGCCTGCCGGACGCCCAGGCAGCGAGGCGAGCGATTGCCTACATTCTTCACGTCGCGGATACCATCGATGCGATCGTCCTTGTCCGCGACATGGATGACCAGACAGAACGAGCAAACGGCCTGAAACAAGCACGGCAGGTCTATTCGTCCAGGTGCCGGATCGTCATCGGAGCTGCAAATCGTGAGCGGGAAGCATGGGTAATCAGTGGTTTTCACCCGGGGGACGATGCCGAGAAAAACGCGCTTGCCTTGGAAACCCAAAAACTTGGACATGATCCTTGCCTCCATTCCCACGAGTTGACTGCCGGCAAGAACGATCAGGCTCTCCGAAGCCCCAAACGCGTATTGAAGGCGCTGACAGGTGGCGATTGGAGCCGTGAACAGAAATGCTGGCATGAGACGCCGTTGCAGGTGTTGAAAGAACGCGGTGCCGGAAACGGACTCGCGAATTATCTTGATGAAGTCAAAGTCCACCTGGTCCCCTTGATCAGCGGTCGGGCGAATGAGGGGCCAAACGAGAGGTAGAAGGAATCATGAACACCAAGGCCCAAGGTTTCTCCACCACCGCCATCCACGCCGGCCAGGACGCCGATCCCGCCACGGGGGCGACGGTCGTGCCGATCTATGCCACGTCCACCTACACCCAGGCGGCGCCGGGGCAGCACAAGGGATACGAGTATTCACGTACAGGCAACCCGACCCGCGCCGCGCTGGAAACCTGCCTGGCGGCCCTCGAAGGCGGCGCTCGCTGCCTGGCGTTCGCCTCGGGGCTGGCCGCGACCAACGCCGTGCTGGCCCAGCTTCGGCCTGGGGACGAAATCGCCGCGGCCGCGGACCTGTACGGCGGTACGTTTCGCATTCTTGAAAAAGTGTTCCGCCCGTGGGGCCTGGTCGCGCATTACACCGACGACCCCAGCCCGGATGGGTTTCGCAGGATCCTCACGCCGACCACAAAGATGGTGTGGATCGAAACGCCAACCAACCCGCTCCTGCAAATCGCCGACATCGCCGCGCTGGCCGACCTCGCCCACAACGCGGGCGCTATTCTCGCGGTGGACAACACCTTCGCGTCGCCGTACTTGCAACAGCCAATCAAACTGGGCGCCGATCTCGTTGTACACAGCACGACCAAATACCTCGGCGGCCATTCCGACGTGGTGGGCGGCGCCGTCATCGGTCGCGATGATTTGATGCAAGCCATTCAGTTCTACCAGAACGCCGCCGGCGCCGTGCCCGGGCCGTTCGATTCCTGGCTGGTCTTGCGCGGCATCAAGACGCTTGCCGTGCGTATGGATCGCCATTGCGCCAACGCCCGCCAACTTGCCGACTGGCTTGCGAAGCACCCAGCAATTGCGCGCGTCCACTATCCGGGGCTGCCGACCCATTCGGGCCATGCGCTCGCCAAGAAACAGATGCGCGACTTCGGCGGCATGATCTCGATAAGCATCAAGGGAGGCAAGGAAGCCGCGCTCAAGTTCCTGACACACACCAAACTGTTCAGCCTCGCCGAGAGCCTGGGCGGGGTCGAATCGCTCGTCGGCCACCCCGCGACGATGACCCACGCCAGCATCCCCGCCGAAATTCGGCAAGCCCGCGGCATCGACGATGGCCTGGTGCGATTAAGCGTTGGGATTGAGGACGTTGAAGATTTGCGCCGCGATTTGGAACTTGCGTTGGAGTCGTGATTCAGAAAGCTGTGCCCGGCCGAATTCGGGTCGCAGGTGTAGCCAAATTAAGGCGGTATGGATTGTGGCGCTGTGAAGAGCCGTTTGCCGAATTGTTGAAAATTCCGGAGGAGTAAAGGTAGAAGCGGGGTACCACAAAAATCTTCAAACGAAAAGCGGAGTATCCCTCCAGAACCGACAGCACAACCGCCGGACCCTTTCGCCAAATCTGTGGTGCAACCAACTACGTCCCCTCCAATGCCAATTCGGCAACATTCGCCATAAAATGCGATCAGAGTGAGGTAAAGGACATCTACCTTCGTGGGGGGGCGCGAGCTGAACCCAAAGAAGTGAGGAGATTGCCATGAATTTCGATCGCCACAAGTCGAATTACGACCGCGACGGATTTGTGATCGTCCGCCAATTCTTGCCCACGATTGAATTGAATGCCCTGGCCCGAAATCTCGATCGCTACCTTGGCGAGGTGGTTCCCTCGCTTCCAGACTCGGCGGCCTTCTACGTCGACCGGGCCCGTCGGGAAACCTTGAAGCAAATGCAGCACATGGGAGTCGATCCGTTTTTCCGCGACTACACGAAGCACCCCCTGTGGTGCGCCCTGGCCCGCGCGCTGGTCGGCGAGGAGGCGAGTTCCGAATCGCCCGAGTGGTTCAACAAGCCTCCGGGCACGAATAGCCCCACGCCGCCTCATCAGGACAATTACTATTTCTGCCTGACGCCTCCCCACGTCGTGACCATCTGGCTGGCGCTTGATCCGGTGGACGAGGAGAACGGCTGCCTGCGTTATGTCGCAGGTTCGCACCTGCGTGGAATTCGGCCGCATGAACGGACGAATGTCCTGGGGTTCTCTCAAGGCATCACCGACTTTGGTCCCGACGACTCCGCGCGGGAAGCGCCGGTGCATTTACGGCCCGGCGATGCGGTCGCGCATCATGGCAACACGATCCACCGGGCCGAACCGAATCGGTCAGCGGCGCGTCATCGGCGTGGCTTCGCCATGGTATTCAAGGGCATCAGTTGCCGTCGCGATGCGGAAGCCTATGCACGCTACCAGGCGGACCTCGACCACCAACACAAGGGCCTGGGACTTCAGACCGGAGTCAAGAGTCAAGGATCGCTGGGGACCTAGCCAGTCCTGATTCCTGACCGCTGGTTTCGAGAATCACCGCCACGCTCGCGCCGTCGTCGACCCGTGCAAAGGTATGCAAGACGAGCACGATCCCGGCATGTGCCGCCTGGATCGGCACGCGCTTGGCGCCGAGGAGGTCCGAGACCGAGCCGAGCACCTGTCCTTTTTCGGCAAACTGTCCGAGCGTGACCGCCGGCTCGAAAAACCCTTCGCAGGGGGCCGGATGATTGATTTGCATGTGACCTGATTCGGGTCGGCCATCCTCGATCACGATCGGTGCAGCGGCCGGGCGAGACGTCGAGTGGGGGTCAGGCGCGGTTATCATGGCAAGGTGGGCCATGACCTGGATGCAACCGCGGACATAGGCCTCGACCCCCAGCTGGTCACAGCCACCGCCGCCATGATACTCCGCGTAGATGGCGGGCACGTTGGCGTCGCGCGCTACCGAGAGAGAGCGGCCGTTGAGGTTTGGATCGGTGCCCCAGATGATGGGCAGACCGAAGGCATGGGCCATCTGCCGCTGGACGTTCAATAGGGCGGCATCGGGATGAAGCATGTAGCCGACCAGGGGCAAGACGCGCAGCCGGGTACCGCCGGTGTGCAGGTCGATGTAATAGTCAGCCGAACGAATCAGACTGGACAGGGCATGGGCGATTCGTTCGGTGACCGAACCATCGGGCCGGCCGGGACAGGTGCGGGCAAGGTCGAGTCCATCCTCGGCGGTGCGCCGGCCCAGGCGAAACGCAGGTTCGTTGACGACCGGCACAAGCGTGACCCGACCGCACAGCAACTCGGCGCGAATCAGGCCGATGAGCTGACGAATGGCAGCCATGGGCTCGAACTCATCGCCGTGAACACCGCCAGTGATGAGCAGGTGGGGACCCGGTTGATGGCCCGTGATCTGGTGAAGGGTGAGTTCCAAGTTGCCTCCCTTGGCCAGGGGTCAGGAGTCACTGCAAGACCTGACGCCTGATTCCTAGTCTCTACCATGCCGTCCAGCCGCCGTCGATCGTCAAGTTCTGCCCGGTCATGAAACTGCTGGCCTCGCTGGCAAGGAAGACGATCGCGCCCTTCAATTCATGCGGTCGGCCCATCCGCTTCATGGGCAGTTTGGTGCAGAGGCGCTCGACCATGGCTGGCGCCGCCCTGTCGCTGGGGAATGGACCCGGACTGAGGCAGTTGACGCGGACGCCATCGCTGGCCCAGTACGCGGCCAGGTAACGGGTCATGTGGATGATCCCGCCCTTGAGTGCGTGATAGGCGACCGGGCTGGCATCGCATATTCCCGCGTAGGCGTCGGGATACGAGCCAACTTGGCCATACATCGATCCAAGCAAGATGATACTTCCCGGCGCCGCGCGCTCGACAACGTGGTTGCGCAGGAGGCGCGCCAGCAAGAAGTAACCGGTGGCGTTGGCCAGCTGGCGATTGAACTGCTCGGGGGTAACCGTTGTCCAGTCGTTGGGGGGCCCTTCCTGTCCGTTGTTGACCAGCACGTCGATCTTGCCGGCCCGAGACACGGCCTCGTCGAAACCTCGTTCGATGTTGGCGGGGTCCATGTGATCGACGGCGATGCCATGGTGCCGGGCATTTCCCATGCTTGGAAGGCGCGCGGCCGCGGCGCGGGCGCGCTCCGTGTCCCTGCTGGTAAGGACGACCGACGCCCCCGCCTCGGCCAGCGCTCTCGCCATGGCCGAGCCAAGGTGTCCCGTGCCGCCTGTGATGAGGGCCACCTTGCCCGTGAGATCGAATAGCTCGTGAATCGTTGGTTCGCGTTCCGCTGCGCTAATCATGTCATGTCCTTCCCGAAAGCACTTGCCAGCTTCTCGTTTCGACGCTGGCCAGTGCAGCAAGATTGACCCGCAGGGTTTGCAGCCCGTCGGCCAAGGAACAATGCGCGGGGGCATGGCCCTCGACCGCATCGAGAAAGGCGTTGGCTTGCAAGGTGAAAAGCGTGTCCCGTTCGAGCGCCGGAATGGCTTCAGCGTGCCAGGTGCTTCCGGGTTCGCTCATCCAGTGCAAGCTGTGATTGTGGAACTCGCACCGCATGGTGCCGCGCTCGCATACCAGCGTGAGCGTGAATTCATTTGGCGCCTGGTGCTGGTTAAGACTGTAGCTTGCCAGGACTGGGCCATGCCTCGCCAGGAGGTGTACCGTGTCCTCGACAGTTACTCCGTCCAGAACCTGGCGCTCGGCGTCGGCAACGACCCGGTCGATTGGTCCGAGCAGCCATTCGCCGGCGTTGACGACGTGGGTCAGCGCGTCCTGAATGGCCCCGCCGCCGCTGGCTCGGTCGGTGTAATAGGTGGTGCGGTAGGCAGGCCGATAGGTTGGAAAATGCTGGCCTGACACCGCGATCAACTCGACCGGTTGGCCGAAGCGTGCTTCAGCAAGCGATTTCTTCAACCAGGCCAGCAAGGGATGGCAGCGATAAACATAGCCGACGGCCACGGTGACGCCCCGTGCGCGGATCGCCTCCTGAAGCGGGCCGATCCCGTCCAGATTTGTGCTGAGCGGCTTCTCGATGAGCAGATGCACCCCGGCGGCGGCGAGACGTGTAGCCATCGGAATGTGCAGATGGGCCGGCGTGGCGATGACGGCAACTTCCTGAGGTTGCGCAAGCGCCGCGTCCAGATCAGCAAAGGTCCGGGTCAGGCCGTACCGCCCTGCCACGCCCTGGCGCAGATCCGCCTTGATCTCCACCACCGCCAACTCCGCCCGGCCCGTGGCCTGAAAGCAGCGCAGATGGCGCTCACCGATGGAGCCAGCGCCAACGATCAGAACCTGGTGTCTCTTGGTGGGCATGGCGACCTCACGACCGCGGCTCGAACTGAAAGCCCAGCGGACCGAAGCGACGCTGGATCTCTTCGAGACCGGTTTTGACCATGATGATGTCGGCGCCGTGGCAGATGAAACGCGCGCCCAGGTCGAGAAGTTGCTTGGTTCGTTCGGGCGACGCACTTGGCATTCCCCAGTGCTTGCCGGCGCCTCGGGCGGCGTCGGCAATCACGCGCACCGCCTCCTGGACCCGCGGGTGGTCGAACTGGCCAGGGATGCCGCTCAGCACCGTGAAGTCGGCCGGGCCGAAGAAAAGCACATCCACTCCATCGACCTCGGCAATCTCTCGGGCATTCGCGACCGCTTGCTCGTCCTCCAGTTGCAGCACCAGGAAAGTCTCTTCGTTCGCGGTTCGAATGTACTCTCCCATGCTCCCCATGCAGTACGGCATGTCAGGATTACCACCATCGAACCCGCGTCGGCCCAGGGGAGCAAATTTGCTCCAGGCGACAACCTCCCTGGCCTCGGCGGCATTGTCGCAGCGCGGATACATGATCCCGTGGGCCCCGGCTTCGAGAAGCCGGGCCATGCGCATGAATTCGCCCTTGGCAGGCCGCGCCAGAATATCGGTGTTGCCAACGCGCGCCGCCCGCATCAGCTGGGCAGCGGTCTCGACCGAGTAGCCGTGGTGTTCGAGGTCCATCCAGATGCCATCGAAACCCATCAGGCTCGTCAACTCGAAAAGCGATGGATCGGTGAGGTGCAGGGTCGTCAGCAGCACCGGTTCCTTACGTTTCAGCTTGGCCTTGATTCTGCTTTTTCGCATGAGAGCTCTCGGTTCCTATTGGTCAAGGGTTCGAATCGACTTGTTCGATCAGCTGCCGCACGTCTTCGTCGGTCCACGGGCATTCCGCCGCGCCGAGCGGTGGTCGCGGTTTGCCTATTTCGAGTCCATACTTCAGGCGCATCGCCGCGCGCAGGAAAGTCCAGATCGAGCCGGACGACAGCACCGCGGCGATGGCGCACTGGAAGCGAAGCATGAAGGCCTGGCCTGCGTTCACGTCGCCCGCCGCGCATGCCGCGCGGGCGCGCTGACATGCCGGCCCCCAGAGATTGTAGAAAGTCCCGATCGCGCCCTGAGCCCCGCACAGGATCGCCTGGCACATCACCTCGTCGGCGCCGCTCAGCAGCTGCAGACGATCGCCCGTGAATGCCTTGATCAAGCCAAACGTGTACAGGTCGCGATCGGTGATCTTCATGCCGGCAATATTCGACACCGCCAGCAATCGCTGCGTGTACTCCCGCGAGCCGATGGCAATCGGACTGACGCTGCTCAGGTGATAAACAAAGAACGGCAGGCTCGTGGCCGATCCGATCTCGCGGTAATACTCGAAAACCGCATCGGCCGAGTGGGCATAGTAGATCGGCGTGACAGCCGAGACCGCATGGGCCCCGGCCCGCTCGGCGTGGCGTGCGAGGGTGACCGCGTCAGCGGTCGCGGCGGCGCCGACGTGAACCATGACGGGGATTCGCCCCGCTGCCGATCGGATCACGCGCTCAACGACCAGGCAACGTTCCTCCACGGTGAACAGCGGCCATTGTCCGGTCGAACCGGTCACATACAACCCGCCGAGGCCCTGGCTGACAAACAACTCCGTGAGCTGCTCAAGGACCGTCAGCGCGACGCGGCCATCCTCGCCCAAAGGCGTCAACATCGCCGGCCATATTCCGCCGAACCGGGAACTCATAGGGGCACCTTTAACGTAGCCATGTTACTTTGACGCGGTTGCATCACCAATCGATCCTGAATTTGGTCCAGCGGATGCCACACACGCCTGCCTCCACGCACCAGTGCGTGGCCAGAAACGCGCCGTCCTGTAGACGGATGGCGGTCGGGAAGCCGAACTGGAAGCTATCGAGTTCGTCCACGCCCGTCTTGCCGGCGCTGGGACCCGCGCGGGAGGAGCGGGCGTCGTAAAATAACTGCTCGTGGTGTACCGCCCATGCCGTGTCGTCAAACGTCACCAGGCACGCCACGATGCCCTGAGCGCCGTAGCGGCGGTTGTACAACACGAGCATGCGGTCGCCGCCCAGGGGGAGCGGAGTCATTGTTTGGCCAAGGATGCCGGTGGATTGGTGCGGTCCCCACGTACGTCCGTCGTCGTGCGAGATCGCAAAGTGGTTGGGCTGATCGCGGTAATCGCCCAGGGTCACGGTCCAGGCAACGGCGAGGATGCGCCGGGGCGCGACCTCGACCAGCTTCTGTTCCCAGAAGCCGAGCTGCCCAGCCGGATCGCGAAAGACCGTGTGGCGCGCCGGCCAGGTCCGACCGCCGTCGTCCGAGGCGACGACGAAAACCTCTTCGCCGAGCCGATCCCGGGCACTCAAGAGCGCTGCCGGCGCCAACAGACGTCCGGATTGCAACGGGCAAATCGCGTGGGAGATCTCCAGCGCGGAATCCGCCATGGGCAGGATTTGCGGTGGCGACCAGGTTCGGCAACCATCGCTTGATGTGCACACCACCGCTTCGCCACGGCGCTCGCCATACCGGTCGCTCAAACTTCCGCAAAAACGCGTGCCGTAGGCGAACACGGTCTGGCGGTCCCAGGCGAGGCTGAGTTTCAGGAAGTTGGCCGACGGAGGATCGACCGTGGCGGGTAGGAGTTGCCCCTCAAGCCGCCAGGTGTGGCCCCCGTCGGTGGACCGCGCCCAATCAGTCCCGCCGTGAACGTATTGCCCTCCGCCGACGCTGAACGAGCAAACCAGGTCGCCATTGGGGAGCTGAATGGCTTGCGGAAACGCCGACTCGCGTTCGTCGAGCCGCCCGGTGTCGAGGATTTGCACGGAAGCCAAGGCAGTTCTCCAGTCGAATGGGCCGCGCGCCGGTTGGCGGTCACAAAACGCCGACCGAACGCCAAACGAAAACCAGCGCGACACGCGTTGCCCGAGATCACGACTCCGGCGAGATGTCCCTGGGTCGCGGACGGCTCGGTAACCACACCCAGGCCACGGCGATTCCCGCGGCGATGAACAGGGCACACACAAAAAAGCTCAATCGAAAACCCAAAGCCTCACTGGTCAGCCCGAATGCGGTCCACTCGTTGGACTTCGCCAGGTCGACCAGGGCGCCGTACAGGTAGCCGGCCGGCGCCGCGGGGGCCATCAGCATCGTGACAAACGCCATATTGCGACGAAGCTCATCCGGCCTGGACGACGAAACGATGTAATTCGGAGCGTACACGCCAACCAGTTCGCCGGCGCCAAAGATCGCGATGGCATACAGATACCACGGCCCCGTCACCAGCATGGCCCAGAGCACCGACGCCAGCAGGATGCCGGACGTGGCCAGAATCCCCATGCGCGGATTGGTGCGTGTCAACAGCCAGCCGAGAATCAGTCCCGCCAGGGCCTTTAGCCCGAAGCGCAACAAGTTCTGCGGCCCCGCGTTGAGGTCCGCCGCGATTCCGAGAACCTCTCTTGAGTACAGGTTCATATTGGATGGAATCATGTTCCCCGCGTACACGAGGATCGTCACCAGGGTCGCGCACAGCAACACTTGCTGTTGTAGGATTGCCCGAAAGTGCCAGACCAGGCCGACCGTGGCGCCGACCGCCGACAGATAGCCCAAATAGCGAAACGCGTCCTCCTCGGTAGCCGCGGCGACCTGCATGAACGCGACGGCGGCGAACATCAGGGGGAGGCCGACGAGTAAGCCGACCACCGAGGACCAGGGCTCGCGTTCGGGCTCGCACGGCACCGGCGGCACCACAAAGAACTGGGAGAGTCCCGCCGCCAAGGCCATGATCGGCGCCCCGAAGCCAAATAACGCGACGAAGCCGTGCGGATAATCGACGCCGTCAAAATGCAGGCCAAACAGATCACCGCCGAGCAACGCGGTTTGGGCAAGGGAGCCGAGTACCGCGAGTATCGGGCCAACGCCAAACGCCAAACTCAACGCCAGGCCGCGCCGCGACTCCGCCGAGCCGCGGCCGATCACTTCCCACAGCAAGGCGATCGCCGCCGGCATTGCCGCTCCCGATACGCCACCTTGCAGGATCACCATCGCCAGTTTCAGCGCGTTCGGGACGGGCAAGGTCAACACCAGCGCGGTTGCGGCAAGCATCAGCGCCGACACGCCATAGCAGATCGTCATGTTTCGCTGAAGAGCCGACACCCGCGGCGATACCCACGCGATCAAGGCCGGCATGGCGGTCATCGCAAAGAACAGCGTCGCAGGCAGGTTCGACGTTCGCGTATCGGCCCTCAGCAGCCGGCACAACGACGCCTGGGTGATGCCAACGTACAGCACCGGCGCAGCCAAGTACTGCATGCCAGTGCAGCAGGCAAAGAGAATCAAGTTTCGGCGCTGGTCGGGCCAGTTCAACGGGCAATCGTTCGCGCCGGTCGGTCCGCTGTTGGTCATGTTGTGACTACCCGCCTTGCAAGTCCGCCGTCCCCGCGTGGAGCATCGCGCTCGCCCGGCGCCATGCGACCGTATCGCCGCAAGTGGCGCACAGCTATCGTAGCGTTACCGCGGCGCCGGTCCGGGCCGAAATCAGGCAGGCCTCACAGATTTCCACCGCGGCACGGCCTTCGGCGCCGCCAATTCTCGGAGGCCGCTGTTCGCGAATGCTGTCCACGAATTCCTGAATGACGCCGATGTGGGGGTAAAGCCGAATCGGCGACTTGGGTTCCTTCAGGTAGTCAAACCGCTCCGGGGTGTAGATTCGCTCCCACTTGTCTCCTTTGCCGACATCGAGAAACTCGAAGTTCTCGAAATCCAACATGGCGTCCCGGCCGAAAACCTGAAAGCGCACCTCGCTGCTCGGCAAACTGGGTGAAGGCAGTTCGCTCGTGATCATCATGTGGGCCATGATCCCACCCTCGAAGACGATCTGGGCCATTACCGACAGCGCAGGCGCCGGGATGTCGCTGAAAGTTGTCGCCTGCGCGAAAACCCGGACCGCGTCGCGACCGGTCAGCCAGCGCAAGAAGTCAGCATTATGGGAAGCCATGCCCATGAACAAACCGCCGCCGCGTGGATCGAGCATCCATTGCCGTTCCGTGAACAATTGCCTGGTCAAAGGCAACGGAAAGGCCGACACGGTGCGCAGCATGTGAATCGGCCCAACCGTGCCGTCGTCGATCAACTGCTTGGCCCGCTGCGTGAGCTTGCGGAACCGCTCGGTCTTGACGACCGCGAGGTTGACCTTGGCCCTGGTACAGGCCGCCATCATTTGATCGCATTCGGCAACGGTCGGGGCCATGGGTTTTTCGGCGAGCACATGTTTGCCCGCCGCGGCCGCGAGCTGAGTCAGAGCCGCCCGATCCTGATCGGGTGTCGCCAGGACCACGGCCTGAATGTCGGGGCGTGCCAGCAACGCGTCGATCGTCGGCTCCGCGGGCACGCCATAGTCGGCCGCCAACTGGGTCGCTCGGCGTCCCCCCGTGACTGCCGCCAGGCGACAGCCGTTCGCATGGCGGGCGACGACTTCGCTGTAAGTCAACCCCATGAAGCCGCTGCCAATCATGCCGATGCCGATCTTGTGGTCCATTTCAACTCCTTCGTCGCTCGCGTTAATCTACCAATCGCGTAAAGGTTGAGTGTTTCACCGGACCGCAAAGGCGGCCGGAGATGTCATCGGCGGCAATGGCCGCGGCCAGTTCCGCGAACACCTGATCCAGCGCGGCCAGATAGCGTTCGACATGGTCCATCTCGTGTGCAAGGGTCAAGGAGCAACTGCCGCACGCCAGGAAACCGTGGCCGAGCATGCGGGTGGTAAGCAAAGTCAACAGGGCGGCATTCTGCGGGTGCTGGAAACTCAGGTTGCACGACGCCGGCCGGCCGGAAATGCTCATGGCCAGCCCGTGCCTCGCGCCCAGGGTGCGCCAGCCATCAAGAACGCGCGTGCCCAGCTTCGCCAGATGTGCGGGGACGTCGATCCGTTTCATCTTTTTCACCGCGGCGACGGCGGCGGCGGGACCGATGCCTTCCGTCCAGTAGGTGCTCGAGATAAACGAGTCCTGGGCCGCGCGCATGAATTCCCGTCGACCGATCACGGCTCCCATGGCAAAGCCATTGCTCAGCGCCTTCGCAAATACCGCCAGGTCAGGCGCGACTCCATACAACCGATGGGCGCCGCCAAGGCACAGGCGCCAGCCGGAGGAGATTTCGTCGAAAATCAAAACGGCGCCGCGCCGGTCGGCGCGCGCACGCACGCCTTCAAGAAAGCCAGGCTCGGGATCCAAGTTGCGGGTCGGCTCCATCACGATCGCCGCCAGATCGTCACCGCAATGCTTCAGAGCCGTATCGAGTTCGTCCAGCCTGTTGTAGCGGAAGGTGTGAACGGTGCCTTCCAGACCGCGCGGCACGCCGGTCGGCTGCAAACCGGGGAGCAAATGAGCGTCGAGGTGCTGGCCGGGCAAGTTTGCAGCCAGGTACCAGTCATGCCACCCGTGGTAGCCGCACACCGCCAGCCTGTCGCGGCCCGTGGCGGCACGGGCGATCCGGACGGCAACGCTCATCGCCTCGCCGCCGCTGCGCGTGAACCGGGCCTGCTGCGCCCAGGGGTGAATCTCGATCAGCAACCTTGCCAGTTCCACCTCGTCGGTCGTTTGCTGGGTTGCCATGTTCCCGAGGTTCACGCGGCGGTTGACCGCGGCATTGACATCGGGATCGGCAAAGCCCAGAAGGCACGAGAGGATGCCGCAGTGGGACATGTCGATAAAACGCCGTCCGTCGGTATCGATGAGCTCACACCCGATGGCTTGTTCGTAATATGCCGGCCATTGCTCCGGGGCAAACATTTCCGGCCGCTTTGAAAGAAGCTGCGTGCCACCCGGGATCAAGGACTTCGCCTCGCGGTAGAGCGCCTGCACTCCTTCCCCGGTCGGGCGGTTCAGGCCGAGCATTTGTCGCGCGTTGCCGCCGAAGATGCGCTCGATGTCCCAATCCTTCAGGTGCATCGTCTGACAGGCCTGCTGCAGCGCCAGCAACGATTCGATGCCTACCAGTTGCGGCTGCGCGTGCGGCCAGCCGGCCCACGTGGCGTTATGGTCGTACAACCAGAAGAAGCCATCGCCGATCGAGCACGCCCGGCCACGCAATTCCGACACCGGAAAGTCGCTGCCGTACATCAGCCGCGTCACGCCAAAGGTTCGCACGATCGCCTCGAACGCGGTCGGCTCACAAACGGCCGACGTATCGAAGAAGACGTTCCCCAGGCCGCGCAAGGCATCCACCCCCTCGACCGTATGGCCGGCGTTGAAGCCGCGCGCCGCGTGGGCCAGTATGAGCTTGGCGTGGGGAAACCGCAGGCAATGCTCACGGATGTAGGCTTGATTGCGCGGATCGCCGAGCGCACGCGGCAAAACCATGTGCATGGTGATGGCCAGTCCGTGCTGCTCGGCCAGCTCCCAGGCCCATTCCGGCAGGAATTCTCCTTGCTCGGCAAAGAACGTATCCTCGCGCGCGGCAAAAACGTGATAGACCTTGAACCCCGCGAAGGCGTGCTGCCGCAACTGGGCCTCCACCTCGGCGGGGTCGTCCGCCGGTCGAATCATCATCAGGCCGCGACAGTGAGCTCGCCCCTGGATGGCGGCCGCCAAAAAGTCATTGGCCCCGCGAGGCTCCAGATGGCGCACGGGAAACGGGAAGTAGAGTCCCTCCGTGATGACCCGCTCACCCATCCATTGCTGCATCGATCGGCGCAGGACATCATGATCAATCCGCGGCGAACCGGCGAAGTCACCCGCTGAAGCCTGCGGTGCGAGGTGGCGCAGGTCGTAAAGATGAGCATGCACATCGAAGGCGTCGGGAGGCAAGAAGTCTCGCAGGCGCCTGTCAAAAAAGTCACGGTCCGCGTCGGCATACCGGAAACGATAGGCGTCCGCACAATCCAGCAACGGACTGGCATGCGCGGAAACCGGTTGCGAAGTCTGCTTGTTCATGGCGTTCTGGTCTACGGGGGTAGGTCTGTCGCGGCAACAAACCTCACGCGTAAACCACTTGGATCGATCGCGATCGCCGAAGAATTATTCCCATACCGATACAGATTGCTATCGCCCGCGTCAAACCCCAGCGCGTCAACCGTCGCGGAGTGGCGGCCTTGCCGAGCGCATCGACCTGGGCGCTGACTCGGCCAGTTGCATCAAAGACCGTGGTGGCGCGGTTGCCCACGGGGAAGTCCCCGATTAGCGAGATCGCGGGCCGAGTAAGTGAATAGTCGTAGTCGCTACTCAACTCCTTACAGCGTAAAGGTTTCCCGCGAGATTCGGAAGGACTATTCACGATACGGGGGTGGTGGCACTACTGACATTGCATTTTGTAGAGCACCACCGCTTTGTCGCGGGGGGCCACGTGCGGGTGTAAACGGAAGCTGGTCTGAAAGAAATGGCGGGCGCGATTCAATCCCCATAGCCAGCGCCTGCCAGATTGGCATCGCGCCAAATCTCCGTCCTCGATCGCGATTCAGGCTTCGCCACCGCTGACCACGAATGCGCCGTGAGCCTTCGGCTCCGCCAACGCGGCTGCGCCGCGGTCTATTCAAGAAATGGCATCAATCGCTCTGATTTGTGTACGCGAATTTTATCTTATATCGACTCCCGACCCCTTTTCTTGCCCCGCTTCTGCCGCCCCGCGTCCGGGGTGCGCGCCGAGTCGAAAATTGGCCTTGCACCACTCCCTCTCAACCACCCGTCAACAAGCGCAAAACCGCAACCACGTCCGAAATGCGTTTGACAGGAGGGCCAATCGCCGGGTAAA
>JACPPF010000065.1 GCA_016191165.1 Planctomycetota bacterium
ATTCGAGCGAGACGGCCGCCGAGTTGATCGTGATGCCCTTGGCTTTTTCGAGGGGATCGAAATCGGTGGTGGTATTGCCCTCATCGACATCGCCCGACTTGTGCTTGGAGCCGCCGAAGTAGAGGATGCGCTCGGTGGTCGTGGTTTTGCCCGCGTCGACGTGGGCGATGATGCCGATGTTGCGAAGGTTCTCGAGCATGGTTGGCGGAGAAAGAAGGATGAAGGATGAAGGATGAAGGATGAAATGTTCATCCTTCATCCTTCATCCTTCATCCTTCACCCGGTCCGTCTCCTGAAAATAAAAAACGTGCGTACCTCCGAAAAGACGTTATCCCGGAGGGGTTCGCACCTGGGTTTCCCGATATTTGGACTGCCGGGGTGGGTGCCGGGTTCGATCAAATCCTCCCGGCGGAGAGAGCACCTTGTCCTCCTGCGACCTCCTGGGAAGGGGCGGGAACAAGGACGCATAAAGAACAGTCCACGCAAACCCCTGACTCGCGGGGAGCGAATCAGGAGATAGTATTGTAACCAAACATGGCGTTTTGTCGAGAGGAAGTGTGAAAAATACGTGTTTTCCCCGGCCAGTCGGGCCAGCAGGTTGCCGGCGCACGCGCGAAAATATTCTCTGGACATTTTGCAGGTTGCTTGCTACGGATATTAGGAACAGATCGTGTGATTTCCGTTGGCCTATCGACCCGCGGGTGGGCTGGTGTTTCGTTCTTTTCCATGGGCGGGCTGGAAACGGGTGGGAATCATGACGCATACCGTTTGCGAACCTTGCAACGACTGCAAGTACACCGATTGCGTGGCCGTTTGCCCCGTGGAGTGCTTCTATCAGGACGATATGCTCTTGTACATCGATCCGGTGGATTGCATTGACTGCGAGGCGTGCGTCCCCGAATGTCCGGTGGAGGCGATCTTCGCGGAGGCGAACGTGCCGGCGCAATGGCAGCACTACACGCCGATGAACGCGGAAAAATCCGCCGCCATCAAGGCCGCGGGCGATGGCCACATTACCGAGAAGCAAGACGCCAAGGAAGGACCCGGGTGCAAGAAGAAGGCTTAACCTCCTGGAATTACAGATTTCGGATTTCAGATTACCTTGCGACGGTCTGATGAATCTGAAATCCGAAATCTGAAATCTGAAATCCAAAACCGCATGGTCGGCGTCTTGATCGTCCAGCTTGGCACGCCCGATGCGCCGTCGGCCGAGGCGTTGCGTCCCTACCTCAAACAATTCCTCGGCGACCCGCGCGTCATCGAAGACCCACCCTGGTTTTGGCCCCTCCTGTTCCGTTATATCCTCTTCAAACGTCCCGCTCAATCCGCAGCCAAGTACGCACGCATCTGGGATCCGGTCAAGGGTTCACCACTCTTGCACTGGACCGGACGGCAATCCGAATTATTGCAGGCGCAGCTGCCGAAATGCGTGGTTCGCTTCGGGATGCAGGTCGGCAATCCGCCGCTGGCGACGGTTGTTGACGAGATGATTCGCGGCGGTGTTGAACGGCTGATCGCCCTGCCCATGTACCCGCAATACTCCGCGACGACGACGGCCTCGGCGACCGACGCGCTGTTCAAGTCGCTCCTCGAACAACGCCGCGTTCCTGCCCTGCGCATCGTGCCGCCCTATTATCAACATCCCGCGTACCTGGATGCCATGACGCACGTCATCACCGATGAACTCGCGAGGTTGCCGTGGAGACCTGACCACTTTGTCCTTAGTTTTCACGGCATTCCCAAACGTTACGCCAAAGCGGGCGACCCGTATGCAACGCACGTGAAGCGCACCACAACGCAGCTGGTCCGTCGCCTCGGTTGGCCACGCGACTCCTGGACCCAGACGTTCCAATCGCTGTTCGGCAAAGAAGTGTGGCTGAAGCCCTACACGGATGAAGTTTTGCAAAAGCTGGCCCGGCAAGGAAAAAAGAAAGTCTTCGTCGCCCTCCCGGGTTTCACGGCCGATTGCCTGGAGACCCTGGACGAGATCGGCAACGAATCGCGCGAGGTGTTTCTGCACGCCGGCGGCGAATCACTGCACGCCTGCCCATGCCTGAATGATCACCCCGCGTGGATCGACGCGATGCGGACCATCATCCTGGACGAATCCCAGGGCTGGATGTAAGGAAGCCCAGGGATAAGCGCAGCGAATCCCCGGGATCCGGAGGGATCAAAAAAATGTCACTGCTTTTACAATACCTCGACGCTGGCAAACAGGCTGCGCTGCTTGCCGCCGACGTGCTCGAATCCTGGCGGCGCAAATTTCAGGTCACAGAAAAGGGCCGCTTCGATCTGGTCACCGACGCGGATGTCGCCTCGCAGCGCGCGATTCAGGCTTACCTCTCATCCCAATTCCCGGACCACGCCTTCCTGGGCGAGGAGGAAGGCGCCGGCAAAACGCGCCCCGGGCCCGACGCGCCGCCAACGTGGATTGTCGACCCCATCGACGGCAGCACCAACTACGTTCACGACTGCCCGTTCTATTGCATCTCCATCGGCTTGCAGATCGCCGGGGAACTGGCGGTGGGCGTCATCTATGAGCCGTCACGAAAGGAAATGTTCGCCGCGGCGACCGGTCACGGCGCCTGGCTGGGCGGCGAGCGCTTGCAAACCAGCGACACGCCTACCCTGGATCGGGCCTTGCTTTCCACCGGCTTCCCCCCCGATCTGCGCGGCGCGGAACAAACCCTGGAATGGTGGCGCCACTTTTCCTACAAGGCTCAAGCACTGCGACGCACCGGTTCGACCGCGCTCAACCTGGCCTATGTCGCGGCCGGGCGTTTTGACGGCTACTACGCGTTCGACAATCACGTCTGGGATGTCGCCGCCGGAGTCGTGCTGGTGCGCGAAGCGGGCGGCGTCGTCACCGATATCGATGGCACAACCTACGACCCCTATACGCCCGATGCCCTGGCGACCAACGGGCCGCTCCATCCTGCCCTGGCCGAGGTTTTCCAGGCGGGGACACCCAGCGCCTGACGCGCCCGAGTTTGGTCGGTCACACCAGCGACGGTCTCGTCAATCCCGGCCCGGCCCGTTTTGGCTAGCGGTGTTTGAAAATCGTGTCTCATCAATTTCTAACCGACTTCCGGTTAAGATCACGTTAGATATGGTGCCTGGTTGCGTCAATTCATCGCCCGGCAACCCAACCATCCGGCGACCGAACTGCGAAATCGCCACGTTTCCCGCACGCGCCTGAGATTCGCACAATTTTTTCGAGCCGCGCTCGTAAGGGAGTGGGAACAAGCCCCCCCATACGCTTTCGGCTCGTCAATGAGGATGTGTCATTTCGTGATGCGTGTGGCACTTAACGGGAATGCAATGGACCTTGAACATTTCTTTGCTGACGGCGTGAACCGCAACAGCCTGGGGGCGGTGGGTGCGAGCCTGATTGGGATACTCGTCGGCCTGATCACCGTGGCGATCCCGCGGGTGTTGCGCTCAGCCTGGGGCGTTCGCCTGGCGTCGGCTGCGTTCTTCTTACCGGTGGCGGGATTGGTGATCATTCAACTCGACGCCGTTCGATCGAATGGGATCATGGGATTGTGCATCCGATTCGGCATCGCGCTGGCGGGCCTTATTGCAATCGGGCTCTGCCTTCCGCGCGGCGCCTTTACCGGGGAACCGGTCGGTCGGCCGAGCCAGTGGCGATTACGCTTTGGGCTTTTGGCGGCGGGGGCGGGGCTTTATCTGTCTTGTTGCTTTGGGCCCGACGGCGCCGGATCCATGCCTAATCATCAAAACATGCCTGACGGCATCTTCCTGGCCACCGACCACCAGGCCGCCGCGCGGACTGACGCAGGCACACCGATACCGCTGTACCAAAGTAAAACCTCCATCGAGGAGGTCCAGGAGAAAAACCGCGCCATACAGAATCGGCTGGCCCGGCAGGTCGCGAAGTTTTTGCGCCGCGAAAAACTGGAAAACCTGGCCATCGCGCTGGCGGGCCCTGATCCCAAGTCGAATTGTCACGGCTGGGTCTTCACAGGCGGGCGTTTTTGCGTCCTGGGCGACGCGGTTGAAAAAATCCTGAACGAAAACGGCTACGAAAAAACAAAAACGCCCGCCGCGGAAGACCTGATCATTTATCGTGACGAGGACAGCCCCCAGATCGTCCACTCCGGCGTCGTCCGCGCGGTCGGGGAGGCGGGGTTCGTGCTCATCGAAAGCCGCTGGGGCGTCTACGGCCATTACCTGCATCGCCCCAACGATCAGCCTTACGGGCTGAACTACTCCTACTACCGTAGCGAGCGCAATGGCCATCATCTCAAAGGGCTGCGGAGCGTGCCGCAAACGGCGTCAAGATTGCATGCGGAATGATTCTCACCGCACGACGATGTTCAGCCGGGTATTGCCGCGAACCATGATCGTGGTGTAACGCCTGCCGTTGACGTAGACCGTGACGCGCGCGTTGACTTTGGTGCCGAAGTCGAGGGTGTAGTTCCCATTGGCGTCGAGGCTGCCGCGCCGGTTGTTGTAGCTGGTGGTGATGGCGGTGGTGCCGCGATCCTTGGAACCGTCCTTGAAGCGAACGGTGCCGAAGAGGGTGTCGGCCTGCGCGAGGCCGGCGACGAAAAACAGTGCAAGCAGCGCGAGAACACTTACCGACTTGTTCATGGCGAACTCCTGGTGAAAGTGAGAGGGTGGCAACAGGGGATAGACTAAGTGGTTCGTTTCACAAATAACGTCGTGGTTTCCCGGTTCCTTCCCTCAGGCAGCGGAAGCTGCTAAAAAATGCGGCGACGCACGTTTTAGCCAATTCAGCATATCCTGTCGAGTGAACTTCCAGGCAAACGGACGCG
>JACPPF010000066.1 GCA_016191165.1 Planctomycetota bacterium
CCAAATCCTCACCGCGCCGATTCCGCGCGCTCCCCCGCGTCCACGGCCCACCGCCACCGCCGTCTGTCACCGACGGCGATCCGAACCCGCCGGCGTCGGCGCGCGGCCGCCGGGAAGGCTCAGCAACGCAACTGCCTCGCCGAGGGTGCCCAGTCGTGGTGCCGGTCACGGGGAAACAGCAAGGCGCCTGCCGTCGACGTTGGGGATAGACCGCTATTCGCTTGCCTTTCTACCAAGCCGGCGTTAACGTGTGAGAATTGGCTTCCCATCCGAATACCTGGTCTGGGGAAACGATCGATCCGCCAGTTGGCGTGATCACCACATGAGGCCGTTTTGCGGAATCACGGCCACTAAATCTCCCGGGCTTTCAATCAAGGCCTGAATTCCATTCGTCGTTGCGAGAGAACCCATGAATCCCAAGAATGCCCTGGTTCGAGCACCCCTGTTGTCGCTGTTGCTTTTCAGCATGAACAACCCGGCGCTGGCAGGCGACAAGCCATCATCCAACACGGCGTTGGCCAAGGTTGCCGCCGGCATGAAGCCCGGAACGTGGGCCGAATTGAAAACCAGCAATTACTCCGCTGCACTGCTTCGCGTCCAGAACAGCAATATCCTCGGCTACACGGACACCGCGGTCTGGGACGCCAAGACGCAGCAGGTGCTTTTCATCGGCCAGGGGCATTATGCCGCGGTCAAGTTCATCATTTACTCTGGCGCGACCAATTCGTGGAAGCTCATGCCCACCCCGGTCTGGTGGAAAGGCGACGCCAAAACCGGGAAGGGCCCGATCGGCCACGCCTACCAGAACAACACCCTCGATCCGGCTCGCGGCATTCTCTTTCATCACCAGAGCGCCACGCGGCTCGTCCACCGCTACGACATTGCCAGGGATTCATGGACCACGCTCCCCGAGATCAAAGGCGCCGCCACCGGCCACGGCACCGCTCTGGCCTACTTCCCGGAGCGGAAAGGCCTCGTTCGCGTTTACGGCGGCGTGGTTCATTTCTTCGATGAGGAGAAAAACATCTGGTCGTCGCTCAAGGACCGGTTCCCGATGGGCCCTTACCACAACATCGCCAAGTACAACGCGGTGGACAAGTCCGTGATCTTCGGCGCGGGCAACGGCAGCAAGCTTTTGTACCGCATGGACGCTCAAGGCAACGTCACGAAACTCAAAGAAGCCCCGTTCGTCATCCGCATCAGCAGCACCGTGACCGCGATTGACCCCGTCAGCGGCGACCTCCTCGTCGTCAGTTCCGAGAACAAGGGCAAGTTCCACGCTTTGGACCTGAGGAAGAACGCCTGGCGGCAATTACCCGACGCGCCAATCTCGGAGGGCGCCAGCGCGTCGATCGACGCGCTCGGCGTCACCTTGTACTTTTCCAATCGACCGACCAAAGTCCACCTGTACAAACACACGAAATAGCCATGGGACTCAGTCGCATCGGGTCCCGCGCGGGAAAGGGATTGGCGGCCCCGGTTCTGGGCATCATCGCCAAGATTCTTCACGGCCGGCTACCACGGTGGCCCCCCGCTTACGCTAACGCCGGGACATCGTCTTTCGGGATCGCAATACGAATCCAACGTGCCACGCCTGGCGCACGTCGCAACCTGGGCGATGCCAGCAATCACAAGTAAGATATAGGTCGCAAAGCCGAAAAAGGTCGGGCGTTCAAACGATTCGACGCCAGTAAACGGAAATTCAAATCCGAAAGCACATTCCAGCCGATTGCCTGACGGTCTGATGTGCGACTCGAAAGGGCTGGTCTGGCGCGAATTTCGCAGGATCCGCCGGGATCCGTACTCCGGTGGATCCGCACGTGGCGCGCGGCGGAGTCACGGCGGTTGCAAACGGGTCACGGCGATCAAATCACACCGTCCTCATATCCCGCCTGCGCCGGCAGCGCCTGGTGGTTGGTATGGTATTTGAGAAGTTCGTCGATTTCCGTTGACCTGGGAAAATCTCATCTTGAAACCGTGCTGAAATCAAGAAGCGTGCGACCATCAATGGGAAATCAAGGCAGGTTACGCCATGAAATTCATCTATCTCGGTATCGCGATTTCCCTGGCGTCACCGTCCGCCAGCGCCGCTCCGGTCACGCTATTCAAGGCCGGGACGTGCCGCACCGCCATCCATGTCCCGCCACGGTACATGGACCCCAAGGGGCCCAGCCCAAAGGCTTCGCGCGACGAGATCGAGCGCGAGCCGGGCCGGGTTCGCGTGCGGGAATCGGTGAAGGACCTGGCCGCCTACCTTGGCAAGATCACCGGGACGACCGTCGCGATTTACCCTCGCCCGCCGAAAGTAGAGGATAAGTTGATTCCGATTTTGATCGGCTCTTATGGCGACAAGATGTTCGGTCCGTTCACCATGAAGAGCGGGTTCAAACAAGGCTATCGGTTCGTCGTTGCGAAAAACGCCGTGGGCATGCAGGGAGAGACCGATGAGGGAATCAGCTACGCCATCTACGAGTTGCTGGATGGGTTGGGTTGCCGCTGGTATGTTCCAGGCGACCTCGGCGAGGTGATACCCAGCATGAAAACGATAACGCTTGCCGAACGAGATATCAAGCAAGTCCCCGGCACGGTCTCGCGCGGGGTCTGGTTTGCCGATGACGCCTTCAAACGGCGAAACCGGCTGGGTGGATTTGCTTTCACCGCGGGTCATGCTCTGGAAGGGTACATCACCAAGGCGCAGCTAGAGAAAAACCCTGACTGGAACGCCGAGATTGGCGGGAAACGGGCGCTGCACAAATGCGATGTCGGCTATCGCCTTTGCTGGGGCAATCCCAACGTTTCGGCAGCCGTGGCGGCCAAGATCAGCGCCGACTTGAATCAAAGGCATGTCCCTTGCGTTTCCATCAGTCCGGGGGATGGCATCGACTTTTGCGAGTGCGCCAGGTGCAAAAAGCTCGACACCGGCGACTGGGACCCTTCGATGTCCCGCGAGTCGATCACCGATCGCTATGTTCATTTCGCCAACCAGATCGCTGCCAGCGTGGCCAAGAAACATCCCGACGTGAAGCTGGGCTTCCTCGCCTATGTGCAATTCACGCGACCGCCGCTGCGCGAGAAGCTGCATCCCGCGCTGATCCCGCAACTGGCGCCGATCACCTATTGCCGGGCGCATGCCCTCGACGATCCGACGTGCGAATCCCGCGCACAAATTCGCGGACTACTTGAAGGCTGGGGCAAGGTCAGCAAGAACATCGCCATGTACGAATACTACTTCCATCTTGCGGAGGTGGCCGCGCCGTTCCCCGCGATCCGACGAAACGTGGTCGAACTGCCCGTGCAGTTTGCGAACAACGTGACGATGTGGACGCCGGAGACGTTGCCGAACTTCGAATCCTTCACACCGGGATTGCACCTCGGCATTCGCATGTCCTGGTACTCGAAGGCCAACCCGCGGGACGTTTTGACGGAGTTCTACACAACGTTCTACGGCGGCGCCGCCAAACCGATGGGAGACTACTGGCAGCACATCGACGATTGCTGGACCAAGGTTCCAGAACACGCGGGCTGCGGCTTCAGCTACATGAGGCGTTTTACGCCGGAACGGATGGCCACGGCACGCAAAAAGATGGACGCCGCGTTATCAGCGTGCAAGACCCCAATGGAGACCCGGCGCGTGAAATTCGCGGACGACTCCCTGCGGCAGCACGAGCTCTTCATGAAGATTCGGCGGGATTACTTTGCGGGCCGGTTCGCCAATCTCGGAGCCGACAGCGACCGCTGGATCAAGACCCACCAGGCCCTGGCCGAGAAATACAAGGAAAACTTTTCCTTCACCAAGACCGGCTACGCTCCACAGACCATCAGCGTCTCGTACTTCAATGCCTTTTACAATAACTCCTACAAGGATGTGGCACGCATCGGCAAAGACTTCGCCATCGTGACGCCGCCCCTGCTCACGTGGAGCTACGCGGTTGACAAGAAAAAACAGGGCCAGGCGCTGAACTGGCAAAAACCGGGTTTGGCTGACAAGGACTGGAAAAAGACCGACGTGAGCACCCAGACCTGGGCCACCCTTGGCTTGGACAGGTACTTCGGTCCCGTCTGGTATCGCACCCAGGTCAAGTTGCCGGCCATCCCCACGGGAAAAAAAGTGTACCTCTGGATCGGCGCCACGGACGGCGCCTGCAAGGTGTTCGTCAACGGCGAGCACGTTCCCCATGTCGATGCGAAGGGCAAGAAGGCGCCGGAGGCCAACGGTTATTGCGATCCGTTCTCTTTCGACATCACCCGGAGCGCGCGGTCGAATGGCAACAATCAGATCACCATCGTCGGCACCCGCACCTTCCTCAACGAGTTGGGCATCGGCGGCCTCCTCGGGCCAGTCCTGGTTTATCGAGAAAAATAGCCGAGATTTCTTACCCATGCCGCGCACCCCCGGATTGCACTTTCGATATGCCATGGCAACCCGGCCAATCCTCTGGTATCGATCCATGTCCAAGACCGTTCTCCCGTTGATCGTGATTCTGCTTGCGCCCCTTGGCGCCCACGGCCAGGCGCCCTCGCCGGAGGAAGGCCACCAGGCCCGAGAAGCCCGCAAGATCCTCGATCCGTTTCATTCCCAGAAAGCGGAACGGTCAGACCGCAAGCTGCACATCGTCTACTTTACGCCGAAGGATAAAAAACCTGCCGCGAACTGGCACGCTCGAACCCAGCGCATCATGGAGCATGTCCGCGATTTCTATGCTGAGCAGATGGATCGCAATGGATTCGGACGGCGAACGATCCCGCTCGATTACGATGCCCAGAAGAAACTCGTCGTGCATCTGGTAATTGGAAGTAGGCCGACCGCCGCGTACAGCACCCGGAGCGGGAGCCCGATCCGCGACGAGGCCGTGCCTGTTTTGGCGGCGAAAGGGATCAAGGCGTCTCGGGAAACTCTTCTGATTTTTTGCCATCTCACGACGCACCTCGGCAACACCATCCGGCACAACAGCCCCTACTACGCGGGCGGAACCGCGCGAGGGGGCACGGCATGGGTCTGCGATTCCGCCCTGCTTGACCCCCTTGATCTGCCCAGGAAGGCGCCGCTCCTTCTGGACGGAGAATACGGCCGCATCTCACTCGGGCGTTATAACAGCATTTTCCTGGGCGGCACGGCGCACGAGTTGGGCCACGCGCTCGGCTTGCCGCACAACCGTGAGAATCCCGATGAGCGGGGTCGAGGCCAATCCCTGATGGGGTCCGGCAATCGGACCTACGGCGAGCAACTTCGCGGCGACGGCAAGGGGTCGTTTCTTCCTCTGGCCGATGCGCTTCGTTTGGCTTCGCATCCCTTTTTCAGCGGCAGCCAAAAATCTCTCCACGTGCCCGTCAAGGCGGCGTTTCGTGAACTGAAGTTCGCGGCCAAGGAAAAACGGTTCGTCGTGACCGGCATGATCGAGTCCTCCCTTCCGTGCTACGCCGTGGTTGCTTATCTCGACCCCGCGGGCGGCGGCGATTACGATGCGCATACCTGCACAGCGATTCCAGACAAGATGGGGCGCTTCACGCTTTTCTGTAATTCCCTGGTGGCCAACCGCGCCGCGGAGTTGCGCATCGTCGCGTGTCTCGTCAATGGCGCGATCCACCAGCAGGCGGCGCCGTATCGCGTCAAGAAGGACGGTACGCCGGACCTCGATGACATTCGCGTGCGCCTCGATCTGGAGCCCATGATCGCCGCATGGAAGGTCAGGGATCGAGCACGCTTTGACAAGTTCCGGTTGCAAACGCTGAAGGGGTTGCCGGAAAAGGATGCCGTCGTCGAATGGGCAGGTCACCTGGCCGACACGTTTGGCGGCAACGCGATTCATCCGGCTCCCGACCGGGTCAACGCCACCATAGCAACCGTGTCGCTCTCCGATTGCGCCTACTCAAGCGCGAAGGTCGCGTGGATTGGTCCCGCGCGAAACCACGTGCCAGGTGAGGCCTTTTTTCTGACGGTCGCTGGCCAGCGTTTCGCCCGCGGACTTTATGCCCACGCGCCGTCGCGGTATGAGTGGACGCTAGGGCGCCGATGGAAACGATTGCAGGGCAAGGCGGGTTTGCAGGACGGCAATGCCGGCAGCGTCGTTTTCGCCGTCAAGGCCGATGGCAAGGTAATCTGGCGCTCGGACCTCGTAACCAAGCCCCAACTTGTTCCCTTTGATCTTGACGTTAATGGTGTCCAGACCCTTGAATTAGCTGTCGAAGACGGCGGTAACGGCAACACATCCGATTGGGGCGTTTGGCTCGATCCGAAATTGCTGCGTTGAGCGCTGGCGACGGTGCGCGGATCGCAATATCCACAGAATGCTGGCAGTGACTTTCGCAAGCACGTTGCGCAACGTTTCCAATGTAGGATCAAGGATCCGATTCCGGGCGAGTCCCCTGGAATGCTCATTTCTTCAACACGCGAATCTCGATCTTGCGAAACTCGCACGGATGGCTTTCCGCCTGGAGAGCAAGGTAGCCCTGTTCCAGCAGCAACTTGCCGTTTGCCGCCTTGATGAGCACTGCGCCGTCCTGGTCCTTCGGGTCAAGTTGCGGTTGTTCGTATTCCATGACCACCTCGCCATTGATGAGGTGTTTGACCTTGCCTGAGCCGCGCACTTGCAGCTCGGCTTTCACCCACTGGTCGCCGCGGTAGGTCTTGGATTTGGAGTTGACGCAGTGCTGCGTGATGAGTTTGTTGTTGATGACGACGTTGGTGCCGGGCGAGCACATGCTGCCGGTGGGGCGTTCGCCCTTCGCTGGGCCGCCGAGGAACTGAAACTCGATCGATACGGGAAAATCCTGATTCTTGCGCATGCTGTGCGGCGCCTGGCTGTGAAACATCAGGCCGCTGTTGCGAATAGCCCAACCCGGTGCGCCGCGGGCCTGCTCGCCGAGAAAGCGGTATTCGAGGCGCACGTCGTAATGCGAAAACCTGTCCTTGTAGAACAGATGGCCAAACTTGCCGCCGAATTGCTTGTAACCGTCGTAGGAAACCTTGATGACGCCGTTCTCGACTCGAAACGTATTGAGATAGTTGACGCCTGGCTCGTGGCCCGAGAATTTTGGGGTCCAGCCTTCGAGATTCTTGCCGTTAAACAGACTGACCCATTCGCCGGCAGTTTTTTTCTGCTGGGCCAACGCTGAGCTGGCGATTAGCGCGCATGCGGCGCTGAGGAACAAGGCGAGAAGGTAACGAGCCATGAACGCCTCCAAGAACGAGTGACGGGCGCGTAGATATGCTATCGCAAATTGGCTGCGCGAAGTGCCCCGTTTTATTTCGACGTGGCATTTCGGTCGATCAGGTCACGTCAAACCGGAATGCACCGCCGGGACAAGCCCGGCGGCTCGCTGCGACCGTAACCTGAAACATGCCGACAATCCGGCAGTCAATCTATCCGTCGGGCTCATGGGCGCCGTCGCAGCCGTCACATATCCGGAAAAAACATTGACAACACCGGCTCTCGGTGCGAATCTCGATCAAGGCGCCGCCGCAGATTGGGCAGCGCTGCTGAGTGAGGCACTGGGTGGCCCCGTCCTGGGTCAAGGTGAAATCGACGGTGTCCATGTGGGTGTGGTCCCCTCGATGATGCGGCTGGGACGGCGCAATAGGTTACATTTGTTTACATGGACAGTTGTATCGTAATCGACGCGTGTTGTCAAGTCCTTTTCAAGAAAAGTACCACCATCAATATGGAGGTCTCTTCCATGATCCGTTTCAAGTTCCCGATCTCCGTTATTTTCTTCCTGGCGCTCTGCCTGGGGTTCTCCTCGATGTCGGCAACGGTGGAGCCAGTGGCAGCGCAGGCGAAACCCGCGGCCATCTCGCCACTCCGCGCCCAAAATATGGCCATCTGCGAATTCCTGAATCAAACCGTCGACACCAAATGGATGCAGGAAAAGCAGAAACTAAAGAACGTCCTTTCCGTGCTCGGTGACAAACTAGGCGGCAAGGTCGTTTTCGTCGTTCACTCGCAACCCCTGATGTCGGTTCAGACAGGTGACATGATCCCCGATCCCAAGGACGAAGACGTGGGCTTGCAGCCGGACGATCCGCAGAAGATGCCTCTGGACACCGTTCTATCTCTGTTGTTGCCCCAGGTTGCAAGCGGCAAGGCCACGTATGTGGTGCGGCGCGGACAGATCGAGATCGTGCCGCGCGATGCCGTGGCTGGAGCGGCCATGCTCGATGAGCGGATCTCGATGAGGTTCCAAGAAAGACCGCTGCACGAGGTTCTCGATGACCTGGTCGATTACACGGGCGTCGCCATCATTCTCGACCCCCAAGTTGGCAAACGGAAATTGTCGCCCATCACGGCTACATTCCGCAATACGCTTCTGGAGGATGCGCTGGTTGCGGTCACGGAGTCCGCCAAACTCAAATATGTGGCCCTGTCCAGCAGCGTTTTCGTTACCACGCCAAAGAAGGCAAGGCAGATTGAAATCGAGCAGCGGAAACGCGTGAAGCCGAACGCTCAGCCAAAAAAATTCCGCGCCGGCGCCCACGCCCAGGACATCACGCCGACGAAGTTCCCCATCTCGGTCAACGGCGGCATGGCGGACCGGCAGGCCACGAAAGTGAATGACCGCTTGCATGCGCGCTGTCTCGTGCTCGATGACGGTGCCACCCGGCTTGCCCTCGTCGTCTGCGATAGTTGCATGATTCCGCGCGAAGTGACCGATCCCGCCAAGCAGCTGGCATCCAAGGCGACCGGCATCCCGCCCGAACGAATCCTCATCTCCGCGACGCACACGCATACGGCTCCCACGGTTGCCGGGGTGTTTCAGAGCGAGCCCGACCTGGCCTACCGCGACTTCCTTGCGGCAAAAATTGCCGAGGGTATCACGAAGGCCAACAGCCGGCTTGCGCCGGCGCGGATCGGCTGGGGCGTCGGCGCCGACCCGACGCAAGTTTTCAATCGCCGCTGGAAGACCAAGCCCGGCTCCCTCCTTCTGAAAGACCCGTTCGGCAAGGAGACCGACAAGGTCCGCATGAACCCCGGCTATCTGCATCCCGACCTGATCGAGCCGGCCGGGCCCGTCGATCCGGACATCTCGATTCTCTCTGTGCAATCGCCCCAGGGGAAGCCGATCTCGCTGCTGGCCAACTATTCGCTGCACTACGTCGGCGGCGTGCCCGCCCTGTCGGCCGACTACTTCGCCATGTTCGCCAATCGGATCGCCACACTCGTCGGCGCCGAGAACGCCGATCCACCCTTTGTCGGCATCATGTCCAACGGAACGAGCGGCGACATCAACAACGTCAACTTCGGCAAGGCCGGCCCGGGCAAACGGCAGCCGGGCGAGCAGGCCCGCGTCGTCGCGGAGAGCGTGGCGAAAGCGGCCTTTGACGCCTACAAAAAAATCAAGCACCGCGACTGGGTCGAACTGAAGATGGCCCAGAAAGAAATCCAGCTCGGCGTGCGCCTGCCTGACGAGGCCGAATTGAAGCGCGCTCGTGCCATTCTCGCCGCGGCCGCCGAGAAGAAAGTCCTGACAAAGCAGCCCGAAATCTATGCGCGGGAGACGGTCCTGATGTCGAAGTACCCGAAAAAAGTTGGCGTGATCCTTCAGGCGATCCGCATCGGCGATCTCGGCATCGTTGCCAATCCGTGCGAGACGTTTGTCGAGATTGGATTGGATATCAAGAAGAAGAGCCCGCTGAAGCACACCTTCACGATCGAACTTGCCAACGGGTACAACGGCTACCTGCCGACGCCGGAGCAACATGCCGCGGGCGGTTACGAGACGTGGCGGGCCAGGTCGAGCTACCTGGAAGTGAATGCATCTCGCGCGATCCTGGCGACCTGGAAGCAACTGCTCAAAGAGGTCGCTCCATGATGGATGGGTGATCAAAAAAAGAAAAGGCCGCCGATCACCGGGACCGGCGGCCTGGAAAGGCTGCAAGAGCGCTAGGCCACGAGTTCGCGGATCGCACGGCCGCCCTCGATCATGTAGGTTGGTCGGCCGAGCGGGCTGGTGAACTGAAGGTCGCGCGGCAAACCCAGGGCGTGCAGCACGGTTGCTTTCAGATCGATCGGCGCGATGGGCGCGGTGGCCGGGCGCTCCACCTTGGAGCTCGATTCACCGACCGTCTGGCCCATACGCAATCCGCCGCCGGCCAGGGCGAGGGTGCACAGGCTGCCCCAGTGATCGCGACCGGCATTGCGGTTGATTCGCGGCGTGCGGCCGAATTCGCCGGTGATTACGAGGAGGATCTTGCGATCGAGTCCGCGGTCCACGGTGTCGCGCACGAAGGCACTGACCGCCTGATCGAGTTCGCCGCAACGGCGCCGCAGGGCGTTGGCGATCTGCCCGTGCATGTCCCAGCCGCCGTAGTTGATGGTGACGAAGCCGCAGCCGGCTTCACAGAGACGCCGTGCCAGGAGCATCTGCACGCCCAAGCCGCGGCCATACTGTTCGCGAGTGCGGGCGTTTTCCCGGGTGGTGTCAAAGGCTTGCCGGGCGTTTCCCTGGACGAGTTCGTACGCCTGCCGGCCGTACTGATCGAGTCCATCCAGCATGCCCGTTGAATCGATTTCGCGGTTGACGCTGTCGAAGGCCTGCGAGAGTGCGCGGCGGTCTTGCAGCTGCTCGACGGTGACGCGGGGTTCCATGTTGAGGCGTGCCTGCCCGCTGGTGGCGAACGGCTCGTAGGCCCGACCGAGCCAGGCGGCGCCGTCGCCGGTGATGTTGCCAAGGCGGACGTAGGTGGGGACGCCGGTGCGCGGATGGTTCGTGCCGCGGGACCGCGAAAGGATCGAACCGGAGGACGGATGAGCCTGGGCGCCCGCCCCTTCGTTGTTTCGGCTGGCGTAGCCGGTGTTGACCCAGTAGGTTCCGGCGCCGTGGCTGCCGGTGCCGTGCGCGAAGGAACGCACGAAGGCCATCTTGTCGGCCACCGTTCCGATGCGAGGCAACAGGCCGCCGATCTGCACGCCGGCGAGGTTGGTCTGCACGGCGCCCACGGTGCTGCGAAACTCCGCCGGAGCGGTCATTTTCGGATCGAAGGTCTCAACGTGGGTGGCGCCGCCGCCGAGCCAAAGCCAAACGACCGACGTATCCTGCGTCGCCCTGCCTTGCGCCTGGGCTTCCGCGCGGGCGCGCAACAGGTCCGGAAGTGAAATCATCGACAGGCCGCCGAGCGCTCCCAGGGCGCCGACACTCAAGAAATTGCGGCGGTTCATGCCGTCGCAGGTCCGATGATCGTTGCCGAATAGGTTGAGCATTACATCCCCCCTTTGACAAAAAAAGGTCCCAAAAAACCGCACCGTGAACGCCACGTGTTTTTACGCATTTGGGTTGTATCACGGAAATGCAAGCATCGCAAGCGCCAAGTTTCGCCAAATCGTGTCAACGCTCGCTTTTGAAACGTCCGGGCGTCGGTTACCCTCAAGGGATCTTGGCTGACAGGCCGCGGATCTCGATCGCCTTGACGGCCGGGCCGACCGGATTGGCCATGAGCTTGATTTCGAGTTCGCCGTCCTTCAGGTCCAAGGTTTTGCGGAACTGCCAGGGCTTAGCTGCGCCGCCGGCCTCGGTGAACACATCGACCTTCATGGCCACGGTCTTTTCGTTGATCTCGATGTCGAACAGACGTTTGCCCTTGCCGGCGAAATCGGCATTGGTCTCCGCAAAGAACAACACGACTTCGTAACGTCCCGGTTCGAGTTTGAAGAAGTAGCCGAGGCCGACATTGGCCCAGCGTTCGGACTGATGGACGTCTTTCGAGGGATTATCGTCGGCGCTCCAGACGCGGGTGCCGCTGTATTTGAGCGACGGATGCCCGTCGCCGGTATCCGCCTCCCAGGGGACGCCGTCGTCGGTGGCAATGGCGGGGCCGCCGCAGTTGATCCGCTTCAGAAACCGGAGCGGCGATGCCGTGACGATATTTCCCGGTTCGCCCAAAAGGCCCATCGAGCTGCGCGGCCTGGCGAAGTAGCGATAGTCCGTGCCAAACTTTGTGTCCTTGTCGAGATAGCGGGCCCTTTTCATGTCAGTGACCGCGCCGATCTTTTTCATGGGGCCATCCTTGCCAACGCCGCGATAGATCTCCATCGCCTTGACAATCGGCTCGAGTTCGCCGTGCCAAAGGACGGTCACGGATTTGGTGCCTGGTATGGCCTGAAGCTTGACGGTGTTGGCGGGAGGTTGGTGGTCGGGGACCTTGACTTGAAGGTATCGGGTTTCCCCCAGGCGTCCAACCACGTCAACAGCCTGTACGGCGTACCAAGTGGTTTGCTTGGACGGGGGCGAATTGTCCGCAAAGGTGTGCGTGTTGCCCGCGACTTTTGCGAGCCAGGTCTTTTCGCCCACGGTGAATTTGTCGGTCAGGCCGCGAAATACGCGGTACTCGGCTACTTTTCGGTCGTCGGTGGCGGGTTTCCATGCCAGCGTCACGCGAAAGCTTTTCACGACCGTCGCGGCCAGCTCCGGCACGATCGTGGGCGGCGTCAGGTCCGGGATGGCGAGGTACGGGGCCTGCTCGCCCTTGCTCGGCTCGCGCGCGGGTTTTCCACCAGTTTCCTGCATCTCGAGAAAATACTCGAACGCCGCCGTGGTGACGTTCGCAGGCAAGGAGACCTTGAAGCGGTTCTTCGCGACCGTTTCCAGGGGTAGAAAGGCGAACTTCGTTTCGCCCTTGCGGCGCCAGAACAGTTTGCCGGTCGTCTTGACGTCACGCTTTTCCGGGTAGTAACGGATGTTATTGATCTCGAAAGCCCGTCCACCATAGAACTCGGCAAGCGGGCTGACCTGGATCCGCATGTCGGTCAGTTTGCCTTGCAGTTGCTGTTCAATGGTCTTGGCTCGCTGGGTGATTGCTTGCCGCAGGCGGTTGACCTGATTGGGATAGTCGCGCCCGGCGCCCTGGTTGACCGATAACAGGGCAGGCTGGATGACGGCTTGCAATTCGGCCAGCCGCTTCGAGAGCTTTTCGACATGGAGGATTTCTTCGTGGATTTCGGCCAGGCGCAGATAATAGCGTTTGCGTCCCTCCGGGGTTTCCACGACGGATCGCGCCACGAATCCCTGGAAGCCGGGCAGGATCGTGCCGCCGGGGTTGCCGAACATTTGATCCATCCCGGAGGGGATGAAAACGAGCTGTCCCCGTTGCTTGTCGTGGTAGATGCGGTAGTTGTTGCGGTTCATCGGATAACCGTCCCAATCCCAGGTAACCGATTCCATGGCGAGGTAGCTGATGAACTTGTCCATGTCGAGAACCTTTTCGAGCTTTCGCATGCGCATCTGGGGGTTCGGTTCGCGGGCGGCGGCCATCAGCGCCTTGAGGTCGGAGCGGTCCTTGACGTCGTCTCGGCTCGATACAAGTTGCAGCGGCTGGTCCACCTCGCGTAGAAAACCGCCGTCGTAGAAGTTGCCGTCGGCGTTCTTGAAATGGTGGCGAAGGAAATATTTGTCGTAACCTTCCTTCAGGTAATACAGCCCGCGTTTGCGGCCATTGATGGTGACCAAGGCATGGCTTACCCGTGAGGCCGGGACGCCGGCGGCGCGGAACAGCTCGCCGCAGATCAGCTCGGAAACGTAGCCGGGGTCCTGCACCGAATTCGCGAGGTGGAACTTGTCCATGCCGAAAAAGAGGGCGTCGCCGTCGAATTTGTTCATATTGATGGTCAGCCCTGGTTTATCGTCGATGCCGCGATAGCTGCCGGCGGCGCCCTTGATGTGGATGCCGACGTTTGGGTAGACCTTGTCGGCAACCTTGAGGGTCGCCCTGGCATAAGTGCGGGGTGCCCGGCGCAGGGCGTCGAGGTTCGTCTTGTCCAGTTCGATGGTGATTTCCAGGACCCTGGGGGTTCTGAAAAGTCGGTCCCTTTCAGCCAAGGCCTTCTTGGTCTGCGCAGAAGCGGGCGAGGCAAAAACGCCCAGGGCACACGCCAGGAGAACGAGAAAACGGTTGAGCATCGGGGACCCCTGGAGGCAAGAAAAAGTAAAACGACCAAGGGAAAGGGCTTCGTTCGATTGCGGTTACCCTGGTTTTGCCTGGGCTAGATGGCCCAAGGCTCGCTGGTAAACGGGTTAATCCTTGCGAATCACGACATCGGCGCTGCCGAAGGTGCCGGCGGCGTTGCGGACCCTCAAGACCAGGACGTGCGTGCCGGGGCGCAAGGCGTCCGTTCGGAAGCGGAAGGTTTCCGACTTGCCGTCGAACAGGCCGTCGGTGGGGAAGACGTTGGTCCAGCGTTTGCCATCGACGGCGAAGGATGCCTCGGTGAGCCGGACATACGGGTCCGTGGCGCTGGCCTCGACGATTGCCTTCCCGTCCTCAAAGCCGACGAACTTGACCGTCACGTTGGGCGCGAGGTGCGTCACGGGGACGACGGCGCTAATGCGTTCGACGCTGAAGGCGTCTTGTGCGGAGTTGTCCTTGCGGTCGGTGGCGACGATCTTGATCTGGTACAGGCCAGACGGGATCGCCGTTGTATCCCAGTCGTAGTCTTTCTTGTCGTAGTTTTCCTCGAGCAGGACCCAGTCCTTCCAGCCGGCCTTCTTGCAATAAATGTCGAAGGTCAGGTCGTCGTCGTTGGGGTCGGTGGCGGTCCAGCGAATTTTCAACTTCTTGGCGTTTTCCAGGTCCTTGGTTTCCAGGTCAGGCACCTCGAGGTTGGTCAACTCCGGGGCTTGATTGACCGTCTGATAGCGCAGGGCGAAATGGCGAAACTCGGGCGTTGCTTTCGGGTTCTCGCTTGTCAACGTCACCCGGAACTGCAAGTATCGCCCGAGCGGCGCGCGGGCCTTGGCCTGGGCGGGGCTTGATTCCTCGACGGACCAGGCGCTCCAGGTGTCATCGGGGTCGGCGACGTTGCCCGAGCGCACGGCGACGGTGACGGTCGTCCGGGTCGGCGCGTTGGCCTTCCAGCTCATGGCGCCCCACCTGCTTTGTATCTTCGTGTCGAGCACTTCAGAGATCACGTTCCCGGTAGCCGCGAAGTGGTTTTCGAGGATGAATAGCTTGCCCGGATCGCCCGTGCCAAGGATGAGGGCGCCGTCCTTGCGTTGAAGCAAGCAGTGGATTTGGCCCACGTTGAGGCGCGCGATCTCGGTTTTTTCCTTGGTTGATTCGTTGACTTCGAAGAGTTGCCCGTTCATGCCGGTGGCGACGATGAGTTTGCCATTGTTCTGGGCGATTCGCAGGATCATGGTCTTGTCGCGATAAAGTTCGCGAACGGCGCCATCGCCGGCGATTCGATAGAGGGAGTTTTCGCCCGGGGCGGGTGTGGAGGCGCCAGGCCCGCCGCTCTTGACGCCGCTGCCGGACCCGAACCCGGACCCTCGCCGCGCCACGGGGGCGCTGGTCCCCGCGTAGACGGCGTCCCCGACGACGTGGAGAGCACGCACTTCGGGCTGGTTGGCGTGATAGAGCACGAAGCCCTTGCCGGTGGGAGCAATGCGATAAATCAATCCGCCCTTGTCCGTTCCCGCGTAAACGGCTCCCTTCGCCCCGATCGCCAGGCAAAGAATGTGTTCTTGCTTGGTCGTGTAGAACACCTCGGTCTTGCCCGCGGCGGTCAGGCGATAGATCTTGCCCTTGGGCCCGGTTCCCGCGTAGACGCTCTTGGTGGCCGGATCGTAGGCGAGGCTCCAGATGTACGCATCGAGCTTGTCAGCCACGAGGGTGGCCGTGCCATCCGGCGCGATGCGGACGAGCTTCCCGGTCGGCCCCGTGCCGGCGTAGATCGAGCCATCGGGACCGGCCGCGAGAGAGAAGATGTGCCCGTCCTTGCTCTTGTACACGACGCTCGCCTTGCCCTCGGGCGTGATCTTGAAGAGCTTGCCCTCATCGCCGCTGGCGGCATAGACGTTACCCTTGGCATCCTCGACGAGGTCCCACACGTTGGCCGCGTCAATCGCCGCGAGCGGCTTGACTTGCCGGGAAAGACGCAGCACGCCCTCGCTGGTGACGACGGCTTCCGTGAACTTCGCCTTGTCGAAATTGCTCTGCTGATGCGGCGCCCACACCTTGACCTTGGCGGCCAAGGCGATGTCGGCGGGTGCGAGGAGGGCAAGCGACAAAAGCAAAAGGCAGCGTCGGTTTGGCATGCGCGATTCCTTGTGAATAAAGTCGCGGGGGCTGGATGGATTTATCATTGCGAAAGTGGGCCGCGAACGCAAGAGGGAAGAAAAGCTGACCGGGCTTGCGCCCAGGCGCCGTTGCGTGAGGTTCTTCGGGTCACCTCAGCTCGCCGGAAACAATTCCGCGACCTTGCAGGTGAAGCCGGGTAGGACGTCTTCGCCGGATAGCCCATCGGTTTTGTAGAGCTTGGTGACGCTGCCGTCCTTGCGATGGATGTGGACGATCTCGTTCTCCGGATCGATAATCCAAACGAGCAACACGCCCGCGGCCAGGTATTCCTCAACCTTTTCGTTCAGATCGGCAACCTCGTCGTGCGACGACACCACTTCGACTGCCAGATCGGGCGCGATGGACAGAAAACCCTCGGCCAGGTGCTCCGGCGAGAAACGCTCACGGCGGACGACGGAGATATCGGGTTTGCGAACCCTGTTGGGATCATCGGGAAAGCATCGAATGCCATTGGTGGAGGACATCACGATGGCAAGATTGTGGGCCTCGCAAAAGGCATCGAGGCGCCGCGAGGTTCGAATCTCGACAATGCTGGACAATACGCTCACGGGTTTCTCCACGAGGTTGCCGTCAACAAGCTCGACACCTGTGGCGTCAGGCATGGCCAGGAGGTCCGCGGGGGTGTGTGCCTTGATCTGTAGGGTGCTCATGGTCGGTGGTCCGTTGGATGGGCATGACTATCGGGGATTTTAGCAAGGCGTCGCAGAAATCGGAAGTCAAATCACCGCAATTCGCAGGCCATTTCGATAAAATGGCGGAAGGTACTCAGTCCGGAGGGAATCCCATGCCATTGCGCGATCATTTTCGCCCGCCGCTGCCTAATGCACGTTCGTGGGACGAAGTCCACGGCCAATGGCCGGCGATGATGGTCCTTGCTTTGAATCGAAAATTGCCAGGCCGGTATATCGCCTCACCACAGGTTCACCTGGGATCCGTGGCGGAGATCACTGCCATCGACGAATACGAGGTCCGTGTTTACGACGAAAAGCACCATCGGCGTCTGGTGGCTGCCATCGAAATTGTCAGTCCTGCGAACAAGGATCGACCCGAACATCGCCGGGCGTTCGCGGCCAGGTGTGCGGGCATGTTGCAGAAACAGGTTTCGGTGACCATCGTCGATCCGGTGACGAACCGGGCCGACAATCTGTACAGGGAACTGCTCGATCTGATCGGCGAGCGCGATCCGGCCCTGGGGAACAACCCGCCGGCCACTTATGCCGTGGCGTGCCGGACGACAAAGCCTGATCCGAAGCCGGGAACGAACTGGCAGCTTGAGGCCTGGCTGCACCCACTCGTCGTCGGTCAACCGCTGCCGACGTTGCCCTTGTGGTTGGCCGACAACCTGGCGATTCCGCTCGAGCTCGAGGCGAGCTACGAGGAGACGTGCAGGGCGTTGCGGATTGGTTGAGCGAGTGACTCGCCAAATTGCGTCGAGAAAGGAATAGGTCATGACACCCACCTGCGCCGGCTGTGTTGCTCCTCCCCTCTCGCGCCGCGCCATGCTGCGCGCCTCCGCGCTCGGCCTCGGATCGCTGGCGCTGGCGGCGTTGATGGCCGAGGATCGGACCCTCGCTCACGCTTCGGGCTCGGATACGCATCATCGGGCTCGCGCCAGGAACGTCATCTTCTGTTTCATGGACGGCGGCGTCTCGCATGTCGATTCGTTTGATCCCAAGCCGGAACTCGATCGCCGCGACAATCAGCTCTTCACCGATTCGCGCAATCCCACCGCGATGGGCAATCGCCGCTGGCTGAAAAGCCCCTGGCGGTTTCGCCAACGCGGGCAGTCGGGGATGCCGATCAGCGATCTGTTTCCGCACATCGCATCATGTGCCGACGATCTCGCGGTTATCCGTTCGATGAAAGCAGACTTGCCGATCCACTCGACGGGCGTGTTGTTTCTACACACCGGCTCCAACAACGCGGGTCGGCCTAGCCTCGGCTCGTGGGTCAACTATGGCCTGGGCAGCGAGAATCGCAATCTGCCGGGCTTCGTGGTCCTGAACTTTGGCGTCGTGCCGTGCGGCGGGATGGAGAATTACTCCAGTGGCTTTCTGCCCGCTAACCATCAGGCGACCCTGTTCCATGCGGAGGGGGCGCCGATCGACAACGTTCTCCCCTCTCCCCTTGTGGGAGAGGGGCCGGGGGTGAGGGGGCGGGTGCAGCAGGCGCAACTCAACCTGCTGCGAGCCCAAGACGCCGACTTCGCGCGTTCGACCGGCGGCGATCGGGCCATCAGCTCGGCTATCCGCAACTACGAGTTGGCCTATCGCATGCAATCCCTCGTGCCCGATGTGCTGGACCTGGCGCGCGAAACGCCAGCGACTCATCGCCTCTATGGCATCGATTCCGCCATCGCCAGTAAGCGTCTTTACGGTATCCAGTGCCTGCGCGCTCGCCGGCTGGTCGAATCGGGCGTCCGCTTCGTCGAGATCACCTGCCCGCCCGGCGCCTCCAACGGCACCTGGGATCAGCATGGCGACCTGAAGCGTGGCCACGAGAAAAACGCGCTGGACACCGATCAGGCGATCGCGGGCCTTATCAAGGATCTGAAACAGCGTGGCTTGCTCGACGAGACGCTGATAATCTGGGCAGGCGAGTTTGGCCGGACGCCGCACTCGGCGGGACGCGATGGCCGCGATCATCATCCGGAAGGCTTTTCCATCTGGCTGGCGGGCGGCGGCGTCAAGGGTGGCACGGTTTACGGCGCGACCGACGAATTCGGCATGCACGCCGTCTATGGAATTTGCACCATGCACGATCTTCATGCAACGATCCTCCATCTGCTGGGGCTGGACCACGAGCGTTTGACGTATCGGTTCGGCGGCCGCGATTTTCGGCTGACGGATGTGCATGGGAATGTGGTTCACGAAGTGATAGCCTGAGCGGCCAGGATGCCCCCGTCTGCTGGAATACGGTATAACTACCGATGAAGGAGGTCATCATGCCGACCCTGGATTGCCCCATACCGAAAGACGCGTGGCGCGTCGAGCACGTAGCGCGAAATGGAACGCCTGGGAATCCCCACATGGACGCGTGGGGGGCGTGGGTCGCCAAGCTTTTGCGCATGCAGGAACTCGGCGACAACTGGGACGGGCTCGGAGCGCCGGCGCCGTCGCGCGCCTTGATTCAGTCCGCGATCGGCCTCGCGCATCTGTTGTGCGAAAAGGGAGTCGAGCCGCCGCAAATCGTGGCTGCCGGCACGGACGGTTCCATCGATTTCGGCTGGCAAGACGACAGCGGGAACTATGCGGCCGTGGAAGTCATCCGGCCCTACTTTGCTGAGGTGATGGTAATTGAGCCGGGGAAACCTGCAAGGCATTGGACTCTTCCGACCGAGTAAAGCATGAATGAACAGGATCCCATCGAGGACGGCGAGTTCGTGTTCCGGCGCATTCACCGCAGCCTCTTCGCGGCGGGTGCCGCGATTCCTGTGTGGCATTCCGCGTTCAGGCCCAACGGAAACGATTCGACAGGCCTGTCCGTTTTTCGTGAAGGCTTCGCCACCCCGGCGAGCATCTTGGCCAATGTTGATCCCGCAAAAGCAAATGATTATTACATCGCCCGATTGCCCGTGGCCGCCCTGCGGAAACTGGGTTTGACGGTTGAGCCGGATCCGGTCGCGGGTGGCCCGCTGGGACATGCTGTCATCCCGGAACTGGCTTGGCCTGCGTACCAGGCCGGAAAGCTGCAATTGAAGGCGACCCTCGTTGAGCTCGCGAAGCTTGCCAGCGCGGATATTGTTCACACGCCGCATTGACGAGATCGATTACGCTTACCCAAGAGACTCCCGCCGATGAAACAACTCACCGTCGTCGTTCGCCCCATCACCGTGGAGGCCGTGCTCAAGGTCATCAGCGAGTCGGATGTCAACGCTTGTGTCGTCCATGAGGCGAAGGGCTTCAGCCGGCAGAAGGGGTACCTCGAACGCTATCAGGGCAGCGAATACAGCATGGCGTTCTTGCCGAAGCTGGAGATCCGCGTCTGGGTCAGCGATCAACGGGTTCAGGAAGTCATCGACAAAATCGTCAAGGTCGCGCGCACGGGCCGCATTGGCGACGGCAAGATTTACGTCATCGACGTCGGCTGGCCGGGCGCGATTGAGTTTTGATGGAAGCCCCGGGGTGAGTGCAGCGAACCCCGGGGTTCAAGACCTCGCGATCCCCGGGGTTCACTGCGCTCACCCCGGGGCTTCATCTGGAAATGGCACGACGCGTAACGCGCCTGGCAACAACTCGATCTCCAGATCCTGAACACCATGCTCCGGCAGGCAGAACAACTCCCCATCCGCATGGGCGATGAGCGGCTTCTCCGAATGTAAACGCACGCGCCGGCAACGGCCCTGACGAACCTGGGCGTGGTTTGCGGGCGGCCCGAACATGGCAAGCCGCGGCAGGAACTTCACAACCTCCCAGCGCGACAAGGCGCCCACGTGCACGAAGTCGAGCCAACCATCATCAACCTCGGCATTCGGCGCCAGCACGAAGCCGCCCTCGCGCTTGCCTACGAGAGCCGTGAACATCAAGGTTGCCGTCGATTGTGCTGGCTCCTCGTCGATGTTGACGGTGATCGACGGAGTTTCGTAGTGCTCCGCGAGGGCTCGCAGCGTGGCCAGGCCATACAGGAAAACTCCCTGCAATCGGCGAATGCGTCGGGCCTCGCGTGTGACCTGACCGCTGAAGCCGACGCCCAGACAGCAGCCGAAATAGACAAGACTGCCGTCAGGCCGGCGCGCCAGGCCGACATCGACGCGGCGCACCGGCGGTGGGTTCTTTTCATGCAGGCCCAGGCTGTAGGCGTAGTCGTTGGCCGAGCCGATCGGCAGGATCGCGAATTGCACGTCCGGTTTGCCCGCCCGCATCAGACCGTTGAGGACCTCGTGGGCTGTTCCATCCCCGCCGGCGGCGACGACAATGTGAAAGCCCTCGCCCGCCGCCTGCGATGCCAGTTCGGTCGCGTGACCAGGATGCAGCGTGGGGCGAAACTTGGCGCGGTCGCCCCAGGTTTTTCGAATCTGCCCCAGCCGGCGCCGCCCCCGATGCTTGCCCGCGGCGGGATTGAAGATCACGCAAATCTCAGGGACGGCCATCCGAACCTCTTGGGGGGTCAGGTGGGTCGAGTACCATGCTGGACGGGATCATTGTACTATACGATTAGCGTCCGCTCGCCCAAGCCGAGCGGCTAAACCAATTGGGCTCGCGATGGGAACGAATTTCGACGGCCTTCTAGTCCTCGACAAACCCGCCGGCATCACTTCACGCGACGCCGTCGATCGCGCCCTGCGCTGGTTCCCGCGCAAGACGCGAATCGGTCACGCCGGCACGCTCGATCCGCTCGCCACCGGCGTGCTCGTGTTGTGCGTCGGGCAGGCGACGCGGCTGACCGAATATGTCCAGCGCATGTCCAAGCACTACCAGGCCGAGATTCAACTTGGCGCAACCTCCGACACCGATGACGCCGATGGCGCGATCACACCCTTTCCGGATGCGCGCGTGCCGAATCAAGACGACGTGGAGCGAGAACTCATTTCTTTCGTGGGCGCGATCGACCAGCTGCCGCCCAGCTTCTCCGCCGCCAAGATCACCGGCCGACGGGCGTATGACCTGGCGCGAAAAGGCCAGGACGTGATCCTCGCGCCGCGCACGGTGTCGATTCACGCCATCGACATACAACTTTTCACCTATCCACGCCTCGACGTTGTCGTGCGCTGCGGCAAGGGGACGTACATTCGTTCCATCGCGCGCGATCTGGGCCAACGGCTCGGGTGTGGCGGTTACATCACCGCCCTGCGGCGTCTGGCCATCGGCCCTTTCACCGCGAACGACGCTCTCCACCTGGATGCGTCCTTCGAACAGGCGCGGGCACGGCTGTTGCCGATTGCCCAGGCAACTCGGGACCTGACCAGGATTACGTTGACGCCTGCTGAGATTCAACGGCTGCGACACGGCCAGAGCATCGCTGTGCCGGCGCAAGTGGACGCAAGTGACGTGGCGGTTTTTGACGACGAGGATCGTTTGCGTGCCATCGGCACTGTGATCGACGGGCAACTCCGCCCCAGCAAGGTGCTGGTGTGATTGGTAAAGCGCCAATAAGACCCGCTGCAAACATCGCCTGGCGGTTCTGCGCATTGGAAGCCTCGCGAACCCGTCGCGCTCAATCCACAGTCGCAACCAGATCGCAATAAGCGAACCGCCCCTCGCGCAGCACCCGCGCACCGTATTCAAACTGGATCGGCGTCCGAAACACCGGACCTGCGTGGACGAACGTGTGAAACTCGCCGTTCTCGCCGCACGGATCGACGCCCGCGGGCAAATCGCGCAGCAGAGCGTCATCGTAGGGTCGCCCGGCAAATTCCGCGGGCAGGGTCTGCGTGTCCACACAACATAAGACGGCGCGAAATCCAAGCGTGAGGAATTCGTGCGCCACGTCAAGCGGCGGCCGCTGCCAGAGCGGGAATACGCAGGCATTATTGCCGAACAGGCGTTCCTCGCGGTAGCGGCGCACGTCTTCCAGGAACAAGTCGCCGCAGATCGCGTGATGAATCCCTTCTGACTGGGCCTGGCGCCAGGCGTCGCGCATGACCGATTCGTAGATGGCGTTCGGGCACGGATAGGGAATCTCGACTATCCGAACGGGAATGCCGAGACTGGCCGCCTGGAGGTGGAGCAATTCGACGCGGACGCCATGGATGGAGATGCGTCCGAACTCGGCCGTGACGGTGGTGAGCAGGGCGGTCACGTCAAACGCGGCACGTGCGTGCCAAAGCGCCAACAGACAGTCCTTCCCGCCGCTCCAGGAAACGAGCGCCTTGGGTTTTGCGGGCGGGAGAGGGGTGTTCATTTCTGGCGTTTCAATACCCACAGGGCGGTCTTGGAATTGGGACCGGAGCGAAATTCGGTCGGTCGGTCGCCGCCGCGCAAGCCGTAGCAGAGCGTGAGCTGATCTCCTTCGATCTTCATGATGCCGAGGAGGACTTTGCCTGCCGCCTTTTGCTTGTAAATGATGTCGAACCAGACAGGACTACGCGACGTGTCGAGCTTGAAGCCGTAAGCGAAGGCGGTCACCCGCGCCGCTCCGGGCGTACCCAGATGCAGGTCATCGCCCTTGAAGAGTGCGCCGGAGGTCGTGGCCTTGCTGGGCCGGCCTTCAAAGACGCGCTCGACCGTGACCCATTGGCCCTGCAGCAACTGGTGCAAGGGTGCGGTGGGTTGGGTGGACTTCGGAGTTGGATCGGGGCGGTCGGGTACCGCCAGCGTGAAAGCCGCGAACATCAATGCCAAACGCATGGTTTGCCTCCCTATTTCCTGATTCGTTTGAATTGCATCAAGGCGTTCTGCGTCTTCGGCGCCGATGCGAATCCTGTTGGCCGCGAGCCTCGACCACCGAATGCAAAACAAATGGTCAGCTGGTCGCCTTCCACCTTGAGGATGCCTTCGACTTTATTCTGCGGTCCTTGAATTTGCAGGATGTCGATGGCGGTAGGGGATTTTGTCACGTCAAGTGTGTAGCTCGCGTCGTCGCTCTCGCGGCGTTTGCCGTTTTCACGCACCTGGATAACGCCGGGCATGAAGATGAGAACAGTATCGGGCGGTCCCTTGGCGAGGTTGGGATCGCCACCGACCAGGGTCGAGGTGAGTTGCCATTCACCAAGCAGCTGTTGCTGGATCGGCGCGGCTTTTTCCCTGGGCGACGGATCGGGGCGATCGGGAACCGCGACGCTCAGGACGGTCAGCAACAGGACGGCGCGCATCGTTAGTCTCCAGGATCCGGGCCCAACTCGCGTTACGGCGTTTCCAGAGGGCAACCTGACTAATACTTCCTGACCCGGACCAGTCGCAATAACGTGATCGACGTATTCGGCGGCGACACGAAACCGACCGGCGGTTCCAGCGCGGGGCTGCCGTGCAGGCAAACGGTGAGCGAGTCGCCTTCGAGCTTCATGATGCCCGCGAATTTGCTGGCCGGGAACCGGATCACCGCGGGATTCCTGGTCGAATCGAGCGTATAGGGAAACTTCCCGCCCGGATCCTTTTTGCCATTTCGCAAATAGACATGCTGCATGGTCTCACTGGTAAAGACCCACATGAGGTTGTTGCGGTTATCGTCCCGACCGCCGGTAAAATGGCTCACAACCTGCCATTCTCCCAGAATGCGTTCTTGAAACACGCGGGTATCGTCGGGAAAGGGACTGGGCCGATCGGGAACCGCAAAAACCAGGACTGCGGCAACAAGGGAAAAGTGCATGGTGAATCTCCACGGGTGTAAAGTGAAGCATACCCGCGGGTCGGTACGAACGCCAGCAAATTGCGCGAAAATCTTGGCACTTCTGGCTCCCCCATTGCCGATGCACCAGGAAGGGATCTGAGGAACCTACTTACAGCCGCGCAAATAGCGCAACTTTCGGCATGCGCTGTGAGCACGCAGCGCGAGCAAGGGCGACACTTGCTCGGGTTGCGCGACTCGGGGCCCGTGGATGTCAATTCCGTCGTGAAAAAGGTTGCAATGCGCGACAAGTCGCTTAGATTGAGTTGATGCCTGACCCCATCGATACCTTGCTTACGGCCGATGTCTTCAGCGCCAGGATGCCGGGCGATTCGTTTACCCAATCCTGCGGCTATTGTCTAAATATCCTTGAGCAACGATTCCCTGTTTACCGCGAGTTCTTGCGTTCACGGGGCGTCGGGGATTTTCCGCCGCAACCATCGCTTGCCGACGTCCAAGGTTTGCCGGCGATCTTCCTGCCGGAGCTGAAAACGTGCGAATTTGCGGTGCCCAAGGATGTGCCGATCGTGATGCGTTTGACCAGTTCCGGCACAACCGGGAAGCCAAGCGTCACACCGCTGGATGAGCCGAGCATGAGACGGCGCGTGCAGGCGATGCTGGCGAGCTATCGGGCAGCGGGGATCGTCAGCGGGTCCGTCGAGGCGCTGGCGTTCCTGATCGATCCGAGTCAAACGCAGATGGCCGGTTCGGTGGTAATCGACGCGGCGTTGCGGGCCACTCCGGAGGTGCGCTCCGTTCGCTATCTCGTCCAGCAAAAAGCGTCCGGAGTTGACTTCGCGCTCAAGGAGGCGGTGGCGGCGATTCAGGAAGCCGGGACACGCGGACCGGTACTGCTCGTCGGCTACCCGGCCTTGATGGCCGCCGCGATGCACGGCCTTGCCTCGGCCGGCATCAAACGCTTGCCGTTGCCCGCGGGGAGCAAGATTCTGACCGGCGGCGGCTGGAAAAGCTTCCTTCCCGGCGTTTCGCTGGAACGCGACGACTTCCAGAAGCAGATGGCCGACTTCTTCGGACTTGCGCAGGACGCCATTCGCGACATGTTCGGCCTGAGCGAATGCCCCGCGGTATTCGTCCAGTGCAGCCACGGACACTATCACGTGCCGGCCTTCACGTGGGCGCAGGCCATCGATCCCGAGACGGGCGCGGCCGTACCTGATGGTGAGCTCGGCCTGTTGCAACTGACAACGCCGCTCACGACCAGCTATCCGCTGCTCAAGATTCTGACGACCGACAAGGCGACCCTGATGCATGGTTGCCCGTGTGGCGTGCCAGCGCCGTACCTGGTGCCGCGCGGACGGGCCTCGGCGGCACGGTTCGAGACGTGTGCGATGAAGATGGGGCAGGCGGTGCGATGAACGGTGCGGAGTGGCGAGTGACGAGTGACGAGAAAAAACCGGCATGAAAGAGATTATTCAATCCCCGGAGCAAATGCGTGCCTGTTTCGCGCGGCTGCGCACCGGCGCGGCCCGGCTGGCCGCTTTGCCGCTCGATGGGCTGCTGGGGCGATTGGCGCGCTTGAGCGAGCGCTGGCAGCCGGGGAGCGCAGCCTTTCAGCAGGCCAGTCAAATGCTTTCGGGCCTGTTCGGACCTTACACCGTTGAGGCGGCGCTAACCGGACTGGCGATGTCGTTGCACGCCCCCATCCTGCGCGCCGAATTGGCACACGAACTCGGGCGGGCGGACCTTCTTGACACCTGGCAAGCCGACGAGCACGGCATCGGCTGGGCCCGCGGCTATCCGCTCGGCGTCGTTGCCCAGGTGCTGGCCGGCAATGTGTTCCTCGGCGGCGTCATCGCCCTGGCACAGGCATTGCTCACGCGCAACGCGGTTTTGCTCAAGCTCAGCAGTGAGGACAGCGGCTTCACCGAGTTGTTCACGCAAACCTTGCTCGAGGCTGACCATGACGGCCTGCTGCGCGACGCCGTTGCCGTCTGCTCATGGTCCAGCGCGCAGGACGATGCCAACCAGGTTCTGCGCGACGAGGGGGATGCCATCGTCGTCTGGGGTGGGGAGGCAGCCATCAGCGCGTATCCCGCGGACCGTTGCCGGGGACGGGTCATTCACTACGGGCCACGCCTCGGAATCGGCTTCGTTCTGGCCGGCGTCGATCTTGCAGAGACGGCCCGCAATTTGGCATGGGATGTGGCTTTATGGGAACAGCGAGCGTGCAGCTCGCCTCGGTTGTTGTTCGTGGAGGATACTGCCGAACTGCCGCGCCGGGTTGCCGACGAGTTGAGCAAGTCCCTCAGGGCTGTGCGCGACCGGTTGCCAGCGCGGCCGTTGACGCTGGATGATTAGGCGGAGGTGCTGGCGATCCGTGAACTGGGGTACTGGAGGGATCATGCGAGCCTATTCGCTTCAGCCGGTTCGATGGATCACACGATTCTGCTGACTGACGACGCGCCGGCCGATGTGCCCCTCGGCTATCGCACGATCTGCGTGATTCCGATTCGCGCTCTGGATGCCCTTCGTGAACTCCTGGCGCCCTTCCGTGCGGGCCTTCAGACGGGCGTGTTGGCCGCGCCGGCGGACCGCTGGCCGATGGCAGTCGATATGCTGGCGCGAGCGGGTTTGACGCAAATCGCCGCCGCGGGATCAGCCGCCGCGCGGTTCCTTGGATTGCCTCATGAGGGGGAAAACGCCCTGCGTCGCCTGGTGCGGTTGGCCGTTGGTGATCAGCTTGGCGAGATTCGGATAGCCCATGAGGTGCAGGTAGTTCGTATGATCGGCGCCGCGGCAACGGTCCATCGGCTCCTTTCGGCCGAAGAGGCGCACCATCGCTTCCTCGCGTTCCTTCCAGAAATCGTTCTCATTCACGTAGGCACTCAGCGATTGCAGGTCCACGACCTCGATCGCACGGGTGCCGGCCGGGGCGTTCTCCAGTTTCAAGGCGCCGCCGGTGGCGTCGTTAATCATGTCGAGTTCGACGCGGCCGGAAACGCGCATCGGCTCTCGGCTCGCAAAAAGCGCAGGGTCGACGCGCGGTGAAGTGAATGGATCAAACGCTAGTTGATACGTGCGCGAGTTCAAGATAGTGCGTTCGAGCCGGCGCAAATCAAAGCCGCCGGCAATGAAATCCTTCGCCAGCAGGTCGAGCAACACAGGATGGCTGGGGGGATTGGCGTCGGAGAAGCTGTCGAACGGTTCGACCAGGCCGCGGCCGAAATAGTAGGCCCAGGTGCGGTTGACGATATTGCGGGCGAAGAACGGATTCTCGCGGGCCACGAGCCAGCGCACGAAATCGTGGCGTGGGTCGACGGATTTGGCGAGGTCCAGCCCGCTCGTGATCGGCGCCGGCCCTCGCGTCAGATTCGCGATTCGATCACCGAGGTGGATTTCCTTGAGCGCTACCTGCCAAAGATCCAGTTGATGGCGATCACGAATTGCTTGAGCCGATTCCGGCGTGAGGCCCTTCACGCCGAGTTCGGCCTCCAGTTCTTTCTGGCGGCGACTGCGCTCCGCTCTCGCCAACGCGGCGGTTTCAGGATGGTTGCCGTGGCGAACTTGTCGGAAAATGTCCGTGAACGCTTGATGATCCGCCGGCGTCCACGGCCCCAGAGGATGCTTGTGACAGCGGGCGCAGTCCACGCGAATGCCGAGAAAGGCGCTAGCGATGCGCTCCGCCGGATCGTGATAATTGTCGAATGAGCGCCAGAACAGATCGAGCGTGCGGCGTTTCGCATAGTCGCTGCCCAAACCGTGTCTCCCTCGCTTGACCAGGTTCTGAGCATCGCGAATCCAGGCGTCCGGCGATTTTCCCTCTCGCGTGTCCGCACCGATGATGCCCTCGACCACTTGATCGAACGGCACATTCTTGTCGAAGCGCTGCCGCAGCCAGTCGAACCAAAGCTGTCGCCAGCCGCGCAGCCGATAGTGGAAGGGCGCCTCGCCGTCGGTCGAATTACCGGTCCACATCAACCACTTGTTGGCCCAGATTGCCGAATGACGTGGATGCGCCAGCAGCTCATCGATCTTGCGGGCACGCTTGTCCGGCGTCTTGCTGGCGCCGAAACTTCGTAGCTCCTCTGGCGTCGGCAGCGAGCCGATGACATCGACGTAGACGCGGCGCAGGAATTCGGTGTCGCTGGTCAGATCGGCGGGCACGAGGTTCAGCTCGCGCAACAGGGCGAAGATGTGCAGATCGATGTAGTTCACCTCCGGAATCTTCGGATAATCCGCGCGCGGCGGATAAGCAACGGCGATCGGCACAGGTGTGACGTTGCCGCGATAGACCACGAGAACGGTGTCGAGGCCACGACCCACGCTCGTCACCTCGCCTTGCTTGTTGACGCGGATTACTTTTTCTCCAGGATGACGGAAGTCGCAGAAGGAGGTCATGTCGTGCCGGGACCCATCCGCGAAACGGACGAAGACCTTCAGAGCACGTGATTCGTCTGGACCGGGGAAAACGATTCGCGCCGGCTCAACTTCGATGCGGACGATCTTGCCGCTCCCCGGTTGCCAGGGCGCGCCGGCCGCGATCCACTGGCGCAGGACTTCGTATTCCCACGAACCGAGATCGAGTCGCTTTCCGCCCGCGTGCCCAGTTCCTGCGAGTGGACGCTGCAACAGCAAGCTCTGCTCCGGTGCGGAAAAGTTAAGCAACCGACCACGCGAAGTGCGCGTCAGGACTTTGTGGTCGCGTTCGGGAGATTCGGCAATCAGACTGAGGACGAAGCTCCCCTTTCCGCGCGAGGAGCCATGACAGCCGCCGGCGTTGCAGCCCTGGCGATCCAGCAGCGCGTGAACGTGGCGTTCAAAGTCGATCGCGGCGAGAACCTGGCCGTTCGGCAGGCGGGCCGGTTGCGCCGGAAGCGGCGCCGTGAAAACGAGCACGCTGAGGCCGGCAAGGACAACAACCAGGTAACGGGACATCGCAGATGGCGATGTAGCCATTTTCGCGTCCTCCAACTGATTCCCAATCACTCGCAGGGTACCCCAATTAGGCCGGGATTTGTAATTCGATAAATTCGATATTCGTAATCACGGTTGCAAACGCTTAAACACGATCAAACAGCTCGCAATCCACAACCCGACAGGGAGTCCCACAACCCACCGCAGCGGCGGCCGGCCCGGCACATCCCAAATGGCAACGTGATCTTGGTGGAATGTCACAAGCGTGCTGCCATCATCGCTGAGCAAAGGCGCCTCGGTGTGTCTGGTGTATTCCAAATGCACCAGTTCCTGGGCGGTCTCCATGTCGAAAACGGTGACCAGATCCCAGTCCCGATGTTCCGCGGGCAGAGGGCGCAGGCGCACCCATGCCAGCGCTTCATCGATCCAGTTCGGCTTGCTCCTCGTATTGCCTATTTCCCGGTAAACGAGGCGCCGCTTGTCGGGAGTGACATCATGATTGGTCGTAGCGCCGGCTGCAGCCTCCGGCGCACGCGCGTCAGCGCGAACTCGGCCTGTCGTGGGATCGAGGAACCGGATACGGTTTTCCGCGTAGACCGCCAGCGCGTTGCCGCTCGGGCTGAAGGTTGGATGCGTGCTCATGGAGTCGCGATACCAGATTTGTTCCCAGGCGATACCCTTGCGATTCAAGTCAAAAAGCGCGAGCTTTACGCGCTCCTCCTGGTTCTTCCAGCGCTTGCCGGTCCAAACTCCTCCCGTCATGAACATCGTGGAGATGGCGAAATGCGACCCGTCGGGCGTCCAGGCGCCGCCATAGACCGTGCCCAAATCAGGCGACTCGGCAATTCGTTGGCCGTTTTGCACATTCCAGAACTCGACGATCCCCGGTTGCTCGCCGCCGCCATCCCACGTCGCGAGCCACTTGCTGTCAGCGGAAAAAGCGTTGCCACTGAATCGATGCCAACCCGTCTTGGCGGCGAGTTTGGCACGCGGCGTTTTTCTGGGCGGATCAAAATCCCAAAGGTTGAAGATATGGAAATACCTATCATCGGTTTCAAGGTAACTTGCTTGAGCTGTCAGAAGCGATTTGCCATCGGGACTGATGCTCACGAACATGTTGTCTGGATCCAGAACGACTTCCCGCCGGCGCGTGCGCGTATTCCAAAACCCAACGCTTGACGTCTTCTTGTCGCTGGCCGGGTAAGCGAGATAGGCCCCGCCCGCGGTGAATCCCCAGAAAGGATCCTGATTATCTTCTTCGCCGCTCAAGCGATCCAGCAACCGGCCGCTGGCGGTCTCAATCAACACGATGTCGCCGCCCCTGTCTTGAACGGCCAGGATTTCGCTGTCCAGCGAGAACAGGAAACGATTTGCCCCAAGCCATGGCGCCGGCAGAACCACGGCCCAGGTACGTCCGGTTTGGAAATCGCCGAAGAACAGCTTCATCGGCTCAGATTCCCAAACCATGAGCTTGTTGTCAGCAGAGAATCGCGGCCAACCTGTCGCGAAATGGACACCCTCAGGTAACGCGAAGAGTCCGTTGCCGCTGTGCGTATCCCAAAGCCACGGCGAGTCCGGAAGAGCGAGTCTCCCGCCGTCCGGGGACAGCCAACCCCACGGGTGTTTGCCGACGAAGGTGACGCGTGGCTCATGCGGGAACACGTTCCAGAGCAAAACTGTAATGGCCCCCATGACCAGCGCCAGCACCAACCACGCAAGGATCTTCCGCCTGCTTGTTAGTGATTTGTGTGGCATCGTGTTCCCCCAGTCGAGAAAATAGAGACGATCGGCGTCGGCCGCACATCTATCTATATCTTTTAGGTAGATGGTAATTGGCAAACGGTGGATTCGGGCGTGCGATGAGGCACTCCGGAAGCGAATCTTGGCCGAGGGCCGTCCATTGTTCAGGGCTGATACGGGCTTTTCCCGTTGTATAGAGCACCCGCAGAGCTTTCATGCTTGCCAGCGTCGGCAGCGAGGCTGCCGTGATTCGATCGCTGTCAAGCTCTAGCCATTGAAGCTTTGACAACCGAGCGAGGTGCGTTAGATCCTCGTCGGTGATGGCCACGGTTTGCAATACGAGTTTTTCCAGGTGCTTTCGTTGTGCCAGCGAGCGTATCGTCTCGCTTGACATGGGCCGATTCACCTGAAGTGAGCGCAGCTCAGCCAAGCCTTCGAGGGCAATCGGCTCTTTTGACACCATCGTGAGGCGGAGGTGTTCGAGTTTCTGGCATTTGCCCAGCGCACGCACGCTTTCCTCATTCATCGGCACGAAAACGATTTCCAGAGCGCGCAGCTCGGTGAGATTTCCAAGCACTGTCAGCCCGCCAGGAGTTGTCGATTTCAAGTAGAGCAGACTCAACTCGCGCAGCTGCGAGAACTTGGCGATTTGCGCAAGGCCTGCATCGGTGAGTTTGCCGCTCTTCATCAGGCTCAGGTTTCTGAGTTGCTTGAGGTTGCCGAGATGCGCGACCCCTTTGTCCGTGACCGGCGACGTATCCTGTGACAGGTGAAGTTCCTGAAGTTGCACCAGTTTGCCGCAATGCTCGAGGACGCGATCCGTTACCAGACCGTGTTCCCGAACGGAGAGGCTCGTCAAATACGACAACTTGGCAAGAGTCTCGAATGCGTCGGCGCGGATCGCGTTGCCGTTCAGGTTGAGCCTGCGTAGTTTCTTCAGGCCGACAAGGTGTCGAAGGCCATCGCCGGTGAACGCATTTCCTTCGAGATCAAGCTCCTCCAGCGCATCGAGTTTCCCGATCGATTCGAGAACGCGATCGGTAAAACCGAAACCGATGGCGTGAAGGGTTCGCAGCTTTGGCACCTGGGAAAGCAGTTGCTGGAATGTTGCGTCCCCGAGTTGATGGGGGCCGAAGCGAAGAGGGCCCCGAAGGAAGAGTTGCTCCGGCGTATTGGGCAACCCCTTGAGATTGGCCGACTCCGGTATTGACACCTGGGCGTGCGTCGAGCTTGCCACGAAAGCGAGGGTGACGACAGCGAATAGGTAACCGCGCATTGCAGGGATCCTCAGGTGGGGGACGGCGCGGGTTCGTTGATCGTATCGTTGGTCCGAAGCCAGACAATTAACAATAGTACCCTGAGGCACGCTCTATAGTCTGCGCCCTTCGGAAAAAGTTGCCACGATTTTCTTGCTATCCCACAGACTTTTCGGGCCCGGTCCGGGTACTATGGAGCTGATTGATCCCCACCGGACGCGAGTTTCTCCATGGGCGCGGGACGACTGGTCGCCATCCTGCGCCGGGTTCTGCTGGTTGCGGAACGGCAGGCGCAAGGGCAAGGCGATCGGCAACTTTCGGATCGCTTCGTCGCAAAGAAGGACGAAGCCGCCTTTGCCGCTCTGGTGAAACGGCACGGCCGGCTCGTCTTCGGCGTGTGCCGATCGGTGCTTAACAACGAGCACGACGCCGAGGATGCATTTCAAGCGACGTTCCTCGTCCCGGCCCGAATGGCCGGCTCGATTTGCAAGCGTGATTCTCTTCCGAGTTGGCTCTACGGAGTCGCCCTGCGCACGGCAATGAAGTCACGACGAGCCATGAACACACGCCGCCGACATGAGCGCGAGGCGCCTCCGCAGACGCCGACGCCGCCCGTCACCGAAGCGGCCGAGCGGGAGTTGGAGGCGATCCTCTGCGAAGAGATCGGCCGGTTGCCGGAGAGATACCGCGCCCCGTTTGTGCTCTGCGTGTTGCAGGGCAAGAGCCGTGCGGACGCGGCGCAGGAGTTGGGCTGGAAAGAGGGGACCGTGTCGAGCCGCATCGCCAGGGCGCGCGCACTGCTTGAAGCGAGTCTGACGCGCCGCGGCGTCGCCGTGCCCGCACTCGTGGTGGCGGCCACCCTTGCGCCAACCGTCGCTTTCGCGGCCGTGCCGGTCGGATTATTTATGCGCGTGGCCAGCGCCGCGGCGCCGTTCGCGGCCGGGAAGGCGTGCGAATCCGTCACGGTCGCGGCGATCGCTCTGGCGGAAAGCGTCATCCGGACGATGTTCGTGGCAAAAGCGAAAACGATGGCGGGACTTGTCGTCCTTCTGATGCTGCTGGTGACCGGCGGGGGCTTGTTGGCCTACGCCGCTTTGGCGACGGACGACCGCGCTGCTGCGATTGCCGGTCCGGTGCAGGCGGTGGAGAAGAACAAGGAGACTCCCGTCAGCATCCCCCTCCGTCCGGAGCGACATCCGAATCCTCCTTCCAGGCCGACACTCCTCCGACAGATGAACACCTTCTCGATCGCCCGCAGCGATCAACTCAATGCGTTCGGGTCCCACGAAGTCGTTCCGGTGGCCTTCTCGCCCGATAGCAAGCGATTGGCCTTTGGCGAGTATCGCCGAGTCGAAAAAGTCGGCTTTGTGCACACGCTGCACCTTCAGGACATCGACACCGGCAAGGACCTGGGGACGCGCGAGGGGAGCTTCAGCGCGGCGGCATTCTCTCCGAATCAAGATGTCCTGGCTGTGGGCCACGGGCAGCATGTTCACCTCTTGAACGCCGACACGGGCAAACTGATCCGTACCTTGACGATTCAAAAAGAGAAGTTCCTTGTCGAACTCGAAAAGCTCTTTGCCGAACACGAACGGCCGCGTGACGAGTTGTTCGGGCGCCGCTTCCTAAGTTTCCGCTCGCTCGCTTTCTCCAATGACGGGAAATCGCTGGCCGTGATCAGCCAGGACAGCGGAAACTTCCAGCTCCGCCCAACCCAATCCGAGGAGATGCAACTGGCGCCGCAGTTCGATCTCTTCGAAGTCGCGACCGGCAAGGAACTGTGCCAGACGCGCGGCGCCGGTGGTTCGGTCTACCGCCTTGTCGGCTTCACCAGGGACGGGAAAATCCTGGCTTTCGAGAATCAGCGCCAGCAACAAATCGACCGCCTTGTTGACCTGCGCACGGGCGCGCAGCTCTTCTCCGTCGGGCTGCACGATCGGCACGTTTTAGCCGCCGCCGTGTCTCCCGATGGAAAAAGGTGTGTCTGGGCCAGCTCTGCGTCCGGCGATGCGCGAATGAATATCTGGGACCTCGTGCACCAGAAGGAAATCAGCCCCCCAAAGAGCAAACTCGCAATGTCGGCCACTTCGTGTTTTCGCGCGACGGCTCCTTTTTCATCGCCATGTCCGCCGGCGGCATCAAGATGTGGGATACCGCTACCGGAGCGGAGTTGCGCCGCTTAATCGGTCCCGAACAGTACGTCGGATGCCTCGCATTGTCACAGGATGGCAAGTTGCTGGCGACCGGCGGCCCGGATGGGACCGTCTTCCTGTGGGACGTGCGCAGCGGGAAGTTTCGAGAACAACTGCTGAAGGACAAGGGCTGGATTCGATCGGTGTGCTTCTCGCCCGACGGTAGAACCCTGGTCGCGGGTCGGCAGAATCCCAATCCGGATGGGCAAGGGAGCCCCGACCACGCGATTGTCTGGAGCATCGACCCGGAATGGCTTGAGGAAAAGCGATGAGATATTCTCGACGCCAATTCGCCACGTTTTCTTCGACCGGCTTCCTTTTCTTTCTGGGGGCTGTTTCGGGTCTGGAGGATCGCGATGCTGCGATTGTCGACCCAATGCCGGAACCAATGATCACCAAAGAGGCCTCGATCACTCTTCCCGTCCATCTTGAGCATCATTGGAAGGAGCCGGCCAAGCCGACGCTTCTCCGACAGATGAGCGCCTTCCCGATCACCCGCGCCGATCAACTCAACGCGGTCGGGTCGCAAGATTCCGTCCCGGTGGTCTTCTCCCCCGACAGCAAGCGATTGGTCTGCCGAGAATTTCAATGGGACAAGAAAGGCGGCTCTGCGCGACGAATACTCCACGTGCAGGAAGCCCATTCAGGCAAGGACTTGTGGACCCGCGGGGGGGATTTCCAGGCGGCGGCGTTCTCTCCCACGCAAAACATCCTGGCCGTCGGCTATGCGCAGCACGTTCATCTCCTGAACGCCGACACGGGCGCTGTGATCCGCAACTTGACGATTCCAGAACCCGCTCTCGAACGCCGCGACCTACGGGTTCCCCACGCTGAAAATGTTCGGCCCGACCTCCACTCGCTGGCTTTTTCGGACGACGGCGCATCCTTGGCGGTGATCAGTCGAGACGTGGACGTTTTTTTCGGTAGGCGGGAGCCGGACGAGGCATACATGCCGCAGTTCGACCTTTTCCAAGTAGGTACCGGCAAACACTTACCACAAAGGCGCGGCGCCGGTGAATTGGTCCAGCGCCACACCGGTGGCCGTGTCTACCGTTTCGTCGGCTTCGCCAAGGATGGGAAAATCCTCGCCTTTGAGGTCGATCAGTACCAGCAGATTGTACACCTGGTGGACTTGAAAACGGGCAAGCGGCTATTTTTCAATGCCAACCAGGGTCTCGGTGTCCGTACCGCGGCCGTGTCGCCCGACGGCAGAATGTGCGTCTGGGGCGGCACCAAGATCGATGACTACCGCATGAGGCATTGGGACCTCGTGAAACAGAAGATGGTCAACGAGCACAAGGTCACGCGCGGCAGCGTCAACAAACTGGCGTTCTCCCGTGCCGGCGACTTCTTCATTTCCCTCAGCGGGGATGGCATCAAGATGTGGGACACGGCCACCGGCGCTGAGTTGCGGCACTTCAGCGGGCCGGAGCAACGTGTCGAGTGCATGGCCTTGTCGCCGGACGGAAAATTGCTCCTGACCGGCGGTCTGGATGGGACCGTCTTCTTGTGGGACGTGCCCACCGGCAAGTTCCGCGCGCAATTGCAGAAGGAAAAGGGCTTTATTCGATCGGTGTGTTTTTCTCCGGACGGTACGATTCTGGTCGCGGGCCGGGAAAATGCACACGATCGCGGACAAGCGGGTTCTGAAGCGACGGTTTGGCGTATTCCTTGCCCTGGCGATTAGTCCATCGAGAAAGGATACAAAGATCACGGATGCGGGGCTTAAGATCGATGACGCCTTGCTTGGCCCTTGGGTCGTCGCGTCGATCACAACAGCAATTGACGAGTCTCATTGGTTGTCGCGCGTCGACTCGATCCGTGCCAGCAAACCGACAACGTTTCGGTCCGTCACGGTGCCGAGCTCGTTCCTCGTGGAGTGTACGGACGGCAGAACGCTGACCGTTGAATTTCAGTTGGCGCCCTCGGCCAAGCCGAAAGGGATCGACCTGGTTCTAGACCTACAAGGCAAACCGCAGATCTACCGAGGAATCTATGAAATCGCCGGCGACACGCTCAAGCTGTGCGTCAGCCTGCCTGAGAAGGACCGGCCCACGGAGTTTTCCGCGAACGCCGGCACAAAGCGCGTCCTGCTGACCTTGCGACGACCCCCCGGCCTGAAAGCGGATGAACCGAAAACTGAAAAAACCGGCGCCGGTGGCAATTCCACCAAATCTGGGCCCGCCGTCGCGCGCTGGGAGGAGATCATCCGACTCGAGGGTCACAAGAGCCCGGTACGGTGGATGGGCTGCTCCCCGGATGCGACCCTTCTGGCCACCGGCGAGGCCGACGGCCGCGTTTACGTCTGGGATGTCGCCAAGGCCAAGAAGATCCGGTCGCTGGACTCCGAGCCGATCCGGTTCGTGGCGTTCACGCCGGACGGCAAGCAATTGGTGACGGCCGGCCCGGGCAGAGGACACGCCCTCCAGGTGCGGCTGCGGGATCCAGTCACCGGCAACCCGCAGGCTCAACTCGGCGCCGGCGGCGACTTCGTCGCCTTGGTGGCCCTCTCCCCCGACGGCAAGCTGATGGTGACCAGCAGTTCGGAGAAAAGCGTCCAGGCCTTTGCCCTCGACGGTACCTCGCTCAAACGAATCTGGTCCGCCAACCTCGGCTTTCGGGTCACCGGCATCGCGATCTCGCCGGATGGTCAACGCATCGCGGTGGTTGGCGGCGGAGCCAGCGTCTTCGATCACTCCGGCCCGGCCGATCACCCCATTCCCGACCGGATGCAGTTGCTCGATACCCTGGGCGAGCTTCGGTTACTGGACGCTGCCACTGGGAAGGCAGTTTTCTCAATCAAGAACCCGATCGGGCTCATGGCTTTCCGCAAGGGTGCTGCTGGGGCGATCGCGACCGTGGCGTTTTCGCCGGACGGCAAATTGCTGGCCAGCAGCAACGGCGCGGACGGGACGCTGTGGCTGCACGACGCCCAGACGGGAAAGGACGTGCGCGAGTTGAAAGGCCACGCCGATTGCGTCACCTCGTTGGCATTCTCGCCGGACGGTAAGCTCCTGGCTTCATGCGGCGCGGACTACAAGGTCCGGATCTGGGACCCGGCGACAGGCCAGGAACGCGCGGCTTTGCCGCTTGCCTCGCCGGCGAACGTGCTTTTCTCTCCCGACAATCAATTCTTGGCGGCCTCCGGCGGCGGCGTCGTGCGCCTGTGGAGAGAGCGCCAAGCCAGGGATATGCCGCCGATGCCCGCGCAAATAGAACCAAAAAAGGACGCAGCCAAGTGACCAGGTAAACGGCCCTGGACAACCGGCAGACCTGCGATGAAGCAACAAGGGGGGAAAATGAGATCCACAACTACGTTCATGGCCGTTGCGTGGCTGGCATTCCACGCCGGAAGCGGCGCGGCGGGACCAATCCGCTTGCCCGATGGCCGCAACCTGGAGCGCATCGATTTCGAACGGCATGTCCATGCGCTGCTCGATCGGCAGGGGTGCAACGCCGGTAAATGCCACGGCAATCGCGACGGCAAGGGGGGATTCTCGCTCAGCTTGTTTGCAGCGTCGCCGGAGAGCGATTTTCTCGAAATCGCGCGCCGCACGAACGGCCGGCACGTCAACAGCGCCGATCCGGATCGCAGCCTGCTCTTGCTGAAGGCAACGGGAGATCTGCAGCACGGCGGAGACATCCGTGTCACGCCCGGCTCATGGGAATACGCGGTGCTGCGCGAGTGGATCGCTCAGGGCGCCCGCCGCGACGCGGGGCGCGGACAAATCAAGAGCGTCCAGGTCATTCCCCGCGACCATATCTTCCAGATCAACGATCAGGTGAATCTGAAAGTGATCGCTGAATTCGCCGATGGCGCCAAAGAGGACGTGACGCCTTTCTGCGACTTCCGCGTGCCCCCCAAGGAGGACAAGAAAGCGATCGACCCGGTGCGCGTTAGCCGGACCGGCACCGTCGTCGCCGTCAAGCCGGGCGATGTAAGCATCTCCGTCGTGTATCGCGGCCAGGTCCGCACCATGCGCGCTCGCGTCGCCGTGCCCGTTGCGAAGGACTTCGCCTATCCCAAGGTTCCCGAGGTGAATTTCATCGATCGCGAGATCTTCGGGCAACTCCGCCGCCTCAACATCGTGCCGTCGGACCTTTGCAGCGATGAGCTGTTTTTGCGCCGCGTCACCATCGATCTCATCGGCACGATTCCCACGCCCGCGGAGGTGCGCGCTTTCCTCTCCAGCAAGGATGCGGACAAACGGACCAAAAAAATCGACGAGCTGCTCGCGCATCACCTGCACGCAGCCCTTCTGGCGACCCGTTTCTGCGAAATGACCGACCTGATCGGCGTCTCCTACGGCGCGAAATTGCCGCGCAACAAGGCGACGCAGATGGCGCACGGGTGGTTTCGTAAACGCCTACACGAGAATATGCCCTACGACCAGATCGTGGCCGGCGTCCTGACCGCGACGAGCCGGGAGGGGCGTGCGATGGATGATTGGCGGAAAGAAAAAGCAGCGCTCGAAAAATCGGATACTGGCTTCGACAGCGATTACGCCAAGCGCGCGACCCTCGACATTTACTGGCGCGACGGCGGCGTGGTGCGGCCGAAAGACCCGCTCTTCGGATTCCGGGCCGGAATGCGCAGGCCGACCGAAGCAGTGGACGCGATTTTCCTGGAAGAAATCGCCGAGCGCACGGCGTCCGCGTTCCTCGGCGTGAATCTGGAGTGCGCCCGTTGCCATGTTCATCCACTCGAAGGCTGGACTCCCGTGGATCATCGGGCGTTCACCAACGTCTTCGGCCAGGTGCGGCTGGAGAAAGTCGCGCACAAATTTGGCACGCTGGAGAAGTGGGAGCAGGCGGCGTTCGCACGTCAGGTATTCCTCGGCGAGGCGCCCCTGCAACTGAACCAACTCGATCATCATGACCGGACGTTCCTCGCCGCAGTGTCAAGTAATGGGATCGCCGATGCCAGCGCCGGCGTCGTGCTGAGGCCGCGTTTGTTGGGCGGGCCCGAGGTGAATTTCCGGAACGACGCACGCCAGACGCTGGTGCGCTGGCTCATCGACCCGGAGAATCCCTTCTTCGCACGCCATTTCGTCAACATGATCTGGCAGCACTACTTCGGAATTGGCCTCGCCGATTCGACCGAGAGCTTCACCTCGGCTCATCGCTCGGGCAATCATCCGCTGCTCGACCAGCTCGCCAATGAGTTTATTCAGAGCAAATTCGACATTCGTCGCCTGGAACGGACGATCCTCTTGTCGCGTAGCTACCAGCTCTCCAGCGTCCCGAATGAGACCAACAAGCACGACCGCACGAATTTCGCGCGCACGGTGCCGCGCCGCCATGGCGCGCGCGTGCTCACGGAAATCCTGCACGCACTCCTGGAAACCCGCGAAGATTACGGCCCCGGCGTTCCCGTCGGCATCCACGCCCAGGAAATCGCGCACGTGGCCAGCGCCTTTTACCGCGAGGGCTACGACAACGACTATCGCAAACGAATCCTTCACATGGTGCACCAGTTCGGCCGCGGCGACCTCGTCGCGCGCTGCGACAGTGAGCCGGACCTTCGCTCCTACCGAATGCTCTATGGAAGCGATCACGTCCAGCCCGTCATCGAGAGGAGCAAACGCATCGAGCGACTCCGGAAGTCCGCGGAGCAGCAATTCGATGCGATCCTGGACGAGGTGTTCCTCGCCGCGCTGAGCCGATTGCCGACGCCGGAAATCCGCAAGGCTGCGACCGAGCACCTCAAGCGTGATTGGCCGAAGGATCGGCAGCGTGTGGTGGAGAATCTATTCTGGTGGCTGATGAACACGGGCGAATTCCAGGCTCGTCACTGATTCTTGAACGGGGGTAGCCATGTCGCGAACGGTACTCGTTTCGATCCTGTTGCTCGTGAGCACCGGCGCGGCCCGCGCCCAGCCGATGCTTATGACCGTTGAAACCGTGGACTGGATGGCAGCCGACAGCCAGGTGGTGGTTCGGGCGATCGTCCTCGATGTTGCTCAGGAGGTGGAGCCAGATGGGGACAGAAAGAAGTGGAACACCGTCGTTCTCAAGGTGCGCGAAACGCTCAAAGGCAAGCATCAGCCGTTTCACACCTATGTCGTTCCGGACTGGAACCACGAAGAGATCATGACCTGGCAGAAGACCGAGCAGGAGTTGCTGGTTTTCCTGGCCGACACCAAGCTGCCGGACAAGTCTCCATGGACGGGGCACGAAAGGGCCGTCCACTTTATGTGGAACGCAAAGGCCAAGATCCACCCGCTGACCTTGCGCAACGACCGCGGCGTGGTCGAGCTGAAGGATCCGGTCAGCCACGCGAAACGCTCGTACTTTTCAGAAGTCTACACGGTGGAGATGCCGAAGGCGAAGGAGCCGCAGAAGCTCGTTCAGGCCGTGCGCGACGCCATCGCGGCTGCCGAGCCGGTCAAGGAGCTGCGCGCGCACCGCGTGGAATGGCCGGAGCGATTCTTCACGCGCATCGTTCCCGTGAACGCCAATCTCGAACGCCATGCCCGCCGCTGGATTACTTCCGACAACGACAAGCTGCGCGAGCAAGGCGCCATTGCGCTGAAGTACTTCAAATCCGAAGCGAACATCGCGGCGCTCTGGAAACTGCTGAGCGATGCCGCCACCTCGGCAGACGTAACCTGGAAAGATGGCCGCGTGATCGAAAGGCACGACGTCTATTACGTCCGGCAGGCCGCGTTCGCCTCGCTCAAAGTGCTGGGGGTCGAGGTGCGCAAGCCGATCTTGAAGGAAGGTGAAGATCAGACGGCCATTGCCATTTCGTTTGCCAGATTCCAGGCCTGCTGCTTGAGCCGGGCACCGGAGCCGAACCAGATGGAATCGAGCCGCCGACTTGCCCTGTCGGCGTCATTGGCTCCCCGTGAGGTGCGGACGTGATCGACGAACTCTGTCACGGCGTTGAAAGCGACCCAGGACGAACGCTTGATGGACGGCTCATCGTGGCCAATGCCTTCCTCGAACAGCCGATAAAGTTCCTGCCGGACATTGACCGCACGTGTGTTGTCCTTGCCTTCTCCGGGATCGGGATAGATTTCCTTGAAGTAGGCTGACAACTGAGAGTCTATCCGGGAAGTAGCAGATGTCATAAACGCCGATTTCCGCAGAGCGTAATTCGATGACAATTTTACGCGGCGGCGGCTTCAGTGATAGGTAAAAACCAGTGGGCGGTTGCCAAGCCAGGGAATCGGTGGGCAGCCGCGGTCGAGGGCGGCCTCGCGCAGGATGGGG
>JACPPF010000069.1 GCA_016191165.1 Planctomycetota bacterium
GAACCAATTCTCGACAAGCTCATCCCCAGCCCCGACGGCTAACGCATCGACGCCAAATTCCCCCGAGCCCCAAAAGATCACTCCGCGACCGTCCGAGACGCCCGTGGCCGTATATGCTGCGCAGAGATTGGACGGCTACTCCAGGTAGTCGGCAATTTCATTTGTACACACCGTTTTTTCGGCTCCGCCAAGGTGGTGAATGGCTTTCAGAAAACCCTCGTCGGCCGGACTCGGTCGGCGCGATGCAGAGAGATCGGTACGGTCGCCAGATCGCATGGGAAATTCCTTTCGTTAGTCGCCATTGCCATTCTTTTTGCGGAAGGAGTGCTCAATCGACATGTACACAAAAACACCGATGTCCGGTGAATCGCGGGTGAGTCCGACTGGCAGGGAAACACCGATTACCCATTCCAACGGATCCTGGATGATTGCATATCGAACGCCCGGATTCACGAACACCTGCGTAATTCGGTCGCGTGCGCTTTGATCATCGATTACGTCGTTCCAGAGGCCCAGAGTTTCTACGAAGAAATGAAGGTTCGTCTTGGGCTTCCAAAATGCACTGGCGCCCAGATTGTAGCCGCGTAGATGGTGACGATCGGAGAACTGCTCGCCGCCGAGCGGAATCGAAACGTTTGGAATAAACGTGAAGCCTGCGTTGAAGTGAAAATCGAAATCTTCGCCGTAGCGGCTGATCGGCAGATTAAATTGGTAACCCAGCTGGCCGGAGCCGAGTCCAAAACGCCGATCCGCGGTAGGCAGAATCAAGCTGAAACGCGGGGCGCACCAGAGGAATTCATCGTCGTCCAGGAGTTGGTAGCGATAGTTGAGGAACGTATCGCCAATGTCGCCTTGCCGGGTTGCAGGGCCATCAATTGGCTTGTCCAGAACTGTGAGAAACTGTGTCGTGAAGGAAAACTGGTGTTTCTGCGTCCCCAGCGGAAGTTCCATCGTGTAGGCGAAGGCGAAGTCGCGTGAGCGGCTTCGCTGCGTCTTATCCCAGAGAAAGACCCAGTTGAAGATGTGCTGAACTTCGCCCGGTTCCTGATTGAATGCTTCCTCGACGAGAAAGGCATTGTCCCGAATGTGCTTTGGTTCTTCCTTTTCCTTGCCATTGCCGTTCTTCTTTTTCTTGTCGTTTTCGTTTTCACCTGAGGCCTGGAAGATTTCGGAAATACCGGTATTTCTCAGTGATGGATAGGAAATGACGTTACGGTAATCCTGTGCGACAGTCAGGTTCCACGAGCCAGTCAACAGGAGGCAGCAACACGCGATTGCTCCGAGTAATCTTGGCATGAAGGGCCAGCCTTCCCAGCAAAGGACGGGATATAGCGGTTGTGACGGTTCTGCCGCCGATTATTTCATCGGCAGCGCGTGCCGAGCAACTTTAGTCCCGATGAAGACGGAGCTAAGGTGCGGCGAAACAGTTCGCCATTTTGACTATGTTGCCAGCAACTGGTCTGAACGAAACTCGCAGGTGGTCGATCGTTACTTTTGGGGCGCCTTCGTCGCCTTCACGCCGATTTTCTTCAGGGCATCCGCCGCGACCGCGCGAACATCGCGGTTGCGGTCGTTGAGCAATTTCTGTAGCTCTGGAACTGCGGCCCTGGCCTTGGGTCCCATTTCACCCAACGCTTCAGCGGCCTCCCTGCGCAGCGAGTTGTCGCTGTGCTTGAGTCCTTCGATCAGCACGGGGAGAACCGTTTCCAGGTGACCATCGATCTTCCACAGGCTTTCCGCGGCGTGGACGCGCACGCCTGCATCCTTGTCCTTGAGCAGCTTTTCAAGCGTGGGCACGGCGGCCTTCGCCTCCTTGCCGATCTCTCCCAGGGTGTGGGCGGCGTCGCCGCGGACGAATTTGTCTTCGTTCTTTAAGCCTTCGATGAGCACCGGGACAACCGTCTTGGCCTCGCCCGTGATTTTCCAGAGACTTTCGGCGACGTGGACGCGGACGGCGCCGTCCTTGTCTTTGAGGGCGTCTTTGAGCGCCGCGACCGCGTCCTTGGCGCCGACCTCCCCGAGAGCGTGAGCCGCGTCGCCGCGCACGCCGGGGTGCTTGTCCTGGAGCAATTTGACGAGGGCGGGCACGCTCCCTTTCGCCTCGGGGCCGAATCCGCCCAGGGTGACCGCCGCCTGGCCGCGCACGCCTTCGTCGGCGTCTTTGAGCGCTTCGATCAATGGCTGCAGGACCGCCTTCACGTCCACGGCAATGTTGGCCAGCGCGGACGCCGCATTCATACGCACCTCCGCATCGACATCCTTATTGAGGCTCTTGATCAGGGCGGTAGCCGCGGACTTGGCGCCCGGGCCGATGCCGCTCAGGCCGGCGATGGCATTGACGCGAAGGTCAGGATCTTCATCCTTGAGAAGATCGATCAGGGCAGGCACGGCGTTTTTTGCATCCGGCCCGATGCCGCCGAGGGCCAGCGCACACTTGCCGCGCACGGCTGAAACCTTGTCCGCGAGTCCTTTGCTCAGGGCGGCGGAAGCCGACTTCGCATCGGCGCCGATGTGCCCCAGCGCGTCCGCCGCCGTGCTGCGAACTTGGTCATCCTCGTCGCTCAAGGCCTTGATCAACCCTGGGACGGCGGCGCGAGCGTCGCTGCCGGCTTCCTCGCAAATCTCATGCAAGGCCTTGGCGGCCTGGCGGCGCGCGGCGGCGTCCCCCTTGTCCAGCTTCTTGAGCCACTCTTGCAAGGTCGTTCCCTTGTAGGTGAGTTTGCCTCCTGCCTGGCTTGCGCCGACCCAAGTCAACATCAGCAAACACACGCTGGCCACGATCTTCATGGTTTTCCTCGTTTCATGATGATGGGATTTGTTCGCCACGAATCATATGAAGAACCCGACCCTTGCGGATCGGGTTCCTTGGTGGTTGGTGCAGATCGCCTACAGGTCAGCGGCGCTTGCGGTTGGGAGGCGTCTTGACGCCGCGATGGACCGGCGCGGCCTGGCGCGAGTAGATCGCGCGCTGCCGCTGCGCCAGCGCGCGTTGTTGTTGCAATAGCATCATGCGCTGCTGTTGCTGCATTTGCAACACGCGCTGCTGTTGCAAGAGTCGCTGCTGTTGCTGCATTTGCAACACGCGCTGCTGTTGCAAGAGTCGCTGCTGTTGCAGGCTCCGCTGTTGCTGTAGCCGCCGTTGGTCCTGGATGCGATGCGCCGCGGTTGCCGCCGGGGCGCGCCGCACGGGCCGATAATACGTCCGGCGATTGTTGCCGTAGCGCGAATAGGTTGTCCGCCGCAGTTGAGAGGCGGCGAAATTCCTCTGCGCCTGATAATACAGATCGCGCTGCCGCTGCTGTTCGAGTTGTTGGCCTCGCAAGGCGGCGGCGTAGGCCTCGCCGTACTCCTCGAACTCGGCCCAGCTGATTTGGCCGTCATAATCCTTGTCCAGGGCCAGCAGGTAAATCTGATCCTGGTATTTCGCCTTCGTCTGTCCGTCGGGATAAACGAAGTTGCCCGTGTCGTCGAACGCGGGTTGCGGCGCCGGCTTGGCATTGGGGCCGCGGAACGATTTGGCCAATTCCGCCGCGTCCAGGAAGCCGTCCTTGTTCAAGTCGACGCGCCCGAACGAGACCCGGAGCTGCGCCTCCACCAGCGGGTCGTGGCGGGGGCCTGCGGATTTGGTTTGCGCCTGGGCCAATCCCCCGAAAGGGAGGCACAGAAAAACGCCCAACAGGGCGGCGCCAAGCTTCATGGTAGACATATGGATATCCTGTCTGGAAAAAGGGCAGCACCAATGGGGGGTGGATGCCCGGTGAGTGTCGAGGTTCGGAACGGGATCGAAGTTGATTCGGCGGCGTCGAGTGATGCACGCGCTTCTCAAGGCGCGCATGCGGTCACATACTTTGGGCGCAACAACGCCGGCAGCGGATGGGGGAACCAGACGGGATCAAATAACGAAAGTGCAGTGGGTCAGAAAGAGCGGCCGGCCCGGCACATACGCGCGCACCGCCGAGGCGGCGGAGAAGAGTATGTGGAATGAAGACTCCCCGATGGATGCTTCACTCCAGGAAACTATTGCGAGAGACTGGATGTCGATTGGGCTGAACAACTTCTCAGCGAAAGGTTTGAAGGAAGGACAGTCGGGATGGTGGTTTTGCGGCTGATGATCGCAATCGCGGTGGCACGCATCCGAACTGACTTGGTCGGCGCCTGCATCGTGTTGCTGATGATGTGCGAAACACGCACAGGCTCCTGGCGGAGTAAAGAGCATCAGGAGAACAAGCAGCATTTTTTGCAGCATGGTACACCCTGTGCAATTATCGTCATGACACAGAGAGAAGTCAAGTCGGCCTTTGAAGTTTCGCCTGAATTTGCGCCACTGCGTGAGACTTTCAGGAAATTGCGCCCGCCATCCGGTTGCATTCGTCGGCGCAGCGGCGGCATGCTTCGGCGCAGCGCTGACATTGGTCAAGGTTGTGCTTGGAGCATTCGGTTTCGCAGGAAAGACAGACTGCGGCGCAAAGCCGGCCGACTTCCGCGTCGAAGCTGGAACGCTGGATCAGGAAGGTCGCGGCAAGCCGGCAGACGGCAGCGCAATCGTTGTCCAGGCGAATACAAGCCGCCATCTTCGCCACGTCAGGGCCATTCAGGCACGCAATCGCGCAGTGCTCGCACTCCTCGGCACAGCGAGTACAGGCGTCGATGCAGGGTTGATTCTCGTATTGAGACATGATCCATCTTCCGTCGAGGTTTCTGAACTTCTAGCGAGGTTTCCACCTCAGACCAAAGCAACCCACGCATACTAGCCCGAAGCGTAAGCGAGGGATCGCTTGCAACGGAAAACCTCGCTAACGCTTCGGGCTAGTATGCAAACTTGACTCAATCGCCATGAGTTTCGCTAACGCTTCGGGCTAGTATGCAAACTTGACTCAATCGCCATGAGTTTCGCGGTTCAAGAACACTAGTTTCCAAGAGGGGACATCGGTTTGGGTAACTTTCCTGTTCCCCAGGCGTACCAGGCCAGGAAAATCGAGAGAGGGGCCGCGACGAAGACTGCCAAGGCGTTCAGGTTCGGCGTAATCGTGATTCCCAACAACGTCAATGGGAGTTCGTTGCTGAATGCCAGCGCGGTATGGCCGATTGCCTCCCACGCGGCTACTCCGGAGAAGAACTTCGCGATTTCTTTTGTGGTCATGATTTTCTCCCTCTTGCGTCAAATCACAGCAAGTTTCATGCCTTGGCCTTGACGAGAAGATCCAGGTTGGTGAGCCGACGCGCGCTACGCGTCCGAAAGTGGCCTGGACGGATTCTAAAAATCAGGTAAATCGGCGCTGCGGGTAGAAAGCCGTGCGTGCCTGAAGCTGGCTGGCCGTCGTGGCGATGGTATTCATGTCGCTCGGGACATCGGGGTGTCGATCCACGGGATACTCGCCTGCCGTCAGCAGTGGCAGCGGCGGGCCCGGTTGCTGTCCCGGGCACTAACGCCTGCCGCTTCCCACCGCCAGCGCTGAGGACTCGGCGCGCCGATCTTGTTCGCGAATCCCAGATGTCCACTTCGGATCAAGTTCACAATTCCGTCTCTTCTAATCGTTAGCCGTCATCGCACAAATCTTGCTTGATCGGGGCAAGCCATGATCTCGACTTGGTCTGCTTTTGGCGCAAGCTGCCGACGATGTCGCGTTCTTCCTGGGACACCGATGGACGATACTTCAACGAACCTCAACCCTGAAACTTACCTGAAGGAGAGAGTCATGCGCCTTGCCCAATTGTGCTTGATCGGAGTGCTGTCGATCACGGTGACGTCCCCTCTGGTCGCGGCCACGAACGCCGCCGAGATCATGCCTGCCGCGCAAGTTCCCGGTGCGGGCGTGCATGGGACCTACGAAGTGCTTTATCGGCATGACCATCATGACCGGTGGCATACGTACGGTCACTATCATTCGGACCATCGCGCTCACGATGTTGCAGACGATTTGCGTCATCAGGGCTACCAGGTTCGCGTGCATCACCACTTCTAAAGCGAGCGTGCAACATGGGAAACGCCCTTCCTTCGCCCGGGAAGGGCGTTTCCGTCTCCACGAGTGAAAATCCGGCTATAATGAAAGAGGGAAGATGTCCTTTTTTCGTGGAGGGTATCATGCGCAAATCAATCCTGCTTGCCGGCGCGCTCGTCGCGGCCTTGATTTTCGTTCAGCCCGCAGCAGCGCAACACGGACATGGCGGTCACGGACACGGCGGTCATTACGGGGGTCATTACGGCGGTCACTACGGTGGCGGTCACTACGGTGGCGGTCACTACGGCCACAGCGTGCTGGGCCACCTCTTGGGGGGGCACCACCATGATTATTACTACCCCTCGTATGGGTACGGCTATTATTCTCAGCCGTACTATTCCTACTCGCCGCCAGCATACTCCACATATCGGTCGGCGAACTATCAGTACTATCCGCCCACATCGAGTGCTCCGATCGTCGATCAGGCGCCGTCGAACCAGGCCCAAATTCAGGTCGTTTTGCCAAACCCAGACGCCGAAGTGACGTTCGATGGAGCGAAGACGAGTTCGGTAGGGCGGGTGCGTTTGTATCACACGCCGCCTCTCGATCCGAGTCGCCCCAGTTCGTATCGAATCGGCGCGACCTGGATGCAGGACGGCCGGCCGATTACGGATGCCCGCGTAGTGACCGTTACGCCGGGTCGCACTGTCGTAGTGGATTTCACGCAGCCCACGAGCGAATCCGTGCCGCTGCCGAAATAATCAGATTATCGGAACACGGCCAGCGAACAGCGCCGCTTGCCGTGTCGCGCCGATTCGCAAATCTCTGCGCGTCTTGCCGAGAGATCGGAATTTGCCGATTGACCCGGAAATACTGATCCGGATTGAACAATTTGCCGACAAGTATATAGTGGGTGTGTCGGTTTTCGTCATTTGTGGGGCAGAGGAAACGCGCAGTGTCCCGATTCTGGCTACGTCTGGTTTCGCTGCTGAGCCTGGCGGCTTACTTGCTGGCGAATACGAATGCTATCCATGCCGTGGAGCAGTGGACAGGCATCCAGACAAGGCACGTTGAGGAAGTCTCGGCCTCCCTGCGAGAAAACACCTCGGGGCCGAGCGAGAAATGCAAGCACTGCAACAAGGCCAAAGAAACTCGGACGACCGAGGAAAGCAATTCACCTGCGCCTATCCGGCATTCCCAAGGCGGCGATGAAAGGTCTGATTGCCCTTGCTGCCCGAATGACCACGACGGAAAGCACTGTCCATGTCCGGGTGGTTGCGCCATGTGCAACGTCGCAAAGGCACCCCTTCTCACGCCGATCACAGTCACTCATCGTGACGCCGTTTGCACGGGTGAGTGCCAGTTCGAAAAAGCCTTCGACTACGTTGCGCCGCTCCAACGCGGCTTGATCCGTCCGCCTCGCTTCTAGGCTCAATCGCTTCCGTGGGTCTCGCGGGAGTCGTCAATTTCCTTTCAGATTGAACAGCAGCATGCTCGAACGGCTGCGCGTTCCGATTCTGTTCGGACCCAATTGAATTGGCAAGCAAGCGCTTCGCTCGCTGGTCGGCAATAAATATGCCGCAGGTTAATTAGAGTCTCGACAGCAAAAATGATCGAAGTAGTGAATCGTTGAAGGTCCATTTCCCTTTGCACGGAGGAGAAGATGCTTAAGTTTCTCAGCGCGGTTGTGTTCTGCGTGGCAGTCGCGATGCTGGTGGACAGCGAGTCGCACGGTCAAAATCCGGGCAGTCCGCCCGCTTACACAGTCATCACCCTGGAGAAGATGCACTGTGACGGCTGCGCCAAGCGCATCGCCGGCAAGCTTTATGAAGTCGCCGGCGTCGACAAGATCCAGGTGGACGTCGCCAAGAAGCTCATGTGGGTCCATCCCAAAACTGGCGTGCAACCGTCGCCGCGCGGTCTGTGGGAAGCCGTCGAGAAGGGCGCCGATCGCCCGCTTCGTTTGCAGGGACCGTATGGCGACTTCAAGTCGAAGCCGCAGAATTAACTAAACAGCCGAATGGAAGCCGGCGAGCAGGGACGTTTGCCGGCTCCCATTCGTCGCTTACTCAAATGATGTCCCAGAAAAGGAGAAGCAATCATGAAGATTCGCTTGTTCGTCTCGCCCTGCTTGGCAATCGCCATGCTGGGCCTGTGCAGTTCCCTTTCTAGCGCCCAACAGTATCCAATGGTTCGCGCCCAGTTCGGCACGCTTGGTGGACCAACGCAACCCGCTCGACTTCCAGCCGGCATGCCGATGCCGACTCGTTCGCCCGGAGAACCACCACGACCTGTCAACTATTCGCTGCAAGACTTGATCGGACTGAGCCTCGCCAAGAATCCCCTGCTGCAACAGGCGGGCCTCAATATTCAGGCGGCCCAGGGAAAAGCGCTCCAGGCGGGGCTGTACCCCAACCCGACCGTCAGCGTGACGGGCGACGAACTCGGCGACCGCACCGGTCCAAGCGGCATTTGGAATGTCCGGGCCGGGCAAGAAATTGTCCTTGGCGGGAAGCTCAGGCTCAGCCGGGCCGTCGCTCTGCGAGAGGTCGATCAGGCGACGCTGGTTTTGCGAAGCCGTCGCTATGCCCTCTTCACATTGGTCCGTCAAGGCTATTTTGAAGTTCTCGCCATCCAGCGGCGCGTCGAGATTCTCGAAGCGTTGGCCAATGTGGCCCAAACGACAGTGGACCAGGCGGAGAAGTTGCAAAAAGGCGGCCAAGTCCCTGCCAAGGATGTCCTGCCCTTCCAAGTTGAATTGGGCCGGCTCACGGCGGAATTCGAGGCCTCCCAGCGCGACTTGATCGCCGCACGGCGTCGCTTGGCGGCGGCAATTGGTGATCCCAACCTGCCGGTCGGGGCCGTCGAGGGCTCACTGGAGCAACCTTTCCCAAGCTACAAGTACGAAGAAATCCATTATCTCGTCATGGAGGCGCATCCGGATGTGCAGTCCGCCGTGGTCGGGATCGACCGAGCTGAACTCGCGCTGCGGCGCGCTCAGGTGGAGAAGATCCCCAACGTTACGGTGGGGTCGGGTTTCGTGCGCCAGGGCCAGAATCGTTCCAGTGATTGGCTCATCGGCGTTTCCGTGCCGGTGCCTGTTTTCAATCGCAATCAAGGCAACGTGCAAACAGCGAGCGCCCAACTCGGCCAGGCCAGGTACGAAGTGTCGCGGGTGCAAAACGACTTGGCGGGCAGACTGGCGGGCGCGCATGGACAGTTCACGGCGGCGAAAAAACGCGCGGACCTTTACCGAACGTCGGTCCTTCCCAAAGCGACGAATTACTATGAGCTTTCGGTCAAGGGATTCAAGGGAGGCGTGGGCGAGTATCTGGGCGTGCTGCAAGCTCAGCGCTCCATGGTCGAAGCGCGGCTTGAATACATCCGCGCCCTTGGCGACGCCTGGCGCGCAGCGAGCGAAATCGCCGGCCTTACGCTCGAAGATGAGTTTCCGGTTCAGCCGATGCAAGTGCTTCCACCAGGGAAGAAGAAATAGATAAATGCGAGTCGGTCGGGCTTTCCAGCCCACCAGCGTGCCGTCAACCCTAACCCTTGGGAGTTCAGGATGAATTATCTCAACGCAGCAGCAGCCTTGGCGGTTGGTTTGTTCCTGAGTTTGGGCATCGCCGTCGCCCAACATCGGACCCACAACGCTGGCCATTCCAGCGGCCATCACGCGCCGGCCCACCACGGCAGCCACTTCGGCCACCACAACTGGCACCATGTCGTCCCGCATCACGGCAGGCATATTGGCGCCTACTTCACCGTCGGCAACGTGCACTACTACACGCCGTCGCCCGTCAGTCGCATTGTGTCGGTGGGCAGCAGTCCGGCCCTTCTGCCGCCTCGCGTCGTCGAAGTGCAAAAGCCTGTCGAGTTGGGCTTCGCCGGATTTACTCGGTACGACGATCTTGCCGGGCGGCTTGTGTTCGAGGCCAACGCCATGTGTCTCGACATGCACTACAACTACCAAAACAACAAGAACTTCGCCAACGCCTATCGCGATGCCTACGTCGTACTACAGACCGCCAAGTCCATCCAAGCCAAAGAGCACCAGGGAAACCGCGAGATCATCCGCAAACGCGTTGACGAGATGGATCGTTTGTTCCACCACGCGCAGGAGGAGATGCGCGCCTGGACCCGCACGGCGACCAAGCAGATTGGCGCGGATACGCTGCCGGAGAAATTGGCCGGCGTTGAGGCGGTGCTGCACCACCTCTGCTACGACGTCGGCATCGCCCCGCACGAACAACCGGCTGAGGTCGCTCCGCCCCCTGGCGAAGCAATTCCTCCGCCCCTCGGCAAGCGATAGCTCTTTGCCGGACCGCCCGGAAAGAAGTGAAACCCGCGACGCGACCCAGAAATAAGCTGAGGCTCGGTCCTCGCAAGGAGTCTGATGATGAAGCAAATCATGCTAACGCTGACGATCGGCGTGTTCGCGATCATCCTGGGCGCAGCCGGCGCCATCGCGACCAGGGATACCTGGCTGTCGCGGTTCCAGTCGGAGGATGCCAAAAAGAAAGACGAGGACCCACATGCCGGCCACACGCACGGGTCCAAGGATCGAATCAAGCTCAGTGCGCAGGCCCGAGCAAACTTGCGCCTTGTCACCGATGAACTCGAACTGAAGACCTTTCGCCGGACGATCCAGGTTCCGGGCGTCGTTGTTGAACGCCGGGGCAAGGGAGATCAAAGTTTCACCGCGCCCATTTCCGGCGTGGTGAAAAAGATTCATGCCCTCCCCGGTGACGTCGTCCATCCCGGCGGTCCGCTCGTGACTCTGCGCATCAACAGTGAACCGCTTCAATCCAGTCAGACGGAACTTTACAAGACGGCACAGGAGATCAAGATCACGTCGGATCAAAAGGAACGTCTGGACAAACTCTTCAAGCAGGGCACGGTACCGGAAACGCGGATCCTGGAATTGCAATACCAACTCGACCGTTTGGGAGCGACGAGAAAAGCGTATCGCGCGGATCTTGCGGTCAAAGGGTTACTTCCCGCCATGGTCGATCAAGTCGAGAAGGGGGAATTCCTCAAGGAAATCGTCGTGCTCGTACCCTCGGTCATCGAAGGGTTCAAGTCCGAAGCGGTGGGCAAGTCCGCCGAATCCAAAAATGCCACGCCGCTCCTGGAGGTTGAAGATCTCAAGGTCTTTCTTGGCGAACAGGTTCAGTTCGGGCAACTGCTAGGTTACCTCTCCAATCATCAGAATCTGTATATCGAGGGGCGAGGATTCCGGGAGGACACGCCCCTTCTGGAAAAAACGGCGGACAAAGGCTGGGCGCTGCGTGCGACGTTTCATGAGGACAAAGCCGGCGCCTGGCCGCCCCTGGAAAAACCGCTGAAGATTCTGTACCTGGCGAACAACATCGATCCGGCGAGTCAAACGTTTCCTTTCTATGTTCCGCTGCCCAACCAACATCGCGAATACCCGCCAGACAAGACGAAATATCGCATCTGGCGTTACCGCCCCGGGCAGCGAGTACAACTCGACGTGCCGGTGGAGGATATTCGCACCAAGGAATCCGAAGAAGTGTTTGTGCTGCCGCTGGCGGCGGTGGTGCGCGAGGGGGCGGATGCCTACGTGTTTCGGCAAAACGGCGACGTTTTCGAGCGAAAGCCGGTGCATGTTGTTTATGAGGATTCCACACAGGTCGTGCTCGCCAATGACGGCAGTATTACTCCCGGTAACTATGTTGCATTTAATGCGGCGGACGCGTTGAACCGCGCTCTCAAAGCGCAATCCGAAGAAAAAGGCGGCAAGACCGGACACGAAGGACACAGCCACTAGGAGCCAGTCATGCTAAATGCCATCATTCGCTTTTCGCTGCGCTACCGCATGCTGGTTGTCATCGTCGCACTGGCGGCGCTGGTCTACGGCAGCTATGTTGCAAGTTCATTGCCCATCGACGTGTTTCCGGACCTTGACCGGCCGCGCGTCGTGGTGATGACAGAAGCTTTAGGTCTGGCGCCTGAGGAAGTCGAAACCCTCGTTACGTTCCCTCTCGAATCCGCACTGCTCGGCGCGACCGGTGTGCAGGCTGTCCGCAGTCAATCGGGCATCGGTTTGTCCGTCGTCTACGTCGAATTCGATTGGGGAACAAACATCCTCATCGCCCGCCAGGTGGTCCAGGAGCGCTTGTCAACGACGCAAGGAAGCATGCCAGACGGCGTGCGGCCACAGATGGCGCCGATCAGCTCCATCATGGGGCAGATCATGATCGTCGGGTTGCACCTGCGGAATGGTCCGAACGGGGGTGAGCTGGCAACGGTCGGCAAAACGAGCTACCTGGCGGAACTCCTGCATGATCCGGTGAAGGGCGCCGTCAGTCTCTATTTTTGGGATCCCAAGGACCGGAACCGGGTCGAGAATTGGGAACCGGTCAAGAGCGACGATCGTTCCATCCGCTTGCACTGGAAAGACCCCGGCGATCCCGTGAAAACAGGCGATGTCGTCAACCATCAGAACGATCCCGCCCAAGAGCAAGCGATCGTCCTGACCTCAAATGAAAACAAGCCAGGCGAATACACGAAGACCGCCGAAGCGCTGATCCGCAAAGGTCACCGTGTACCGTTCACCGAGCTTGACCGCAAAGCCACGGTTACGCTCGGCGGCCAACGTCATGAAATCCGATTTGCGCCGTTTCAGGTCCAGCAACTTCAATTGCGAACCACCGCGGATTGGGTGATTCGTCCACGGCTCCTGAAAACGGCCGGCATCGCCCAGGTCATGGTCATGGGCGGCGGACGCAAGCAATACCAGGCGTTGGTTAACCCCACTTCGCTGCTTGCCTACGATGTCACGCTGCAACAAGTCGAACAGGCGCTGAAGGAAAACAATCTGAACGCCAGCGGCGGCTTTGCGGTTCGCGGCGGCAAGGAGCAGCCGATCCGTGTGATCGGTCGCCTGGGGCCTCGAACCGAACAAGTGCTCACGGACCTCGGACAGATTCCGGTCAAGTCCACAGCTCACCGCACGGTCCTGCTTTCCCAGGTCGCGCGTGTCGTGGAAGGGCCGCAACTGAAGCGCGGCGATGCGGGCGTCAACGGTTTCCCCGCGGTCGTAATGACAGTCACGAAGCAACCTCACGTGGATACGCGCGATTTGACGGACCGAGTTTCCGAGGCGCTCAAGGAATCAGAGCAATCCTTGCCGGCACAGATTTCAATCAATCCCGAGCTGTTCCAGCTGAAGGGTTTCATCGACCGCGGCATCTACAACGTTGCCGAGGCGCTCATCATCGGCGCTACGCTCGTGCTTATCATTCTCTTCTTGTTCCTTCTCAACTTTCGCACGACGTTCATTTCCTTGACGGCGATTCCGCTATCGTTGGTGATCACTGCGCTCGTCTTCAAAATGGTCGGATGGTTTTCGGGGTCGGCCCTGTCGATCAACGTCATGACGCTGGGCGGCATTGCGGTCGCCCTGGGCGAGTTGGTGGATGACGCGATTGTCGATGTCGAGAACATTTTCCGCCGCTTGAACGAGAACCACGCATTGCCGAATCCCCGCTCGGATCTGCAAGTCATCTATGACGCCAGCGTCGAGATACGCAGCGCCATCGTTTTCGGCACGATCATGGTCATCATGGTGTTCATTCCGCTCTTCGCCCTGAGCGGCGTCGAGGGTCGGCTTTTTGCGCCGCTGGGCGTCGCTTACATCGTTTCCATCCTCGCGTCGCTCCTGGTGTCGCTGACAGTGACGCCGGTGCTGTCCTATTATTTGCTTCCGCAGTCCAAGGCGACTCATCGGGAGAAAGACAGCCCCGTCCTTCGTTTCATGAAGTGGGGCGCGAGTTTCCTGATCCGGTTCAGCATGGCACATCCCGGCAAGATCCTGATTGCGACGTGGGTTCTTGTCGGGCTCTGCATCTGGCAGCTAACCCGTCTGGGGGCGGATTTTTTGCCGCCTTTCGACGAAGGCAGCATTCAAGTCAACGTGACCTTGCCGCCGGGCTCTCCGCTTCAGGCCTCCAACGAGGCCGCCAAGACGGCCGACATTTACTTCAAGAGCTTGCAAAAAAAAGGCGCCATCTTGCAGTTCGCGCGGCGGACAGGACGTGCGGAACTAGACGAACATGCGGAGCCCGTGAGCAACAGTGAATACATTTTGGCGCTTAATCCCAAAGCCCATCGTAAGCGCGAAGACCTCATCAAGGAGGTTCGCGAGGAGCTGCGCGCGGAATTGCCTGGCATCGACGTCGAAGTCGAGCAGCCTCTGGCCCACCTGATCAGCCATATGATGTCGGGCGTGACGGCGCAGATCGCCATCAAGGTCCACGGCGACGACCTGGAGACGCTGCGCCGTGTTGCGAATCAAATCAAGGAGAACATCCAGGATGTGGAGGGCGTCGCTCCGCCGGTCGTCGAGCCCGTACGTTTGATCGAGGAACTGCACATCCGGTTGCGGCCTGACAAACTGGCGCTGTATGGGGTGAGTCGCCAATTCGTCTCCGAGTTCGTCAGCACGGCGTTAAAGGGCGAATCCCTCTCGCAAGTGATTGAAGGCCAGCGCCGTTTTGACCTGGTCGTTTGGCTGGATGAACCCTACCGCACGGACTTCGCGAACCTCGAACGGCTCCGTCTGGAATTGCCGAACGGGAAAGGCCAGGTGGCGCTGGGCGAACTGGCTTACATCGGCGACGCCAGCGGCGCCAACCAGGTGAACCGCGAAAATGTACGCCGCCGCATCGTTGTCCGAGTCAATGCGCAAGGCCGCGATCTGGCGGGCGTCGTCAACGACATCAAGACACGGATCGACCAGCGCGTTCGCCCCGACATGCCGGCGGGTTATTTCATCGAATACGCCGGCCAATTCGAGGCCCAGAGCCGGGCAACCATCCTGATCAGCGTGCTTGCCGTAGTTTCCTTCGTCGGCATGTTCGTCGTGCTGTACATGCTTTTCCCGTCCACGCGGATCGTCTTGCAAATCCTCAATGCTTTGCCGACGGCATTCATCGGCGGAGTTCTCGCGCTCACCCTCACCAATCAAACGCTGACGGTCGCCAGCATGGTCGGCTTTATCTCGCTCGGCGGCATCGCGGCCCGCAACGGCATCCTGCTGGTCACGCACTATTTCCACCTGATGCGCTACGAGGGCGAGTCGTTTTCAGAGCACATGGTTTTGCGCGGCAGCCTTGAACGCCTATCGCCTGTCTTGATGACGGCGCTGACCGCCGGCATCGGTTTGGTTCCGTTGGTCGTGGAGGGCCATGCGCCGGGGCGAGAGATTCTCTACCCAGTAGCCACCGTCATCCTGGGCGGTCTCATTACGTCCACCCTGTGCGAGTTCCTGCTCCACCCGGGTATCTTCTGGAAATACAGCGGCAAGGATGCGGAGTTTCTTGCCCTGAGCGACGAGCGGCAGGAAGAGATTCATGATTCCCACACCGCGTGAGTTAGCATCGGAATGTGCGTACGGGTGGTCGCTTGTCACCACCGCTGACCCTTGGTCCCTGACAAGGAGGGATGCATGCAAAAACTGATCGAAGGGCTACGGCACTTTCAGGATTGCGTTCGCTGGGAACGGCGTGAACACTTCGAGCGCGGTGTCGAGGGCCAGAAGCCGTACGCTCTGCTCATCACCTGTTCGGACTCGCGCGTTATGCCCGAGACGCTGATGCAGACTAATCCCGGCGACCTGTTCGTCTCCCGCAACGCTGGCAACCTCGTCCCGCCGCCCGACACGCCCGGCGGAGAAGCAGCGACGATCGAGTACGCTGTCAGCACGCTCGGCGTCACCGACATTATCGTCTGCGGCCACTACCGTTGCGGCGCTGTCAAAGCCCTGCTTGACGCGGATACCACTTCGGAGGCGAGCTCTCCGATGAGTCTGTGGCTTGCCCACGCCGCAGAGACGAGGGCGGTGATGGACCGGGATCATCCCGACCTCAACGGCGAGGATCGGTGGGACAAGGCGGTCGAGCAGAACGTGTTGGTGCAGCTTTGCAATCTGGCAAAGCATCCCGTCGTCGCCGCTGGACTCGCCGCCGGGGCGCTGCGACTGCATGGCTGGGCACTGCGGTTCGAATCCGGCGAGGTCGTCGCCTACGATCCACACACTCGTTCGTTCGTGGCGCTTCTGGATATGCCCACCGTGCACGCCGCCGTCCACGCCCCCGATGACTGCTGCAAGCTGCCCGCTCCCGACCATCGCCGCGAGCCGCCAGCGCCGCAGTCCGCGCCTGTGCCGAAGTGGTTCGAGGCACTCAAGAGCGACATCCCGGCCTCGCTGGTGGTGTTCATGGTCGCGCTGCCCTTGTGCCTGGCCATCGCCAAGGCCTGTGGTGTCCCGGCGGAAATCGGGCTGATTACCGGCATCGTGGGGGGCATCCTCGCGGGGCTGCTTGCCGGTAGTCCCTTGCAAGTGAGCGGGCCGGCGGCCGGCCTCATTGTGATCCTGCTCGATGTTGTGGAAAAGCAGGGGATCGCGATGTTGGGCGTTGTCGTGTTCCTGGCCGGATTGGTGCAACTCGCCGCCGGGGTGTTGCGGCTCGGTCAGTGGTTTCGAGCCGTGTCGCCGGCGGTGATCATCGGGATGTTGGCAGGAATCGGAGCGGTGATCTTCGCCCAACAGTTTCACGTCGCGTTCGACGATGCTCCCTCGCGCAGTCCGCTGATGAATTTCCTTCAAATTCCGCGGGCGTTAGTGGACATCTTCGACGGCAACGGCCACCACGGACACCCAGGCCACCTGCCCGCCGCCATCATCGGCGCTCTTACTCTGCTCGTGCTGGTCCTGTGGAAATCGTTCTGTCCAAAAAAGCTCCAGGCAATCCCCGCCGTTCTGGTGGCCGTTGTCCTCGCCACCGCCGTCACCGCCTTGCTGGCCTTACCCATTCAGCGGGTCGAGTTCGACAGTCTCGCCTCGGCAGTGAAATGGATCGACTTCGCCGCATTGCCTGGGCTGTTGACCAGCGCCTCGGTCTGGCAAGTGGCTTTGACCATCGCGCTCGTCGCCAGCGCGGAAACGCTCTTGTGTGCGGCGGCGGTCGATCAAATGCACACCGGACCCCGCACTCGATACGACCGTGAACTGGCGGCACAGGGCATCGGCAATGCCGTTTGCGGCCTCTTGGGCGCCCTGCCCATGACGGGCGTAATCGTCCGCAGCTCGGCAAACGTCAAGGCTGGCGGCCGGACGCGCTGGTCGGCGGTTCTGCACGGCGTCTGGATTCTCGCGTTCGTTCTCTTGCTTCCGGGAGTCTTGCGGTTGGTTCCGACGGCGGCGCTGGCGGCGATTCTGGTCCTGACCGGCATCAAACTGATCGAGATTCACGCCATCCGCGCCCTCTGGAAGGAGAGCCGGGCCGAGGGGATCATATGCATCGTCACTGCCGTCACCGTCTTTTCGGTGGACCTTCTTGCGGGCGTCTTGCTCGGCGTCGGATTGTCGATTGCCAAACTGATTTACACATTCTCCCGGCTCCGCATTCGCCGCAAGGGCGACCCGGCGAGCGGCCGCATGACGCTGGTATTGGAAGGGTCCGCGACTTTTATCCGTCTGCCCAAGTTGGCGGCGGCACTGGAAACGGTACCGCCGGGAATTACCCTGCATGTCGATTTCAAGGGACTGAGTTACATCGACCACGCCTGCCTGACACTCCTCATGGATTGGGAGAAGCAACACGAGGCGACGGGTGGCAAGCTGGTGCTGGACTGGGAGACCCTGCGTGCGCGCTTCCGCAACGCCCGACCGCGTCCCCGGGCGGAAGCTAACCAGTAGGAGGAGTCCCATGCGCGAACAAGTAAAGCGGCAACACCGAGTCACGGTTGAGAAACAATCGCGTTGATTGTGAAAAGATCCCTCTGTTTTTCATGAAAGGACACCTATGCGTTGGTTCACTCGCGGATTCGCCTGCTTCGCTTTCCTGGCAGCGGTCTTGTTGGCCGCTGCGGACAGCGTGCCGACCACGGCCGCCGCGGCCGCCGGCGGCAAGGACAAGAAGGAAGGTCATCACGAAATCGGACCGCGCGGCGGCCCGGTCGCGGAATGGGGCGACGAAAAGTATCACGTCGAGATCATCGTCGATCATTCCAAGAAAACGGCAACCGCGTACATTCTCGGCGGTGACATCAAGAAGGCGTCGCCCATCGCCGCCGCGTCGATCAAGGTCACCTTCACCAGCCTCAAGCCGGCGCTGCAAGTCGTCTTGAAGGCCGATCCCGACAAGGGCGACCCCAAGGGCAGCTCGTCCCGCTTTGTCGGCATGCACGACAAGCTCGGCCAGAAGTTTAAGCTCAAGGGCTCGGTCAGCGGCAAGGTCGGCGATTTGCCGTACGCCGGAGATTTCGAACTGAAGGAAAAGAAGAAGTGATCGTTTGCGCGGCGGGCAGCGACACGGCGAGGGAGCACTTTCGCAAGCCGTGTCGTGCCTGCCCTATGGCGAGACGATGAACGGGCAGCACCATGCATCGCACTCTCACTTTTTTACCGATCACGGGAGGAAAGTGTCCCATGTTCACATCCTCAAGCAGACTTGCTGGAATCGTCCTGACCTTGGTTCTGTTTCTTGTTGCCGGCGGCCGGCGCGCATCGAGCGGTTTGCCTCAGGGCAATGCGGCGCAGCCGGAGGATTCCCCCGTCAAAAAACTTCTCAAAGAGCGGCTCACCATCCTCCGCGAAATCGCCGTCTCGGCTGAAAAAGATTTCCGCGGCGGCGCCGAGCAGTACAAGGGCGTTCTTGAAGCCAAGCGGGCCGCGCTCATGGGTGAACTCGATCTAAGCGACACGGACAAGGAGCGCATAGCCATTCTCGAAAAGATCGTGGCCTTGGCGAAAATGCAAGAAGAACACGCCGTCAAGTTGGTCAAAGGTGGCCAGATCCCAAAGCGGGACGCTCTCAAGGCCACGGTCAGCCGTTTGGAAGCCGAAATCGCCTTGGAGCGCGCGAAAGCGAAGGCGAAGTAGGCGGCAGGGGATTATCTCGCCCCTGGAGAGGCATCATGACTGGCATTCAAACTTACACCGCAGTCATGGCCTGGATGTTGATCGGACTGCAAACGGTGACCCTGATTTGGTTCTATATTCAGGCTGATTGGAAACCGGCACGCCTCTGGGAAGCAGAAGGCTGGTTCGAGCCGTTCAACGCCAATTGGCCGCGTTCGGCGTCCTCCTCGACATATTTCCGGTCAGAGCGATGGGGCTCCCCGGCGACCGGGAGCCCCGATGCGGAGGACTTGTCTGTCGCCATCACGAACGTGCGGCGGCATCTTTGAACGGGGGCGTCATTGGCACTCAACGGTGGAGATGGTGCTGTCGCGAATAGTAGTTCCCGTGACCGCCGTACACGGGCGCTTGATAGGAGCTTCGGCCGTAATTCGAGCCCGAATAGAGGTTGGTGCCCCATCCATAGCCCTGGTTCGAATAGAGGCCGAAACCGTAGTTGGGCGTCGAGTAGTTGAAATACCCGCTGGAATTGGCGTACGGAGTGTAATTATTCGGCGCGTAGCCGTACTGCGAATACTGGGGCTGCACGTAGGGCTGGCTGTAAGAGCCGCCGCCGTGGCGATTGCCGTTGAAATGCTGCGCTGATGCCGCGGTGGTCAGCGCCAAGAGGAGCAATGCGGCAGCCGTTCCGGAAAGAAGCGGTTTCATGGAAGACCTCCAAGTTAGGGGTTTTGCGTTCGAGAGAGCCTGCCTCTCCTGGTAATTGAACGCGGGCAGGCGTCGCTCTTGCGCAAATACATGTCCACAACTCGCCCTCGCGGAAGTATGCGCCAATGGAAAAAACAAAAGATCCGCTGTCGTTCAAGATTCAAGGCATGGACTGCGCCGAAGAAGTGACGGCTCTGAAACGAGAAATCGGTCCTTTGGTGGGCGGGGACGAACATCTTCTATTCGATCTGTTGAATGCCAAGATGACAGTCAACGCACCTGCGAACGATGTCACACCGCAGTCAATCATCGATGCGGTCGGACGAATCGGGATGAGGGCGGAACCATTCGACGCGGAGCAAACGGCCGCTCAGCCGGCTCGCCATTGGCTCACGGATCGTCACACTCTCCTTACGATTGCGAGCGGTGTTTTCGGTGCGCTCGGATTCGCCTACCATACCTGGCAGGCCGGCGGTATTCGCGAGGCGCTCGGCTCGGAGGGCACGGGAATCGCCCAGGGCGTGCCGTTGATTGCGCGCCTTCTCTACATCGTCGGAATTGTATGCGGCGTCTGGGTCGTCCTTCCGAAGGCGTGGGCCGCGTTGCGAGCAGTGCGGCCGGACATGAATCTGCTGATGACGATCGCGGTCGTCGGCGCCGCCGGCGTCGGCGAATGGTTCGAAGGAGCAACCGTTGCGTTTCTGTTTTCGTTGTCGCTCGCCCTGGAGTCATGGAGCATCGGTCGGGCGCGACGCGCCGTCGAAGCGCTGCTGGAACTGACCCCGACCCTCGCCTGGCGGAAAGAAGAAAACGGCAACGTAACTCAGGTCAGCCCGACCGAAGTGCCGGTCGGCGGACTCATCGTAGTAAAGCCCGGAGAACGCCTGCCGCTGGATGGTCAGGTCGTCCGCGGCACGAGCCATATCAACCAGGCGCCAATCACGGGTGAGAGCGAGCCGGTCGCCAAGGACGTGGGCGATCCCGTCTTTGCCGGCACCGTGAACGGAAACGGGACTTTGGAGATCCAAACCACGAAGACCGCTGGCGAAACGACGCTGGCGCATATCACCCGGCTCATCGGCAGTGCGCAGGCCAAGCGCGCGCCGTCAGAGAAATGGGTGGAGAAATTCGCCCAGATCTACACGCCGACGATCCTTGCTATCGCGATCACGCTGGCCATTGTGCCTCCTCTTTTCGTCGGAGAATGGTTCGAGTGGTTCTATCGCTCCCTTGTCCTCCTGGTAATCGCTTGTCCGTGTGCCCTCGTCATCTCAACGCCGGTGACGATTGTGGCGGCTCTGGCGTCCGCGGCGCGGCAAGGTGTTCTGATCAAGGGCGGACTGCACGTCGAGACGCCTGCTCACGTCAAGGTGATTGCGTTCGACAAGACCGGCACGCTCACCGAAGGCAAGCCTCGCGTGCTTGAAGTCTTTCCTCTCAACGATCACACGGAATCGGAACTGCTTGAACGCGCCGCCAGCCTCGAATCGCACAGCGATCATCCGCTAGCAACGGCGATCCTGGCTTACGCCAAGGAGAAAGGCGTCAATGTTCCGCGCGCGGATGACTTTCGCATCATTCCCGGCAAAGGCGCCGCCGGGCGGTTTCAAGGCACGGAATTCTGGCTCGGCTCGCACCGATTCCTCGAAGAAAAGAAAATGGAGACGCCCGACGTTCACGAGCAACTCGTCAGGCTCTCCGACGCCGGCCGCTCTGTGGTGGTCGTCGGCAATGACAAGCATGTCTGCGGCTTCATCACCGTGGCGGATGCTGTTCGCCCGCAAGCCAAGGCAGTAATTGATGATCTTCACAAGGCTGGCGTCGAGAAGGTGTTGATGCTGTCGGGCGACAACAAAGGCACCGCGAACGCGATTGGCAAGGAAGTGGGCGTCGATGAAGTGCGTGCCGAGCTGCTTCCCGCCGACAAGGTGACGGCAATTGAGGAGTTGGTCAAGCAATACGGCACGGTCGCAATGGTCGGCGACGGCGTCAACGACGCGCCGGCCCTCGCCAGCGCCAGCGTCGGCATCGCGATGGGCGCCATCGGCACGGACGCCGCGATTGAGACGGCCGACATTGCCCTGATGTCCGACGATCTCAGCCGGCTTCCCTGGTTGATTCAGCATTCGCGTCGGGCGCTCGGTGTCATCCGCCAGAACATCATCTTCTCGTTGGTCGTGAAGGCCATCTTTGTCGGCCTGACGTTCACCGGCCATGCCTCAATGTGGGCGGCCATCGCCGCGGATATGGGGGCTTCGTTGATTGTGATTCTTAACGGTTTGCGCCTCCTGAAGGCTGAAAAGGTTGATTAGTTTGATTCAGAAAGCAACGCCGCGGGAGTATTGGATGTCTAGGTTTCCAACATGGTGGTTGCGAACATTGCGAATGAATGACGCTGCTCTGCGCCAGATACGTTGCTCAGATGGAGGATATGCTCAAGTGGCGTTGCCTGGGAATGCGGCAGTAGCGTCGATAAATCTGCCCTTCAAATGCCCACTCATTTGACGTGCCGATAGGGATTGAGTTCGGGCAACAGCCCTTCGTTGCGGATGCGAGTCAGTTCCTCGTGAGAGATAATCCATTCGCCGGCGACGCCGCGGCCGCACTGCTTCTTTTCGGCCCGCACCCGGCCGAGCCGGCACCATTCGCGCACGGTAAATTCGGCCTTGCCGAGCATCTGAGCTGCTTCAGCCGTTGAATACCAGTCCTTGATCGTTCGCTGTTGGACGAGCAGGTCAAGCGTCTGTTCAATGCGGGCGAGTCGTGTCGTTAGGTCGTTGAGTTCTTCAGTGGTCATGGTTTTCTCGCATTCGAGATCATTCCGTCAGTCCATCAGGAAGATCGTCAAAAAGGTCCGGCTGAATCTGATCGCCCCAGGTCGTCCACCCGTCGGCCTGGGATCGCGCGAATAACTCAAGGCGTGGCCCCGGACTGATTTGCTCGATGAGGTTGCGGAAGACGCTGGGCTTGGCGCTGTGGCGCCCGCGGTCGGCGAAAAGCCAGCTCTGTTGCGTTCGATCCGGGAAAGTCAGGTTGCCGCGAACGCCCAAAAGCAGAAATTCGTGGCTTACGCGCCAGTAGTTGCCGTTGCCGATCTGGGGTTTGATCCAGATGAGGCAGCTCTTGTAAGTGAAGCCCCATGCCTTGATCACAGCCTCCGCTTCAACGAGGAAGGCGTTGGTGGTCCACAGGTGCAGGTGGGCCTCGTCAGCGGCAAGTTGGGCGATCGGCAGGGCGGCTATCGAGTCGGTGGTCATGGTCTCGTAATGGTTCTCGGCGGCGCCTCGGCTCGCGGCGTTCAAATAATGCCACGGTGGATCGGCGTAGATTGTCCCGAATTTTCGATTTTCGTGAATCAACTGTTGGAGGCCAATGCCGTGGCCGGATTTGCGATGCCGATTCTCTGTCGTGCCGCGATAGCTGTCGGTCCGATCATTCGCGTCGAGACGCAGGTATGCACAGAGCGAATCTCCTTCCAGCAGGTCGCGCATCTCATCGAGAAGTCGTTGTGTTTCGCCGCGGTTGGTTTCTTCCTGGCTGCGGCGGTCGAATGCGCCAAGAATATATGACTTCTCGGATCGCTCGGTCTGTTTGGCGCCGGCAGCGAGGTTGTAGTTCCGAGATTTGCCGGGTTTGACCTGTTGACCGCGCTCAGAAACAGGACCAGTTTTGCGCTTTGAAGTGAGGTCAAAAACCGTTGCGGTGCGGAATCGCTCCGCCTTTCAGGGCGTGGCAGCGGTCCGATCGGGCGGCCGGACACCGGATGCCGTCCGAGACGC
>JACPPF010000070.1 GCA_016191165.1 Planctomycetota bacterium
CCGCCGGGACGAGCCTGGCGGCTCGTTGTGACGTTTTTTTGAACCACGCGGATTCGGCGGCTCATCCTTGGCGATGACAAGCGACTTCCGCGCGTCATGGGGCGGAATTATCCCGCAGCCTTTCGGCTGCGGGCTTGGGTGAGCAAAATCAATGACCCCCGACCCTTTTTTCCGCCTTCGGGTTCGTTGCATCGCGTCCCTCGGAAAAACGTTGACAGGCGCAGGATCGCCTGGTACGTTCAACCCACTTCAACATTGCCACTCGACGACGCCCCGGTGTGCGGACCGTGATTCCGCTCAACCGGTTTTATCACGCTGCCCCCGCCGCGAACCCCAGGCACGTTTCGCCATGAACACACCGTCGAACCACGAACCAGCACCCGCCGCGGGCAAGCCCACCGAGCCCGGTTCAGCTTCTGCTTCGGCAACCAACTCGCGTCACGGAATCATGATTGCTGTTTTCGTCCTGGGTTTTTTGCTGCTCGGCTGCGTTCCCATCGCGGGTCTTGGCCTGGCCTGGTATTTCGGCAGCGACGCGAAAAAATCCGCCAAGGGCGTTGTCGTGGGCGGAAAAATAAAGGACGAGCAACATGATGGCAAATGGAAAGAGCCGCCGAAGCGCGTGGATACGCCGCATGAAAAAAGGGTGAAGGAAACTGTCCAAAGGGCGGCGGCCTATTTGAAAAAAGGTTTGCTCGACGGAACGGCGCCCAAGGGGCACCCGGAAGCTCCGTTCTCGGACACGGAAACGGGAATCGCTTCGTTAATCGGCCTGGCCTTGCTGGAGGCCGGGATGCCACCGGAAGACCCCGCCGTCCGCATGGTTCTGGAAAAAGTTCGCAAGGTCAATCTGCAACTGAATTCCGTTTACGTGCTGAGCACGGTGCTGCTTTTCCTCAACCGGCTGAACGAAAAAAAATCGCTGATGGAAAGCGATCGGGGAATCATCCGCCGTCTCGCGCTGCGGCTGATCACCGGGCAGATTCCCTCGGGCCAGTGGAGCTACGCCACGACCTTGTTGGGGGAAAAGCGAGAGTTGCAACTGGTCAAGGATTTGCAAACCGGGAAGTACAAGCCAATGGGGGTACCCAGCACTTACCCCTCCAGCCCGCTCACGCAGTTTGCCATCCTGGCACTCTGGGGCGCCCGCAAGGCCGGCGTTCCGGTTAGCGCTCCGCTCCTGCGCGCGTCGCACTACTATCGCAAAAATCAACTACCCGATGGCGGGTGGGGGTACAACAACATGGGCTACAATACCACCAACGTCGACTCCGGCACTTGCGCGGGTCTCCTTGCCCTGGCCATGGAGGAGGCAATCCGACACGATCGAGAATTCAACGGCGACCCCATGCCGCCGGAAGATCCAAAGCTGGGAAACATTCATGAAACTCAGAGGAAAGGCTTTGTTCGGCTCGGTAAGGCCATTGATCGGAAGAAGGACGACCCCCGGCCGCCCAGCACCAACAAATTGTTCGGCGCCGGCGCCTACGGAGATTGTTATTTCTTGTGGGGCGTGGAACGGGTCGCCTTGATTTATGGCAAACCGACGATCGAAAGCAAAGATTGGTATCAATGGGGGAGTGAGATTCTCATCAAGACCCAGCAAAAGGATGGCGGCTGGATTGACCGATTTCATCCCGCCATCGACACCGCTTTCGCCATTTTCTTCCTGGCACGTGCGAATTTGGCCACGGACTTGACCGAGAGTATGCGGTCGCGTCGGTAATCAGGGGGCGGCTGATTGCTATCCCCTCGCTTGCGCTCGGGGCTGGTAATGCAGGTCACTTCCGGCGCGCGACATCGCACGCCGTCTGGAACACCGCCAGGAGAAGGGCAACGGCGCCGAACGGCACAAGCCAAATGCCCAGGCCGGGGTCGCCCTCCAGAACGAAGACGCCGCCGAGGAAAAAACCGCCGGGCAAAAGGACACTCGCGGCCATCAACAAAGCCGAGGCGAGGCGGTGGCGCATCGTCATTGCCGTCGGCAGGGCGTAGCAGGTGAAAGCGAACGCGGCATGGACGAGCGCGAGCAGGGTGCCGTGCGCGTGCGACAACGTCCACATCAGGCGGCGCGTTTCCGCGCCGGGCCCCAGGTACCAGCCGAGCTTGAACGCGTGCAGCGCCTCCAGCGTGATGCCCAGCACGACAAAACACAACAGCGACCACCAGGCGAATTGCAGGTGGCGCGCACACAGCGTCCTTGTGTCGCTCGATTGGTCGTCGTTCAAGTGGGTTTTCCTTTGGTGGCGCTCACTCGTTGATGGCCATGGGCCGATCGTCGCGGTTTTTCCACAGGCGTTGAAAATCGCCTTCCCGGATGCGCCCTTGTTTGTCAATGAGCACGTGGGGCGGAAAGTCTTGCGGCGCGGATTTTGGCAAATCCGCCCACGTTTGCCGGGCGCGCTGACTCGCGGCGGCGCGCTGGTCCGGCGGGCCGACGAAGTTATAGGTGAATTCTCGGAAACCTGGCAAGCGTTTCAAGGACCGCTCGGCGATATAGCGAACCGCGTCGTAGCGATCGTCCAGGAGCTGGGCGAGATACGGCGCCTGCCAGTGGTTTCCCGATGCCGCGAGGGCGTCGTCCCAGCCGAAACTCCAGGCCATGAGCGCGCGCTGGCCGGCGTCGCCGCGTAGGGTCCACAGGATGCTGGCGGCGATCTGTTGCTCATCCTTGGCGAGTTTGGGGGCGGGGATCTTGTACCACGATGCCAGGCGCTGCGCGGTCCAGGCCAGCGTCTTGTCGAGGTGGCACTGGTTGCACGCGTTGGGCCGGCCCGTCGCCAGACTCGTCTTCACGCTCGGCGAATCAATCTGGTGGCTGCGAATCGCCTTCATGATGCCATACGTGGTGAACGGCATGTGGCAATTGTAACACAGGCTGCCCGTCGAATCCCCGGCGTGATGGGTATGCCGGGTGAGCCGATCCGCGTTCTTGAATTGTTCGTGGCATTGCAAACAGGCGCGGTTGCCTTCCATGCCAAACTTGAGCTGATCGTCGGCCCATTCCTTGCGTTTGCGGGGATCGTCCTTCGCCTGGTGCATCTGATGGCATGACAGGCACGACATCTTGCCGCGCTGGAAGCAGGGCGTGTCGAGCAGCCCGTTGTACTCGCGGCCCGAGCAGCGGATCATGCCGTCGGACCAGAAGCTGCCGTCCTCGGCCGGATTGGGCGCGTCCCTGGGACGATCCGGTGGCATCAGATCGAGCCGGCCGCGCATGATGAACTGAATCGGGTCAGCGTGCAGGTTCCCGCCAGGGCGATAGGTGTAGCCCTTCTGCCGCCAGTTCTTTTCCGCCTCGTCGGTGCGATGAAAGATGACCGCGTGACATTGGCCACAAACCTCGGAGGAGCGGTCGTGCGGCAAGCGCGCGGGGTTGACGATGGTGAGGTCAGGTTCGTCAGCGAGGTGTTGCCGATAGCGGCGTAGTGGATCTTGATTGACGCGCACATGTTCCGCGCCGGGCCCGTGACAGGCCTCGCAGGAGATGCCGAACTCGACGGCCTGCGTACCGGTCGCGTTGGGGCTGCGGCTTTCCGCTTGATCGAGGAGTGGTTCGGAGCGTCCGTGCGTGGCGTGGCATTTGATGCAAACCGTGCTCCAGCGGCCGAAGTCGCCCTTGAGGACCGCCAGCTCCGGGCGTTCTTGCAGGCACATCGGGTTGATGTAGCCGGAATGGCGCGGAATCCATTTCTTGTCGGCCTTGAGGTACATATAGGGTAAAATCATTAGCTCTCGCGCCTTGGAGGTGGACAGCCAGTAGGCTTGCCGATTGTGGGAACCCGTGGTCATCACGACCTGATACGTTTCGGAGAAATCGGGATTGCGCATGTCCAGCTCGGCGAGAAATTGCTTACCCTGGCGGAAAAGGCGGACATGCAGGTCCTTGCCGGTGAGCTCGACGTTGTTGAAATCGCCGATGACGCTTTCATCGCTGGCGACCTGCGTCATCGTCCGGTGATAAGAATCGTGCCAGGTGGAATGGTTATGGGGATGGCAGTTGCGGCAGGCGCCGGAGCCGACGTAGTTTCCGGTCGGTCGCTGGATCGGGCGATTGGTGGCGAAAGCCTCCCTGGTGACGGCCGGACCGGTCCACAGAAACGCAGCGGCGACGATCAGGATCGACACACCCAGCCACAGCGCCGCGATGGCGCCGGCGGTTCGGCGCGTGCCCAGCCGGAAACGCCCCGACAGCGCCAGGATCGGACCCAGCGCCGCACAGAAAAGAACCGTGCAGAGGAACAACTCAAGGATCATGGGCAGCCTCCTCCGAAGAGGCGAGGGACCGTCGGGGTTCGGCAATCGGCCGTGCCATCCATTAATGAATACGCTTCAGCACGACGATTGGTGCGCCCGTCGTGGTTCATTCGGATGCCCGGTATCCGTCCAGCGAGCCTCGACCGCGAGGGAGCGGGATTTGACCGAACCGCCCCCCACGGTCGCGGCTCGCGGCGAATCGAATTTGCGCGCCGCGCGCAGATCTTGATGGATAGTAGTAAGATTCTCGCACTGGACCTGGATCAGTTCAAGAGCGCTTCCCGCTTTTTCATGCGCCGCTGGTCGATGCAAAACTCAATTCCTTGGCCACCAGGCAACGGAATGGCCTTCTCGTTCGTCTTCTCTATGTCTAAACGCAGAGGTCTGAGCGTCAAGGAAGGCGCGGCTCGTTGCCCTTCGCTCGCGCTCAGGCTCGGACCGGTTGGCCAACGTCATGTCGATGAGTGAAAAGACCATGAATCATATCCCGATACGCAAGGTTGTCGCGCTGGGTTTGTTTACGAGCTTTTTTCTCGCCGGCCTGGCATCCGCCCAGCTGCCGCCGCGGGCCTTTGAACGATTCGGCGGCACCAAGCTTCGGCATGGCAGCCGAATCCTGTGCCTCGCCTATTCGCCGGACGACAAGATGCTGGCCGCGGGCGGAGGCGACGATCCCGTGCGCATCTGGAACCCCAAGACCGGCGAACTGATCAAGGAGATCAACGAGCCGTGGGTCCACGCGATGACCTTCTCCGCCAGCGGCACCACGCTCCTTCTCGGCGGCGCCCAGCGCGTGATCCGCCTTTGGAACTTCGAGCTCAACAAGGAATCGGGCCGGCTCGAAGGGCACAAGGCGACCGTCAAAGCGATCGCCATCGCGCCGGACGCATCAATTATCGCCTCGGGCGGTCAGGACGGAGCAGTTTACCTTTGGGACTTGAACAACAAGCGCAAGGTCGCCGAGCTGCCAGGCCATTCAGGCGAGGTCAACGCGCTCATCTACTTCATGCAAGACGACAAGGCATTCCTCGTCTCCGCGGGAAGTGATCGCTCGATCATCGTCTGGAACCTCGACAACAATCAGCAAAAGCTCAAGCTCGACGCCGGGTGCGGCGTTTATGCGCTGGAACTTTCAGCCGATGGCAAAACGCTCTATTCCGCGGGGGATGACGCGCTCATCCGCCGCTGGGATCTTTCCACCGGCAAACAGACGGGCGAATTCAAGGGGCACGACGGCATCGTCGCCTCCGTGCGTCTGCGCGGCTCCATGCTCGTTTCCGGCGGACTCGACAAGACAATCCGCATCTGGGATGCCAAGACCACCCAGCTCAAGCGGACGATTGTACGTACGCCCGGGGATTGCGACGCGCTGGCGGTCACCGAGGCCGGCGACTTCCTCGCCAGCGCGGGACTCGGCGGCGCGATTCGGCTCGTGGACGCGCGGACGGGCAAGGAAATCCATGCCTCCCCGGACCTTCCCGCCGGCCTCGTCGGCCTGAGCCGATCGCCGGACGGCACGCGTCTCGCCGGCGTTTCCGCCGATGGCCGAATCGCGGTGTGGAGCACAGGCGCCGGGAAGCTCGCCCGGCAATGGGACTCCAAACAAACGGGCGAACTCGTGCTGGCGTTCAGCCCCGACAACAAGACGCTGGCGGTCGCCGGCGCGACGCTGGGCTTCTGGAACGCGGACACGGGCCAGGAGATCCTCCAGGCGCCGCTGCCAACTGGCGAAACGATCGTTTCCGTGGCGTGGTCACCGGACGGCAAGACGCTGGCGCTGGCCCGGGCCAGCGGCCTGATCGATCTTTGGGATGTGGAAAAGAAGGGCCGAGTCGATGGCCTGCGCTACCCCGACCCGCTGTTCGCCGTCGCCTGGTCGCCCGATGGGAAGAAGCTGGCTGCCGCGGGGGGTGCGAAGATTTTCGTATGGAGCCCGTCCACCAAAGTGCTACTCAAATCGTTCGACGTGCGTGAAGGCCCGCCCCCGCCGACGCCGCTGGTCGCCTCGCTCGCCTTCGGCCCCGACAGCAACACGCTTGCCGCGGGCGGATGGGACGCGCTGATCCGCATCTACAACCTCAGCGCCAAGAATCCGACCGATATCAAGGAACGCCGGCAATGCGAAGGCCACACCAGCGCCATCTTCAGCGTCGCGTTTTCCGCCGATGGCCGATCGCTCGTCTCCGGCAGTTTCGATCGCACCGCGCGGCTCTGGGAAACCTTCAGCGGCAAGCAGATCGCCAGCTTCAAAGGGCACATCGGCGAGGTCCGCGGCGTTGCCTTCGCCCGCGGCGATCGCAGCGTCTACTCGGCAAGCACCGATGGCACCGTTCTGCACTGGGACCTGCCCGGCCTCTCCAACGACGGCAAGCTGCCCCAGCTGACGCTTGGCTTTCAAGAATTGGAAAACGCCTGGCACACGCTGTCCACCAAGGAAACCGCCCGCGGGCACGAAGCCATGTGGCGCTGCATCGCGTCGGCAAAACAGGCGGTCCCGGCGCTAACCAAGAAAATCTACTTGCTCGATCCCGAGCGCGTCAAGAAGTTATTCAAGGACCTCGATTCCGGGCATTACCCGACCCGCAACGCGGCCATGACCGAGCTGACCAACTATGGCCGCTGGATGGAAGGCCGTTATGACAGGGCCATGAATGAGCCGCCATCGCTGGAGTACAAGCGGCGCGTGGACGCGCTGAAGCAAAAGCTGGCCAGCGCCAAATCGCCGTCGCTGGTGCAGGAGCGCCTGCGCGTCCGCCGCATCATGCTGATGTGCGAGCAAGCCGGCACGCCCGAGGCGGTGGAAGCCTTGCAAAACCTCGCCGCCCGCGCCCCCGAGGAAGAACTGCGCCAGGAAGCCGCGGCGGCGCTGAGGCGGATGAAGAAATGATTTGTGAAATACAGATATTTGATTTCAGATTGAAAACATAGATCCTCAATCTGAAATCAAAAATCCGAAATCTACAACTCCTCCTATCCCGCCATCGCCAGCTTGCGCGGCGCCGGTTTCGTGGCTTCGGCGCGGGTCCGGGCGGCGTCGATGAGGGCGCGGAAGACCTGGATGTCGAGCCCCGATGCGGACGCCGAGGCCGGCTGCCACTGCACGCCGACGCAGAACCAGGAATCGCTGGTGTGCTCGATCGCCTCGATCACGTTGTCCAGCGCGATCCCCGTGGCGGCGAAACCCTTGGCCACGCGCTGAATCGCCTGGCGATGTTCGCTGTTGACGACGATTTCGCCCTCGCCGAAGATGGTCGCCATCTGGGTGTTGGGCAGCACGTTGATCGCGTGCCGCAGGCCAGGTTCGGGCGGATGGCGATGTTGCAGCGCTTCAGGCAGTTCGCGCGCCAGGTCGCCATAGTTCAGACCGCCGAACGCGGAGTTCATCGCGAGCAAGGCCTGATCAATGGCCAGGAGCGGGAAGCGATGCTCGCGGCACCACAGGCACAGCGATTCGATATCGCCTAGCTTGCCGGGCGTGGAGTTGTCGAAGTTGCAGGCGACGACGCCGTTGAAACCGTCGAGGATTTCATCCCACGGTTCGCCGCCGCAAGCGGGCTTGAGAAAGACGGGTTCCGCGCCGGCCGCGGTCATGGTGCCGTGATAGCCCGCGGACCACAGCCCGACACCTCGGCCTGTGACCTTCACTTCGGAGCCATACACCGCAATACGCAAGGGTTGATCGGAAGAGAACACGGAAGGACTCCTTTCCTTTTGGGAAGCAAACAACGCCAACCTTGGCTTCTTCCGCCGTGGAAGATAAGGTGGAGAAATTATACAGGAGCAGGCCCAGAGAAATCCAGCATATTCCAGGAAATATTTTCCCCGGGCGCGAAGGCCGCTGGTGAACGCAGCTCGTTGTTCGTCCAACATGGCCGGGCGGCCCACGAAAACCTATGGTGAAGTCATGGCCACGCCCCCGGGCCAGAGCGTTCCCGCAGATTTCATTGAAAGGGCTACCGCATGGGCGCCGAACAAAAGGCGAAAGACCTGGGCATCGCGTTCCCCAAGAAGGAAAAGGGCTACCTCAACCTTTGCATCCGCGTCGGGAACCTGCTATTTACGTCGGGCCATGTCAGCGACATGAAGGGCAAGCTCGGCGCTGGCTTGACGGTCGAACAGGGCGTGCAGGCGGCGCGCGAATGTGCCGTCAAGATTTTGCAATCGGTCCACGACCTGCACGGCACGCTCGACGGTTTGCGCGTCGTCAAGCTCCTGGGCTGTGTCAACTCGACGCCCGACTTCACCGATCAACATCTGGTCGTCAACGGCGCGTCGGATCTGTTCCACGAACTCTTCGGCAAGGACGAACTTGGCTACCACGCCCGCAGCGCGCTTGGTTTTGTTTCGCTGCCGATCGGCTCCGCGGTCGAGGTTGAGGCGATCTTTGAAGTCGTGTAACCGTCGCAAGCGGCCTGCGTCAATTCGCGCAATAATCCTTGCGCCCGAAAACCCAGAACGAATGGGCCGTGCAAAGGCCAGCAACGCTCAAGAAAATCGTTTGCTGGGTCAACGCCATGGAAGGCGCCAGCATCGGGCTGTATCCCTCGAAGCGACTCATTGGCGCCCCTTCGCCGACCAGGGAGAAATAATACGCCAGCGCGATCCACGCCGGCTCACCCGCCGCGACATGGGCGATGGCAACCAGTCCGACAAAAGCCACCACCGCGACATTCGCGAACAACACGCGCCGGCACAGGACCGACAGCCAAAGCCCCAGGCACCCCAGCATCAAAAGCAACGGCCACGGCAGCACGATGAGTAACAGGAACGCCTTCCAATCGTAAATCCCGCACCCGAACCCGACCGCCGCGCCCAGGTAGCTTACCGCCAGGATCGGCCAGTTTCGCCACCAGGGCCCAAGCCATTTGGCAAAGAGGATGGCGCGCCGATCGTCGGGGATACTCAGGAGAAACGTCAGCGTACCATGTTCGCGTTCCCCGGCGACGGTCATGGTCATCTGGAACACGGTGACCAAAAAGTAGGCGGCAAGCGCGATCAAGTAGGTTGTGAAGGTGAGGGTATACGCCAATCCACGCATGTTATTTCTTCGTATGTCATCCAGCGGGAACAGATTGATCAGGTGATAGCTCGCGGACACGGCAGCCACGAAGCCGACGCCGTAGAGCAGCCAGCGCACGCTCAGGGAGTGCGTCGAGCCGTCCTTGAGGCATTCCTTCCAGAAAAGGGCATTGCCGGTCACCGGCCAGGCCCAGGGATGAATGCGTGACTGGGCCTGCCCGCGTTTGCCGGTTCTTTTGGAGATGGGTCGATTGTCGGTCAAAGCCAGCGACCCGGTGGCCTTGCGCGTTTGCTTGCGTTCCTCGCGGCGCAGGAATTCCATGCGAGCGATTGCACTGCGCAATGCAACCACCGTCAGGCCGGCATGAAGCAGCACCAACGGAATGAGCGAGCTGAAATAGAGTGGCCCATCCACGGGACCGAGACCACCTGCTGCCCTGTTGGCGGCTTCGCCAAACCAGGGCAATGCCAGGGCCGCGACGATACAGAAGAAACCCAACAGGGCCATCCACCCGTAGGAACTGCTGATGGCGTTGAAAACGCTGTCGGAACGTGCCGAAACCCAGATGCACACGCTGCCCGCGCTGATAAGCATCAGAAACAAGTTGATCTCGTGATAGACGAGCAAGGATGCATCCACATTGCCCCAAAGATGCATGAACGCCAATAGGGGAAAGGTCGCCAGGGCGAATGCGCCGACGTGCACAAGCCGAGCGGCAAACTTGCCCAGCACCAGTTCACGGTCGGTCAGATGGGTGAGCGTGAGCGATTCGAGGGTCTGGTTTTCTTTTTCCTCGGCAATTGCGCTGGCGACATAGACGGGCAAAAGTGCAAGAATCAAGAGGTCCTGGAGAATAATGAGGAGATACGCGAAGTTGCTCGCACGCCGCGCAAACTCGGCGGGCTGGCTGAAATGGACGCTTTGCCCCTGCGTGCGATCCATGAGCAACATGCTGACGAGAACCACGGTCAGGAAAAGTACACGGGCCAGCGTCGGCCAACCCTTGCGCGCCAGGCGGACGATGTCGTACTGGAAATGAGGCCCCAACCAGCCGCCGCGCAATGGGGCTAATACGGCGGAAAAAAGGTATTTGCCCGGCATCGCGGTAGTCCTGTCGAAATGGCTCATCCCGTTCGTTGCCGCAGTTGTTCTTGCAAATCGGCAGCCAGGCGCGTCAAGTCGGCCAACGACAGGTCGGCCAGTTGTTCCGCCGGGGTGACGGCCTGATTGAGCAATTGCTCGCAGAGGTGGATAATCCCAATCTTCTGGCCTTTTGCCTGGCCTTTTGCCAGGCCTTCTCGCCGTCCTTGTCCTCGTCCTTCTTGGCGTCCTTCTTCACGTCCTTCTTCACGTCCTTCTTCACGTCCTTCTTCACGTCCTTCTTCACGTCCTTCTTCACGTCCTTCGAGGCGTGCCACCTTCATGCCCGTGTTGTAGTCCAGTTGAAACTTTCGCCGCGATTCGTATCGTTCGCGTTCTTCGTCGGTTTGGTTGAGCATTTTCAATTCCTCCACGGCCTGAAGCACCAGCGGTCTTCTTAGTTGCGCGGGTATCGCGTCCAGGTCAATTTTTGCAGCATTCCGCAAAAAGTAAAGCCAAATGTCCAGATCGTTCGTCAGTTCTTCCAAACTCTTGTTGAACTTTGGCAGCTCGATGATATGCAGGTCGATGTCGTCAACAAAAGGAAATCGATGTTGCTCTTCCAGGAGGCGAAAATGCAGATGATGGTCAGCGGTTTGCGGAAACAGCACGTGGTCCAGGAAGCTGATCGAAATCGTTGGCCTCAGCTCCAGATAGTCCTGGCCTTCCCGGAGTTGTTCCTGATGGAGCCGGGACCAATAGTAGAGGATGCGCTTTTCGTAATGCCGAAAGGCGAGCATCTGCATTTCGACGTTGAATAGCCGGCCCGATTGGTCGCGCGCCTTGATGTCCAGGATGGACAGCTTGTCGTCCAGCGCCTGCTTGGGATTGAATGGATTGAGTAACTCAAGGTCGTCGATCCGGTGTCCGGGGCCCGAATTCAACACATTATCCACGATATCGATCAAAATCGGACGGGTGGCGTCGCGCCCAAGAAGATGCTTGAAAGCGTAATCCACCTTGGGATCGATACCGAGCATCATCGGTCAACTCCCGTAACCTGTCAGCGCGCCTACCCCAGCAACTCCGCGCGCACTTGGCCCTCGCCCGCGGCGGGAACCGGTCGGCCCAGACGATCGATGAGGATCGTATGCGGGTCGATGCCGAGGAGGTGATACATCGTCGCCAGCACGTCCTTGGGCGACACCGGCGTGGCGGCGACCTCCCCGCCCTGAGAGTCCGAGCGTCCCACGACCCGGCCCCTGGCGATGCCGCCGCCCGCCAGAATCATCGAATAAACCGACGACCAGTGATCGCGCCCGCCGCCAGGGCGATTGGCGACCAGCCGCGGCGTGCGGCCGTGCTCGCTCATGCACACGACCAGCGTCTCGTCCAGAAGGCCGCGGGTTCGCAGATCGTCGATCAGGGCGGTGAAGGTCTGATCGAGCCCCGGGCACAGCAGGTTACGCATCTTCGGATAGTGATAGGAATGCGTATCCCAGGCGCTCTGTAAATGGTGGAAATCGTCCCAGAAAACGGTAACGAAACGCGAGCCGGCTTCGACCAACCGCCGCGCCGCCAGCGAGGCCTGCCCGAACAGCGTCATGCCATACCGCTCTCGCACGGCTGCGGCTTCACGCTCCACGTCGAGCGCCTGTCGCGTTTCGTTTGATGTCAACACCGCGAAGGCGCGTCGCCGATGGTGGTCGAAGGCGCCCATCGCGTCCTGTCGGTCGATCGTTCGGCTGGCGCTATCGAGATGGCGCAGTAGCCTGCGGCGATCATCGAGCCGAGCCAGGCCGACCTCCGCCGACAGGCCCTCCCCCACGCCGAGCGGAAAACGGAACCCGGGTTTGAGGCCGCCATATGGGTCGAGATTCGGGTTCGGGCTGGAAGGATCGTAATAGAGCGTATCGTTTCCTTCCCCTTGAAACTCCGTCCAGATTGGATCGGCGGCCGTGCCGAGGAAATGACCATAGGGGCCTGCATCGCGCGAGGGATGATTGCGCCGCGAACTCGTCAGCCACGGCAGGGCGATATTGTTCGGAACGCCCTCGCCCCGGGTCGTCCCGCGGCGCTGATCGACGTGCTCGACCACCGAACCAATGAACGGCCAGTTGCGCGAGTCGCGCGGGTTGAGCTGCATCGGGATGTCCAGCGTCGGCGTCGAAGTGACCGCATAGGCGATCCCGTGGATCGGGTACGGATGCGTCATCGACCGCACAATGGTCGCCTGATCGCAAATCCGCGCGGTGCGTGGGAACAACTCGCAAATCTGGGTGCCAGGCACACTCGTTGCAATCGGCCGAAACTCGCCGCGAACGTTGTCGGGCGCGTTCGGCTTCGGGTCAAACGTGTCGTGCTGGCTGGGCGAGCCGAACAGAAACAACAGGATGCACGACCTGGCCCGGCCAAACCCCGGCAAGCGCGACGACGAGGCGGCCGCCGGGCGCGCCTCCTGAAGTTGGAAGCGGGTTCCCAGCGAAAGTGCGCCCATGGCGCCGGCCTTGAGCAGATCGCGGCGCGTGATGCCTGGCAGATTCAACATGACGCCTCTCCTCGTGAATTTGGGCCCGACGATGATCGTAGCATGGCGCGACCTTGGGATAAAGGGGTTTCTGAGGGCCAGGCAATATTGTCAGGGCATTTCTCAAAAAATGAAATGCCGAGATCATGGATGACAGCCCACGCCCTCGGATAGGGAGACTTATGCACATCGGCGGCAGCGACCCAATACCAGCCCCCCGCGCAAGCGGCGGGGCAACCCGCCTCAGGACAACGTGCGCGGACCCTTTTTAATAGGAGATTTATCGTATCAGAAAAGGTCCTGCCACCTCCTCCCCTTTTCCATCAAGTGACAACGGGCGCCCCCGCCAACGGCATCCGCGGCGGCGCCGTGTCCCACATCAGCTTGACTTCCTCCGGCGTCAGGCCGTAGGCGGCGTTTACCAGGTCGCTTACCTTTTGTTCCAGGTTGAGCGCTTCGCCTTCCAGCGTTTGCAGCGGCGTTACCGTGGCAGTGTGTTCTTGCTTCAAGCGCTTCACGTCGGCAACCGTTAGCGGATTCTTTTTGCCGCGGGCTTTCTTCACCTCGGCAGCCACCGTGTCAACATCGAGCTGGGCCACGTCCTGCAACTTCCGCGACGGCTTCTCGACGCCGAATTCCAGGCGTAGCCAATCGAGCATCGCACGGCGGCCGGACTGCTGCTCTGGTGTAAGGTCGATCAGGTGGCGGACGGCGAGTTCGACGGCGCTGCGGACTGGGTCGGTCAAGGCCGCAGCTTGGGCCTGGCGTTCGCAGCGGCCTGGGGAAGCCCGAAGGCGCTCAGCTTGGGCCGAAGTGCGTCGAGTCGAAAGAGGGGCTTGGCATCCGTGGGCATGGCAACTCCGCGGGATAAATGAGATTTCGGCTATTTGAACCGATTGGCGCGGGAATACAAGCCGCTTTTTTAGGCTTCCGCCCGCGGACGCGTTCACGCGGCAGAAACAGCCGCATAAACAGGGCCGGAAGTCGATATAAAATAAAACACCTACAGATAAAATACCCATTTCGGTCCCTCGCGTTGGCTCGGGAGCCAAAGGGGTTCCCTGCACAGGCCGACTGGCACGGTTTGCTGGCCGAAGGACTAACAGTTCGGTAGTGTCTCAGTTTGACGGTAGACCTCACGCTCCGCGTGAGGATTTCCTCACGCGGAGCGTGAGGTCTACCATGCCCCGAAGCTAAGTGAGACACCACCAACGGTTCAGGTTCGCATTCCACGAACGGCTGATTCCATTTGCAATGTCGGTTGTGCCATTTCGCCAGGCCTGACCCGGCGAGTTCCGTTTATGCCCAATACCGCTCGTTGACGAGCACTTGACCAGCCGCCAGCGCGAGTTGCTGGTTTTGGGAGGCTTCTCAAGCCCCCACACCTGCGCATGGGGCTGGTATCGCTCCGCTTCACGACGGGTGCGCTTCGGGTTCGGCCAGGGGGTCCATACCCCCCGTTTCGTGAGAAGTCCTCAAAAAATACGGCGCAACTCGCGGCCACAACTGACGTTTCAACGACGGGAGGACTTTTCACCAAAATCGAATTCCGGGCTGGTTCAAGTGAGGGTCCCAGCGAGCCGCCGGGCTTGTCCCGGCGGTGCATTCCGATTCGCCTAGGTTCACCGCCGGGACAAGCCCGGCGGCTCGCTGATTGTTTGTTACCCTAAAATCGATGGATTTGAACCAGGCCCGAATTCCGGGCTGCCGGTGGGGCGGAAACTGGCCCGGGCTTTTTTATTGGAGTCGCCGTTCACCACTCTCCGCTTGTGGGAGAGGGGCATTTGGGTTTGACGCCTCGCCACGAAATCGCTGGCTTGCGTGGCGCACACCCCTCACCCCCGCCCCCTCTCCCACAAGGGGAGAGGGGAGATGTACCGTTACTTTTTGGATTTCGGAGATTCGTGACGTAAAATGGAGTAGGCGCCCCGACGGCTCACCCAGCGCCCCGACTGTGCTTCGGAAAGTCCATAAAAAGCACAGGAACCGACAAGATGGCCAGTCCAACCCTCGACTTTCGTTCCCACCTGAGCGAAACTGCCTTCGCCTTTCGTGGCTACAACGTGACCAACCTGGGCCGCACGCCTGAACTGCTGGCCCATGCCGCGTATGGGCCGATCGTGGAATCGCACCTGCGTGACGCCTCGGCCGTGTGCGGCGAGGTGCTGAAGCGTCCGGTCGATCTGGTTGCGCGCGTCCGCGCCGGTCAGGAGACCCGTGGGCTGGAAACCTATGCGGAGGATATCGCGTTGATCGTCGCGGTGGAGCTGGCGCACGTGCGCATTTTGGAGCAGTTTTTCGGGCTGTCGATTTCCAAGAGTCGCCTGACGTTTGGTTACAGCCTGGGCGAATGCACGGCGCTGATTGCCGCGGGCGTGTACGAGATGGCCGATTTGCTCCGCGTGCCCCTGGCGGTGGCGAGCGACTGCGCCGAGCTGGCGAGGGAGGTGACGCTTTCGGTCCTCCTTTCGCGTGGCCCCGTGCTCGATCTCGATGCCGTGCGCCGGCTCTGCCTGGAAATCAGCCAAGAGGGGCGGGGCATCATTGATGTTTCCACCTACTTGTCGCCGAATAGCTTGATCCTGATGGGGCAGAACGGGAGCCTCGATGTATTCGAGAAGCGCGTCAAGGACCTGTTCGCTCACCAGGTCTATTTCCGGCGCAACCTGCATCGCTGGCCGCCGATTCATACGCCAATCCTTTGGCAGCGCAGCATTCCGAACCGGGCGGGACTTCTTCTCCAGACCATTCCGGGCGGGTTCAAGGCGCCGAGCGTGCCGATACTTTCGATGGTGACCGGGGCCACCAGCTACGGCGAATTGAATAGCCGGGAGTTGCTCAACCAGTGGATCGATCATCCGCAACGGCTCTGGGAGGTGATCTACAAGGTGCTTGCCGACGGCATCGAAACCGTGGTGCATCTGGGGCCGGAACCGAACCTGCTGCCGGCGATTTTCCATCGGCTGAGCAACAACCTGTCGGCGCGCACGCGGGGTCGGGACCTGGGCAGCCTGGGCCGGCGGACGATATCGAATCTGGTGCGTCGCCCCTGGCTGACGCGATTATTGCCGTCGTCCGCGGTGCTGTTTCGCTCGCTGTTCGTCAATCACATCATCCTGGAAGACTGGCTGCTCGCCGAACCCGCCAAGGCGGCGGCGTGACCAATCGCCGCCAGCGGCGGGTTGATTACGAGGGGCGGCGCGGATGCCACGCCGCGAGCGGCGAACAAATCGGGAAACTCCCGCGTCTCACTACTATAATGATTTCGTCCCTCCGCTCAGGATGAGGTCGAGCGCATGCCGCGCATTTTGCAACTGCCGACGTCCGTCATCACCAAGATCGCCGCCGGCGAGGTCATCGAACGGCCCGCCAGCGTCGTCAAGGAACTTCTGGAAAACAGCCTCGACGCCGGCAGCACGCGCATCGACATCGATATCGAGCAGGGGGGCAGCGAGCTCATTCGCGTCGTCGATAACGGGCACGGCATCCATCCCGACGACCTCGAGCTCGCCCTGACCAATCACGCCACCAGCAAGCTGGAGACCGCCGACGATCTCTTCGCCGTGCGGACGATGGGCTTCCGCGGCGAGGCGCTGGCGTCGATCGCCGGCGTTGGCCACGTCACCATTCAATCGCGCACGCACTCACCCCTCACCTCTGACCTCTCTCCCAATGGGAGAGGGGAAGAAATGGGCGCCGAGTTGACCTCCCACGGCGGCGAGCTCTCTGGCGTCCGCGTCTGGAACGGCGCGCCTGGCACGCGCATCGAGGTCCGCCATCTGTTCTTCAACACGCCCGTGCGCCGCAAATTTCTCCGCACCGCCTCCACCGAGATGGGGCACATCTGTGAAATCTTCACGCGCATCGCCCTGGCGCGTCCTGGGGTGCATTTGGTCCTTCGGCATAACGACAAAAAGGTCTACGAAGTTTCCTCGTCCGATGATCTTCTTACCAGGCTCGGCGTATTCTTCGGCAAGGAAGTCCGCGATAAGCTTTACCCCCTCGACGCTCAACAGGGCCCGGCCCATCTGTTTGGGTACATTGCCGATCCGTCGTGTGACCGGGGCAACGCCAAGGCTCAGTATTTGTTCCTCAACCAGCGCTGGATCCGCGACCGCTCGCTGGGCCATGCGTTGCAGGAGGGTTATCGCGGCTTGCTGATGACCGGCCGTTACGCCGTCGCGTTCCTGTTCCTGGAGCTGCCCCCCGATCAGGTGGATGTCAACGTGCATCCCACCAAGGCGGAGGTGCGTTTCCGCGATGCCGGCGCGCTTTACTCGATGGTGCTCGCCTGCGTGCGCAATCGGCTCAACGAGGAGGAGTTGACCTCGCGCTTGCAGCCGCCCTCGCCAAACTCCAACGGCAACCAGACCTACTTCAGCCCGAAGCCGACGGAATACACGCCCTCGCTCTTCTCCAAGCCCGGCTTTCCGTCGTTTACCAAGGCCGCTCCAGGCCCCGAGGCGAGCGCAGCGAAGCCCTGGGAACCAGCCCCGCCCTCAAGCCCCGGGATGAGCGTAGCGATTCCCGGTGATGAACCGTCCGAACCAGAAGAAATCATCGACGAAACTCCAACCGCGAAGCCCGTCCTTGACGAGGTGCTCAACGCGATCCAGGTCCACAACACCTACCTGGTCGTCGAAACTTCCGACGGCATGCTCGTAATCGATCAGCATGCGCTTCACGAACGCGTCCTCTACGAAGAAATCAAGGAACGCGTCCGCCAGGGCACGCTTGACGTCCAACCACTCCTGATCCCCGAGCCGATTGAGCTCTCGGCCGAGCAGGCAGCGTTGATTCTGGAGCATCGCAAAGAATTAAATGAGCTGGGCCTGGGCGTCGAGGATTTCGGAGGCAACACGGTGATCGTCACGCGCTACCCCGCCCTCCTGGGCCGGCGACATCCGGCGGAGATTCTCAAGCGGGTGATCGACCACTTGACATCGAAGGAGCGCCTGCCGAGCCGGGAAATCCTGTTGAGCGATTTGATGAGCCTGATGGCCTGCCACGCCGCGGTTCGCTCGGGCGATGCGCTGACGCCCACGGAGATCGCGGCCCTGGTGGAGATGCGTCACCTCTCGAACGACACGCACCACTGCCCGCACGGTCGGCCCACCGCGCTGCTCTTTACGCGCCACGAACTCGACCGCCAGTTTCGCCGAATTTGAAAGCAGGTCCTCCACGTGGGAAGGGTGCGGAAACCAGGGCGGGAACGACGAAAAGGGGGGCACAATGTCGCGCGGCTTACCGATGAATCATCCAGAAACACGAGCCTGGGCGCCTTTTTTTTGGTGCCTGGCGGTATTGATGAGCGCGGGTCCGGCCCTCGCGCAGCCGGCGTTCCCGCCGGAACTGGTGCGATTTGTTCCCTATAAGTCAAAACCTGTATTCACCGGCGCCAAGGGAATGTGGGACGCCAAAATCCGCGAACGCGGCTGGATCCTCCGCGAGGCCGGCGGCTGGAAGCTGTGGTACACCGGGTACGATGGAACGAAGGAAGGCATCCGCCGGCTCGGCCATGCGACTTCTCCGGACGGCATTCAGTGGACGCGCCATCCGAAAAATCCCTTGCTCGCCGACCTCTGGGTCGAGGACATGATGATCGTTCATCACAAGGGCCAATACATCATGGTCGCCGAGGGCAAGAACGACATCGCCCATTGGCTCACTTCACGCGACGGCATCAACTGGACCCCGAAGGGCAAACTCGACATCCGCACCAAAAACGGACAGCCGATCGCCGCCGGTCCCTACGGCACGCCGACGCTGTTTCGCGACCACGACCGCTGGTGCCTCTTCTACGAACGCAACGACCTCGGCGTCTGGCTCGCCACCTCCAGCGACCTCAAGGTCTGGACCCACGTGCAAGACGAACCCGTCATGACCCCCGGCCCCGCGGAGTACGAAAAAAACCTGATCGCCCTCAATCAAGTCATCAAGCACCAGGGCCGCTACTACGCCTACTACCACGGCAGCGCCCGCGCTGGCAAATTCAAGGGCCTTTGGAGCACCTGCGTCGCCACCTCCACGGACCTCATTCGCTGGCAGAAATGCGCGAAAAACCCGCTCGTGCCGAGTGCCGAGAACAAGTCGAGCGGCATCGTCATCCCCGCTGGGCGGGCGTTTCGACTCTACACGATGCACCCGGAGGTGTGGGTGTTCGGACCGGGAAAGCGATGATGGATGCGTTTTCCGAGCCTGAAGCGTAAGCGAAGCTTGGTTCCCCTTCGCTGCCGCTTCAGGCTCGGACGGTCAAATCGCTTTGCAGTTTTTCCGCCGTTTTGTTACACTTTCTTCCTTTCGCCCCAAACGCTGGCATCGAAAGGAATTCGCGCCATGAAACGGATCATCCTCGGCTTGCTTTGCTGCGCCATCTTTGTGCCGGCCTCACCCGCCAACGATACCAAGCGCGAGCCCATGCCGGAAGGCGTGACGCGCGTGGCGGTGTGCAACATCGGGCTGGTGTTCGGCAAATACCACAAAGCCCTGAAATTCAAGCATGAACTGGAGGAAATGCTGGTTCGGCCCAAGAAGGAGGCGAAGAAGGTGATCGACGAAATGGAGGCCTGGTCCAAAGCCTTGCAACAAAAAGACCTGCCGCCCGGCGCCAAAGAGGAATACGAGGACAAAATCCGGGTCGCCAAGCAGAATCTCGAAGAAATAGAAAGAAAAATCAAGCGCATGCTTGGGAAAAAAGCAGAGGACAATCTTGTCACGCTATGGAAGGACGTGCAGCGAGGGATCCGCGTTTATGCGACTGAAAAACGGATCGACATCGTTCTGGGCTACGGCGACCCCATGCAAAAAGAACTGCTGGACCTGTTCCCCAACGTCAACCGCAAGATGCAGGCGATGGACCAGGGCGGCACGGTCCCGCTCTTCGTGACGCCGCGCGCCGACATCAGCCAAGCGGTGGCCGATTGGCTCAACAGGCGGTATCTCGAGTCGTCGAATCGACCCGTGCAAAAAAAACCAGTGTTCACCAGGCCCGTCAACGCGCCGCCCGTATTCCTGGGTCTTGCCGCCTCGCTCCACGTTGCGGGCGCCGCTTTCCAGGACGGCAAATCCGCGCTCGCCAGGAAGGATTCTGTTCGCGCCATCGCATGTTTTACCAAGGCCATCGCTGCCAATCCCAGGTGCGCACGGGCCTATTCCTACCGCGGGCGCGCCCACGAAAAGAAGGGGAACTTCGACAAGGCCATCACCGATTGCACGACAGCCATCGAACTCGATCCGAAGGAAACCAGCGCCTACATTCATCGCGCCACCGCCTATCGCCGCGGGAAATTGGATGACGACAAGGCCATAGCCGATTGCGAAAAGGCGCTGAAACTCGAACCGAGGAATGCGGAAGCATTTTTCAACCTCGGCAGTGCCCACGCAGGAAAGCGGAACCATGATAAGGGACTTGCCTATTTGGCCAAGGCGCTCGAACTCGATCCCGGACACGTCGGCGCCTATTCCAACCGCGCCCTCTTGTATGCCGACCAGGGCGATTTCACCCGTGCGTTTGCCGACATGGACCATGTGATTCACATCGATCCGCAAGGCGCGTTGAACTACGCTTTGCGCGGCGCGATTCATCTGGAACAGGGCAATATCGACAAGGCGCTGGCCGATCTGGCCCACGCCATCCGGCTCGACCCCGCCGAACCGGACACCTACCTGGTGCGAAGCGTGATTTACAGCAACCGGGGCGATTACCGATTTGGTCTTGCGGACGTGGACAAGGCGATTGCGCTCGGGACCAAAAAAACAATCAAGGCCTATCAGATCCGCAGCAACATCCACACGGAACGCGGCGACTTCGACAAGGCCGTCGCCGATGCGAACAAGGCGATCGAGCTCGGGCCCAAGGACGCTCTCGGTTACCTACTTCGCGCCAATGCTCATGCCCGAAAGAATGTCCACGTGGGCATCAAACGCGACATTGACAAAGCACTGGACCTCGATTCCGAATTGGCGTTCGGATACATGTTGCGTGGCCAATGGTATTTGCTCAAGCACCGGATGAAGGCCAATCCGGAGATGTTGGATAAGGCGATTACCGATCTCGAAACGGCAGTGAAACTCGATCCAACTGAGTGGCAGGGCCGCATGTGGCGCGGGGTTGCTTACGGCGAAAAAGAGGACGCCAAGAAGGCGTTCGCGGATTTTGACGCGGCCATCCGCCATCGGCCCAACCAGCCGCGAATCTATGAAAACCGGGCGGATTTACATCGCCGCCTCGGCAATGACAAGGCCGCCGATGACGACGAGGAGAAGGCCCGGGAGATCCGCAGGAAGGCGATTTGACTTGCGCGGGCGGATGACTTTCCGCTTCGGTGTTTCAGGTGGTTATCGAACGGCTCAGCCAGGGTGCCAACGTTTCCCAAAAGGTGGGCCAAATGCCGCCGATGAAGATGGATTGGCGACCACGAAACCAGTTTTGTGTACGGGAGAGCTGTGCCCTGGCGAAAGCCGCTGGTAGGATGATGGTTGATTGATCCTCTGGGCCGGTGAATCACCCGTCCGCCGGGCACGCGGTAGATCGTTCCCCCCGAGTGTATTGCCAAGGGAGTGGCGCGCTACTGCATTTAATCGAGAGGACAGAGCATGGCGATCACGCTCGAACGCACGTCGAAAGCCGGCCTTTCCAGGAACGGACGGCATGAACCCGTCTGGAACATCGCGCGCTTTTACCCCTTGCAGGGCGATTGGACCGAGGAAGACTATTTCTCTCTTGAAAGGACCAGCGGCAACTGGATGATCGAACTTAACGACGGCTGCCTGGAGTTCCCGCCGATGCCCGATCCGTTTCATCAAGACATCGTCGATTTCCTGTTCACCGCGTTCAAGGCGTTTCTGAAGGATCGGCAGTTCGGCCGGGCCTATTTCGCACCCCTACCCATTCGGCTATGGGCTGGCCAAATTCGCGAACCGGACATCGCCATTCTTGGTTATCATCGCCTCAAGAACAAGCGCAAAGCCCCGGACGGCGCCGACCTCGTGGTCGAAATCGTCAGCCCGGGCGAGGAAGCCCGCGAGCGCGATCTCGAAACCAAACGCCGCGAATACGCGAAGGCCGGCATTCGCGAATACTGGATCGTCGATCCGGAAGAGCGGACCATCACCGTGCTGACTCTTTCGGGCAAGAGTTATCGGGTCCACGGCGTTTTCGAAGCCGGCGATGAGGCGGCGTCCAAGCTACTGAAGGGCTTCAAGGTCGCCGTGAGCGGCGCGTTCGCGGCGGGGGAAGGGAAATAGGTTAGACCTACGGGCAAATGTGGGGTTTGGATTTGCAGGTCCCCGAGCTTGCGCTCGCGGCTGGTTGAGCAAAGCCGGCGGCGCACTGGTGTCGCTCGTGCGGCGCACGTGAGCACACCGCGTGGGTTTCTTCCTGGAATTCACCGTAGACCTTTCACGCGCAAATTCCGAAAACATTTCTGCAACGAAACACACGATCTACGAGCCGCGACCGTGAGGGAGCGGAAACACGCTCACCCACTCTCTGACGGTCGTGGCTCGTCACAACCCAAGGAAACTCGACATGGCCAAGCAACCCCTCAACATCGGCATGATCGGCTACGGCTTCATGGGCCGGGCGCACTCCAACGCCTACAAGCAGGTCGGGCAGTTCTTCGACTTGCCGCGCCAGGTCGTCCTCAAGGCCGCCTGCGCTCGTGACGCAACCAAGGTGAAAGCGTTCGCCGACAACTGGGGCTACGAATCGACCGAGACCGATTGGCGAAAGCTTTTGGATCGCAAGGACATCGATTGCGTCGACATCTGCACGCCCAACAATTCGCACGCCGAGATCGCCATCGCCGCGGCTCAGGCAGGCAAGATGATCCTGTGCGAAAAGCCCCTGGCCATGAATGGGCCGGAGGGGTTGAAGATGGTGGAGGCGGTCGAAAAGGCGAAGGTGCCGAACATGGTCTGGTACAACTACCGCCGCGTGCCGGCGTGTACTCTGGCGAAACAACTGATCGACGAGGGCCGGCTCGGTAAGATTTTTCACTATCGAGCAAACTTCCTACAAGACTGGACCATCTCCGCCGACCTCCCGCAAGGCGGCGCCGGGCTCTGGCGTCTGGACGTGGCCGCCGCCGGCTCGGGCGTCACCGGAGATCTGCTCGCACACTGCATCGACACCGCGATCTGGCTCAACGGCGGCGTGCAAGATGTCTGCGCCATGACCGAGACGTTTATCAAAGAGCGCACCCACACCCTCACCGGCAAGGTCGAAAAGGTCGGCATCGACGACGCCTGCGCCTTCCTCTGCCACTTCAAAAACGGTTCCTTGGGCCTCTTCGAATCCACTCGTTATGCGCGTGGCCACAAGGCGCTGTACACCTTCGAGATCAACGGCGAAAAAGCGTCGATCAAGTGGGACCTGCACGACCTCCATCGCCTGGAATACTTCGACCACCGGGACGAAAGCAAAATCCGCGGCTGGCACAAGCTGCACGTCACCGATAGCGATCACCCCTACATGGGCAACTGGTGGGTCCCGGGTTTATCGATCGGGTACGAGTCCAGCTTCGTGCACCAGGTCGCTGACTTCATCACCGGCATTGCGTCCGGCAAACCTGCGCAGCCCGACTTCCGCAACGCGTACGAGACGCAGCTCGTGCTCGATGCGATTCTCGATTCGGCGAAGGGGCGGGCGTGGCGGGAGGTGAAGTAGGGCTTGCGGTCAGTACCATTTGTGGTACTATTCCAGGAAGCGAACATGATCGCTGTCACTCGCATTCCGACGCATCGCAACGATGGCTCGAAAGTCAGCCGTCGCGAGCTGCGTGCGATTCTTACGCGTGTACGAGATGCCTTTCGCGGTTATTCTTTCGAAGGACCATTCGAGGGGGCGTGGGTGGCGGAGGATGGCGAAGTATATGAAGAAAAGAGCTATCGCCTTGAGGTTGTCGTTGCTCAAAATCAGGTAGGAGAGGCGCGGGAACTTTTCGTAAGTATTGGCACACAGCTTGGCCAGCGTGCAATCTTTTTCGAGCTTCGCGAAGGCGGCGAAATCCTCGACATTGAATAGCGGAGGTTTGATATGCCCCGGCAGTCAGTAGTCGCCAAAGCAAAGGCGTTGCTCACGTTCGCGCGGAAAATTGCTGAAACGCCAGGCTTTACCTGGGTAGACGCGAACAACGCTATTTACGCGCCCGGCGGCCCGTTTGCGCGGTTGTTCCCCACCAAGGAAGATCGAGCCGCATTTGCGAGAACTCCCCAGAGCAAGCAAATCGACGAAGCGATCGACAGCCTCCCCGAGCCGTCCGTGCGTCCTCAATCAAAGGAATACAGCGGCAAGTTCAATGTGCGCATCCCGAAATCGCTGCACGCCGCCCTGGCCTGCGAAGCCGAGGCCGAGGGCGTGAGCCTGAATCAACTGGTGCTGGCGAAGCTGGCGCGGCATCTGTGAGCGTGAACGTTCGAATGGCGAAGGGGCGGGCGCCGCCGCAGAATTAACTCTCCGCGCGGCGAACCGGCTTTGTTACAATCCACGGATGGAGGGAGACGTCGATGTCCACCGTTGCACAAAAACTACTGACCGCTGAAGAGTTCTTTCTGCTTCCCGATCCCGGTGGCGGACGGCAGCAAGAACTCGTGCGCGGGGAGGTCATCGTTATGCCGCCTCCTGAGGGATTGCATGGCGCGACTTGCGTAAGGACGGTGCACCGCTTGAGCAACTTTGTCCATGCCGGCCCCGGCGGGACGCTCGTTTGCAACGATACCGGCTTCATCACCGAACGCGATCCTGATAGCGTGCGCGGACCCGATATCTCGTACTGGGCCAAGGGACGGCTCGCGGAAATCCCCGTTGGCTACATTGAGATTCCCCCGGACATGCTGGTCGAGGTTCTATCGCCGAGCAACACCACGAAGAAAATCCTGGAAAAACTGCGCGAGTACTTCGCCAAAGGCGTGCGCCTGGTGTGGGTCATCTCGCCTGAAGATCGCACCCTTACCGTCTACCGCCAACCGGACGAGGGCCGATTGCTTCACGAAACGGCGAAGGCGACCGGCGAGGATGTGCTGCCGGGGTTTGAATGCCGGGTAAGCGATTTGTTGCCGTGAACCCTTAATCACTGTCAAGCGGAACGATACCAGCCCCATGCGCAAGCGTGGGGGTTTGGACAGCCTCCCAAAACCCCCAGCTGGCGCTGGGGGCTAGTCAAGTGCTCTTCGACGAACGGTATTGGCGGTGGCAGTAAGCCGGCCTGCAACATGTCATGCAACCATGGGCTCATCGCTAAGGTCTACGGCCCGGGCGGCGGCCCAAGGGCGCCTTTCGGTAGCGGCACCGGCGTGCCAAGTTTGGGCGGCGCCGGCAGCGGCGTGCCGAGCTTGGGGGCGGGCGGCAGCGGCTGTCCTCCACCAGACGGTAGCGGTTGACCCAACTCCACGCTCATCATCCGCCACTCGACCACGGCTTCCCCCGTCGCGATCGGCACGCCGGCGCCGCCTGGTGTGCTCGGATCGGGCGGCCGGATTATCTCGACGCTCACGCGATTCACGCCATTGCCCAGCTCAAGCAGGGCCATGCGCGCGCGGGCCAACCCATTGAGATCGGTGGACACGATAACTTCTCTTGCCTGGCTGGCCAGAAACAAGGCGGGCGGACCATCCTGGATGCGATAGCGCACGCGGTACTTGGCGATCGGCTTGCGTTCCGTGACGCTCACGATACGGGTTACCAGTTCGTGGCTGATGTTCGATTTCACGACAGCCCGCGGCGGAAACTCCCAGCTCGCATCCACCCAGCGAACCACTGCCGTTTGCATACGCTTGTCCCAGTTGGAAATCGCGGGGACCACGACCTGAATGTGCGTATCCCCTTCCCGGGGCGAGCTGACGACGCACCACGATTGCCCGGGCCGAAGCATGATGTCGTCGAGCTTGCTGGAATTGCCTCGCGAAAGCCGCTGCTCGTGTCCGCAGGTGTAACTGACGGCGCGATTGCCGTCAACGCTCCCGCGCCCCGGGAGCACGCCGCTTTCATCGACCTCGACGAGTTCCCCGTTGCCGACGATCCACTCGACCCGGCGATTGCGGCGCGGCGTACCGGCGGCATCGCGCACGGTCGCCAGCACGACAACCTGCGTGCCAACCTGGCAGGTCATGTTTTTCGGCTCAACGACCAGCTCGATGGCCTGCGGATCAAAATTGGCGTAATAGCCCGGCCCGACAGGCCTGGCATGGGTGGGCACGTTGTCGCCACTCGGCACCAAGTAGGGGAAATAGCTTGGATTCTGGCTCAGGCCAAGGCAACCGTTTGCGCAGCACGCGACGGGCGCCAGGATCAAGAACCCCAGTAGTCCCAGGCGTGACATGGGCGCAAGCGCTCCTCCATGAACGACCGCGTTCCGTTGCCCGTATACGGCAAGCGCGCCAGCGTTGCAAGGCGAATCCGCGCATTCATACAATATTCGCGTTGTAGACCTCCTCCCCCCGCTTGTGCGGGAGCCTCGCTAGAAGGAAAACCACCATGAAAACCGGCATGAACCTGCTCCTCTGGACCACCCACGTCACCGATGCCCTCTTTCCGCTGATGGCGAAAATCAAGGCGACCGGTTTCGACGGCGTCGAGATCCCGCTCTTCGAGGGCGACGTGGCTCACTACAAGGCGATCGCGGCGGAACTGAAAAAGCAGGGGCTTGGTTGCACGACCGTCACCGTCGTTGGGCCGGACGCGAACCCGATCAGCCCGGATGCCGCGATTCGCAAGGCGGCGGTCGAACGCCATCGCTGGGCCATCGAGATGACCGCGATCATGGGCGGCGAGAACCTTTGCGGCCCTTACCACTCGCCGCTCGCGGTCTTCTCCGGCGAGCCGCCGACCGAGGACGAGAAGAAACGCTGCGTCGAAGTCTGCCAGCAGTCGGCCGAGATCGCCAAGGAGCACAAGGTTAACCTGTGCATCGAGTATCTCAATCGCTTCGAATGTTACTTCCTCACAACGGCAGCGCAGGCGAAGGAACTGGTGCAGCGCGTCAATCATCCAAACTTCAAGACGATGTATGACACGTTCCATGCGAACATCGAGGAGAAGAATGCGGCTCAAACCATCAAGGCACTATACCCGCATTTTGGCCACGTGCATATCAGCGAAAGCGACCGTGGCACTCCGGGAACAGGTATGGTCCACTGGGACGAAACGTTCAAGGCGTTGCGCGAAGTCAAATACGACGGTTGGATGGTAATCGAGGCATTCGGCCGGGCGCTGCCGGCGCTGGCCGCGGCGACCAAGGTATGGCGTGACTTGTTCCCATCGTCGGATGAAGTGTACACGAAGGGGCAGGCGTTCATCCAGGAGAAGTGGAGGCAGTTTGCGTGATACAATGATCGGAAACCATGAACGAAGGGCAAGTCATGAAAACAAACGGGAAACACAAGATGGGAAGGATCACTCTGGATTTGGAAGTGCTCAACAATCGAGACGTAGACAGTGCATTGAGCGGCGACATGGATTGGACAAAGATCCGTCACAAAACCATTCAAGGCATTGTGGACACCGGCGCTACGCGCCTTGTTTTGCCGCTCTCGATCGTGAAAGAACTCGGATTGCCGTTAAGCGACAACCAAATCGAGGTTCGCTATGCCAATGGCCGCAAGAGCCTGCGCACCGAGGTCAGAGAGGTTCTGGTTCGTTTACAGGGCCGTGAGGGCGTGTATCGCGCAATCGTCGAACCGAAACGCGACACGGCATTGATCGGCGCAATTGTCCTGGAAGACATGGATTTCCTCGTCGATTGCACCAAGCTCCGATTGGTGCCGCGCGATCCGGATCATATCGTCAGCGAGATCGAGTAGAAAAGCCTGCGAGGCATTCGATGGCCACTTCGTTGGTTCATGTTCTGACGATCATCGGAAGGGCTGCACAAGACGTGGAGTCCGTTTGCGAGAACTTGCTTGCGAAAAGAAATCCTCGCGAACATAACGGACACGGCTCGGACAATTGGTCCACCGACGATCACGTTGAAATCGAGTATTTTTGCCCGAATCTGATAGTCGACCCTTGAAGAGGCGATCCGCGCATGAATGAAACGCCCACCCAAACCCATCCCCGATTCCCCCTCCTTGGCGTCCTGCTCATCCTCATTGGCGGCGTTATTGGCGCGCTCAGCTATCCGGTCTCGCAGGCCAGTCATGCCATATCAAAGGAAGTCCAGCGCAACGTCGGCAAAGAGCAGGCGCGGGCGGTGGCTCAAGGGGCGGTGAAGGCGGGAGAAAAAGGCTGGCGCTTCGCGCTCCGGCGCCGCGACGATAACAATGTGTTCCTGGATGTCGCCAGGTCCATCGTGGCGATCCTCGCGCTGGTCTGGTGTTGCCGCGTCTGTCTGATGGGATTCATTACCGAACTCGTCATCGAGCCGATTGGCCGGGCGCTGGGCATCGCGGCCCAGTTCAGCGTCTACACGATGGCGGGGTTCTTCGTGGGCTTTTGGCGTTCTGCACATGGTGGCGGGCGTTGGCGCCCTGCGGGGACGAGGATGGACGCGCTTGTTCGCCCGGCCGTTGCTCGTTCTGGATGGCTGTCAGGGGCTCTGCTTTATCGGGGCAAGTCCGGCGCTCTGGAGTGTGGACGATCCGACTCAAGGGATCGTCTCGCTCTGTTTGGGTCTGCTGCTGGTGTCGGTTTGTTTTCCGGCTGCTTCGGCATTCGGCCGGGTGGCCAAGTAAGACGAAGGCCCAGGGACGTTTATCCCGGGGCCTTACGGAATGCGCTGATTGTTTTTTCTCAGAGGATTTCCCTGATCGGCCTTCCGTTGCTTACGATCGGCACCGGCCGGCCTTCGGGCGTGTAGAACTCCTCGTTGATGTCGATGCCCATGAGATGATAGATCGTCGCCATCAGGTCTTCGGGGCCATGCGGGTTGTTGGCGGGGCGTTCGGCGCGGGCATCGGACGCACCGATGGCGCGGCCGCCCTTGATGCCGCCGCCCCCCACCGCAACCGTGAACGCTGGGCCCCAGTGATCGCGGCCGGCGTTGCGGTTGATCCTTGGCGTGCGGCCAAATTCGCCGGTGACAACGACAAGGGTGTTTTGCAGGCGGCCTCGATCGGCAAGGTCACGAAACAGAGTGGACAGCCCGGCGTCGAGGGCCGGAAGCAGCTCACGGCGAAGCGTCAGGAAGTTGTTGTCGTGCGTGTCCCAGTTGGTGTGATCGATCGTCACGCAGCGCACGCCCGCTTCCACCAGGCGCCGCGCCATCAGACACGATTGGCCCAGCGTATTGCGGCCGTACTCGTCGCGCAGGCGTGCGGATTCGGCTTGCAGATCAAACGCCCGGCGCGCCTCGGGGGACACCATCAAATTGAAGGCTTCGCGTTGATAATCGCTGACCGCCCGGGCGTGCGAATTTGCCGTGCGTTCCACGGACGCCTGATAGCGATCCAGCTGGCGCAGCAGTTCGCGGCGTGATTCTAGCCGGGTCGCGGCGAGGGTAGGCGGCGGGACGATGTCGGGTACCGTGAAGTTGGGAGCGTTCGGATCGGCGTCGATCACGAACGGGGCCGCCGTCGTGCCGAGATAGGCCGGCCCGCCGCTGGCGTGCATGCGTGGCAGCGCAACGTTCGCCGGCACCCCGCCACGCGGGCCAAGCTTCCTTGCCACAACCGAACCGACCGCGGGACGCTGATTGTTCGGACTCAGGTTCGGATTGAACCCGGCCACCGGGAAATAGCCGGTCAGCATGTAGTGGTCGGCCGGCCCGTGGTCGGAGTTGTGATGCCGGAACGAGCGAATCAGCGAGAACTTGTCCATTTGCCGGGCGATCCGCGGCACATGCTCGCAGACCCGGATGCCGGTGACGTTGGTGGCGATCGGATTGAACTCGCCACGGAATTCCGTGGGCGCATTCGGCTTGAGATCAAAGGTATCGATCGTGCTGAGCCCCCCCTTGAGGAAGAGGTAGATGACCGAGATGTCGCGCGTCGACTGGCCGCGCGTACGAGCGCGTTCTTGAGCGTGCAGAATCGACGGCACGTTGAGGCCCGCGCCGAACAGGCCGGCGGCGCCGAGATGCAAAAAGTCGCGGCGTGAGAAACCGTCGCAGAATCGTTTAGCGCTCATAAGGCAAGTCCCCCCTGGTTATGAATTATTAAACCAGATTGCCGGGCAAAAGCCAAGCGATTTCTGGTGCTTTCAGGCCACCTTCAGGCGGACCGTCGATGGCACACGTTTAGCCGCGGGCCGTATTACTCATTGAAGTCCGCCTCCGTTCGGTTACAATCGACAGGCGCCCGCCAGTGTGGCAAGGCTCCGCGGCCAAGCAAGTGGGAGAAACCATGAACGAACACCAACGTCGGGACTTTCTGAAAGCTGTCGGCGCCGGGGCCGTCCTTCCCAACCTCCTCGCGGCTGGAAACGCTGACACGCAACCAGCGCGCCATCGCATCAAGATCGGGCAGATCGGCGTCGGTCACGCCCATGCCAGCAAGCTTTCCGTATACCGCGCCTCGGCTGACTACGAGGTTGTCGGTATCGTCGAGCCCGATGCGGCTTTGCGCAAACAGGCCCAGAGTCGTGAAGTCTACCGCGGTCTGCGCTGGATGTCGCAGAAACAATTGCTGGGCACGCCCGGCCTTCAAGCGGTCCTGGTGGAAACGCGGGTCGGCGATCTCTTGCGGACCGCGGAGGCGTGCGTCAACGCCCGCAAGCATGTTCATATCGACAAACCCGCGGGCCAATCGTTGCCCCAGTTTCGTCGAATCCTGGCCGCAGCCACGAAGCAAAAACTGCTCGTGCAGATGGGTTACATGTTCCGCTACAACCCGGCGGTCGTGCTGCTGCGCGATTTTCTCAGGCAGGGCTGGCTGGGCGAGGTGTTCGAGGTGCACGCCGTCATGAGCAAGGTCGTCGATCCGGCAGGCCGGCGCAGGCTGGCCGATTTTCGCGGCGGTATGATGTTCGAGCTCGGCTGTCACATTCTCGATCTGGTCATCGGCGTTCTGGGCAGGCCGCGCGAGGTTACCGCGTTCGCCCAACATGCGTCCCGTCTCGACGACCAATTGACCGACAACATGTTGGCCGTTCTCTCCTACCCACGCGCCACCGCCACGGTGCGATCGAGCGCGATGGAGGTCGAGGGCGTCCAGCGACGTCACCTCGTTGTCTGCGGAACGGAAGGGACGTTCCACATTCAACCGCTCGACAATCCGTCGGCGCGGGTGGCTCTTTCAAGAGCGCGCGGCAGGTACAAGAGCGGCTACCAGGACATCCGCTTTCCGCGCTACCATCGGTACGTTGACGACGCTGCCGACATGGCGCGCATTATCCGCGGCGAGAAGACCTCCGATTTTTCAAGCGCGCACGACCTGACCGTTCAGGAAGCCTTGCTGCGTTCGTGCAACCTGCCCATCAACACATGAAAACGGCGCCGTGCCCTGTGGCGCGGCGAGCCCCCGAGTTTGCTCAAGGCTGGATCACCTGCCCGTGAAGAATCTCATGGCCAGGTACTGGAGCTTCAGATGAAATCCACACGACGTTCCTTTCTTTCTTCTTCGATGGCCACCGCTGCGACGCTCGCCGCCACGAGCGAGGTACTCGGCGCGGGCGAGCGCATCGGCGTCGCGGTCGTCGGCGTCAACGGCATGGGGCATGCCCACGTGCGAACCCTGGCGGCCAACAAGGGCGCTCGCCTTGTCGCCATCTGCGATATCGACCCGATGCCACGCGCTCGCGCGGTCAAGACGGTGCAGGACGCCAAACGCTCGGCGCCAACCCAAGTCGAAGACTTCCGCCGCCTGCTCGACAACAAGGAGATCCAGGCACTGGTCATCGCCACGCCTCACCACTGGCACATGCCGATCGCTCTGCGGGCCATGGCAGCCGGCAGGGACGTTTATGTTGAAAAGCCCGCCTCGCACGTCTTTCGCGAAGGCCGATTGCTGGTCGAGGCGGCCCAAAAGCATCGACGCATTGTGCAACATGGCACGCAGATGCGCTCCAGTCCCGTCACGGTTCGCGCCGCCGAGGTTCTCGCTTCCGGCATTCTCGGCACGATCAAGGTCACCAAGGCCTGGAACTGCCAGCGCCAGGTTTCCCCCAAGCCCAGCGCCGACGGCAACACGCCCAAGGGCGTCAATTACGACCTCTGGCTCGGTCCTGCGCCGCAACGGAAGTTCAATCGCGTTCGTTTTCATCGAAGCTGGCGGCTCTTCCGCGATTACGGCAACGGCGACATCGGCGATGATGGTATTCACGACCTCGACATGGCGCGCTGGGGGCTCGGCGAAACGACCCACCCCATCAAAATCACCGCCCATGGCTCGCGCGTCGATCCCGACCTTGGCGCACGCGAATACCCGGACAACATGATGGTCACCTACGAATACGCCAGTGGCAAAGTGCTCATCTATGAAGATCGGCAATACACCCCGTATGGCCTTCATGGCGTGGACAGCGGCAATGCGTTCTATGGCACACGCGGGTACATGATCTTTTCACGCCGCGGTTTCTTCCAGGTCTTTCTCGGCGAGCGCGAAGAGCGCGGCCCCGCCCTGGGCGAGCGCGGCCGGGTCGGTACGCCCCTCCCGGCGCACATGGAGAACTTTCTGGCTTGCATCCGGAATCGCCGCCCCACGAGCGCGCCAGCGGACGTCGCCCATCTCTCCGCCGGACTTGTCCATCTGGGTGAAATTGCTTATCGCACTGGCCGCATCCTGCGTTTCGACCCGAAGACGGAAACCTTCCGCGATGACCGGGACGCCAATGCCCTGTTGACCAAGGAGTATCGAAAGCCGTGGGGATTGAACGGCTGATGGCGCAATTCGTCGCAGGGAACGTCGCCCGGAAAAAACAATCGAACATGCCAGCCGCACTCGGATACAATAATGGGCACGAAGCGTCCGACAAAACGATCCACGGCGATTTGCCTCCAAGGGCTATCTGGTAACTTCCATTGGCGCGTAAAACGCCTTCTGCGATGAAACCTCCGCGGTTGCGGTGAAAGCCGCATTGGGGAGCCCAGTTCAGCTTCTTTTTTCAACCACCCGCTTTATTGATGGGATTTGACGTTTCAGGAAAATACAGACAGCGTTAAGCTACGGCCTGCCCACGGTCTTGCAAGGAGGCAGGTCATGGCTCGTCGTAGCCCGCAAGAAGCGGGGGTCGCAAGAAC
>JACPPF010000040.1 GCA_016191165.1 Planctomycetota bacterium
CAACTTCGCTCCGAGGCGTTTTATCCCCGCTCTCTCCTTCGGTATTACTTTACAAGATGTGCCGAATCGCGCGGTCCACCGCTCGCGCGGTGGCCCGGCCCAACGCGCGTTTTTGGGCCGTTATCAGAGCGTTGCTGACACCCGATTCTGTTCCCAAAATGTTCCCAAAATCCAGGGGCAACAAAAAAAGGGTTTACGTCCGTTTGACGTAAACCCTTATCCACAAATGTGCCGGAGACAGGACTTGAACCTGCACTCCCATTACAGGAACCAGGCCCTCAACCTGGCGCGTCTGCCAATTCCGCCACTCCGGCTATTACTTCTGGCGTTCGATCTTTTCGGATCGCTTTCCAACCTCCTGAACCTGGTTCACGGTCCCCGACGGGCTTGTTTTTGGCTGAATCGAAATCAGCACCCCGAAGGCGTGTCTTGGTGCAATTGGTCGGAGAGTAACTGCATTCTATGCACGGCACGGCGCTTCGCCTACCTGAAAAACGGGAGAAAACAACGGTAACCGCGGCCGTGAAAGGATCCAGCAAGTTCATAGGAATGGCATCGCCCACGGGCTGACCCGGCACGGTGGGGCGGGTGGATCGACGCGCACGAAGGGAAACGCAATCGTCTGGCTACGCACACAACTCACGCACCGGACGAGCGTCCTCGGGAAGGATGGTCGTCGGCCGATCGAAAACATCGCGGACGATGGTGTGCGGGTCAATGCCGAGGTTGTGATAGAGCGTGGCGAGGATGTTGCGATAATGAATTGGATTCTGCGTGGCATAAGCGCCGATCCGGTCGGTGGCTCCGAGTAGCTGGCCCGTCGGCATGCCGCCGCCGGCCATCAAGACGGTGTTGACGGGGGCCCAGTGATCGCGGCCCACGTCGCGGTTGATCCGCGGCGTACGGCCGAATTCGCCCCAGACAATGACGCTGACATCGCGGTCGAGCCCGCGTTGATGCAGGTCCTCGACCAAGGCGGAAATACCACAATCGTAGACGGGAAGGTTGCCGCGCAGGTGGCGGAAGTTCCCCCCGTGCGTATCCCAGAAACCGTAGGCGACACTGACGCAGCGAACGCCGGCCTCGACGAGTCGGCGTGCCATCAACAGTTGATCATTCCAGAGGGGGGCGCCGTCACCTTGATGCCGGGACGATCCGAAGCCGTAGCGAGCGCGGATCGACGGCGATTCCTTGGTCAGATCGAGCGCATCGACCAGGCGATTGGACGTCAGCACCTCGAAGGCCTGGCGATAGGAAATGTCCATCCGTTCGAGTGGCCGCCGGTCGAGGGAGCGGCGAATCCGATCGACCGATTCTAGCAACGCCCGGCGGCTACGAAACTCGCTTTGCGTCAACTCGGCCAGGCGCATCAGATTGATCTGATCGTTCTCGACCTTGGCCCCGGCATGACTTGGGCCTGCGAATCCAGGGCCCGGGATGTTGTACGGCCGATGCTGCATGGTGGGGAACAGATCGACATACGCCGGGATCACCGGCGACGTGCGGCCGAGGACGCGCGAGACGACCGAGCCTGCGTTGGGCCGCCCTTCGCGCTGCGTGATGCCCATCCCGTAGCCCGTGGTCGTTTGAAAGCTCGAATGCTCGTCACGAAGACCAACGAGGGACCGCACGACGGAAATCTTGTCCATCATGCCCGCCAGGCGAGGCAGAAACTCGGAGATACGGATGCCGTTGACGTTGGTCGCGATCGGGCTGAACTCACCGCGAATCTCGGCGGGAGCATCTGGTTTCATGTCGAAGGTGTCGTGATGCGACATGCCGCCAGAGAGGTATACCATGATGACGGCCTTGTGCGACCGCGAGCCGGCTTGCTGTTCGGCTTGAAGCAGAGTTGGTAGGCTCAGACCGCCCATGGCCAGGGCGCCGATTTGAAGGAAAGATCGGCGCGAAACGCCGTCGCAAAACTTTCCCTGACCACCGATTAGACTCAACATCGTCGCCCCCCCACAAAACGTGATTCTTGTTGGCAGGATAGTCATTTCATCAGATTCGGCCAGGAAAGCAAGATCAATTGCCGTAGGTCAGGCTTTCCAACCTGACCGTCTCGCGGCGGCTGTCAGGCAAGAATGCCTGACCTACTTCAAACTGTAACACTACGCATTTGAACGTTACCGTCGCACGGGCGCAAGGGAGTTGGCGCCCGCGTCCGTCCAGCGCAAGCCGGGGCTGGTCGGTAGCACGTCGATCTCAAGTTTCTGATGGGGCTGGCGGTTTCCTTGCATGACCTTGATCAAGCCGCCCAATTCGATGATGTGACTCAGGTACTGTTTCTGCCGCGCGACCAGCACCCACTCGGACGTGTAATGCCCGACCGCCCGTTCGTCGAGGCCATCGTGAATGCGCAAGTGGGCAAGGCCAAGGTCCTGGGTGGTTGACGCCACCAATTTCGCCAAATCGAAATCCCGGCTCGAAGTGTGAACGCAGACCACGCCATCCTCAGTCAACGCTTCAAGATAACCTTTCCAGGCTTCCCTGGTGAGCAGGTTCTTGGAAGGCAGTCCGGGATGGCCTCGTGAGGTGTCCACGATCAACAGGTGATAGAAATTCTTGGGCGATTCTTTCTCAAAGGTTTGCCGTTCGGGTCCGGCGAAAAGTCGAACGTGGGCGCCACGGGTCTTGGCGTCCTCGATGTAGGTGAATTTTCTTGCTGAGGGATTATTCTCCAGCGAAAGGCGGACGATGCCCGGATTGCTTTCGTAGAAGTCGAGGAATTGATAGGGCCGTGCGTATGCGGCCAGCGTCCCGTTGTTCATCATGATGACGCCGACTGGCGGTTGGGACCAAACCGAGTTGAGCACGGACCACGGACCTGTAGTCGGACACAAGGCCGCGCCGCCGACCAGGGTGGCCGGGAGCCGGGAGTCCGCATTCGGCCAGTTTTGATTGCGCACGGACATGGAATCCAGTTTGCTGAACGCCATGCCGACGGGGCCGTCGCGGTGATAATAGGAGGTCGGCAAGCGCGACCAGTTCGCCACCTGGTCGCCAGCCATTTTCTTTTTGCCGCTGTATTGGGAACCGTGGTCGATGCCGTCGATCAAGAGCTGACGAAGTTGGCGCCCATCTGGTTCGTTGTGGTCTTTGATTTCGATCGACTCGCCCCAGGCGGCGGCTTTCATTTCGCGAAACGGGTTGACTCCCGCGACGAGATAACGATACGCCAGGCCCGCGACGATCACGACCAGGCACACCGCTGAAAAGCCAACGCAGGCGGCGACATACAAGAGGGTTTTGCGGATACTCATGGCAGCGACTCCCGGCAATCTCCGTCGGTTCTCCCACGGTTTTCTTATTGAGAGTTGCGAAGGCTGCGGAAACTTTGCGGTTTGTTCGTATACGGACCACGCCGACTTCGCATTTTGCCGAATGTTACGATGGCGCGAGTGCGCGCAGATGTCGATGCAACACGGGGAGCGGCGGATTCGCCGCGCACCCGTCGAGAAACCTCGTGGGCTGGGACAAGGAGGTTCACATGAGGCGCGCTTTCGTGTTTTTGTTGTCGGTGGGATGGCTTTTCGCAATGGCGTCGGTCGGGCATGGGCAATATCCCTATCCGTATCCCTACCCGTATGCACCGATGCCAATGCCGTATCCGCCGCAGTACGGACAGCCAATGCCGGCGTATCAGCCCAGTCCGATGATGGCTCCGCCCATGTACTACGCGCCGGCGCCGATGATGTTGCCGTATCCAAATCCAGCGCAAAAGGTGATGGTGCTGGGACCGCTGACCAACCAGCCGGCGTACCTCGGGCCGCGCTCGGCAAGGGTTGCGCCAGCAAACAACAACAACGCGGCGGCGATTCGACAGGCTCAGGTGGAAGTGAAAACCGCGCCGGTGGTTTCCAAGGACCAGTTGCCCCCCGATGCTTGTGGACCCGACTGTGAGGAGGCGTGCGGCCCCGGCATGAATTGCAACATGCCGCGCTGGGCCTGGCCGATCCGTGGGCGCGGGCATTTCATCGCCGAGATGGGCGGGTATCTGTTGGTGCCGTTCTCCGACACGCGCTCCGCGTTCAGCACCACCACCGGCGGCGTCACGACCGCGGCCAACTTCCCGACGCGCTACGATTATGGTCCACGGGCCTCGGTGGGCTACGTCGCCCACACAGGCTGGGGCGGCCGGGTCAACTACTGGTATCTGCAAGGCACGTCGAGCATCGCCGCGGGCAACTTTCCGGGCTCCGGTACGACCATCACCACGCCGCTGGCGGCGCCATTCCTCATCAACTCGCCGGGAACGTCCTTGAACGCTGGCGTTGGCGTGGATAACTTTCTTTTCAACGAACGCCTGCGCCTCCACGTCGCCGATGCGGAAGTCGTGCGGGAGTGCAGTTTCCTGGACACCAACTACCTGTTCAGTTTTGGCGGCCGATATGTGGACATGACGCAGAGCTACACGGCGAGTCGCGTCAACCCGGGCGGCGTTAACGCTGGCACGGCCGTCGCCCTCGATAACGAAAGCCTCAACAGCTCCTCGTTCTTCCATGGCTGGGGGCCCACCGCCATGCTGGAATTCGTACACCCCCTGGTGTGCGGCTTCTCCGCCTACGGCAACGTGCGCGGGTCCGTGCTCTTCGGCGTGGAACGCTTTGGCCAAAACTACTCGCTCGCCAATCGAACGACGAGCCCTGCCGGCGTGGTGAACTTCACCAACACGAATCTCAGCGCCAACGTCTACGACAATCGGCTGGTTCCGATTTTGGAGCCGGAAGTCGGCCTGCAATTTGGCTTCCGCACGGGTCGCCGCTGCTACTGGTTCGGCCGGGTCGGCGCCGTCTATCAACGCTGGTGGAACGTCGGCACGCCGACGACGGCAAACGGCTACCTGAGCTTCGTCGGCGGCACGGCGCGCATTGGCCTGGCCTATTGAAAGTTCCACGCCCGCAGCCGAAAGGCTGCGGGATGCGCCATCGGGTCACAGAATCCCGCGCTCAAAATTGGCATCCTGCGTGCCGCGGATCGTTCTGCCGGCGCGAATCTGCCGCCAGCGTTCGCGGACGACCTGCGGGTCATACGGACGATACGTGAAGTCCGCTCGCAACGAGATCGCCCCCATCCGTTTCAACGCGCCGAGCCGGCTGGACAGGCAGAATGGTTCCTGGTTCAGCACGATGGTGCGGCAATGATAATCAAGCGCCGTCACACGCTCGCCGTGACTGGAAATCATTTCCATGCTCTCGAACCGGCAATTCGCCTTGCCCGGGCAGCCGCCGATCAGGTTCGCATAGGCGCACGACTCAGCCAAGAACTGCGGCGTGTCTTGATAGACGATCAAGACCGCCCGGGCTCCGAATTCCGTCCATAGCGATCGCGCGTTGGCGAATCCATCCTCCGGCGACAGCGCGAACCGCGTCGCACCCATGTCGAGAACCTGCTGCGCCGCCAGCCGATTGATGACGTAGACCGACCAGTCAGTTGCCAGGTCGATCCCGGCGCCTGGCTCTTGCGGATTCACGCCCAGGTAATGCCACGCCGACAAGTTGGCCGCCTCCCATTTGCGCCAGCCGTCGGCTTGAAATTGCCGGATCTTGTGAACCAGGCCTTTTTCCTCCCAGGCGCGCGTCAGCGCCGGCAGCGCCAGGCGAATCCGCTCCCGGCCCAGGTGTTCGGCGAGCGCGTCGAGCTTTTCGCGCAGCGCCGCGGGATGGTCGCGCGCGATATCGACAACGACTTCATCCACACCTTGATAGTCGTCGTTTGCCAGCGCATCAAGGAACTCAACGCGATCGACCTTGATCGACCACGCGAAGCCATCCGAACCTGAAGCGTAAGCGAAAGTTGGCATCACTTTACTCTTCGCCAACGCTTCGGGCTCGGAAACGCGCGTCTGAACCGTGGCGACTTCCCGGGCGCGTTTGACCTTGATTTTCTCGTCAAGCTCGGCCACCACGTCGCGCCGCAATTGATTGAGTTGCGACAAGGGCACGAAACCGTTCGCCGCGTTGCTCCACGTCAAAGACGCGAGCTGAAATCGGCTCTGCCCGAGTCGAGCGAAACAGCCGCGGACGGCATTTTCCATGGCTGGCAGGTCGTTGGCGGGCGCAAACGGCCCGGCGACCTCGCGCTCCACGCTCACGCCGTCCGCGGTCGCCGTCACGCGCAGCCGGTCGCCCGTCAGCGTTGCCTCGATGTGCAACGGCTTGCGATCGTGCCAAAGCGCCGGTTTGGGCCGGGCGTGGCGGTACCTCTGCTTCACGGCCTGCGACGACGAACAATACACGGGCGCCCCGACGGGAATCTGCGGAGCATCCATCGGCAACGCGACTTCCACCAGGGCGAGCGTGGGAGTTTCGATGACGTTGCGTTGATTTGAGTCCGCCAGCCAGAGGTGATCGACGGCGAAGCCGAAGGGTTTGCCAAGGATGGGCAGGTCGATCTGTAAACCATCGTGCCGCTGCAAGGGACGCGCTGCGCGAAACCGCAAACGCGAGCCCGATGGGGTCGAGAGAACCGCTTGCACTTTCCCGATGAGCGCGCCGCGATGGCCCACGGTGTCGCGGTCGGCGACCTCCTTGTCCTTGTGCGATTGCACGAACAGGCGGGTCCACGGCCTTGAGAATACGGTCTGCAGGTCGGCCTCCACCAGCGGGCGTTCGTCCGGTTTCAGCGTGCCGTCGAGCAGCTTGCGGTAATAGTCGGTCGTTGTCGCCACGTAAAGCGGACTCTTCTTGCGTCCTTCAATCTTGAAACACGACACGCCCGTGGCACGCAGCGCGGGCAGGTGGTCCGGCAGCGCCAGATCCTTCATCGAAAACGGAAAACCCCGGCGTGGATCACGCTTCACCGCGCTGCCGTCGCGCAGCGTCATGGGGGCGTCGGCCACGTCGTACGAATCACGGCAAGAATAGGCGCACTTCCCCCGATTGCCGCTGCGACCCAGCGTCTGTGAGCTGAATAAGCACAAACCGCTATAGGCATAGCAGAGCGCGCCGTGGATGAAGACCTCGGTCTCGACGCCAGCCGCCGCCGTGATGTCGTTTACTTCCTCAAACGTCAATTCGCGCGCGAGGACCACGCGCGAAAACCCGAGGTCTTTGAGGGTCTCCGCGCCGGCGCGATTGTGGACCGCCATCTGCGTGCTGCCGTGCAATTCCAGTTGCGGAAAGAATTGCCGCACCGCCCGATAGACGCCCAGGTCCTGGACGATCACCGCATCGACGCCGAGGTCCACGAGCGACGCCAGCGTGTCGATCAACTCGGCCAGCTCATCCTGCCGGATCAGCGTGTTGATCGTGACGAACACGCGCCGGCGTGGTTGCAGCGCATGGGCATACGCGGTGATCTCATCCAGTTCGTCCAGCGTGAAGTTTTCCGCCTCCGCGCGGGCGGAGAATTTCTTCAAGCCCAGATAGATGGCGTCGGCGCCGAAATGAAAAGCCGCGAAGCCCGCATCCAGCCCGCCGGCCGGCGCCAGGAGCTCGACCGGGCGATCCGGTCGTTCCGCCGGCGCGGTAAACGAAATCTCCGCCTCGCCCGGGCCATACGCGCCCTGCGGCGCCAGCGGCTCCGGCCCGTCCGCCGCCAACAAGCCGACGGGCGTCAGCCCTTCCCAGGCCGGTTCGGAAATCAAAGGCAACCTGATCTTGTCGGACACGTTGTGACACCGCATTTCGTTCGGGGCGAGGCTTGCTTGTCTCGTCGATGATTCAAGAGATTATCATATCAGAGTTGGTTCAACGTGCAGGTCGGGCTCACGGATGGCGGGCGCCCCATTGACACGGAGATTTCCGATTGGATGGCGCGCGGGCATGAAGAAACGGTAGGTCAGCCGGACGTCGCGCTATTCCGTGCGACGTAGCAAGCGCGCCATCATCATGGCTCTGTCCAGGAAATCCTTGTAATCGCGCGCATGCAAAAGACGGTTGTCCCGGAACACGATCAAGTCGCCGCGGTACGCCTCCATCGCCAGGGTCGGGTCTTCCAGGCACAGTTCCAGCAATTCGTCTGAATCGAACCGAGCCGCTATGTCGCTGGGCCGCATCCCCGCAAGCACGAATGCTTTGTTGAATTGTTTCGCGTCTGGCACCTCGATCGATTTGCCGCCGAACATTTCCGAGAACCGATCCAGCCAGCCGCGCGGCGACAGAACAAAATTTGGCGCCCCCTCGACGGCGTCGTGCAGCACCACGACCGTCTGGGTGTAGGCGCTCGAATATTGACCGAAGCCGACCTGGTAAGAGTAGTCCATCAGGGTGAAAGCGCGTTTCTTGTATTTCCCCTGGATGAAGTTGGCGGCCGAGGAGGTGTTACCCTCCGAAAAAACTTGGATCTGATCGAGGAAGCCAAAAAGCTCCACTTCGGGCGTGTACACGAAAGAATATTGGTTCTCGACCGCGAACTGTGCGATCGCCCAGGAGCGGGCGTAGCGTGAGCGATCGAGCATCATCAGAATCGTGCCGCCCAGCCCGATCACGGGCAAGAAAACAGCCGTCACCCCGAAGACGGTGAACATCGGCTGGATGTGCTTGAGCGCAATGCCCAGTCCGCAGGGCACGGCAAAGCCACAGGGCATCAGGGCGATGAAAACGCCCAGGAGGATGCCGGTCAAAAGCCGGCGCCGGCGAATCCCGGCCACTTCGGATGCGGTGCGATTGTGAAAATCCACGCTTGTACCTGGGTCGGCGCCCCCGGGGAGATTGGATCTGCTTGGCGGATAAGCGAGACACGCTTGCGGCGGAGATTTGATTCCGTCGCAGGCGCGTCCGCCCAGCGAGTCGTTACTTGGTGATCACGAGCGTCACCTTGGTTTCGTGGACGATGGGGATCGTATCGTTGAACATCGCGGTGGCCCGGATAATGACGCTTTGGTTGCTGCCGACTTTGGCCTGGTCGGACGCGGTCACCGTGAGCGTCGTTTCGTCTTGATCGGTTTTAATGGTCGCCTGTTTGGCGCTGACGTTCTTGAAGTTCGGCGGCAGGATCAGCTCGACCTTGAACGACGCGGACAGGTCGTAAAGGCGGGCGGCGCGCACGGTGATGTCGACGCTCTTGCCGACTTTGACCTTGATGTTGGTGGCGCCGGCGACCGCGAGCTTGGCAAGTTGTTTGGGAATGACCGTGACGGACACGGGCATGGATACCTGCACGACGTCAAGCGGAGCGATTTTGAGTTTCACCTTTGGGTTGATGGGCGCGGTCTGCCCGCGCAGGAAAATCGTGTAGTTGCCTGGCGCCAGAGCAATGCCCTTCTTCCCCTTTGCGTCAAGCGTGGCGGTGCCGCCCGGTTGGCCGGGCGTCAGTGAGATCGGAATTGAGGCTAGCCCGCTCGGTCCGCCAATGGCGACCACGCTGACGTTCCCTTTGAAGCCGGGGCCGGGAACGAGCTTGACCGGAATCGAAATCTTGTCGCCTTGTTTTACGGTGATGTTCTTGGCGACGACACTCAGGGTGTAGGGCGCCTGGTCGCGGATGGCGACGACGAGCTCGCGGTCGAGCCGGGTTAGCGCCGGGGTATTGGGTTGCGGCACTGCCCAGATCATGGTGGCGCTGCGGACTTCACGTGTCACCCGCTTGCCCTTGACCGTTGCCGTGCCCGTAATGGTGATGCCGCCGGTCCAGGGCTTGGCGCTGGGCTCCGCGAAAATCACGGCGACGGCTTGTTTCAGATTGCCCGAGATGGTCTGCGGCGGCACGATTAGTCCGGGCGGCAGGTTTTCGCCGGCGAGGCGAATTTCGTCATTGAACCCGCCCAGGCGCCACACGTAAAGATTGAAGGCGACGCCGCCCGCCTTGTGGACGGTCGCAGCATCCGGAAACTGCGGTGCTATCGGCATGGCGACGAGGCGGAAGTCAGGCTCCTCCAGGCGCACCGTCACCGTATAGGTGTGCCTCGGGCCATGCTGGGTGAATGCATCGCGGCTCGACACCAGGAGGTAAAAGGTCCCGTCCGCCGGCGCCACGAAGCGATAGCCCTGCGGGTCGTCGTTGCGCGTGTAGAACTGCGGGCTTAGAATTTCAGGATTGTCATCCTGCTCAACGATCAACCCGGTTTCGCTTCGTATCTGAAAGAAAAGATCGACCGGCGATCCGAGCCGATCGCCGAAGGCGTCGATATGGAAGATCTGCCCCTTCTTCGCGGTGAAGGCGTACCAGTCGCGGTCGCCTTTCTTTTCGATACGGCCGGCGATGGTACAGGGAACGCTTATTTTTTGTGCTTTGGCCTGCGTGTCATTGTCGCCGTCGTCGAGGACGACGGAGCCGATGGCGTACGTCAGCAACACGGTGTTGGAGGCGCCGGCCGGCGTCTTGAGCTGATAGCCCAAACCATCGAGCATCGAACCGGAAGGCGATATCTGCCCGGCAAAGGCCAGGCGCTGTAACGCCTTCGGATCCTTGATTCCCTTGATAGTGACAACGACCTTTTCCAGAACCCGATCGTTGACCGAGGAGGCGGGATCAAGTTTTCCGCCGGGAAGATTGCGGCCATAGACGGCGACCTGGGTGTCCTTGCCCGCCTCGATCACCGATGGAAACACGGCGTCGATCCACGGCCCAGAGGTGACGTTAAGGCGATAGAAATGATCGATGCCCCCCTGAGTATAGGAAAAGCAGCAGACGCGGACGAAGTATTCGTCGTCCTCGGGGGCGATGAAATCGAGAATCGCGTCGTTGCCGTTGTAGCCGCGGTTGCTGCGCAGGTAGGTTTCGGTGGAACTGTAGACCTGGAGAAAAACCGGTAACTTACTGTCAATGCTGGTGGTCAGGCAGGAGCAGACGATGCGTTGGCCCTTCTTCGCCGTGAAGGAGTAGTAATCCACATCCGTGGGAACGGAGATCACTCCGCTGACGCTGGAGTTCACGTCAATCTTTTGAGCCTTCGGAACGTCGTCGTTGGGTTCCTGCTCGGAATATTCTTTTTGATCGCTGACGACAAACGCGCGCGGATTGCTGACACCGCCCTTGGTTACGATGCGCACATCCTGAATGCCCGGCGGTGCATTGGCGGGCAGAGTAACCTTGAAACGTTGGGTGGTCAACGCCCCGGGCGGTTTGGTCATCCCCTTCTTGGCTTTCCCTTTGACCATCTTGGGCGGCAGCACGGTTGTCTCGCTGCCGATGGGCTCGACCTTCACGCCGGGGAAATTGAAGTGAACGCCTTCCACGTCACCCAGGCTGGCGCCAGCCACGCGCAGTTCAAAGGTACTACCCGCCTGCCCGCCAATGGGCATCAAGTGCGTGATACGCGGTGACTGCGGCGCCTGAGCTTGCGCCGACACGAACCACACCGACAACGCCGAAAGTGCAGATGCAAAACAACGAAACGTGTTCATCGCAAATCCCCCCAAGAAAACCAGGGCGAGCCGGCAACTACCTTCCCAGGTTAACCGATAGGGAATTGATTGGGAAAAGAAAATGTCCAATAGACGGAGAAATTTTGGCGTGGTTCACATGAAGTCATGGCGAGCCGCCGGGCGTGTCCCGGCGGTGAACCACGCCGGCGGGGATGCACCGCCGGGACAAGCCCGGCGGCTCGCTGTCTGTCAGTCAGGAAAAATCGCTATACCTTCGCCAGGTTACGAGAGCGCCGCACTTCAACAGGCATTTCCAAAATTCTGTGTATTTTTTCATTTTCTACATTGCCATGCGCTGATTTTGCGGGTAGGATCGGGGTTGCAGGGTTGAAAACCTGTACACACCTTTTCAATTGGGGGGAATCGCAATGTTGACCTTCACGGGAGCCAAGCAGGCGTTTTGCGACGGTTTGAACCGGCGCAATTTTCTCAAGATCGGCGCGTTTGGCGCCGGCCTGACCTTGGCCGACATGCTGCGCCTGCAGGCGCAGGCGAGCAACACACCGGGACGGACCGCGCCGTCGCGTCCGAAATCCGCCATCATGATCTACCTGCCTGGCGGTCCGACGCACATGGACACCTACGACCTCAAGCCGGACGCTCCGGCTGAGTTCCGCGGCGAGTTCACGCCGATCCAGACCAATGTCACCGGCGTGCAAATCTCTCCGCTCTTCCCGCTGCAAGCGCGGATGTTCGACAAATTCGCGGTCATTCGTTCGATCGTGACCGTCAACGAACACTCCGACAGCCTCGTGATGACGGGCAAAAGCTCGCGCGACAACATGACCGCCAATCATCCATCGTTTGGCTCGGTCGTTTCCCGCGTTCGTTCCGGCCAGGCTCATTCCGCTCCGGCGTTCGTGAGCTTGCGCGGCATGTCGCGCGGCACCGAGCCGGGCTTCCTCGGCATTCAGCATCGTCCGTTCGCCACGAACGGCCCCGGCATTCAGAACCTCCGCCAGCTGACCACCGTGGACGAATCCCGCCTCAATGATCGTCGCGCGATGTTGCAGAGCTTCGACAGTCTGAACCGCGAAGTCGATGCCAATGCCGCGGGTCTTGACACGTTCACCACGCGGGCATTCGACATGGTCGCATCAGGCGGCGTTCGCAACGCGCTCGATCTGAACCGCGAAGAACAGCAATCGCGCACGCGTTATCGCGGCGTGGAACAGTTCCTCACCGCGCGCCGGCTCATCGAAGCGGGCGTCGGATGCGTCACGATGTCCTACGGCGGTTGGGACACGCACGGCCAAAACTTCCAGGCGATGCGCCGCCAGTTGCCGAACCTTGACAAGGGCCTGTCGCTGCTCGTCGGGGATTTGCATCAGCGCGGTTTGCTGAATGACACCGTCGTGGTTGTCTGGGGTGAATTCGGCCGCACGCCGCGTATCAATCGCAACGCTGGCCGCGATCATTGGCCTGCGGTTATGTCGGCCCTGGTCGCTGGTGGTGGTCTGCGCGTCGGTCAAGCCGTGGGTTCCAGCACCTCGCGCGGCGAACGCCCACAGGATCGTCCGTTGACCGCTCCGCAGGTCCTCGCCACGCTCTACCGGGCGATTGGCATCGACCCCGCAATGACTTTCAACAACGGGACGGGCCGGCCGATCCACATCGTGGATGACCGCAATCCGATCACCGAGCTACTGTAACGGTAAGGGTTGTTTGGCCGAGGGTGGATGGACTCAAACAGAACCTTTGCCTTCGGCCAAACAAGGTCTGGGATCGGGAATCTGGGAACCGAATCGGTGCTTCCCGCGGTTCCCGATCCCATTTTGATTTTGATAAACGTCGCCGCCTCGATTTCCCCCGGCGCGCGAAACCGCAAGCGAAATGCCCTGCCTCCCTCCTTCCGCAAGGCCTCACATTCAACAAGGATACCTCCATGCGAAAACTTCTGCTAGGATTGGCCCTCGGCTTGGCCCTCGCGGTGCCAGCCGCAGCCCAGAACGAGCCGGCCAAAAAGAAGGCCAGCGATGCCATCACCCTGCCGACTCCCGCCCAAATCAAACAACTGACCGCCGACCCGGTGGAGTTCAAACTCGTCGGCGAAGACGATGCCCGGCAACTCGTATTGACTGGCGTCCTGGATGCGGGCGGCTTGCAGGATCTCACCGGCAACGTGCAGTACGAAGTTGGCGACGCCAAGGTTGTGCGCGTCACCTCCGCTGGCCGAGTCATGCCGCTTGCCAATGGGTCCACCACCATCACCGCTCGCTATGGCGATAAGTCCACCACGATCAAGGTTGCTGCCACCTCGATGGATGAAGTGATTCCGATCAGCTTCGCCAACCACATCGTACCGATCTTCACCAAGCTCGGCTGCAATAGTGGCGGATGTCACGGCAAATCCGGCGGGCAGAATGGCTTCGCCCTTTCGCTCCTCGGCTTCGTTCCCGAACTCGACTATCGAGCCCTGGTGAAGGAAAACCGCGGCCGGCGCATTCTGCCCTCCTCCCCCGACAACAGCCTGCTGCTCCTGAAGGCCGCGGGAATCATGGCTCATGCCGGCGGCAAGCGCATGGAGCTCGGCTCCGACGAATTCAAGCTCATCCGCCGCTGGATCGCATCCGGCACTCCCTACTCGGATGGCAAGGATCTCGAAGTCAAAAAGATCACCGTCCATCCGGAACAGCGGATCATCTCCCGCAACAATCGCCAGCAGTTCAGCGTCCACGCGCACTACTCGGACGGCAGCATCGCCGATGTGACTCAGCGGGCGCAATACGAGAGCAACGATCCGGATATTTCCGTAGTTGACGCGACCGGCTTGGTGCGCGCGCTGGATATGTCGGGCGAAGCCGCCATCATGGCTCGCTATCAAGGTCAAGTCGCGACCTTCCGCGCGACGGTGCCCCTGGGCGTCAAGATTCCCAGCTACGCCTTCGAGGAGAAAACGGTCGTCGATCGCTTCACGAAAAAGAAATGGCAAGAGCTCGGCATCGTTCCGTCGAACCTGAGCAGCGATGAGGTGTTCGTACGCCGGGTTTATCACGACATCACGGGAACCCTGCCGACGCCGAAACAAGTCAGCGCGTTCCTGGCCGACAAGAACCCCAACAAGCGCGACAAGTTAATCGACCACCTCGTCGAAACGCCGGAATACAGCTACTACTTCGCCAATCGCTGGGCGGATGTGTTGCGCGTCCGGCGTGGCAACCAGGCGGTCCGGGCGTTCGGGAATTTCGCGTTTCATAACTGGATTCGCGAGAGCATCGCCAATGACAAGCCTTACGATCAGTTCGCTCGCGAAATCCTGGCAGCCATCGGCGATGAGTCGAAGGCCCCGCCTACCGTCTGGTTCCGCGACCTCCGCCAGCCCGAGCAGTTCGTCGATGACGCCTGCCAGCTCTTTTTGGGTGTCCGCGTCGCCTGCGCTCAATGTCACCACCATCCGTATGAAAAGTGGAGCCAGGACGATTACTACGGCATGGCCGCCTTCTTTGGTATGATTGGCCGCAAGGCGGCTCCGAACTTGGGGCTCGTCATCCAAAATCAGAATCAGGCCCGCCAGATCATTTTCAACAAGGGGACGGGCAACGTCATTAACAAGCGCACCGGCAAGCCCGCCATCATGCGTGCTCTCGATTCGGATCCCGTCGAGCTTTCCGCCGGCGAAGATCCCCGCCATCGCCTCGTGGACTGGATGGTCGATGCCAAGAACCCGTTCTTTGCCCGGGCCGTCGCCAATCGCTACTGGGCCCATTTCTTCGGCAAGGGTCTCGTTGATCCCGTCGATGACATGCGCGTCACCAATCCGCCTTCTAATCCGGAATTGCTTGACGCCCTGGCTCAGGAATTGATCAAGAGTAAATTTAGCCTCAAGCACCTGGTCAAGGTCATGGTCAAGAGCCGGACGTACCAGTTGTCCGCATTGCCGAACGAATTCAACAAGGCCGACAAGAAGTCGTTCGCGCGTTATTATCCGCGTCGCATGACGGCGGAGGTTCTCTATGATGCCGTGTCGCAGGTGACCGCCAGCCCGGCGACATTCGCTGGACTGCCGACCGACAAGTACGCGCCGAACCGCGCCCTGATGCTTCCGGACGAGGCGTTCGCGTCGTACTTCCTCGACGTGTTCGGCCGACCGCAGCGCATCAGCGCTTGCGAATGTGAGCGTGTGTCCGAGGCCAACCTGGCTCAGGTTTTACATCTGCTCAATTCGCAGGAGATCCAGGGTAAACTGACACGTGCAGGAGGCCGGGCGGCCCAGCTGGCCAAGGATCCGCGTTCCGATACCGACAAGGTCAATGAGTTGTTCGTGTGGGCCTTCGGCCGGCGCGCGACCCAGGGGCAAATGGATGTTGCCCTCGCGAACATCGAACGCAATGCCAAGAATCGCCAGCTGGCCTACGAGAATATCATCTGGGCCCTCATTAACACCAAAGAGTTCATTCTCGTCCAATAGACCCGGCTCGCAAACAGGTTTGACCGCCCCACCAAACGAACGCCAGGCTGAATGCAGCTTGGCGTTCGTTTTTTCTTGCTATCGGCGTCAAATTCGATTAAAAAGAGTCCAGGCAAAAACGATATTTGGGCAGAATCGTCGAATACAATGTAACCGGCCAGGAAGATCACGTCGCTCACCAGCGCGACGTGCAAGCGAGGTATTTTTGTTCTTCCTCGCGTGGGATACGGACTGGTGTCAGTTCCGTCTTGGGAGTACGCCATGGCTGAATTGTGGTTTTACACCAATGAAGGCAAACAGATGGATGGCGTGTCGATCAAGGAATTGAAACGCCTGGTCGGCGATGGCGTCCTGAAGCCGACCGACATGGTGTGGAAGGAAGGCATGCCGCGCTGGATTCGCGCCAGTTCGATCAAGGAATTGTTCCCCGATCCGGCGTCGGACCTGGACCGATTCTTCACGGGCGCCGGCGAGTCCGCCAATAAGGACGCGAGTGGCGAAAGCCACGTATCCACGGGAAAAAGTACTGCCAGTCCGTCCCCTGCGCCTGCCAAGCCAGCGCAGACGCGGGAAGCCGAGCCTGAACCGGAACCGCGCGAACGCAAAAGGCGCCGGTCCAGCAGCGCCAACGATGACAACGGCCGCCGATCGCATGCCGATGGCGGCGGCACGTCGAGCATGGGAATCATCATCGCCCTGGTCCTGGGCGGGGGCGTGTTGCTTGTCGCGCTGGTCGTCGGCGTCATCATCTTGATCTTCGCTTTCCAGCCGCCTGCGAACGTCCCAAACAACAATCAACGCGATGGCCTGGTCAAGAACGATGATGTGAAGATCATTCCTGGCCAGGATCCGGCGCCGTTTACTCTCACACTCCAGGGGCGCGGCCAGGATTCGCGGATGGTCAATCTGCGGCGAGGCGCGACCTATCAAATCAGCGTGCGCAGCCAATGGCAAGGCGGCGGGCGGCCTGATGTCGATCTTTTCGTCTTCAACCGCTTTGGCGCCATGCTGGGCGCCGATACCAGCATCGGTCCCGACTCCAACCTGACATTGATCCCACGCGACGACGGCCAACATCGAATCGAAGTCAGAAACCTCGACGCCTTCATCCGTGTGCAGGCCACGGTCACGATTCAAGTGACCAAGGACGCGCCGGGCGCCAAGAACGACAAGCCGCCGGAGGTCAAGGAACCTCCCTTGCCCGCCGGCGTTCTCGAAGGCGCCAACGTGACGGACACGCCCAAATCCATCTTTCGCGGCCGAACCCAGGAGATGCGTTTTCGCGTCAAGGGTGGGCACGCCGCCAAGATCACCGCCACGGTCCTGGAGCCAACCGCCAACCCGGGCATCACCGTGTCGGTCGTCCGCGCCAATGGCGTTGTGGTCGTCAATCCCACGGGCCCGGCTCGTAGCGTGACCGTCAATTTCAATTTGCCGGCGACCGAGATTGTCACGGTGCGAATCAACAATGTCAGTCAGCGCAGCACGCGCTGCTCGGTGAGCTACAACGTTAGCCCTTGAACCGTATCGACTCCGCGCGCAGGGGCACATCCGAACCTTGGCGCCAGCGAAGGGCCGGATGGCGCCTCTCGCCGGGGCGCACGGCGCAGACGAGGCCCATCCAGCCAGAGGTTACGCCATGGCGACTGAATGGTATTACACGACCAACAAGCAGCAAATGGGCCCCGTGACCTGGACCGAGTTGCGCGAACTCGCCGAGGGGGGCATCCTGAAGACCAACGACATGGTCTGGTCCGAGGGCATGGACGAATGGGTCAAGGCGATCAACCAACAAGGGCTCTTCGCGGATGGCGATGTGGACACGAGGGTCATGCCGAAGAAGAAGGCATCCTACGCGGAGCCGAAGCCACCGCCAGGGCGGCGTTCCCGCCGCGCCGAGGAAGAAGATGACGAGGATGGGGACGAGGATGAACGCCAGACCAAGAAAAAGAAACGGCAAAAGTCCGAAGAGCAGGCCAAGATGGCGGTCGGGGTCAAAGTGGGCCTCATCCTGGGGGGCATTTTTCTCCTCTTGCTCCTGGGGGGCGGCTGTGTTGTCGGCATGATCTGGGTATCGTTCCGCGGCGACGCGGCGCCCAAGGCGGGGCCAGGCCAGCAAACCTATGTCGTCACCAACCTCAATCGGGGCAACGTCAGCGATCGCCGATTCAACTTCACGCAGGGTCGCCGGGTAATCATCACGGTCAACAATACCGATCTTCAGTTTGCCAATACCGACGTCGATCTGCACGTGTTCCGCGGCAATGAGGCGCGGCCGTTTATCGTCGATGTGGATGTGCCGGCGCAAACGCGAAATTGTCGGGTTGAGTTCGTGGTGCCCGCGAATGATTCGTACAAGGTGCGCGTCCACAACGTGGGGCCTGGCGTGGCGCGGCGCTGCGAGGTCACCATAGAGGAACGCTAACGACGCGCTTCGCCGCACCGACGATGCGCGTGGTTCCCATGCTGCTGGGCAAGCCCCCCGCTCCCCGTGCGAATTATTTGCGAAGCTTCTCGTCCTTGAGCCGCTCGTCCAGCCAGCGGCGATTCTCATCGGAGAGCCGCGTGGCGGGGTCGGCCGTGTAATCAATCAGTTTGAAGAAGTCAGCCTGATCGTAGGCGCGGGCGACCGCGGCTTGCAGGTCGAGCACCGTGTCGCGGTCGTCCGAGGCGAGCGGCACGCGGAAGCGCGGCAGGCGCTTGGGCAGCGTTGCCGAATAAACCTCGTACCGATCCGGGTGCGTCCACCGGGTTACGACCACGGCATAGTCCCAAGTGGGCGCGGAGTCCTTGGCGCATTCGATCAGCGATTGCCCTTGCAGCACCAGGTCGACTTCCACGACGTTGGCGTTCATTCTGCGGACCTCCTCGCGACGCTCCAGGTAAACGCGGCGGCCATCGCCGGTGATCTTGTTGCCGGGGCTGATGACCTCCAGAAGCGTGATGAGCCGGCCGTCGGCGCGCTGGCGCACCTCGATGAACGCCTCCTTGTGCTCGTCTCGGCGGATCGACGTGAAGAGCGCTTCCTCGCTGGTGTAGATCCGCTCGCCCACGCGGGCGCGGTAGCGGTCCATCAGCCCTGGTAGCAGCATTTGGTAGAGCGCATGGACCAGGAGAGGCTGAAACGTCGGCCACCTTTTTTCTTCTTCCAGATACGGATCCATGCCCGGAAACGGACTCGCCATAGCGGATTCTCCCCCGGTTGTCTTCTTTCGCTCGAACCGCCACTTAGAAATATAGGCTTGGGTCTTCCCCACGGACATCCCTGCCTCATGTTTCACCTCGCCATCTTCGACCGTTCTTGCGAGGCGGACACGTGCACGACGGAGGCCTTTTTTTCCATGCGGTTCAGGCCCTATGAGTCGCGCGATCCCATTCGTTTATACCGTTTCCGGGGGCCCACTTTCAAGGGCCGCTTATTTCTTTTCCATGCCGGTCCGAAATTGGCTTGACACGACCGAAGTCAAGTAATACTGAGTGAATATTCCATCAACAAAATGGAATACGATCGCGACGCCAGACTTCTTCATTCTAACGGAGAAGGCAAGTCCGGAAAACAGGCGCTGGCTTTCGTTTCCTTCACCCACGGGACGTATTTCTGATGGAACTGATCGATCAGTGGAAAACACAGGATTCCCTGGACGTCTACGAAATCAACTACTGGGGCAAGGGCTATTTCGGTGTCAACGGCCTGGGGCATGTCACCGTCCATCCCAACAAACGGCCCGAAGAAGCCATTGATCTCAAGCAACTCATTGACCAGTTGCAAGATCGCGGCATCCAGCTGCCGATCCTCCTTCGCTTTACCGACATCCTCCGCCATCGCGTCGGTGAAATCCACGAGGCGTTCAAGAACGCGATCAACGAGTACAACTACCGCGGCGATTATGTCTGCGTTTACCCCATCAAGGTTAACCAGCAACGGCACGTCGTCGAGGAAATCCTCGACTTCGGCCGTCCCTATGGCTTCGGCCTCGAGGCTGGCTCGAAACCCGAATTGCTCGCGGTCCTCGCCCTGACCAACGGCGGCGAAACGCCGATCATCTGTAACGGTTTCAAGGACGACGAGTTCATCAAGATGACCGTGCTGGCGCGCAAGATGGGCAAGAACGTCATCCCCGTCGTCGAGAAATTCAGCGAGCTGGAGCTAATCGTTCGCTATGCCGAAGATCTCAACGTTCGCCCGGTCATGGGCGTGCGCATCAAGCTTGGCGCCCGCGGCGCGGGGCGCTGGCGCAACAGTGCGGGCTTTCGCTCCAAGTTCGGCCTCACCCTGACCGAGGCTCTTGAAGCGTTCGATTACCTCAAACAACGCGGCATGGAGGACTGCCTACAGCTCGTTCACTTCCATCTTGGGAGTCAGATCACCAATATCCGCAACATCAAGAGCGCCCTGACCGAGGCGTCGCGCGTCTATTGTGAACTACACCGCGTCGGCGCCGGCGTGCGCTATCTCGATGTCGGCGGCGGCCTGGGGATCGACTACGACGGCTCGCAGACCGATTTTGAATCGTCCGTCAATTACACGCTGCAAGAATACGCCAACGACGTTGTCTTCCGCATCAAAAGCGTTTGCGATGAATGCGAGGTTCCCTACCCGACCATCATTTCCGAATCGGGCCGGGCCGTGGTCGCCTATCATAGTATGCTGGTTTTCGACGTGCTCGGCGTATCCAACTTCGACCGCTATACGATCCCGCCCGAGATCCCCGCGGATGCGCCGCAGCAGGTCTCCGATCTTTTTTCGATCTATCGCGATCTGTCGAAAAAGAACATGCTCGAAGGCTACCACGATTCCGTGCAGGCCATGGACGATTCGCTCAACATGTTCAACCTGGGTCACATCACGATCGAACAGCGAGCCTTGATTGAGCGTCTGTTCTGGGCTGTGTGCGGCAAGATTTTGAAAATGATGCAAGATCTGGACTACGCTCCGGAGGAGCTGCAAGGCCTGTCGTCGATGCTGTCCGACACGTATTTCTGCAATTTCTCGGTCTTCCAGTCGATGCCCGACAGCTGGGCGATCAAGCAGCTCTTTCCGATCATGCCGATCCATCGTCTGAACGAACCGCCGACGCGCCGCGCGGTGCTGGGAGACATCACCTGCGACTCGGACGGCAAGATCGACCAGTTCATCGACCTGCGCGACGTACGCCAGACGCTCGAGTTACACCCCTTCAACGGCCAGCCCTATTACCTCGGCGCGTTCCTGCTCGGCGCCTACCAGGAAATCCTGGGCGACCTGCACAATCTGTTCGGCGACACCAACGCGGTCCACGTTCGCATGGACGAAAACGGCGAGATCGTGCTCGATGGCGTCGTCAAGGGCGACACCGTCCGCGAAGTGCTCGCCTACGTGCAATACAACGCCGACGAATTGCTCAACCAACTCCGCAAGGACGTTGAACGAGCCGTGCGCGGCAACATGATCACCATTCAGGAATCACGGCAACTCTTGCGCTTCTACGAGTCGGGGCTGGATGGGTATACTTACCTGGAAGAGCCGTGATCCTGGTGTGCGTTGAGCGCTCGCGCGGCGCCATGCAGGCGCTGAACCGGAATGCCAGATGGGAAACCATGACCGACCTCACCGTCACGCTCGGCCGGCTACGCCTGCAAAACCCAATCCTCGTCGCGTCGGGCACCTTTGGCTATGCGCGCGAAATGGCGGGCGTGGTCGATTTCGCAAAGCTTGGCGGGGTCATTCCCAAGACCGTCACCGCCCGGCCTCGCATCGGGAACAAGCCGCCGCGCACGGTTGAAACGGCGTCCGGCATGCTCAACGCCATCGGGCTGGATAATGACGGCATCGATCACTTCATCGCTCATCACCTCCCCTACTTGCGCGCGTTGCCGACCGCGATCATCGCCAACATCGCGGGTAAAACCGCCGACGAGTTTGTCGAGATGGCTGCCAGGATCGGGAAGGAAGCGGGTGTCGCGGGTTTGGAGTTGAACCTATCCTGTCCGAACGTCTCGGGCGGCGCCGATTTCGCAACCGATCCTGAGGTGACGCGGCGCATCGTTGCGGATGTGAAGAACACATGCCCCCTGCCGATCATTGCCAAGTTGACGCCGAACGTGACGAACGTCGTGCCGATCGCCCAGGCCGCCGCGGACGCGGGGGCGGACGCGGTGTCCCTCGTCAATACGTTTGTTGGCATGGCGATTGACTGGCGCAAACGCAAACCGATCCTGGGCAACGTCACCGGAGGCTTGAGCGGCCCCGCCATCAAGCCGCTGGCGCTGCGTCTTGTCTGGCAAGTCGCCCGCAACGTCCGCATTCCGATCATCGGCGTCGGCGGCATCGCCAACGTGAATGACGTGATGGAATACCTCGTCGCGGGCGCGTCGGCCGTGCAAGTAGGCACGGCCAACTTCTTCGATCCAACTGTCTCCGCACGCCTTGTCGATCAACTCCACGCGATCTGCGCTGAACTTGGCGTCGGCTCGATCGCCGAGATTGTGGGTTCGCTGCAAACGTAATTGGCAAATGTTCCGTGACCCATGACGGTCCGATCGATCTCGTCCTCGATTCCCAGGATTCCTGGTGGCTTCGCGCGTTCCCAAAAGGGGTGCATGTGACGGGTGGTAAGACCCCTGGTACTCCCATGCGAACCACGCAGCCGGGTCAGGCCGCCCGGTCGACCGGCTGGTCCTCGGCCGCATCGTAGACGGCTTTTGCCAGCGTATCGACTTCGTCTTGCATTCGCAGGCGCTGATGGTCGGCCTGGCGTTGTATCATCTCCAGGTCGGCAATCCGCTCCTCAAGCTGGTTGGTCCGGGCACGAAGTTCAGCGTGTCGTTGATCGAGTTGAGCGCGTTCCTCGGTCAGCCTGGATTCGCCCTCCGTCAGTTGTCCAAGCCCCTCAACCAATTCGGCGCGAGCGGGATCGAGCTTGGCCAACTCTTTCCGAACGTACTCGCGTTCCTCTTTGGCGGCCCGGATCAGGCTGGCGTTTAGCGTCAGCCAGCGGCGACGCAAACGCTCCACGCGGCGCTGCGCTGACGGGTCCTTGGCCCGAAAGAATATCTCCTGGCGGTACTGCTCCACCATGAGCGACTTCTCCGCCAGGCCGCGTTTTTCGACGTCGAGATCCTGGCTTTTTTCGAACCACTTCAGGCGTTCCGCCTGGGCCTCCTTGCGCACCTGTAAAAGTTGAGCGCGGCTCGCGCGCAAATCCTGCACTTCCTGCTGCCGACTGCGATTCCACCGTTGGCGGATATTCGTCAGTTCGGCGAATTGTTCAAGGAGAACCGTCTCTTTGCGGGCCAGGGCGGCGAATTTGGCCTGGTAGTCCTTCTCGAATCCCTCCGCATGGGTTTTCATCTGGGCGCGGGCGATCATGAGCTCCTGGCGCATCTCCTCGAGGTCGCGCTGGCGCTGCACCAGGAAATGATCCGTCGCGTCGGCCTGGCGCCGGCGCTCGGCAAGTTTGGTTTCCACCCCATGCAGGTGCTGGGCGAGGCCTTCCAACTCGGCGGCCGCCTGCTCGCGCTGATCCTGCCAGGCCTGCTGAACCTCGGCCAGGCGCGCGTATTGTTCAAGCAAATGAACGCGCTGGTCGGCCAACTCCGTGGCCAACCGCTCCAGTTCCTCGACGCGCTGGCTGGTCCAATCGACCTCGACCGGCGCAGGGTTTTCCGTCGTCGCAGGTGAATCGTCCAGAACTTCGACGGCGCTTTCAATCGGCGCTTCCTCGTGCTGGTCCATCGACTCGGTCTGCGTGGCTTCGGACACAACGGGCAGCCCGGTGCGCAGCCAGGCCTCGTTGCGTGCGATGGCTTCCTGCTGCTCCTCGATTCGTTTCCGCTGGTGGGCGATGCGATTGTTCAGGCCATGCAACTCGGTGCGGAAGGTTTCGACTTGTCGCTCCCAGGCAGCCTTTTCTTGCTGGACAACCTGGCGGGCCTGCTGGGCCTTTAGCTCCGCATCCGCGATTTCCCGGGAGCGTGTTTTCAGGGCCATCATTTCCAGGGAACGCCGGCGGCGCCAGGCTTCCTGATCCCGCTTCAGGGCGGTACGTCCGTCCTGCAATTGGCGTGTGCTCAATTCGCGTTCGGTGTTGAAGCGAAGAAACTCTTGCTCCAGGGCCTGTTCCTGGACGCGCAGGAGTTCGCGCTCATCGTGATAGGTGTTCGCCTCGGACTGGATACGCCTGGCCACCTTTTGGTATTTTTCCTTTTCAGCCGCCCACTGCTTGCGCCAGCGAACTCGCAAGCGCTGGTAAACCTGGTCGATGCGCTGACGGTCTTGAGCAATCTTTTGCCTTTCGCGGTCCAGTTCCTGCCGCGCCTCGAGCGTTTCCCGCTCGAAACTCGCCCGGTGCTTTTCGTGCTCATTTTTTTCCTTTCGCAACGCTTCCCGCTCGGCCTTGGTGTATTCCCCCCAAACCTGGACCTGACGTTGCTTTTCGGCGAGATGAGCGGCCAGCTGGGATTCTTGATGGTGCAGATCGTGGCGGCGTTTTTCAAGCCGGGCCTCTTCTTCTTCGAGGGCAATCTGCTGAGCAGCGATGGCGGCAGCCTGAATGCGAAGGGATTCGCGAAGTTCATCCGTGGGCGGCTCGTGGTTTGCCGAGCCCACGTTTGTCGGCGCGGAAAGCTCGACGCGGAATTGAAACGGGCCGACCTTGACAACGTCCCCCGATTTGAGCAGCGAGTTCTCGATTCGCTCGCCGTTAAGCCAGGTCCCCTGCTCGCTGTTCAGATCGCGCAGATGCAGACCGTCCGGGCCATGCACCAGGACACAGTGAAGGGCGTCCACGCCGTTTACGTTCAATCGAATGTCGCAGCCTTCGCCCCGGCCGATGAACGTCGTGGGAACGCCCAACGGCCGGCGCGTACCGGCCTGCCGGCTGTTCTGCAGCACAAGTTCGCCTGCCGACGCCGATGTTGCCGCGCCCGATGGCTTGTGCAGATTGGCCGCTTCCATGCCAATACCCTCGTTTGCCGATAATCTCGTGATTCGCCTTTCTTTATCGGCCCGGCAATGCTTTCCAGTTGAACGAGGGAATCCGATTGGTAAAGCTGGCAAAGTTGTTCCAGACATCTTGTCCGGCTGGGCAGATTGGGGAAGATGGCCCAGCGAGCCTGAGCGCCAGAAGGGCCGTTTGGCGCCCTTCGCTGGCGTTCAGGCTCGGAGGGATTGCAAATCAAGACAGGCTGGGGATGGGAGGGATTTCACCCAGGCGAGCGATGGCGCCCAGGGCGGGTTGCAAGCGAACCTGGCCCACGTCGAAGGCGGTGTGCAGGATGGTGGAGATCAGGTTGGTCGTGTTATACGGGGTGTCGGCGGGCTCACCGCCATCGCGGTTGGAACGGCCGATGACACGTCCGCCCGCTGTGCCGCCGCCGTACATCATCAGCGGCGCCAGACGCGCCCAGTGATCGCGCCCCGCGTTGCGGTTGATCCGCGGCGTTCGGCCCATTTCGCCGCTGCACACGAGCAGGATCTTGTCATCCAGCCCGCGGGCTTCCAGGTCGGTGATGAAGGCGGCCACGGCGTGATCGAACGAACGGCCCACGGCGGCCATGCCATCGACGACGTTGAGGTTATTGCCGTCGGCATGGAAGTCCCACACGCCTTCATAGTCGGCATGAATGGTGACGAAACCGCAGCCCGCCTCGCACAGGCGGCGCGCCATCAACAACAGTTTGCCAAGCGACTTCGCCTGGCCCGTGTAGTAGCCGCGCCGACCGCGATTGACCTGGCTCCAGTTGTCGCTCGCCACGAATCGGCTCGTGTCGTAAGCGGCGACCAGGCGGGGGTCCTCGCGCGACAGGTCGAGCGCGTCGGCGACGCGCCCGCTCAGCAGCACCTCGGTTGCCTGACGTTGATGGTGATCGTGCGTTTGATACTCGCGTTCGTTCTGGAAGATTCGCTGAAGACCGCCGAGTTGGCCGGCCAGTTCGCGGCGATTCTGAAAACGGTCCGGCGGCAGATTGAGCCGAAGGTTATTCAAAAGCTGCCCGTTGCCGCCCGGCACGAACGGCGCGTAGCTCGAACCGAGCCCGCCGGTGGCCGCCATGTCGCCGCGCCCGGAACCGCGCGTGACATCGGGACACACCGCCTGCGGAAAGAGCAGAGCGTTGGTCGGCATGGCTGTCTGGGGATGGTTGGCGCCGGCGACGCGAGAAACCAGGCAGCCGATGTTCGCGTTGAGCGAGGCCGGGCTGACGATGGGGATGATGTTGTGCCCCGCGTTGTTCGTTTGATACGATCGTACGACCGTCAACTTATGGGCGAGCCGAGCCAGCTGCTGCATCGTGTCGCCAAAGTAAACGCCAGGCAACGTCGTCTGCGTGATGCCCGTCATCGTGCGCATGCTTTCGGGCGCCGTCGGCTTGGGGTCGAACGTCTCAAACTGCGGAGGCCCGCCCTGCTGAAACAGGAAGATCACCGACTTGCCGGTCACGAGATTCGACTGCGCCGCGGTCGCCCTCGCGGCCATCAGTGATGACAAAGACAGCCCACCCAGCGCCAGCGCGCCTGCGCGTAGCAATTCCCGGCGAGTCAGGAGGGGATTCGTATCGTTGATTGTCAGCATGATCGTTACTTCTGGCAGGAGGTTCGGGTGGCGTTGGCGCGAAGCATCGACGCAACGCTGGGGTAGGTATTAAACACAAGTATACCAGAACGGTTTCGCGGCGGTAACGAGGAAAATGGATTTTTTCGGCGTAGGTTTTTCCCTGGGCACAGCTGGACCGCCAACCGTTTTGGATCAATAATGGAGCCACGACCTGCCGGACAAAACCATGCCCGAGTTGCCCGACATCGTTGTCTATCTCGATTGCCTCGAACCGCGCGTGCTCGGGCAACCGCTGCAGCGCGTGCGACTGGCGAATCCGTTTCTGCTGCGCAGCTTCGACCCGCCCATCGGCGAAACCGCAGGGCGCACGGTAATTGGCCTGCGTCGGATGGGCAAACGCATCGTGTTGACGCTGGAAGGCGACCTTTTCCTGGTCCTACACTTGATGATCGCGGGCCGATTGTACTGGAAAGGCCCAGGCGCCAAACCGCCCGGCAAGATCGGGCTGGCGGCGTTTGATTTTCCGACCGGTACGCTCATCCTCACCGAGGCGGGGAGCAAACGCCGCGCATCTTTGCACCTTGTGCGTGGGGAATCCGACCTCGCGAAACACAACCCCGGCGGCCTGGAGGTACTTGACGCATCCGAGGCCCAATTCCATGCCGCGCTCACGCGCGAAAACCACACGCTCAAACGCGCACTCACCGACCCGCGCATCTTCAGCGGCATCGGCAATGCCTACTCTGATGAGATCCTGCATCGCGCTCATCTGTCGCCGCTGACGTTGACACAAAGCCTTCCACCCGAGGTGATCACGCGTCTTTTCACGGCGTTGCGTGAAACGCTGACAAACTGGCTAACCCGCCTGCGCACCGAGGTCGGCGAAGGATTCCCCGAAAAGGTGACCGCCCTTCGCACGGACTTCGCGGTCCACGGGCGATTCGGCCTGCCATGTCCTGCGTGCAACACCAGGGTACAGCGCATCATCTACGCGGAAAACGAAACCAACTATTGCCCGCGTTGCCAGACCAACGGCAAGATTCTCGCCGATCGCTCCCTGTCGCGACTGCTCAAGGACGATTGGCCACGCACGGTTGAGGACCTCGAAGGGGAGACAAAGTAGGCCAGCATCAATCACAGCAACCCCGCCTTCTCGTCATACCCAAGCATCCGATTGAAATTCTGCACCGCCACCCCGCTCGCGCCGCGCACCAGGTTGTCCTCCGCGACCAGCACAACGATGCGGCCGCGCACAACGCGAACGGTCATGTCGATGAAGTTCGTGTAGGCGCTGTCCTTGGTTGCGGGAATCCGCGAAGTCACCCGCACGAAGGGTGCGTTCGCATAGTAAACGCGGTAAAGATCGAGCAGTTGCGCCTCCGTAAAGGCGCGGTACGGCGTGGCGTAAATCGTCGTGAAGATGCCGCGGTCCATCGGGATCAGGTGCGGCGTGAAAATCACTTCCACGGGTTCGCCGGCAATGTCCGTCAACGCTTGTTCAATCTCCGGCGTATGGCGATGCTGGCCAACGTTGTAGGCGGCAACGCTTTCGTTGCACTCGGGGAAGTGGGTCGTCAATTTCGGCGTGCGGCCCGCGCCGGAAACGCCGGATTTTGAATCGATGATGATGTCCGTCACGTTGATGTACTTTCCAGCAACCAGCGGCGCCAGGCCGAGGATGCCGGTCTGTGGATAGCAACCAGGGTTGGCGACGAGACGGGCGTTCTTGATCTCGTCGCCATAGATTTCGGGCAGGCCGTAGACCGCGGCCGCCAGATTGGCGAGGTCGTGATGGCTTTCGCCATACCACTGGGCGTACACGTTCGGATCCCGCAGGCGATAGTCGGCACTAAGGTCGATTATGCGGATGTTTCGCTGCAAAAGGGGCGAGATCGCGTCCATGCTGGCCCCATGCGGCAAGCAGCCGAAGACGCATTCGACGCCCCTGGCGAGTAGCCGCTCGACGTCGAACAGCTCCATGCGCGAGGTGATCCGTCCCGCGAGGCTCGGGTGCGACTCTGCCACGTGCGGCATCTTTTCATCGCGCGACGTGACGGCAACGATCTCGGCGTGCGGGTGTCGCAGCAAGATCTTGATCAGTTCAACGGCGGTATAGCCCGTGCCGCCGAGGATAGCGATTTTGGTCATGATCTGTCTCAACGCCCACAGCCGAACGGCTGTGGGATTTTGTTGTGCAACCTACAAAACCTCGTCTTTTCACTGTACATTGAACTTCATTCTTTGACCATTGCACGCCGCTATCCCGCAGCCATTCGGCTGCGGGCGTGAGAGGAATATGATCCACACCATTCATGAGGCCGCGGAGGCGATCAAGGGACGCCGTGTTTCTCCCGTTGATCTTGTCGAGCAATGCTTTCAGGCCATCGACAAGTGGGAAAAGCACGTCCACGCCTGGGTATTCATCGATCGTGAATACGCCCTGGCCGAGGCCAAACGGCTGACCGCCGAACTGGCGAAGAATCGCTATCGCGGGCCGCTGCACGGCATCCCCATCGGCGTCAAAGACATCTACGACGTCTTCGATTGGCCCACCGCGTGCGGCTCAAAGCTGTGGGCGAACAGCATCGCCCGGCAAGACGCGGCCGTGGTCGCCTCGCTGCGCGAGGCCGGCGTAATATTCCTCGGCAAGACGGTGACGACCCAATGGGCCAGCTTCGATCCGCCGGTGACGAAAAACCCGTGGAACCTGAAGCATACACCCGGCGGCTCGAGCAGCGGCTCGGCGGCGGCGGTTGCGACGGGTATGTGCCTTGGCGCCCTGGGTTCACAGACCGGTGGGTCAATCACCCGGCCCGCATCGTTCTGTGGCATCGCAGGATGCAAACCGACCTATGGATTGCTTCCGCTCGATGGCATCATGCCGCTCGCGCATTCGATGGATCATCCGGGGCCGATGGCGCACGATGTGATGGACCTGGCTCTTCTGTTGCGGGGCATCGCAGGGACTCATCACTCGCCCAAGAACTATGTGGAAAAGGCAGCGATCGCGTCAAGCCGCCCTCGGTTTGGTCGGCTGCGTCAACTTTTCGAGGAGCGCGCCGCCGAGTCGAGTCGCGAAATGATGGACGAAATCATGCACCGTTTTGCCGAGGACGGCGCCGAGATCGCGGAAGTCGCCCTGCCCGCAACCTTCTCGGACATCATCCAGCGTCATCGCACGGTGATGGCCGTCGAGGCGGCGCAATATCACGAGGCTCGTTTTCGCCGTCACCCGGAAGACTACGGCCCGTGCATCACGCAACTTCTGGAGGAAGGCCTGGCCTGCCCGGCACCGGAGTATGCCCGCACGAAGGAACATCAGAACGAGCTGATTACCGCGATGTGGAGCGTCTTCGTCAACGGATTGGTACTTGTCTGCCCCGCCACCACGGGCCCCGCTCCGCTCGCGGACACGACCGGCGATCCCGCGTTCAACTCGCCGTGGAGCTATACGGGCTTGCCAACGATTTCGATCCAGACCGGCTATTACGCGGACGGGTTGCCGCTGGCGATTCAACTTGTCGCGGGGCCGAATCGCGAGGATTTGCTGTTCAGCGTCGCCGCGTGGTGCGAGAAGCGGCTTGCGATGCCGCCGCTGCATCCGCCGGAACCGGGCTAAGGAAAATCCCCACCAATCGCCGCGCCCATGGTGGGGCTTGGAAAACTCCTCTCATGCGTGTCGTCCATCTGATGGCCTCGCCTTTTTACGGCGGCCCCGAACGGCAGATGCTCGGTCTCGCCCGGCATTTGCCCGGCGATGTCGTGAGTGCCTTCCTTTCTTTCCCGGAGCGTGGCCTGGCGCAGGCCTTCCTCACCGAGGCACGCCGACATGGTTTCCAGGCGAAGGCGCTTCAGCACAACACGCCGCGCGTTCTGGCGTGCATCGGCGAAATCGCGGCGGAACTGCGCGATTCAAAAGCCGACCTCCTGTGTACAAGCGGGTACAAGCCGGACCTGATCGGCTGGCGGGCGGCGCGGCGCGTCGGCATTCCGGTGGTGTCGGTATCGCACGGCTGGACCGGGGCGACCTGGAAAGTTCGCCTCTACGAGGCGCTCGACCGCTGGGTGCTGCGCCGGCTCGACGCGGTGGTATGCGTCTCGCAAGCCCAGGCCGACAAGGTGCGCGCCGCCGGCGTGCCGGATACGAAAATTAACGTAATCCGCAACGCGATCGGTTCGGAAGCCTTTGTCGAGCCCAATCCAGAAGTCCGTGCGGAGATGGCGGCGTGGTTCAGCTATCCCCCGCAATGGATTGTCGGCGCGGCCGGGCGCCTCAGTCCGGAAAAGGGATTCGATGTCTTGCTCAAATCGGCCGCCGTGGTATGCGAGGCCTATCCGAAGGCCGGTTTCATTCTCTTTGGCGACGGCCCCTTGCGGGCGAATCTGGAGCGTCAAGCGGCGGAATGGAAACTGCATGGCCGATTTATCTTCGCCGGATTCCGTACCGACCTTGCGAAGTTCTTGCCGAACCTCGATCTGGGGGTCATGTCGTCGTTCACGGAAGGCCTGCCGGTGGCGCTCCTGGAAACGGCGGCAGCGGGGGTGCCGAGCGTTGCCACGTCGGTGGGCGGAATTCCCGAGGTGATCGCGGACGGGACCACAGGACTGCTGGTTCCCGCGGGCGATGCCGGCGCACTGGCGCGAAGCATCGTCGAGTTGTTGCGCGATGACGCGCGCCGCCGCACGCTGGGCGAAGCCGCCCGCGCATCGGCGCGCCGCGATTTCTCGTTCGAGACGATGAGTAGCCAGTATCACACGCTTTTCAAACGTTTGACCCAAGCCCAGGGGTGAGCGCAGCGAACCCCTGGGATCGTTTTCCCCCCTCCCGTACAATACACACCATGTCTCCGCTCGAATGGCTCTTCTGGCTTTGCCTCGCGCAGGTCGCGTATACCTATTTTGGCTATCCGATCATTCTCGCAGTCTTGAGCCGGGTGCTGGGGCGCGATCGGCAAATCGGCGCGCCGTCTTTTTCAGTCGCCTTTTTGCTGCCCGTTCACAACGAGGAACAAAACCTCGCCCGCCGGCTCGATGAGTTGACGCGCTTGATCGAGCTCGCGAGGGTGTCCGGCGAGGTCATCGTCATCACCGATGGCTCCACCGACCGCTCCGCCGAGATCGCCCGTAGTTACGCCGATCGCGGGGTGCGCGTGCTAGAATTGCTGGAAAAACAGGGCAAGGCCGCCGCCCTCAGCGCTGGCGCGGCGCTGGCGCAAAGCGATCTGCTGATCTTCGCCGACGCGAGGCAGCGCTGGGCGGACGATGCCCTGACGCGCCTGATCGAGAATTTCGCCGATCCTACCGTCGGCGCCGTCAGCGGCGATCTCGTCCTGGAAAGCGCGCCCGGCGTGCTGGCAGGCGTTGGGCTTTACTGGCGCTTCGAGAAATGGCTGCGCAAGCAAGAAAGCCGGCTTGGTTCGCAGGTGGGTGTCACCGGCGCCATCAGCGCGGTTCGCCGTTCCCTCTTTCATCCGATCCCGCCGGGCACGCTGCTCGACGATGTCTTTTGGCCCATGCACGTCGTCCTGCAAGGCTTTCGCGTCGTTCACGATGAGCGGGCGCTGGCGTTCGATCGGCTGCCCGATAATCCGCGCGACGAGTTTCGTCGCAAGGTCCGTACGCTGGCGGGGAATTTTCAGATGTTGACGTTGGTGCCGATGCGCGCGTTTCTTCCTATCGTCAATCGCGTCTGGTGCCAATGGATCTCGCACAAGCTCTTGCGCCTGGCGGCGCCGTGGGCGCTTATCGGAATGTTGGCAGGCAGTTTGTTTCTGCCGTGGGATGAGTTCGCGCTCGTCTTCTGGGGGCAGGTGGCCTGTTATGCTCTGGGGCTTCTGGGGGTGATTCCCGCGCTCGGGTCGCGCATGCGCTTGCTGGGGGCGGGGGCGTCGTTCTTGGTTCTGAACGCCGCGGCCTGGCTGGCGTTCTGGGTGTGGATCAGCGGGCGCGCGGGGCGGTCCTGGCACAAGGTGCAATATCAAGCGCCGACCGATTAACGCCCGCGCGGCGCCAGGCGAGCGCTAAACGAAGACCGGGCATTAGCGCCCCGGACTCTCTTTCTCCAGCGGCGTTACCCACAAATACACCCGGTGCTCGCGGCTGCCGTCCGACGGGCGGAAATTGATCTCCCGCTTGGGCCTGACGCCTTCCATGTTGAAATCGTGCGACACGATTCGGCACCCTGGCTTCAGCTTGTCAAGCTGCGGGATCAACTTCACGTTGAGCCGGGGCAGCAGATAAAGGGTGACGACGTCCGCCTTGGACAGATCCAGCTCGAAGATGTCTTGCTGCTTGATGGTGACGAGGTTTTCGACGCGATTCTTCTTGACGTTTTCGAGCGATTCGCGCACGCGCACCGGGTTGATGTCGAAGCCCCAGGCCCGGCTGCCGAACTTCTTCGCGGCGGTCACCGGAATGCGTCCATCGCCGCAGCCGAGGTCGTAGACGATTTCGCCGGGGCGCACGTCGGCGAGTTCAAACATCTTGTCCACCACCTCCTGCGGGGTGGGGACGTAGATGACGTCGGGCTCACGCTGGGCCGGCTTGTCCTGGGAATACGCGGGGACCAGGACGACCAGTGCAGCCAGGACCAACACAGGGACGCACGGTGCAAGAAGGATAGCGCGTTTCATGGTAGTTCTCCGGGCGTCAATCTCTTGGCTTGAAACGATCATCCGGCGCCGGCTTCGGGTCAGCGAGCGGATAGGACGTCTCGGTCATTTTAACTTCAGGTTGCCCGCCGCCCAGCCCGGAAAGCCAATATAGTGGCAAACCCAGGAAGAGCGGGATGAAGCCGAGGAGGGAGATCCAGCCGGCGTAATTGATCGCTGACACGAAGCCGAACAGGCACATGCCGCAAAAGATGATTGGCAGAATTGGATACCAGGGCGCCTTCAGTTCAAACGGCCGGACAATGTGCGGGTCGCGTGCGCGCAGAGCAAACATGGAGAAACCGGTGAGCAGGAAAAAGATCCAGAAGACGGGTGCGCCGCCGGCATAGAGGGTATTGAAGCCGCCGAAGTATTGTCCCCAGGGGATGTTTCGGATGCCCAATTGTTCAAGCGCGTCGTTGATGCCGTTTCGTCCCGTATCGGTGCCAACGACGAGAATCATCGAGATACTCACCGCTCCCTGGGCCAGCAGAGACCAGATGGGCGCCTTGAGCGTGGCGTTCCAGTGGCCCAGCAGTGCGAACACGCGATGCTCAGCGCCCAGCGAGAGATAGACGCGCGAGCCCGTGAAGATCAACCCGTTGATGGCGCCCAGCGCTGACGCCATGACCAGGATCGCGATGAGTTTCCCGCCGAATGGGCCGAATGCTTTTGTCATCACGTCCGCCGCAATGGTCGGGCGAAACTTGGTGGCATCCTCGAACCCCAGGCTAAGGATATAGGCGAAATTCACTAGCAGGTAGATGACGGTGATGCCGACGGTGCCAAGCAGGAGCGCCTTGGTGATATTGCGGCGATCGCGCAGGTCGGCGGCGACGAAGGCGGCATCGTTCCAGCCGCCATAGGCGTAGAGGACGAGGATGATGGCAAGGGGTATTCCCGGCGCCGTGGGACCAACCGTATGGCCGCCGACCGAAAAGGCGTCGGACGCCGGCGCCCATAACGCGGCCAGGACGATAAGTACCATGCCGACCATTTTCAGAATCACCAGGCCATTCTGAACCCATTTGCCGAGCACGACGCCGAAAAAGTTCATGATCGTCAGCACGGCCACCGCGCCGACGCCGGCCTGGACTGCGAAAAGGTCTCGTTCCGCGTCGTCGGTGATGCCGAGCAAACCCGCGGAGTATTTGCCGAACACAAACGCCATCGCCCCGGTGCTGGTGGAAAGCACGACGGCAAGTTGAGCCCAGCCGAACAAGAAACCGATGCAGCGATCGAAGCCGCGGCTAAGGTAAACGTAATCGCCGCCATAACGGGGATAGGTGGTGGCAAGCTCGGCGTAACACAGCGCGCCAATGAACGACAAGACACCGCAGAAAAGCCAAACGCCCAGACCGGCCCAGGGCGTCGCCACGTTGCCGAAAATCGTCGGCGGCGTTTCAAAGATGCTGGCCCCGATGACAATGCCGACGATGATGCTGACCGTGTCCCAAAGGCTGAGTTGCCCGTGTCCAGGGCCGCTGGCTTGATTTCCCGACGTCGATTCGCTCATCGCGGTGATGCTCCGACTAAAAATGCGCGCAGGGACAGCGGTTCTTTTTAAGCGGAAACGCCTGTGATTGCCAATCAATTCGTGGGATTTTATGGGCGGCGCCGGCGCCGCGCTCCCCTTCGGGTCGCGGCAAAACAAGTTACACTTCGCGGATGCCGGTCTCGCTCGATTGCCCGTGGGCGGGCGGAGTGCCGTTGGCCGAGTCCCCCGGGCCAGGGAAAGGCAACAGGGGCGATGTCGGCGGTTCGTCGTCCTTGAAATCGGTCGAGCTCATCAAGTCGGCCCACACGCGCCAGCCCGGCACGTGATGCAACACCGCCTTGATCCCCGCCATGATCGGCATCGCCAGGAACAACCCGGTCGGTCCCCACACCAGCGGCCAAAACAAACACGCCAGCATCACCGTGGTCGCGTTCAGGTCCATATTTCGGCCCATGAGCAACGGCACGATCAGCCAGCCCTCGACCAAGATCACGACCCAGTAGAGGATCATGATGACAATCGGCACAGCAGGGTGCTCGGTCGAAATGAACGCGTCCAGAAACGGCGGCACCGCCGCGAGGACCGGGCCAAAGTAGGGGATGTAGTTGAGAATAGCGAGCAAGATCGCCCAGGTCCACGCCTGGCTCAGCCCGAACATCTGGAAGATCACCCCCATCACCACGGCCAGACCGAGGTTGACAATCGTGCGCCAGACCAGGTACGTGCGCACCTGCATGGCCATTTCCAGTAAGACCTCTGTGGCTTTCGCCTGCACTTCCGGACTGGGACCGAAGATGGCCGCGAAACGGCGCGCCAGCATCTTGCCCTCTAGCAGCACGAAGAAGGTGGTGAACAAGATCAGAATCACCTGCCAGGCCCAGTTGGCGCTGTACATGCTTATCTCGCGGAGGATGCTCGGTGCCCAGGTATTCAGGTATTGAAAAACCTGAATCTCGCGAATGGCAACGGGATTCCGGGGAAAGCTTTCCTCATCCAGAGGCACGGGACTGACTTTTTCCAGGTTATTGCGCAATTTCTTGTAGGTGTCGATGATCTTGGCCTCGTCCGACATGCGGGTAACGACCCGAAGGACGGAGCCGGAAAAGACGAAGAAGATCAGCAGATTGAAAAGAACCAGAGTCAAGATGACGACGACGCAGGCCGCAGACCACTGAATCTTGGTTTTCTCCTGGAGCCAGGCCGCCGCTGGACCGAGTACGGTCGCCAGCAGGAGCGCCACCAGGAGCGGGACAACGACCGCCTCCGCCAGGCGCAACGCGATAACGCCCGCCAGAAGGAGGCCTATGCTGATGCCGATTCGCCCGGCCGTTGTTAACGGAAACATGGAACCTCCAGCCGCTTGCGGCTTGGTGTTCGCGCCACGCCGCGCGAGCGCTAGACCGCATGTTGTAGTATCGCCGCGCGCAGCGTGTTGTGCAACAGCATTGTGATGGTCATGGGGCCAATTCCGCCTGGAACGGGCGTGATGGCGGACGCAATTTCCTTAACGCCGTCAAAATCGACGTCGCCGACGAGCTTGCCGTCGGGCGTGCGGTTGATGCCGACATCGACGACGACGGCGCCTGGCCGGATCATGTCCTTTTTCAAGAACCGCGCCTGCCCGATGGCCACGACGACGATGTCGGCTTGTTTGGTCAGCGCGGCGATGTCGGGCGTTTTGCTATGGCACACGGTGACGGTCGCGTTGCCGCCTTCGCCTTTTTGCATCAGCAAAAGCGCGAGCGGCTTTCCCACGATGTTGCTACGGCCCACGATGACCACGTGCTGGCCCTCGACGCGAATATTGTTCCGTACCAGGATTTGCTGTACGCCAAAAGGCGTACAGGGGAGGAAGCGCGGCGTGCCGGCGGTCAGGAGGCCGAGGCTTTGCGGGCCGAAGCCGTCCACGTCCTTGAGCGGGGCGACCGCGTCGATGATCGCGCTTTCGTCGATGCCTATGGGCAAGGGAAGTTGGACCAGAATGCCGCTCACTTGCGGGTCGGTGTTGAGCTGCGCGATCAGGTGCAGCAAATCGGGTTGCGTGGTGTCCGCCGGAAGCTGGTGTAGCCAGCTCTGGATGCCGGCTTGATCGCAAGCCTTGCGTTTGTTGCGCACGTAAACCTGGCTGGCGGGATTATCGCCAACGAGCACCGCGGCGAGCCCAGGCCGAATGCCGAGCGTTTCGGTCAGCTCGGCGACCTGGGCGGCGATTTCGCCTTGCATAGTTTGCGCCAGGAGTTTGCCATCGAGTATTTGCGTCATTTTCGCCCTTGTGTAACCGCGGGTTCGACCTCGTTTAGCCGCTGGCCTTTGGCCAGCGGCGCGCTTCGCCCTATAGCGGTTTTATACCGATTCGCGCTTCCGCCGGGGAACTTTGTGGCATACAATAGCGTCAAAGCAACGCCCCGTTGTGCAGCCTGCTGGTCTGCGCCCAGAGTGGAGAAAAACGCGAGGGAGCGTCGATGTCGCAAGTCGTACAGGCCCGTTGTCCGCATTGCAAAAACGTGCTGCGCATCCCGTCGGCATGGTTGACGCAGGCGATGCGTTGCAAGCATTGCCAGAAGACGTTCCAGGCGAAGTCGGCTGCGGACGCAAAATCGGCTCAAATGCCGGTCGCCGTTACGAAGCCCGCAAACCTTGCTGCGGCGATTGCGCCGGCGGCGCCGGTCGCGGCTCTCAGACCGGCGCCCGTGGCCGTCGCAATTGCGCCCGCTCCCAGTTATGCGCCCCCTCCTTCGGATAACCTTTTTGGCTTTGATCTTCAAGAGCCGGCCGAGCCATTGCCCGAATCAAACTTTCGCCGCAGGCGGAACAAGGGCATGCTCCTGTTGGTTACCATGATGCTGTTCCTCCTGACCCTGGGGGGCGCCGGCGCCGGGTTCGTTATCTACAAGGCAATGAACACTGGCCCAGGCAAGGACGCGAACCCGTCGGCTGAGGGCGCGGACAAATCGGGCGACGCAAAACCGGCCGTCGTCACGATCAAGAAAAAAGAAAAGCAGTTCGTAAGTGCGGACAAGGTAGCCCCGCCCGTCACCGATGATGGGCCCAAGCAGGTTACCCCCCCGCCCAAGAAAAAGCCCCGCAAGGAACTCAAAAAAAAGATCACCAAGAAGGATCCCGGCGTCACACCCAAGAAAAAGTTTTTCGCCAGCGATCCGTTTCCGCGCCGCGCTCTCTTGATCACCGTCAACAACTACCTGATGTTCAGCACGGTTCAATATGGCGACGATCAGGATTCGGTCAAGAATGGCTACCCCGGCAGCAGCACCGCCGTTCTGCGCGATCGCCTGACCCGGCCCCCCATGAATTTCCCGGCCACGCAAGTTTATGAACTCAGCGACGGCGTCCCCCTCTACAGCAAAACAGCCCGGCCGCATTCCACGCAGAAATCGGTGCTCGAGACCACCATTCAGGATTTCCTGGACACGTCGCGGGACCAGGATCGCATCCTCATCGTGTTCGCCGGCCACGGGGCTCACATCGACGGGGCGTCGTACCTTGTGCCGATCGATGGAAACATGCGCCGACCCGAATCGCTGCTGCCTCTGAAGTGGGTGTATGACAAGCTGGCGAAATGCCGGGCGCAGCAAAAGGTGCTGGTGCTCGACGTGTTCCGCTATTCTCCAAGCCGCGGGTTTGAACTGCCCAGTCCGGGCGAAGGCGAAAAGGGCACCATGCCGGAAGGGTTCGACAAGGACTTGCTAAATCCACCGCCGGGCGTGCAAGTCTGGAGTTCGTGCGTTAAGGATCAATGCGCGGTGGAGCTGGAGCGCGGCAGTGCCTTCATGCAGGCGCTTTGCCATGCGTTGCAGGGGAGTCTGGAGATGACCGGCATCTCCGTGCCGACGGAACCTCTGCCAATCGAATCGCTCGTCGGCAAGGTCAACAAACGGCTGCAAGAACTGGTGGCAGTGGAAAAGGAAACGCAGACGTCCCGGCTGACGGGCAAGCCGTCGGCCACGGAAATCGCCTTCAATCGGGAGGAACCGCTGCCGCCGCGTTTCGACTTGAAGCCGCCGACCGCGGGCGGGGCCAAGGCCGCGCCAAGTGCGTTTGTAAGCAGTTTGCTGGACGAACTGTCGATCATCCCCGTCGTTCGCCAAACCCGAGTCGGCGACAAGAATCTTCTGCGCGCCGACAACTTCTCCTTCCCGGCCGACAAGCTCATGGCCTACAAGGCCGACGGCTACCAGAACCTGACCGAACTGGAAAAGAAGTACACCGACAATCCCGAGGCTTTCGCCAAGGATTTTCCGCTTCGCGCCGCCTATTTCGACGCGCTCGACGCCCTGAGAAAAAGTGCAAAGCTGAAAATGCGCGAAATCCTTGCGAGCCCGATCGATCCCAAACGCAAGGCCGCGTTCTTGCTGGAACAGGATCCGATCGGCCGATCGATCTTCGACCTCAAGACCGCGTTGGCGAGCATCAACGATGCGGCCGAAAAACGCAAGATGGAAAACTCGATGCGCTGGCAGGCGAATTTCGATTACATCCAGGCGCGGCTCCAGTCGCGGCTCGTCTACCTGTTTGAATACAGCTACAAGCTGGGCCAAATTCGCGCGGACGCCTTGCCCGAGCTTGGTCCCGGGCAAACCGGGTGGCGCATCGGCACCAACCGCAAGATCACCGTCACCGAACCCGAAGCCAGGGCTTATGTCAAGGACATCAAGAAGCTTTGGAAACGCATTCAGGATCAATATCCCGACACCCCCTGGGACGTACTGGCCCAGCGTGAAAGCATGATCTCGCTCGGTCTATCCTGGCGTCCCAAGAGCGATTGACCTTGCCATTTCTGAGCCTGAAGCGTAAGCGAATCAAAAGTCGCTAACGGTTTGTCAACACCACCCCCCGGCGCAAGCCGGGGGGTGACGCCGCTTCATCCCCCGGCTTGCGCCGGGGGCTGGTGGCATGATGTTGAGCGGCGCTCATCGGGGAAATGATGCATGGCGGACGTATTCCTCACCAATCGGCAATGCCGGCAAGGCGGTACGCCCGGCGTGTGCGTGGTGTGTGGCAAAAAGCCGACCACACCGGTGAAGAATCGCTTCCGCGTTTTCTCCCACGCAACCGCGCAACACAAGGTTTACCTCGTCAAGGAAGCCTGGGTGCCGATGTGTCAGGAGCATCGCAACCATTTCTATCGGCCCGTGTGGTTCGCACTGGGAGCGTTCGCGCTTTTTGGGATCGGCGCCTTCGTCGTCTTCGCGCTCTCCGCGGGAGGCATGTGGCTGATCAATTCGCCACTCGTCTTTTGTGGCACGGTGCCGCTGGCCTTGCTCCTTTTTGCTGGCGTCGTCGGTCTGGTCATCTTTGGCATGCGCGGGCAGGTCGCGGCGACCGGACTCAACAACCAGGGCATGTACCTGGCCAACGTCAGCGACGAGTATCGGGATGCCGTGGAAGCCTTGCAGCAAGAAGAGGAGGACGAAGATGAGGAGGACGACGACGACCGCCCGCGCAAACGGCGCCGGCGCCGCGCCGAAGACGATGACGACGATGATGAGGACGACAGGCCCCGCCCCCGCGGCCGCCGCTGATGTTCACTCGCGAATCCACCACCTCCAGCCGACCGCCGTGCCCAGCAAGATGCCAAGCTGGTCGAATCCGACATCCGTCAACGAACCGCCGCGATGGCAGTACGGCTCCAGGGCGGCCTGAAGCAACTCCGACGCAGTCGCATGCCCCATCAGGAACAGCATCATCAGCCAGCGATGCCGCGACGCAACGACCACCCATCCAGAAAAGGCTGTCAAACCCGCATAGGCGGCGACGTGAAGAGTCTTGGCAAAAAGGTATTTGTTGGTGGATAGGATCGCGCCCGCCGGCAGATGGCCCGGGTCGGGCACGGGAACCTCCAGCGCCAACGTCCAGGCGACGACGAATAAAGACCATACCTGCCAGCGCGTCACGACAGCATCCTTTCGTTCGATTGCCCCGATTGTATGGATTGAACGCCCCTTGCGGCTTGGCGTTCGCAGGACGCCTCGTGAACGCAAAGCCGCAGGCAGTAAAGGCCGAAAACTCTCGCCGTGCGGAAAAGTCACGAAGCGCCGACCCACTTCGGGCAAAATCCGTCAAATTCCCATCAAGTTGATTTCCCCTATCCCCTGTTATCGGGCAAATTTACCACAACGACATTCGTCAACGCAAGCGGTCTGCCTGGACAACATCGCGCCGTGCGCTGGTCCGTGCCCGAAGAGGAGAATGCTACCATGAAACTGCCATTCGGTCTGCCGCTGATCGCGGCTATCCTGGGAATCGGGCTGGCGGGCCAAACCGCCCTGGCAACGCACTGCGGCGCGTGCGCCTATCCCCGCGGCCTGCGCACGTCGCACCGGTCGTGCATGCCGAGCGTCCAGTACAAAGTCTGCTACCAGACCGTCTGGGAGGACCGCGTGTGCGTGAAGTATCGGCCCGTCTATCAGACGACGATGAAGGAATGCCGTTACACGACGTGTCACCCCGTTTACGAACGCCACGTCAAGGAAGAGCGTTACACCGTTTGCAAGCCGGTGTGGGAAACACACCACGTGACGCAGAAGTACACGGTATGCCGGCCGGTATACGAACGGCACGTCAAGGAGCATCGCTATTGCGTGATGAAGCCGACCTACCAGCACTACCAAGAGCCGTGCTACTACACGACCTACCGCACCGTGCGCGAACAGCACGTGAAGGAACATCGCTACACGGTGTGCAAGCAGGTGGTTCAACACTACCAAGTGCCGGTCAAGTGGACGACCTACAAGCCCGAATACACCCGGCACGTGAAAGAAGAGTGTTACACCGTCTGCAAGCAGAAGATCGAGGAATATCAGGTGCCGGTCAAGTGGACGACGTTCCGCAAGGAATTCACGCAGCACGTTAAGGAACATCGCTACTGCGTCATGAAGCCGACCTACCAGGACTACCAGGTGCCGGTGAAGTGGACGACCTGCAAGCCGGTTTACGAGAAGCACGTGAAAGAAGTGCCCTATACCGTCTACCATCGCAAGATGGAGAATTACCAGGTCCCCGTGAAGTACGTCACGCATCGGCCGGTTTACACCAAGCACGAAGTGGATGTGCCGGTTGTGACCTGCACGACCGTGATGGAACCGCGTGAGAAGATCGTCAAGACGATCAAATGCGAACCGGTGATGTTCGAGAAGCAGATCAAGGTCCAGACGGGCGAATGGAAGACGGAGAAGTGCTACATCCCCGGGCCGATCGTGCATCGCACCTACCGTGAGCCGGGTTGCTGGTCTTTCGACCCCTGCACCTGCTGCTCGCGTTACTGCCCCGGGCCGCTGGTGACCTGCAAGGTGCAGATGCCGGGCCGCTGGATTTGCAAGAATATCTATTGCCCGCGTGAAGAGATTCGCACGATCAAGTGCTGCCGGATGGTGGCCAAGGAGCATTGCGAGGTCGTCCGCTACACGGTGTGCAAGGTGGTCCCGGTGCACTCGACGCGCAAGTGCTGCTACACGAGCTGCAAGATGGTTTGCGAAGAGCACTGCAAGATGGTGAACTGCCAGCGCTGCGTGATGGTTCCGGAGCACCGGGTTCACAAGTGCTGCTACACGACTTGCCGCATGATCCGCGAGGAGCATTGCAAGATGGTAACGTGCCGCAAGTGCGTGATGGTGCCGGAGGAGAAGGTATGCCGCATCCCGTACACGACGTGCCGGCTGATCCCGCAGGAGCATTGCAAGATGGTGACGTGCCGGAAGTGCGTCCTGGTGCCGGAGCAGCGGATTCGTCGCATCCCGTACACGACCTGCCGGATGATTCCGCAAGAGCATTGCAAGATGGTGCAGTGCAAGAAGTGCATCCTGGTGCCCGAAGAGAAGGTGTGCCGCGTCCCGTACACGGTGTGCAAGGTGATCCCGACGCAGCACTGCAAGATGGTGAAGAAGACGCGTTGCGTGATGGTTCCGGAGCACAAGGTTTGCCGGATTCCGTACACAACCTGCCGGATGGTGCCGGAGGAGAAGTGCTGCGTGATCGCGGTGAAGAAGTGTAGGATGGTGACGGAGGAGCGGGTGCGTTGCGTGCCGTACACGACCTGCCGGATGGTGACGAAGGAGCACGTGAAATGCGTGCCGCACACGACCTGCCGGATGGAGCCTTACTGCCAGGTGCAGAAGATCTGCCGGCGGATTCCGATCTGCGTGCCGATCTGCAATGATCCGTGTGTCACCGCGCCGTCGATGTCAGTGCCATTCTCGGGCCCGCTGCCGTCGGTGATCGAGACGAAGTAACAACAAGGCAACCCGCATGAGAACCATGCGGGTTGCGTTCTTTGGACGATATCCCTTTGCACGCTGCGGAGAATCGGCGCCGTGGCAAGTTAACTCCTCCGCAAATCGGTCAACGTCAGATACAATCGCCCCAGGTGATGCCAGGCGCTGGATGACGGAAGTTTCGCGACGGCGGCGGACAGGTGCTTCTTCGCGGCAATCAGGTCGTTGCTGAACAGGGCCGCCATGCCGCGATTGAACAACACCGGGACCGAGTCGCCAAGAGAGTCCCAGAGGCGGCGTGCATCGTCGGCCCGGCCTTGATGCCAGGCGAGAGCGGCCTTTTCATTTTCCCAGGCCTCGCGCCACTCGGCGGGAATCTCGGCGTCGTGACTGAACACGAATTTTTCCGCCTCCTCGAAATGCCGGGCAAGACGCAAAGCGCCGGCGGCGAGCAGCATCTCCGGGAATTTCTTCTTTTCGGCGATCTGGTTGGCCCAGGGCAACAAATCGTCCGCAGGCGCCGGCCGGCCTGGGGTCGGGCGGACTTCCGCCAGATTGGGCAGCGTCAGGACCGCATGGAAATTTCGCATCAACTGCGGAAAGTTGCCGACCGCGAACGCGATGGCGACGATCGATTCGTGCCCCGCCACCAGCTGCGCCCAGTGCGGCGGCGCTTTCATTCGCGCAGGCGCCGATTGGCCACAATAGGCCAGCGCGGTGAGCGATTCGTCCCATGCCAGCTTCGGATCAAGCGGTTGCACCGGCCCAACCTCGTAGGGCATCACCTCGCCATCAACCGTCGCAATACCGGCGGCCCGGGTTTCAGCCTGCCTGGAAAGAAATCCGGCGATCAAGTCGCCTAACTTTGGCTGAACGAATGTATCGTTGGACATGGTGTTTCTCCCGTGCGAACGCCGTGGTATGGATTCTTCCCACGCAATGGACGCGGTGGGACCGGAGACTTGCGCGGAATATTTGCTCGGGGCCGAATCCGGGCTATATCTCGAAGCTGGCCGGCTTCGCCTGGCGGGCTTCGGGCCCCTTGATTCGCAACGATGGCTTCTCCAGCGTGACCACGGTATACGGTTCGACGCCGTGGGTGAGCCAGACGCTGGAGCCGATGACCGCGTGATGCCCGACGACGGTGTCGCCGCCCAGGATGGTGGCGTTGGCGTAGACGACGACGTCGTCTTCCAAAGTCGGGTGGCGTTTCATGCCGCGAATGATATTGCCGGCCGCGTCGCGCGGGAAGCTCAGGGCGCCGAGCGTCACGCCCTGATACAGCTTGACGTTCTTGCCGATGTCGCACGTTTCGCCGATGACGACGCCCGTGCCGTGATCGATGAAGAAGCCGGGGCCGATGCGAGCGCCGGGGTGGATGTCGATGCCGGTCTTGGAATGGGCATGTTCCGTCATCATGCGCGGGATCAACGGCACGCCCAGGAGCAGCAGTTCATGAGCGATGCGGTAGACGGCAATCGCTTCGAGACCCGGATAGCAGAACACGATCTCGTGATGACTTTTGGCGGCGGGGTCGCCCAGGAATGCCGACTCCGCGTCCTGTTCCAGCACGTTTCGCATGTCTGGAAGTTTTCGCAGGAGTTCGATCGTCTTCTGTTGCGCCAGCGCCTCGAAGTCAAGCGGGTTTGCGTGCGGATCGCAGTCGTGCCGCATCGCCCGGGCGATTTGCTGGGTGAGCTTGTCGTGCAGGCCATCGACCAGGTCGCCGACGTGGTATTCGACGTTGCCCATGTGCAAGTTCTGCCGCCGCGCGAAACCGGGGAACAGGATCTCCGCCAGGTCGCACAGGACTTCGATCACCGCCTCGCGCCCCGGCAGCGGGCGATGGCCGAGGTGGTTGATGTGCCGGCATTCCACATAGGTGGCGACAATCGCCTCGGTGATCTCGGACAAGCCTTCCTTCAAGCGCAAATCGGTAGCCATGGCTGGAACCCCTGTCAGTAAAAGCACGTTTTGAAAAATGCAAAATGCGCGAGGCGACCACCCAGCGAGGAACGATTACCCGGCGGTCGCCGATTGACAGGTACAGCGGCAGATTTGAAAGCGCTGGCACATTTCTTGATTCCACTCCACCAACTTCAAGACAGGCGAGCGGCCGCCCTGAAAACTCCGCAAGGGCATACCGGCCTGACACCCTATTTTACCGCGACCGGGCCGATCCGTCAACGAAGCCACGGTTAGTAGAATCGGCAAAATCGGCGCCGGGATTGAACGATCTTGGCGCGGCGATGCCATGGGAATTCACGCCGTCCCCGGGTTCGCCTTGCCGTCGAAGGTGAGTTCCGGCGTGCCGATGAGCCCGTCAAACCTGGTCATTACGTTGTGTTCGACAAGAGCTTGGCCACGTTCACGAAAACGATCGGCAAGTCATCGTGAACGCCGTAGGTTACCACCAGCGGGATCATGATCGCCTGGTAGACAACGAGTTTGAGTGCGGGCAATCGGTAGAGCCTTTCGCCGAAGCCACGGGGATCTTTGCGTAAACGATCATTGAGATTCCTTAACACCTGCAAGAAGACCTCTCCTTTCCCTTGCTTCATGAGTTCCTCATGAAACCGCTCCAGGTCCGGTTTCACGGTCCCCACCATGACAACCTTGAATTCCGTTTGCCCGTTGCTTTCGCTGTTCATGGCGCCACTCGTCCATTGTGTTCGTCCTGTTTCTGTTGCAAGTGGTGAATAAACACCTCCATTGGCACGCCCTCGTCAATCTCGGTGAACTTTTGCAAATCCTCCGCGGTAAAGGCCGCCCGCGCCAACGCGTGCGCCTCCTTCAGTTGCTCGGATGATAATGGGGCCAGTTCCGGCCATTGCCTGGCATGGTTAAGCGGGATAATTTCCATGGCTGATCTCCAAAGGTGCTCGAACACCAGAATTGTACCCGATGGCCAGGCGCGAGGACACGCGAAACGCGGTTGTGTATTACACCCCCGCCAGGTTCCCCGCCGCGTCAAACGTCAACTCATACGGCCCTTTTAGCACGTCGAACTTCGTCATCGGCGTCAGGTCGTTCATGCACGGCTCGGACACCTCGACCTCGGCAAGCATCAACGTATTCTTGATGTGCATGATGCGCGCCTGATGTGGGTCGCGGCTGCCGATGATCGCGAGGGCGGTGTCCAGCACTTCGCGGTCGGTGTCGTAGTGAACGCTGATGTTGGCGCCTTCGGGATAGCCGGCGGTCGTGCAGTTGATGCGTGTGGCGTTGTAGTCCATTCCCTTCACAAGGCGCGTCGTGCAGAAGTCGGCGAAGCCGATACCGCAGGCGTTGCCGTGCGTGTGCTCGGACAACCCGCGGATGAAGATGAAACGCATTTCGGGCTGGTTGGCAATGGTGTCGCTGCGCAGCGCGCGTTTGCGGCCAACGACGTTGGTGTCCATGCCGCTGCCCGAAACGTCCTTGCCGATCTCATCGATGATTAACAGGTCGGCTTCATGGAATGGTAAACGCCCGAGCCATTCCTTGGCCTTCACCAGGAGACGTTCCTCGACGGGTTCGAAATCGGCGGGCAGGCACGCTTCGAGGTGGGCGGTTTCGTCGTAGCCATTTTCGACGGTACAAAGGCCAAAGGCGATGGGGGCCTTGGCGCGCATATGCCGGCCGACGGCGCGGACAACCGGGTCGTAGGGTTGCTCCAGAAGAACGCGGTGATAGTGAGCTGCGCCGTGGCGTTTGCCCAGGCCGATCATCATCATCTTCATCAGGCCGCTCTCGACCGGGCCGTGGTAGCTCGTGTGCGGCTTGACGCGTGCGACCACGCCGATGTGATCGGCCTGCGAGGCGTTCTTGTCGAGAAAGACCGGCCAGCCCTCCGGCGTGCTGCCCAGGTTGACGACTTCCATCGACGAGCGGATCGGCGCGCCGACGAATTCCTCGGTAATGCCGTAGCTGTGCAGGACCTCGGTTTGCCCCTCAGCCACCGCGCCGCCGTGGCTGCCCATTGACGGAACCAGGTAGGGTTTGGCGCCCAGGTCGCGCAGATGCTGCACGACGCTTTTGAGTATGAGCGGGATGTTGGCAATGCCGCGACTGCCGGCGGTAAGCGCCACCGTCTGCCCCGGCTTGATCTTGCTTTGCAAGTTGAGCTTGCCAAGCGTGTCGCGAATGGCGGCGGGGATGTTCTCAACGCGCGGCCGCGGGAAGTTTTGACGCAGACGAAACATGCGGGGGTAGGTCATGGTGGGACTCGATTCGTGGCATGGGTATTTGGTCGTCAGCGCTATATGGTATCCGATGGCAAGCCGAAATGAAAGGGTTTGGAGATTAGCCACTTGCGTTTAGCGTTCGCTCGGCGCTACCCGGACGCTAAGCCGCAAGCGGCGGGAGACAACGATGAAACTCGACCACATCACCTACACCGGCCCGGCCATCGACGACGAGGCGACCCTTGCCAGGTTGCCCAGGCCGCTGGCGGACCATTTAACCCAGATCAACGGCTACATCCAGTTTCACGGCGGGCTTCACGTGCGAGGCGCCTGCCTGGCGCCTGCCTGGCATTCGTTGCGCGACGCCTGGGAAGGCGAGACCGCTTTTCATCAACTTTATCCCGATGTGAAGCCGAGTGACGTCCCGTTTGCCGAGGATTGTCTGGGCGATCAGTTCCTCCTTCGCGGCGGACAAGTCTGGCGCCTGTTCGCGGAAACAGGTGAACTCGAATCGCTCGAGGTAAACTTCAAGGAATTCTTGCAAGAGGTGGCCAAGGACGCGGTCGAGTTTCTCGGCTTCCATCCTCTCATGGAGTATGAAAAGGACGGCGGTCAGCTCAAGCCCGGACAGCTGCTGGCCGCATATCCGCCGTTCTGCACCGAGGAGGCCGAGGACGGCGTGACCGTGTCCGCCGTTCCCACCGACGAGCGCCGGCGTTTCCTCGCGGATTTCGCGGCGAAAGTCAACGACTTGCCCGACGATGGGCAGATCGACGTCAACGTCAAGGACTGACCCTGGAGCCGACCGTCCAGCCTTCGCTGCAACGGCGATTGATGTTGCCTCGCCATTTTGGCCGGCGCCCGCTTCGAGGGCGGCGTCTTGATCTCAACCCGTTCGTTGGCCGGGCGATTGCCCTTCACGGTCTGAATCACGCCAAAAACCAGCGCATGAAACGGCAACGCGCAGACGAACGAAAAACAAACCACCATTCCATAAACCTGCATCAAGAATGCCGGCCTCGTTTCGCCCCAGTGGGTGACCAAATAGTAAAGCGAATAAAAAGGCAGGAACAAACATAACAGCAGCTCCATCGGACTGTCGTTGAAGGCAATGATCAGGAACATCGCGCCGCCGATTATCATGAGCGCACAGCCATAAATCACCGGCACGAGATACAGCACCGGGTGGATACAACTCGCGAGCACGGCGACCACCGTCAAGCCGAGGATGACCTTCAGGGAGTTGTCCAGCCGCATCGCCATGGAGAGATACGGCGTGAAGAAATTCTTCGAGCGTTTCTTTTTCTTCTTCTTGGGTCGAACCGGCTCATCGTCGTCGTCGTCCGGCTCATCGAGACGAATCTTGTACCCGCAGGACCCACAGCGCACGGTGGCGCGGTCCTCGTCCACGGGGAGTTTGACTTTCTTATCGCATTCAGGACACCGGATGGTGGCCATCTTCTTTTCCTCCCTTTCCGTGGCTCAGCCTCGGCTGCGGCCGCTTGCGGCGTGGCGTTGGGGGATGCGCCACGGGAAAGCTACACTGCAAGCGGCGAACTGGTCAACTAAACTGTCGCGCTGCCCAGAAGCAATTCATTGAGGCGCTGAGCAAACGCCAATGGGTCCTTCACCTTGGACCCTTCAAGAATCACCGCCTGATCGTACAACAGGCGAGCGCGTTTTTCCAGGCGGGGATCGTTTTTGTCGTCCGCAAGCATTTTCTCCAGCGCCTGGACGAGAGGATGATCCGGGTTGACCTCAAGGATGCGCTTGGCGACCGGCATCGGCCTGTCGCGCTGCATTCGCTGCATAAGCCGTTCCATGCTCGCGCTCAGCGCGTGCTCGTCAGCCACCAGGCAGACCGCGCTTTCCTTCAGGCGATTGGTGAGCCGGGCGTCAGCGATGTCCGCCAGTTTCTCCTTGAAATAATCGCACAAGGGCTGAAAGCGAGCCTTCACTTCATCGCTCACTGCCCCGGTTTCCACGCCCGCCTTGTCGATCGCCTTGAGGTGCTTGCCCTTGTACTCGTGCAGCGAATCGACCACGAACTCGTCGGCCGGGTCGGTCAGGAATAACACCTCCCACCCCTTCGCCTTGAAACTCTCCAGCAGCGGCGATTGCTCCAGCACCTCGCGGCTCTCGCCGGCCAGATAATAGACGTCGGTCTGATCGCCCGGCATCCGTTCGGCATAATCCGCAAAGGAGGTCAACTTCCCGGCATCCGTCTTCGTCGACTCAAAGAGCAACAGTTCCGCCAGCTTTTTCTTGTTCTCGAAATCCTGGTAGGCGCCCTCGCGCAGAAAGACGCCCAGTTCGCGGTAGAAATCGACGTACTTCTCGAAGTCATTCCTCTTCATCTCTTCAAGCGTGTTGAGCACCTTGCTGGTAAGATTCGATTTGATCTTCTCCAGCGGCGCGCTCTGCTGCAAAATCTCGCGAGACACGTTCAAAGGCAACGTCGGTGAATCGACCACGCCGCGCACGAAGCGCAAGTAAGGCGGCAGGAGCGTCTCGCAATCGTCGAGGATGAACACGCGCTGGATGTACAGGTGCAGGCCCTTCTTCGACTCGCCCCACATCATGTCGAATGGTTTCTTCGCCGGCACGTAGAGCAACGCCTTGAACTCGATCTGCCCCTCGGCCTTGTAATGAATGGTGCGCGCCGGCGGGTTCATGTCGTGAGCAAGATGCTTGTAGAACTCGGTGTATTCCTCCTCGCTGATCTCGTTCTTGTTTCGCAGCCAGATCGCCTTACGGGCGTTGAGCACGTCCTCGACGGTCGTGCCGTCGTTCTCGATGTCCATCACAATCGGGTGTTCGACGAAGTCGGAGTATTTCTTGACGAGTTGATGTAGCCGATTTTGGTTGAGGAAATCCTTGCAGTCGTCGCGCAGGTGCAGGATGACGTCGGTGCCGCGCGTCGGCTTGGTGCAAGGCTCGATTGTGAAATCGCCCTGGCCTTCGGACACCCATTTCACGCCGGTCGTCCCCCTCAGCCCCGGCCCCTCTCCCGAAGCGGGGAGAGGCGAGGTCTCTGCCATGCGCGAGACGACCTTGACGCGATCAGCAACCATGAATGAGGCGTAGAAGCCGACGCCGAACTGACCGATGAGTTCGGGCCGATCCTTGGCATCGGCAGCCCGGAGGCTGTCAAGAAACTCGCGCGTGCCGGAGCGAGCGATCGTGCCGAGGTGTTCGACGATGGTCTCGCGTGACATGCCGACGCCGTTATCCGAGATGGTCAGCGTGCCTTCCGCCGCGTTGGGTATCAGCTTGATCTTCCAGTCGCTGTTGTCTTCAAGAACGCTGGCATCGGTCAGACCCTGAAATCGTACGCGATCAATGGCATCCGACGCGTTGCTTATCAGCTCGCGCAGGAAGATGTCCTTGTGCGAATAAAGCGAGTGAATGATCAGATTCAGTAGTTGCTTGAGTTCGGTCTTGAACTGCATGGTCTCGGCCATTTGTCTTCCTCCCGGTGGTTGGCTTTTTGTGATATTTTACGTTTCGGGAAAGGAAAGTCTGCTGCCCAGGGTCGCCACGCCGACGCAACATGCCGCACGCGGAAGGGGTTGCCTCGTTTCGCCGCAATCCCGTTCGTCAAAGAGCACTTTACCAGCCCCCAGCGCAAGCTGGGGGGTTGGGAGGTGGCCCCCCCCGCGCGTGCGCGTGGGGCTGGTATCGCTCTGCTTGACGAACGGTATTGCGTTTCGCGGCGGAGGAGCGCTGTTCACATCGTCCGAATCACGGAGTGCCAATGCAAAAAAGGTAACGGCTGCCCTTTACGAAGATGCGTCCGTTCGCCACGGCCCGGAAATTCCGTCGGCGCGACGCCCGGCGGCCAGTAGGACACCGTGACGAAAACCCGGTCACCCCAGACGATTGGGCTCGATTGGTTCTGGTCGCGGCGAATCTTGTCCGGCTGGTCGAAAAGCGAGGCCTTCCAGAGAACGTTCTTTTGCTCCTTGCCGCCCCAGACCAGCGGCAGATTCCTTTCGTCGCACTGCCCCATGCCAGTAGGCCCACGCCAGCCGGGCCAGTGTTCGCCGGCTGGGGCCAGACTTGTGCCAAGCATCAAAAGCAAAAGGGAGTATCGCATGGGTTTACGGGTTTACTCGGCGCCCCATCCGGGCTGGAGGCCCCTCGAACTTGGTTTTTCTTCGCTGACGCTTCTGACTCGGAAACATTCGCGCTTCCAAAAAGCCGCAGCTTCGTTTATAGTAGCAAAAGTCAAATCAACCCAAGGGAGCGGCCATGATTTTCGGCGAGGACGCGGGCGAGGGCGTTGGCTTTGCCACGGCGCGCGGGCGGGATTGGCCCAGCGTGCGGCAATTCAACGTGTTTCTGGCCAATCGGTTGGGGGCATTATTGAACGTCGCCAAGCGATTCGAGACCACGGACAATCGCATCATCGCCCTTTCGGTAGTCGATTCCACCGACTGCGCCATCGTGCGCCTCGTCGTCAGCGATCCCGAGCGGGCGTATGAGATTTTCGAGCAGGGCAATCTGCCTTTCACCGAAAGCGATTTGCTCGTCGTCACGCTGCCCGACGGCCCGCAGCCGCTCCTGCAAATTTGCAAGGCCCTCCTCGGCGCCGAAATCAGCATTCACTATGCCTATCCCCTAATGGCGGGGCGGGCAGCGGTCGCCTTGCACGTCGAGGACATCGAGACCGCGTCGCAGCATCTTCAGCAAATGGGCTTCACCCTGCTTTCAGAGAACGACCTTAACGAACAACAGGCCGGCTGAACTGCATTGCCGATGAACACTGGTTCACCGCGGACGATCCGTGATGCCGGTGTCCGGGCGACCCGGTGTTGACCCCGGGTAGTCGTCGTCATCTTCGTAGCCGGAACGAGGTTTTTCCTCTGCCTCCTCCGGCGGGGCGGCCGCGGCGGCGAACGCGGCGCGGGCGCTGCCCGATAGCAGCAGCCAAACGATCAGCCCGGTGATCGTCAATTGCACGACGATCGTGATGATCAGAACGACACCAGTCAACCCCTGCGAGAACGCTCCGGCATCGAACGGGGCGCCTTGCGGGAGCGGATTCTCCTCGAAGAACCGTTTCTGTAACGGCAACACGACAATCAGATTGTAGGCGTGTCCCGCGAACGACACCATCAGCTTCACCAGCGTCAACCCCATGGCGCCATACCGCCCGATGCCGCTCAGCGAAAACAGGCTGATCCCTGTCGCCAGTTGGCCGATGCCCAAAAGGACGTCGATGCCCATCAGAGTGAAAATCACGGGGTAATAGCCCGGCGCTTCCTTGGCGATGAACCGCGCCGGCGCCGCCGGGTCCTCCGCGGGCAGCTTGCCTTTTTGCGGCGGCATTGCGTTGAGGATCGCCATGCCGCCAGCGCCGCAAATGCCGCCCAGTAAAGACCAGGTTCCAAACAAGATCAACAGCACCGCCGCGATAATCACCGTCGCGGGCCGTTTTGGTTTCTGGGTCATGGTGCATCTCCCTGGAGGTTTTCAACGCGAGCTTACTTGACCTGTCCGCCTTTTGCAAGGGTGCAAAGAAAAAAGGCCCCGCGGTTTTTTTGGAAAATCAGCTTTGTCCTCGGAGCGGATTCAGTCGGCCATCGCCAGGCGTTCGCGAATCGGTGGATGATCGTAAAAGAGCAGTGCGACCAGCGGATGTGGGTCCGGGTCGCTCTTGTTTATCCGGGCCAGCTTGGTGAATGCCGAACGATACGCATCCTTGTTGTGCGTGTGGTCCAACGCGTAGCGGTCGCACTGGCGTTCGTGGAAGCGGCTCAACGCGTTGAGCAGCGGGCTTAAGGTCAAGCCGAAGACAGCCAGAACGAACAACACAAGGGGCAGCGCCGCAGGATCGTCGAAGCCGGCGTAGCCAAGCATTTGCGCGCTTGCCATGAGCACTTGATGCACAAGCCAAAACCCCGCGAGCGAGATGAACACGTTCAGGACGATCGCCTTGAGCAGATGGCGGTGCACATGATGCCCGACCTCGTGCGCGAAGACGACCTCGATCTCCTCCGGCGTGAATTGCGCGAGCAGCGTATCGCCGAGCAAGACGCGGCGCGTGTTGCCCAGGCCGGCGAGGGCGGCGTTCGCTTTTTTTGTTTCGTCGCTCAGGTGGAGCTGGTAGATGCCCTCGATCGTGAGAGTCGTCCCTTCGGTCAACTTCTTCAATCGATCCAGCAAATTCGCGTCATCCAGGCGCGTCACCTTGTAGAAAATCGGCAAGATAACAACTGGCAGCAATCGGCCCAGCACGATCGTGACGCCGAGCCAGCCGGCCGTCGCCCAGAGCCACCACCATTCGCCCGTGACCCAAAGAACCCAGTACAGGCCGAACACCAGCAATAGGCCAAGCACGCCGCCAACGAGGTAGCCCTTGATGCGTTTCCAGCACCAGCCCGCGAAAGTTTGATTGCTGAGTTGATTGCGATGTTCGAGTAGGAAGCCGGAATAGAAGTCGAGCGGCAAGGTGAGCAATTCCAGCGTGATGCCGAGGGTCGCGGCCGATGCCAGCAGCCGCAGGGCCGCATTGGCGCCGACCAGCGCGGTGTATTGTTCACCGAGGCAACCCCCGAGAACGATGGCGAGCAAGGCCAACCAGCCGAGGCTGAGGACCGAGCTGATGAAAACGACGGCGATTTTTTGCCTCTGGTAGCGCTTGACCTCCGGCGCGGCGGTTTCGAGTTCGAGCGATGGTGTATCGGTGGCCATGATGCTTCCTTTGTGGGATAATGTAAGGATCAGCGATTGATTCGTTTAGCGCCCGCGTGGCGCCCATGCAATGCAAGACGTGAATCGGCAGCACCACCCCCCAAAATGCGGTAGCTTGTGGCCAAGAAACAGCCATTCACCCTGGAGTTCGCGCCGATCGTGCATGAGCACCTGAGCGCCATCGATGCAAAATACGATTCGTTGATTCGCAGGAAGATTGACGAGCAACTGAAGCATGAGCCCGACGTGGAAACCCGCAACCGCAAGCCCGTGCGGCCGCCAGCGGCATTCCAGGCGGAATGGGAACTGCGATTTGGCCCGAAAAATCGATTCCGCGTGTTCTACAGGATCGATGACAAGAATCGAAAAGTAGAAATCGTTGCTATCGGAGAGAAAGAGCGTAACCGCCTGTTCATCGGCGGAGAGGAGATTGAACCATGAAGACCGCTTCGGCCGCGAAAATGGCGGCACAATTCGCCGATTATCTGGAAGCTAGCCAGGAACAGCCGGTTCTGATCACGCGCAACGGCAAGCCCGTCGCGCTTCTGATGGCGGTGCACGACAAGGTCGAAGCGGAACAGCTTGCGGTCCGGCATGCGCGGACGCTCCGTTCGGTTTTCGAGGAAGCTCACGAGCAACTGCAACGAGGCGAGGGGATTCCGCACGACGAATTCTGGAGGCAGGTCGAGCAATCAAGGCGCTCCAAACGTTCGTCGGCTGTGGGGAAGAAATCGGCCTCGGGCACGTGAGACTGGCGTAGAATCGTCTGCAGGATGCGGAGGAGGCAAGTGCGAAACGGTGTCAATAGTAAAGGAAGCGTCGCCGAAATTCCGTGTCGATTGCCCATGCGGCGATCATGTTCTCGTTTCGGAGGGCGCTGCAGGCGCTACCTTCATGTGTTCGTGCGGCAAGCCGATCCAAATCCCTTCGTCGATTCAATTGAGAAAAGACGCGGGCCTTAAGCCGATCGTTCCACCCGAGGAAGTGATCGAAAGACTGATAAACGCGGGCACAATTCCGGGCAACGGGACCTGCACGTATTGCGGCGACGAAACCCCCTCGCTGCTCTGGGTACATGCCGAATGCGAAAGAGCGTTCCAACATCGCGGTCCCGGTCGGTTTTGGTCCATGGTTCTCTTCATTGTGTCCGCAGTCTTTACACCCATCCGAGTTTGGGTTTCTGAGTCCCATGATGAGCGGCTATTCGGTCGAGACAAGGTTTATTCCTTGCCGATTTACGTTTGCGAAAAATGTAAATCTGTCCCTATGGACACCGCGAGTTTGAAGCGGTGCATGTGTAAGGTCCCCGAATACCGAGATTTGCTGGAAAAATTCCCAAACGCCGTTGTCAACGTCACCAAGTCCTAGCCGAGTAAGACGGAGTACCTATGCGCATCAAACTCGATTACGGCCGCACCGGCCTCGATGTCGAATTGCCCGACAAAAACCTCGTTGGCCCGCTGCACATCCGCGACGCGGAGCCGCTCGCCAATCCGGGGCAGGCGATCGCCGACGCGATCGACAACCCGATCGGCACGCCGCCGCTCGCGCAGCTCGCGAAGGGCAAGAAAAGTGCGTGTATCCTCATCTGCGACTTCACCCGGCCCGTGCCGAACAAGCTGATCCTGCCCCCGCTATTGCGCATCCTTGAAGAGCAAGGCATCGACCGGGAGGAAATCTTGATTCTCAACGCCACCGGCCTGCATCGGCCCAATCAAGGCGCCGAGCTTGAGGAGATGGTCGGCAGCGACATTGTCAAGCATTATCGCATCGAGAACCATTTCGGCAAAAGGCTCAGCGATCACGAGTACCTCGGCACCACGCCCAACGGCGTTCCCGCGTACATCGACAAGCGATACGTTCATGCCGACCTGAAGATCACCACCGGCCTGATCGAGCCGCACCTGATGGCCGGCTATTCCGGCGGTCGCAAGGTGATCTGCCCCGGCATCGCCGCGCTGGAGACCGTGAAAATCTGGCACGGGCCGAAGTTTCTGGAGCATCCCAGGGCCGACTGCGGCTTTGTTGACGGCAATCCCGTTCACGAAGAAAATACCCGCATTGCGAAGATGGCGGGCTGCGATTTCATCGTCAACGTCTGCATCGACGGCCAACGCCGCGTCACCTGGGTCGGGGCCGGCCATATGGAGAAGGCCTGGCACGAGGGAGTTCGCTTCGTGGAAGGCGTCGTGCGCGTGCCGGTGCCGGAGCCAATGGATATCGTCGTCACCTCGAGCGCCGGCTACCCGCTCGATGCGACCTGGTATCAAGCGATCAAGGGCCTGACCGGCTGCCTGCCAATCGTCAAGCAGGGTGGCACCATCGTCCTCGCGGCAAGTCTCAGCGAGGGCATCGGCTCGCCCGAGTTTCAGCATCTCATCGCCGACAATCCCGACTTGCCAGCGTTCATTCAGCGCATCCTCGGCAACGACTACTTTGTCATGGACCAATGGCAGTTGGAGGAGTTCGTCAAGGTTTTCAAACGCTGCAAGGTGAAGGTCGTGACGCAGGGCCTTGACGCGGAGACGTTGAGAAAATGCCACGTCGAGGCGGCGCCAAGCGTCGAGCAAGCGGTCGCGGATTGCCTGAAGGATTACGGGCCCGCGGCGAAAATCGCGGTGATTCCGAAGGGGCCGTACGTGTTGCCTTATTTGGCATGTTAGCCGCGAGCCCCAAACGGGTTCGAGCCTGTCGGCCAAACGCATGTTCGCGATTTGCGAATTTTTGCCTTGACAAGTTCGCAAAACGCGAATGTAATGCATTGTTGGCTTAAGAAAGGAGAACAAAATGAAACAATTTATTTATCATCGAGCGGAGGAGGGATGCACATAAGATCCAAGAAAGCGCTTCGTGATTTTTGGGAGAACCCGAGGAATTCTGAAGCAGAAAAACCTTTGCTGGAATGGTATCATGTTGTGAGAAAATCGCGGTGGAATACCTTTGCTGAAGTCAGGCAGACCTTTAATTCCGCCGATCAATATGGCAGAAAGACGATTTTCAACATCGGAGGAAACAAATACAGGCTAATAGCCGTAATCGATTTCGAGTTGCACATCCTGTATGTCCGAGCCGTATTGACGCACAAAGAGTACGACAAGGCGCAGTGGAAGAAAGACATATTTGGCGATGATTGGAAACCTATTTTGGGACAAAAGAAAGAAAATGAATACGCGAACAAGAAAAGGAAAACCACGTGATCGATACCTTGAATTGATTCGTCAATTCCCGTTGCGGCCGATTCGCGACGACGCGGCGTTGGATGAAGCAATTGCGGTAATCAACTCGTTGCTGGACAAGGAGCGATTGAGTGCTGGCGAAAAGGACTATTTTGACGTCCTTGGTGACCTGATTGAGAAATATGAAGACGCTAACATCATCTTCGAACCGCAGCCGCCGTCAGCGATTTTGAGGCATTTGATGGAAGCCAAAGGCGTTACGCAAGCCCAGATCGCGAAGGATTGTCGCATTGCGGAATCGACAATATCCGAAGTCCTTAACTCCGTGCGCAAGTTAAACCGCAACCATATCGCCAAGTTGTCCGTGTATTTTCACGTTGAGCCGGGGGTGTTTTTCGCCGAATGACGGGTGGCATCAAAACTCCTTGAGCAACTCCCAGACCCGGTGGGCGCCGAACCAAAAAGAGAGAAAGCCCAGGGCCAGGAAAAACGACCACTTGAGCAGCGCAATGCTGCGGTGAAACTGCGTGACGCGCAGGGGATTGTCGCGCATCGCGAGCAGGAAATCGACGCGCTGGGCGATGGTCGGATGCTGCCACGACAGCAGCCAGTTGCCTGCGCGATCGCGGGGGATGCCGTTGATGGCCGCCACTTTTTCCAGGGCGTTGATGAACACGTCGGTCGAGACCGCGGTTGACCCGAACAAATCCGCCTGCCGCTCGCATCGCCGCGATACGAAGCCGAAGCACAGCAGCGTATAGCCGCCCAGGATTGCCAGTTTCCCGAAACTGCTGAAGGTATTCAACGTCTGTTTGATCTCATCTCGGCTCTCGCCCAGGAACTCAAATCCCCTGAGCCAAGAAATGATTTCGTCCTGCCTTACGAAACCCTTGAGCAGTTCCCAGAAGACACTCAGGAGCAAAAAGCTGGTCAGAAAAAACGCCAGGTAGAAAAGCAGATGATGATGTTTGACATGCCCGACCTCGTGGCCGAACACCGATTCGATTTCTTCGGGAGTCAACTCGTCAATGAGCCGATCGGTGAGGATGACATATCGAATCGATGGCACAAATCCGGTGACCAGAGCGTTGGCCATCAGATTGCGCGTATTCCAGACGAGTATGTTGCTAAATCGAAAACGCAAACGATGCGCCGCACTTTCGAGCCGATCGCGCAGTGGGCCAGGGGGCAACGGCTTCAGGCCGAGGAAAATCCGCAGCAGCCAGGGCATTAAGATCAACGCCATGCCGATGATCGCCAACATCATTAGCGCAGGTACGTCGCTGTCCTCATCGGCGCCCGCGAACGCGATGTACAGGACCTGCAGCAACACCATGAGCGCCATCGGCGCCACGACGAGGAAGAACTGATGCCGAATCTGCATGAGCAAGAAATTGGCCTTCGAGATGAAAACGTCGTCCGTGTGACCCAGCTCATAGGCGGGTTTCTCAACGCCATAGAATCGCTCCCAGGACGCGACCAGGCTCAGGAAGAACGGCAGAATCAGGACGACATGAAAGCCAGGTAGATTGTCGCGCGAATGCAGCCAGGCCGGGACGTAGACGACCCAGCCGTCGGCCAGAACTTTACCCCAGCCGAGCAGGTATAGAGCGATGAGGTAACCCGCGATGAGAGCGATGAAATGCCTGCGCCGCCACCGGACATAGCTGCGTAGGATTGCCCCGCGCCGTTCCGGGTGCTGCCGCATCTGCCAGGCCAGCGTTCTTGCGATCAGCCCCGCCGACAGCCAGGAAGTTACGACCAGCGTGCCCACCAGAATGGCGCACCCGGCGGAATCGGGCCAGGAAAATGGTTTCGGCCAACTCGGCTGCAAACAGATCAGTGAAAACAGCAATAAGTAGATAAACGGCATCAGCCACGTTGCCTTGCGGCATGTCTCCGGGTCGTTTGGGCCATCGTGATTCTCTTGCATTCTACGTCAAGCCGCTGTGCCGGGGAAGCAACCTGTCCAGGTTGAGCGTTAGAGTGCCCAAGACAATGAAAGTAGGTCAGGCTTTCCGGCCTGACGGTCAGGCTGGAAAGCCTGACCTACTTCATTTCTTTAGACCCTCTTAGTCAAACGCCCAGGCGACAGATGCCAAATAAGCACATCCCCCCGAGTCCGGCCGGCGGCAAATTCTTGCCCGCGCGCTCTTGAATTCACCCCTGCCTGGTTTATAATCCATCATCAGGCCTTTGCCGGGCCAGTTGCGGGTGTAGCTCAGTGGTAGAGCGTCACGTTGCCAACGTGAATGTCGTGGGTTCGAGCCCCATCACCCGCTTTTTGGTTACTAGCCCGCAGCGTCAGACAGGGGCGTGTTCCCTTGCCGGCGCCGCGGGCTAGTTCAACTTTCTTGACATTACCTGGAGCCAGTCATCATGTCGGACGGAACAGAAACCACCCCGGAAGCCCCCGCGGAAATCAATCCCGAAATGGCGACCGAGCCCATCACCGAGGCGGTCGAAACCGGCAATGCCGAGGCTGAGAAGACCGAGGAAAAGAAGAAGCTCAAGCAGACCGTTGAGGTCAAGGATGTTGGCCCTTGCAAAAAGCACATCAAGGTCGCGGTGGATCGCGCCGACGTCGATGAAAGCATCGACAAGAAATACAAGGAACTGGTCGGCGATTCCTGGATTCCGGGCTTCCGTCCCGGCAAGGCGCCGCGCCAGGTCGTCGTCCGCAAATTCAAGAAAGACGTCAATGATCGCGTCAAGGGGGAGCTTTTGCTCGCCAGCCTTGAGCAACTTGCCGAGGAATTCGACGTCGCTCCCTTGAGCCCGCCGAACCTCAACACCGACAAGATTGAAATCCCGGACAAGGGCGATTTCATCTACGAGTTCGAGGTCGAGGTCCGCCCCGCGTTCGACCTTCCCGAGTACAAGGGCCTCAAGATCAAGAAGCCCGTCCGTGAATTCACCGAGGCCGATGTCGATGAGGAACAGACGCGCGTCCTTTCCAACGAAGGCCAGCTCGTGCCCAAGGATGGACCCGCCGACAAGGGCGACTTCGTGATCGTCGATATGGAGACCACCTTCAATAACGACAAGATCGGCGACGCGAAAGAAATCACGCTCCGCATCGAAGACACCCTTTCTTTCAAGGACGGCGTGGCCAGCAAATTTGGCGCGGAGATGGCCGGCGTCAAGGCAGGCGAAAAACGCACGGTGGAAATCTCGATGACCGACGCCGTCGCCAATCCGGGTCTGCGCGGGCAGACCGTCCAGGCCACCCTGGAGGTCAAGGACGTCAAACGGCTGCGCCTGCCCGACCTCGACGAAGGTTTCCTTGAACGCCACGAATGCAGGACGGTCGATCAGTTCCGCGAACAACTCCGCGTCATCCTTGAGCATCGCCTGCGCTACCATCAACGTCAATCGGCCCGCGAGCAGGTTTTGAGCCTCATCGCGGCGTCCGCAAACTGGGAGTTGCCTCAGGATTTGCTGCAAAGGCAAGCCCGCAAGACGCTGGCGCGCAAGGTCATGGAAATGCGCGAGGCCGGCATCCGCGAGGACGAAATCCGCGCTCGCCAGCGCCTGCTGGAACGGGATGTCCTTACCAGCACCGCCCTGGCGATGAAGGAGCATTTCGTCCTGCAAAAAATCGCCGAGAAGGAAAAACTGGACCTCGAACCCGCCGAGATCGACGCCGAGGTTGAACGAATTGCCGACGAATACAACGAAACGCCGCGCCGAATTCGCGCTCAGCTTGAGCGTGACGATCTCATGGAAACGCTGGGCGCCCAGTTGATCGAACGCAAGGCCCTCGACTTGATTCTGGACAGCGCCGAGTACGAGGAAATCCCCTTCGGCAAAGAAGCCGGCATGGCAACCGTCGATGCCCAGGCTGTTCGCGGCGAAATGCACGATCCGACAGCCGTTCCGCCCAGTGCGGCCACCGAGGAAACGCAGGGCTGATTGGATTGGTTACACGTTCGTGAGTTCGCCTTTCGTAGTGCGGGCTTTGGCTCGCAGTTCGGCAAAACACGGGTCATGGCCCGCACCACGAAAAAGACTCCCCTGTTGAAAGACATTTCATATTTCCTTTTTGCAAATTCCGCCCTTGCATTTCCCGCCCCTCCCGTTATGATTTTTTTCACTTCCGGCTTTATTCAACCAACGGGGTCTCGCTCCCATGTGTGCAACGATCCTCCGAAACCTTGGCATCGTCATCCTGATTCTGGGCTTGTGGACCGGCAATCTGGTATCCAGGGCCAGCGCCCAGGACACGTCAGCGCCCAAAAAAATTGCGGCCCCGTTCGCCATCGATCACAAAAGGCCGCTCGACGCCAAGGAGAAGGTGGTCAGCGAGGCCGACGCCTACACCCAGCTCCGCGTCGAGTTCACGGGCATCAAGGGAGATCGCGTTCCGGGCTACCTCTATCTCCCCAAGCGCAAGGGCGTCACGCCGCCGTTCCCGGCAGTTCTTCTGCAATACGGCTCCGGTGGGAATAAGACCAGCAACTACATCGTCGAGATCGGCAAGCAGTTTGCCGTTCGCGGCTTTGCCGTCCTTACCATCGATTCCGCGGGCTGCGGTGAGCGCAAGAACGACACCAAATCGCGAGGCATCTTCGGGCTCGCCAGCACCGAAACCATCATGCACTACTGCGGCGACTACAGTCGGGCGGTGGATTTTCTTGCCGCACGCAAGGACATTGACAGGAATCGCCTCGGCTACGTTGGCATCAGCTGGGGCGCCATCACCGGCATCACCTTTGTCGCCTACGATTCGCGCATCAAGGTCATGGGTTCCATGGTCGGCGGCGGTAACTTCCTCGGCCTGTATACCGCCAAGGCGGCCGAGAAAATCGCCAGGCAGGGATCCAAGTCGAGCGACCCCGTCTACCACATCGCGCGTATTGCCCCGCGGCCGTTGCTGTTGCTCAACGTCACCAAGGACCAGATGATCCAGCGTTTCTGGGCCGAATCGCTCCACAAGGCCGCCGGCGCGGGAGCGAAGGTCGTTTGGATCGATACCGATCATTACTTCAAGACCGTCGACCGCGCCAAGGTCTGCGAATCCGTGATCGACTTCCTTGCCGAGAATCTGCAAAAAAAACCGGCGTCACACGCTGGCCTGGCCAAGCTCGCCAGGCTGGCCGGCACGTGGGTCGCGCTCGACAAGGCCGGTAAACCGACCAAACAGATCGTGTCAGTGTTCAAGGTCACGGCCGCTGGCAGCGCGGTCCACGAAACCATCTTTCCTGGAACCCCTCACGAAATGGTGACGCTTTATCATCTACAGGGCAAGGACCTGGTGTTGACGCATTATTGCGCGGCCAAGAATCAGCCGCGCATGAAGGCTGACCCAAAGGCGCCCGCCAACACGCTGGCATTCAGATTCGTCGACGGCGCCAACATCGATCCGAAAAAAGACATGCACATGCACGAAGGCTCGATCACTTTTCTGAACAACGACACCATCGAATGGACCTGGCAGGGCTGGGCCAACGGCAAACCCGCCGCGGAGCACCGCGTATCGATGAAGCTGCGGCGGAGGAAGTGAGCGGGCCCGTTCCCTTGCGTTACCCGCGCCGGTGTTGCGTTTGTTTCTCGCCAAGACGCAAAGGACGCAAAGAAAGACAAGAGAACGGAGGAACGAGGAGCACAAACCGAGAGGGATAATTACGGGCGGTTTCCTCTCTTGAATTCCTTTGCGTCCTTTGCGCCTTTGCGAGAACTCAAGTCCAGGAATCGACAATCATGGCCAGCGACTCCCCAAGCAGCTCGCCGCCCGCGAGTCCGCCCTCGCGCAAGCGGCAATGGTGGTTGTTCGGTTTACTCTTGATCGTGGCCATCGTGTTAGGTTGGCTCAACCTGGATGCGTGGGTCGAAAAGCGTGATTTGCCCAAAGGAAAATCGCTCGAAGCTCCCGGGGCACTGTCGTTTGACGGGTCGTGATACCCAACAAGCGGTGGGCATCTCGAAAGGATGAAAACCCCGATTTTTCTGGGGTTTCTTGCGACGGAAGGGCGAGATACCCACGAAACCGGGGTGCCACCTGCGCAAAACTGAACTCGCGGGTTCATTAACTCCGACCTCCTGAGCGTGAAGGCAGCCCAGGCCAAGTTCGTGCTGATGTGTTGCCGGGTTTTGTTTGTGAATCACTTTGGGACGGCGCGGTTCAGCAAGGGGCGACAGTTCGCAAGAAAAGGGAGAGCTTCCATGCGGGGTATCTTCCGGTGCGCGGGCTTGGTGGGCAGAGGGGTGGGTGGCCGACGAATCGTTGCCAGTTTTCTCGAAAATTCCGTTGACAACGGTTGTGCTACCTTGGTAGGCTCAATGTGTGGTTGTTGGCACACCCACTCACGTCACTTTTTCGCATGGAGCGAGCCCAATGTTCCGATCCAAGACCTGGTTAGGTTTAATTTTGTACATTAGGGGGGGGGCAGCGGCATTCGCCACTTGTGAAACGACGGCCCCTTTTCCTTGAGGTGCTCGAAGATCGCACCACGCCTGCCTTTTTCAACTGGACTGGAACGGCTGGCGATAACCTGTGGGGCACGCCCGGCAACTGGGATCAGAACGCCTTGCCGACGATCAGCGATGACGTGAGCATTTCTCAAGCGAATACTGACATTCTCGTGAATCAGGCCGGGGCTGTGCGCTCCGTGTCGATGATGAGTTCGGTCAACCTGATCGTGAACAATTCGTTGACCATCGATCAAAGTGCCAATATCTCCGGACAGCTGATCGTGGCCGGCACGCTGACCGCGAATGCGAACGCCTCGCTTTGGCCGTCGGGCGGCATCGTCGTCAGCGGCGCCATCAACCTGGAAATCGGCAGCCAGCTGACGGTGATGAGCGGCAGCTCCATCCTACGCGACGGCGCAGCCATCGCGGGCGCTGGTACCGTCTCGCTCGGCATGGGCAACCTCACCGTCGAGGGCACCGCGACGTTCCACAATTTCAACATGACCGGCGGCAACCTCCTCGGCCCCGGCATGCTCACCATCACCGGAACGATGAACTGGGAAGGTGGAAACCTCGCCAACACCCCTTACGCAGGCACGCTCGACATCACCGACACCGGCGCCCTCAACATCACCGGCTACGGCACGAAAAGCATCCAGGGCTGGACCGTCAACATCGACGGCGATGGCAACTGGACCCAGGGCGACGTGGGCAACGAAGCCAGTATGGTCAACATCAGTACGACCGGCGAGTTCAACATCTCGGTTTCCTTCGGCACCTGGCGCGACACCTACCAGGATGGGCTGTCCACCATCAACAACGCGGGCACGATCAATTCCACAGGCGGCATGGTGGGGATGCCGGTGGTGCTAAAGGTGGCCCTTTTATCATCGGGAACAATCGATGTGGCTGGCGGATCCTTGGGCCTTGGTGGTGGTGGTGTTCTGGGAGGCCAGATAGCAATCGCTTCGACGTCGGAACTGGGCCTTGCTGCCGGGGAATTCGGGGGCGCCGTGCCGCAGTTCATTGGCGGGGGCACGGGACAGTTGATTATTGGGTCTGGCGCTGCACCGGGCGAACAGGCCACATTGAGAATTGATGCCGGCCAAACCTTCGTTGGCTACAACGTCCTACTAAGGACATTAGGCACGATAACCGGGCAAGGCACTATGGTGTTTGCCGGGCAATCCGAATTGAACGGCGGGTTTTTCCTTGGCCCCCTCAATCAAGGCCCGGTTCGTAATATCGGCACGCTCCGGATCACAGCAGCGTCCTTAAGTTTTCGCCTTCGGACCTTCACCAATCAGGGAATCGTAATCTGGTCCGGCGGGCCTGGGCTTAGTTCCACTTTGACACTTGGGTCAACCACGACCAACTCAGGCGTTATCATCATCGAACCAACATTTTTTCGCACGCTACGGCTTATTGCGGTGAATGAACAAGGAGTTGACTTCAATTTCACCAACCACGGGCAAATCACGATTGCGGGTTCCGGGGTCGTCACAACTGAATCGTCGGCAAACGTGGCATTCACTTTGACCAATACGGGCACGATTTCGCTTGATCTCGGTGCAACACTGAATCTCGGTGGATACTTCGTCAATCAGGCGAATGGGTTCGTGACGACCAACGTTGGAACTGCTGCTAACTTCGGCACAAACGTAAACTTTGAAGGCGGGGCCCCTGCGCCTGGTGCAGCGCTCCGTGGAGGGGGCATGTTCTACGCTGGTACTGGCGATCATAATACGACCCTTCACGTCGACCTAGGTCTAATGGTAGAAGTAGAGCGTCTTACGCTCGGGACAAGAGCAACCGCTATCCTGATTGGAACCCTCCGACCTCATTTTCTGAATTTGGCTGGCGATTTACAGGGTACTGACCAAACTAACCCACAAAACACGGGGCGGTTGTTGCTTGAGTTGACCGACGACGTAGACATCACGGGAAATATTTCCATTTCCGACGTATTGATTGAAAACCATGGTTTGATCCGATGGCTTTCCCCGTCCGGTACGATCACAATCAATGGCAGCGCTTCGGTCTTGAATTCGGGCGGCATTTTCGAAGTCAACAATTCCTTGAACACAATCGCAAGAGGTCTGCCCGGAGAGGGCGAATTTGTCATTCGCAACGGCGGAAGGCTCGAATTTGTCGATTCTTGCCCGTGCGATTTTACACACTTTGACATTCCGGTTTGGAATGATGGCGCCTCGGTTATCGCCTATAGGGAATTACGGTTCGCAACGTATTCCCAAACAGGGGTTAACGCGACCCTCCAGTTTTCCGGTCCGCAGCTGACGATCGATGGCCTACTTTGTAGTCGTCCATTCTCTGAAACCTGCGTAGTGAAATTTCGGGCTTTTTTTTCAAAACTGGCGCAGCTGGGCACGGGGCGTTTTCCTAAGCTGCTGGCATGGACGCTTTCGAGCAACTCAAACAGGACGTTCGCGACG